>JBHLLO010000060.1:0-3150 GCA_048885535.1 Candidatus Hermodarchaeota archaeon
TGAGCCCATACTGCTGCGTTGTACATATTCCCAAAGTGCGATGGGACTCTCAATTGTGGAAGAACCTTGTATTTTACATTCTCTAATATCTGATGCGATATTTTTTCTAAAGTTTGTGAAGAATATCCTCGTTCTCGCAGTTTTAAATAAATATATTCGGGAAGGACTGTAATGTCATGCAAAAAGGAATTTAATTTAAGTTTAATTGATTTTTTTATCGTAGGTTGAGGTCTAATTTTTGGTAGAGTATTGATATGATTTACCCACCGTTTTTGGATAATTTGTTGCATAATTTTAATTGGTAATTTAGCGAAGGGAGCATGAAAAGTGTAATAATCTGCATGAAAATCTCCAAGATGTTTAATGAGATCATCATAAGCAGTTAACTGAAAATTCAAATAGGTGTCTACAGAATATTGTCCAAATGCATTAGCATTTACATCATTTGCGGGTCTCCAAAAATCATTTACATTACCCGAAACCTTTCCAAATTTTTTACTAAAAGTAGCAATCCTTGGATTTTTAGAGATAACAAGGGCAATCGCCCCAGATCCTTGAGTTGGTTCGCTCGGAGAATGCATTTGATAGGATGAAATGTCGGCGGAGATCACCAGAGCCCTTTCAATTACTTCTTTTTCAACCAAAGCTATCGCATTTAATATCGCAAGAGTGCCCCCAGCGCAGGCATTATAAATATCTTGAGTTAAAACGTTCCTTGGGACGCCTAGGAGCTCCGCATAGATATTTGAGACAGACTTCACGGCGTATGTTATAGTTTCGGTGCCACAAAATACAGCATCAATGGATTTGGGTGAAATATTACCTTTTACAAGAGCATTATATCCCGCTTTTAACCCTATTGAGATGATATCTTCATCTATTGCAGGAACCCGCATTTCAATAGACATCAACCCTTTTTTATACTTATCCGGATGAACATTTCTCTCGGATGCCAAATCTTTTAATTTTAAATAATATTTTGGGGCGTAGAAACCAGCACTATCAATACCGATGTCAGTAAACATGTGTTTATTATTAATCATTTAAAAATCCTCGTATGTCTTTGGTGTAATTAATCTGCACGTTCTTTAACAGAATATTTATTTATTCAAATATTTATTTTATAAAAGTATTATCCATGCAAGATTTTAAACTTTATGGCTTATACTAACCAATTTTTCTATACTGTTAATATTTTTAACGATTCATAATCTTAGAAATATTATTTACTTTAAGGAAAAGTTTATATATCAAAGTTTCACCTTCAATCAGTTCATTTTTATAATTAGGAATATTAACAATGATTACTGTTGAGATAATTGAAAATTAAAATCTAATAAGAGAAGAACATGAGCTCAAATTCTAATATTTTTGATATTCTAGTAATTGGTGCTGGTCCAAGTGGTTCTGTTGCTGCTAAAGTAGCTAGTGAAAATGGATACTCAACATGCATTATAGAAAAAGAGGGTCTTGGGGAAGGGGGGCGGTATAAAGCCTGTGGTGGAGCCATGGCATGGGAACTTATTGAAGAGATCGATTATCCTGAGGAAAAGATAGAACGGGTTATAGAAACTTTAAAATTACATCACACAGAAGGATACACTTATTCAAAGGAAGGAAAAGGTGCAGTTATATGGCGAAGTGTATTCGATAAATTTTTAACAGATATGGCAACAAATAGTGGTGCTATTTTGAGGGAAAAAGAACTCTTAATTAATATCCAAAAAGAGGAGGATAAATATTCTGTCATCACTAATAAAGAAAAGTATTGGTCGAGATATATTATTGCTGCTGATGGAGCTACTTCAACAACTTTAAAACTCTTAGGATGGCCATTCTTCAAAGATGAAGATCTAATTTTGACAATTACAAAAGAGATGAAGTCTACTGACTTAAAAATTAAAAATTCTTTAGGATCTGATGCCGTTCATTTATTTTTTGGTATCAAAGATTTAATTCCAGTTGGTTATGCCTGGTTATTTCCAAAATCTGAAACTATAACTGTTGGTTGGGGTAACCAAATAAATTTAATAAGAAACTCAAGAGAGGAATTCAAGAAATTTGAAAACCTTCAATTTGTAAAAACGGCTCTTGAAGGCTCAAGTTTAGAAGTTTTTAAACCACATCTTATCCCAGTAGGACTAAGACCAAAACTATATGAGGAACAAGTTTTTGCTGTTGGAGATGCTGGAGGAATTGTTGATCCGATTAGTGGAAAAGGCATTCCTTATGCGATGATGTCAGGGCAAATTGCAATTCAATCAATTAAGTCATGTGAAAATAAAGGTAAGCTAGAAAAACTTGGCAATCAGTATGAGAAAAGCTTAGATAGAAAGTTTCTTAAAGTGTTAAAAGCTAAAAGAATTGCAAGGGATAAAATCTATCAAAATGATGCCACTTTAAACAAATTCCTGTCTCTATGGGAAAAACATAGAAGTTCCGAGATCGTTATGAGAAATTTGCTATAGATTGTCTATTTTCTATAATAAATAAGATTTTCTTCAATCATTTTTAAATTTATGAAATATTATTATTTCATATATCTTATATTACTAATAATACTATTATTAGTAGTACACTCATAGTTAGGTAAAAAATTTGGAAGATCTTATAAACACCCCAAGGGATAAGTTACCTAAACATATCGGGCTAATATTAGATGGAAATAGACGATGGGCGAGAGCTAACAATCTAGATCCTAATTTAGGTCATTTAGAGGGATATAAAAATCTAAGAGATAGGTTATTTGACTTTTTCGATGCAGGCATTAGATATGTAACTGTTTATGCCTTATCACTTGAAAATGCTAAAAGGAGAAGTCCGGAGGAATTAAAAAATATATATAAAATAATTGTGGCTGCTGTAGACTCTGTTAAAAAAGAATCGATAATAAGAGATGAGAAAATTAAAATTAATATTATTGGAAGACTACATTTGCTCCCTGAAGATGTTAAACGAAAGTTAAAGGAATTAACAGATTATACTCAAAATTTTGATAAGGCCTTTTTAAATGTCTGTATTATGTATGATGGACAAGAAGAAATAGTAGATGCTATTAGGAAGATTGTTAAAAATGGTGTTATCCCTGAGAAAATTGATCTTAACTTAGTAAAGAATTACCTATACACTAAAGGATTCCCAGAATTAGAT
>JBHLLO010000060.1:3250-18950 GCA_048885535.1 Candidatus Hermodarchaeota archaeon
ATGGTGTTATCCCTGAGAAAATTGATCTTAACTTAGTAAAGAATTACCTATACACTAAAGGATTCCCAGAATTAGATTATATCATAAGAACCGGAATGGAAGATGGAGCAAGGTTATCTGGGTTTCTTCTTTGGGATGCTTCATATGCTGAATTTAAATTTAGAGATGATTATTGGCCAGATTATACTAAAGAAATGGTTATCGAAGATTTAAAAGAATATGTTGACAGACGAAGGCGGAAAGGAGCATAATTCCTTTTCAAAAAATTAAATTTTTTAATGGGTACTCTATGTTTTTTTTATAACGATTTAAAATGACAATTTAAAGTATCATTGTTCGCCCTTTAATCAAAATAATTATCTATTATGCTTAATTTAAATAAATAAAAAAACATAAGACATAAATTATATAATGTCCACCCAAAACCATAATCAAGTTATCAGTATTACAGTCACTAAGTTTCCTCAGAATCTCTTAATTCCTGATGCTGATAATTTAATTTCGCTTCAGATATTAAGCCAATCTAAGAAGATTGAAACCTTTAAAATTGGTTTCGAGGGAGAAAATTTAGATGTAATTTTTGAGCCTAACGAGTTTAATAATGAAATTGAATTCAAACCAGGAGAGATTAAGGCAGTTAATTTAAAATTAAAACCGACTGGAGATGGTTATGGTAAATTAATTATTAATGCTTACTGGATGAAACTTGTCCAATATACTGTAAAAGTCCAAAAATTAAGAGAGTCAGTCTCCTCAAGTAATATTAAAAAAGTATTAGGGAGCCTGCAAGCTCTTGAGCCTGATGCAGGGGATAAATTCAAAGCCAAAGACTACTTTGTTAACTCTCATAAAAATAACATAAAGAGTCTAGAAAAGGATATTAATTCTATGAAAGCTGAATATAAAGCTTATATTGAAAGCCAGTCCCAATCAGGACAAGCCATTTCTGCACTTATACCTCCAAAACCAGGAATCTCTCTTGAAAAAATTGACTCTCAACTTGAAATCTTAGCAAAGCAATACTTGTCAATAAATGAATTTTATAAAGCTTTAGAAACGTCACTGCAACTATCTGATGAGAAAGAAAGGATTAAATTTTATTATAATCTAATTAGGGCTTATGCCACAGTTGATTTAAACGCATGTTTAAATGTAATAAAGAGTATAGAAGACCATTTCAAAAAATTTGAAATTATTAACAAATTGGTTTTGGATTTCGTAGATATAAATCGTGATGAAATAATCAAAATATTAAGTATTATTGAGGATCCATCAAAGAAAGAAGGTATAATAGCGAAAGTATTAGGAAATGTCATCAAAAAAGATCATCAATTAGCACTTAAATTTACGTATTTAATTGAGAATGAATTGTTAAAAGTTAAAGTGTTATTTGATGTGGCTAAAAAACTTAATGAAATTAAAAAAAAGGATGATATCTTAAAAATTATTAACCAAATTACTCAAATTTTAATTAATTCTTCCAAAATAAATTTCACTGAAAATAATTTTCAAAATGTTGTATACGACTATTTGAAGAATTCCATAACAATTTTAGCGGAATTAGACAGTCCTGAAGCTGCTGAAAAGATTATTAATATGATACAAATTCAAAAGGTTAGAGAACATATTATAAAAGACTTATTTAATGTTATATATGAATTAGTAGATGAACTTAGGGAGAAAATTGATCCCACTCTAATTTTTTCTCAGTTTTATTTATTGAATGTTTTTTCTTCTAAAGTTAGTGAAGAGGTTAAAGATTTTTCCCTATTAGGAGGGAATGTAAGCAGCAATCTTCTATCAAGGGATTATAATTTTAAACTTGCTATTCTATCCTTATTTAACTATGATTTTAGTATTTTTCCAATTCTCGATAGAATTTATTCTGATTTGAAATTTAATACACACAAATCTTTTGCATATTATGTCTTTCCATCCACTAAACAACATAATGAAAAGGAATTATCAGTCATGCAAACTACACTGCGACTATTTTTGCAGCCAAATAAAATTTCAAGTCAAATTATTTTGTTTAATTTAGACTTTATTCCTTATTTGGGAAAACCAACTATCATTCTTGCTTCCGATTCAGAGGATTTAAGTAATTTAAAATCTAGAATCCAAAAAAAACTGGGCAATAATGTGCAAGTTTTAATTGATGATTCGTTCTTTGAGGGTGGACAAACAGTCTCTAATCTGAACAATATCTTTATGTCTCATCATTTCAAAGTAATTAATCTAATATTGTCATATGAATTTTTAAATGATTACAACTCATTTAGAAGTTTTATAGAAGCATTATCGTAATAACTGTAAATTTAAAGGGAATTCTATGGCTAAGGATAAAAAAAAAGAAAAGAAAAAGAAGAAAGGAAAAAGTAAAGGAGGGAGTGATACCTTTGGTGCCTTTATGGGCTCTGGAAAAGCAAAAAGTAAAAAAGTATCTGGTATCACATCAGGTATATCTATTGGAAATCAGATAGATAGATCCCATGATCAGCTGTTCCTTGGGACAGATTATCGTGAGGTTTATATTCCAGAAAGAACATGGGGGGAAATCTTATGGGATATAGAGCACTGGACACCATTACCATTTACTCATGGTATTGAAATGGAACTAATAATAGCAGATGACCAAGGAAATTACCCGCCTGGAGACGAGATGGTTTTTCGGATGAAAGAAATTGTAAAGGATGCAATAAGAATAATGGATCAAATCCTTTATGAAGGCAGAGATGATTTCTATCCAGTCCCAGATTATATTCGCTCAAAAGTCACGGCACGTCCATATGGTCGCGAGGATTTAGAAAAAGGATATGCTATGGATATAAGATATCGATTACCGGATGGTAACGAAGTAGATATTGATACATTTGCGAGAGATGGAAATGTTACGGCAGTTACTTACATCCTAGAGTTAGTTACACCCCCTTGTGAATATGTAGAAGAATTAGCATATTGGGCTTCTACTCTCTTTTTATTAGCTAAGACAACTTTACCCAATGATCTACATATTATAGCATCAGCCATAAATCCTGCTGCACAGGAATATATGCGCGGGTTAAGCCAAGCTGATCATTCACACATTGGATCTTTCCAATCAGATGTCGAAAAAGTTCAAGCATATTGCATGATAAGGAATTTTATTCCTCATATTATCGCACTCACTTGCAACTCGCCGATCATAAATAACAAACCAACTGATGTTGTGAAAATTCTTAACAACAGGATCACAGCTCCGAATTGTGTACGTTCCCTAAGATTAAAATATAACACTACAATGTTAAGTAATAATGATCCCAAACATTTCATTCCATACATTACCTCATCCGATCAGGATACAATCAATTACTTTCTAGGAATAATCCAGAAAGCAAGTTTAGAAGATGGTAGATTTCAAGATGTATTTCCTTTTACTGATTGGGGAACTATTGAGGTGAGAATTAGTGATGCTCAAATATCAATTTGTAGGAGGATTGGTATGGTTATGCTTCTTCAAGCTATGTGTTATAAAGCAAGAAAATTACTCCAAAAAGGTGTTTGGGTGCCTGACGCAGGTTCAGAAACAATAGCTTTAAACCGTAAAGGAGCGATAGAACGAGGTCTGATTTCACTTTTCCGCCCTGCGCAAAATTTGACGAGAGACCATCTTGCACAATATGATCCTAAATTCGCTGAGCAATATTTAGGACCAGAAAATCAACCTATTAGGTATATGATGCAAGCTGTCCAACGTATGTTATTTTACTTAAAAGATGAGTTGAAAGAATTAGGTTTCCTTTATTCGCCGTTTTTAAAGCCAATACTTCAATCTGTTTTTGGAAGTGTAAGTTATGCAGAACCTCCAATTACAGAAGCAGAATATCAATTATCCTTATATGATTATAAGTTGAGAAATGGGGAAAATCCAAGTATTTTGTGGGATTTAATTTATTTTACAATCCAATATTGTCAAGACCCTTTAAATAATCCATTAACTGGAGTCTTGACACTTCCTAAAGAAATGAGGGATTAATAATGCTAACTGCTACAATTGAACAAGATGGGAAAAAGCGAATAGAACAAATATTTGTAATCGATGCGCATTCTCATTTAGGTGAAGATGTGGACGGTGCAACAATGATGAATCCCTTAGCTCCAGGAACAGGAACTTTTGATTTTTGGGGCAATGTCCAAGGTCGTGTTACTTCTGACTGGGAAAAAACTGGTGAACAATCATTTAGAACAACTATGGAAGGAAGATCTACACGAATAACCTGGTCATTCACTCCATATCCGTTTACTGATAAATTATATACAGTTTTACAAAAACTAGGAAAAAGATATTCCGATTTAAAAGAGAAAGCTAAATTCTATTCATTTATAGATCAGGGAGTTGTATTTCCTTTTCAAGATGTATTCAGAGATAAGCATCCCGAAGCATTATACCGAGCGAGTAATATCAATGTATCTCGATTTACAACGCGATTTCCATTTTCCATGAAGCTGATTGGTTATGGACGAGTAGATCCTATGGAAGGTGATAAAGCTGTAAAAGAAGTGAGTTATGCACGTGAAGTTTTAGGTTTAAGAGGTTTAAAACTACATCCTCGTTCAGAAAGATGGATTGATGATATAAAGTCAGGGAAAGCGGTTAATGTTCTTGTTGAGGCTGCTAGTCAATCGATGCCAGTGATTTTTGATACGAGAGGAAGAGGTTCAATATTAGATATCGCTGAATTAGTAAAATCAACAAGAGGGGTCATTAAACAACAATTTCCAGAGCTACTACCTCATTTTAAAGTAATTATAGCACATTTTGCGCAAGGGAATATCGGTGACCATGAAGTATATAATGCTATCGTTCAGCCAAATACGTACGGTGATTTATCAATGCTACATGGAGAGGGCGCAGGCAATTTTTTTGAAGATTTTCGGCGATGGTTTAAATCCCATAACAAATATACTGTAGATAATAAAGATTGGTCAGAATACTTACTTTACGCCTCAGATTATCCATATTTTGGAGAAGTTCATGCTCAGAAATTAATAAAGTACATTATAAATAAACAGTTCTTTGATACTGGAGGAAGTATTCAAGATGTAAAAAACATACTTGGATTAAATCAAATAAGATTGCTTCCAGAATATAATATCCCATTTAAAAAAGATGGAAAATCATTACCTAGTACAATTATTTCAGGGGCATCAGACCATAATTCCTATGAAATGACATTGAAAGCCCTAGCAAAATTGATTTTAGAAAATAAAATTGATATCAAATCATTTTGCATTCAATTCAAACAAACGTGGGAAAAATTTAATGATGATATATTATTAAATGTTGTTAATCTTTCCACAAAAGAAGGCTTTCCATTAATATTAACAAATCTAGTAAAGAATGAGCTTTCTCTTGTTGCTCCTTTAAATAAAGGTATGCAATGGAATAAGTTCGGCTATAAATTTTTTAATCCAAAAGATCGCTTATTTTTTGCTTCTGCATTTAAACATAATTTTTTAGCTACTAATGAGACTCAAGTGCAGAATTGTATTGCCCAAATTTTTAAATAATTTTTATCTGCTTTAATATATCATAAGTTTTTTTATTCTTCCAAAAAATCAGTTTGAATTTGATTTTGTAAAATCTTAGATTATAACAAAATTTCTATTCATTGAGTTAGATTTAAAAACATCTAAAAATAAAATAAATAGAGCATTATTGATTATGTTATAATTAAATGAAATTTATATAGTGTAATTATTTATTCCTGTGAGGTTTATAGTTTGAAGGGAATTATGATTTTGGCATTTGATGATGATTACAAAGCATATATTGATACTCAATTTCCTTCAAATTTAGATGAATTTTTGGGGATTTCACAAGATACTCTTTCATATCTGGAAAATGAACATATGCAAAAAAAAATGGAACCAAATTATCTTGAATTAATTCTTGAAAATGAATTAAATGTAGTAAGTTTCTATACAGGATTTTCATTTCGTCATTATGTTGGGAAACCAAATTATGCAATTACTATTTTCTTATCTGATAATGACAACCCGTCTGATGATTTTGAAGGCATGATAAGACGAATAGCCCATGAGTTATTACCAAAAAGAGAAGCTCTTAATTTTGATGATATCTTTGGAAGATATTATGAAATGCTAAAGAATGAAGAATTAACACCATTTTGGGAAGAAGTCATTGAGGGAGAAACTAGTAAAGTATTTACTAAGGAGAAGGAAGAAGAATCTACTGAGAAAGAAGAAAAGGAAAGTCTTAATGATGAAATGAAGGAAGAAGAAAAAAAGATTAATGTTGATATGGAATTAATGAATCAATTTGAGGAGATTAAAGAAAAAAATCAGGAATTGGAGGATCTTCTCGAAGAAAAAACAAAAAAGATCAGGGATCTAACTAATAAATATACTGAGTTAATGGAGGAGAAAAATACTATTAATGGAGAAGTTGAATCGTTAAAAGCCGAAGTTAGTGAGCAATATATTAAGTTAGAGGAATGGAGTCAGCAGATGGCTGATTTAAATGAAAATAATGCAAAATTACTAGAAGAAATTAAAGAGTTTAATGATAAAATTAGTCTAAAAGAGGATGAAATTCAGGTAAAGGATGAAAAGATACGAGAAATTAATCAAAAACTAGAATCAGCAAAAGGACTTGAAAAGGAAGCAGAAAAATTTCTACAAGAAAGAGATAATTTGAAAAGGATTAATTTAAGTTTGAATACCCAAATAGGAAGGTTAGATAATGAAATTAAAAAAATGAAGGAAGAAATTGAAAAGTCAAAGCATGAGAATACAGTTCATATAGATTCAATTACCAATTTAAAATTCGAAATAAAAAACCTAAAAGACAAATTTAACTTAGAAACCAAAGAAAAAGAAAATTTAAAAAACGAAATATTTGATCTCAAAAAAGAGATTAAAGTTTTAAGAAGAGAAAGAGATCATTATCTAAAAATCGTAAAAGATAATGATTTACTCTAAAGATTTCCAATTTCAAGAAGGAATATTAGATTCTCTATAATAAGTGCTTAATTTGATTCTAATATTTCCATCATTAAATCTATGATGTTTTGTAGGGTAAATAAATAAAACATCGATCCGATAACCTTAATTTTATTCTGAACTGATGCGCTAGGAGCATCAAGTTTCCCTCTGAATAATTTCAATAAAGTTGATTCAGAAATAGTTAGTTGAACATCTGGAGATTCAATATCGCCATGACCATAATACATCATACTATTTTCTACTTTTATCCAGAAATTAAATATTTGTTTTCCTGAAGGTGGTTTACCGTAATTCTTAGACCATGTGATAAATTGGATTGCTTGATTCGAATTTTCCAACTCTTCAACAATATCGGGTTCACTATTTACTATTTTTACAAATAATTTCAAGTAATTGTCAAAATTTGAAATTGTTAATTTTTTTTTTAACTGATTTAACAATTCATAATCACTCATATTCTAGGAAAAAGAAGCTATTCTTAAAGAATTATATATATCTTTAAGTTTTGAAAATAAGCAAAAATTTGTTAATCGGGAGTGAGCTCATCCAAATCGCTCAAATCCAGTCCTGAATCTAAAGTATCGGGAATATCTGACAAGAATTCGTCTAAAATCTCCTTCAACTCGTCACCGGAGCGCTTTAAGATTAGTCTGATCAACCCAATGTTGATATCTGGGTCTGAAATTAGAGTTAGGACTCCTTTTGGGCCACAGCTTGAGGCAAATATCTTTCCTCCTGAAAACTCACTTGTAACTATTTCTAAATCTCCTAATTCAAGATTTTTTCCTTGTTCTTCCGAAGCACAGAAAACAGCACTAGCAATTGCGCCTATTCCATCAACATCAGCAGGAAAGTAGCTAAATTTTGATACACTTGCGATGGTTAAACCTGTTCTATCAACCAAAATAACTTTTTTAATCCCACTTTCTGACTTTATAATTTTGCTTAAGATGTTATCAAAACTTTTAGTGTCTAAGCTAATTGTTCACACCTTGGGAATTTTGATAATTTATATAATAATATTAAATTTTATTTTAATAAATATTTTCATACAGTTTATTGATTTAAAAATATTATGAAAAGAGTGGTATAAAAAATTATCTATTTAATATTTTTTTATCATCCTTTTTGTCATCAGAAAATTGTGAATAAAAATAATCATAATATTTAATAGAAGAGTTGAGTTATGATGGATTTAGGTTTAGAGAATAAAGTTGCACTAGTTTTAGCGG
Source organism: Candidatus Hermodarchaeota archaeon (assembly GCA_048885535.1). Taxonomy (GTDB): domain Archaea; phylum Asgardarchaeota; class Lokiarchaeia; order Sigyniarchaeales; family SOKP01; genus SOKP01. The sequence goes on from JBHLLO010000060.1 coordinate 11,491, forward strand.
CAAGTAAAGGGTTAGGTTTTGCTTGTGCTGAAGGTTTATTTCAAGAAGGAGCAAATATTATGATTTGCAGCCGTTCAGAGGATAATTTAAGTATGGCAAAGGAGAAGCTTATAAGAAATAAAAATCCTAATTTTGAAAACAATGTTTACTATAGTGTTGCTGATATAAAATATGAAGACAAGATAAAACGTCTAGTGGAAAAAACTCTAAATAAATTTGGAAGAATTGATATTCTAATTCATAATGCTGGAGGTCCTCCTTCTGGTCCTATAAACAAAATAACACAAGATGACTGGAAGGATTCTATCGATTTAAATTTATTATCTTTCATAAGGATTACAAGGCTAATTTTACCAGTTATGCAAAAGCAGAAAGATGGAAGAATAATTGCGATTACATCAGTATCAGTAAAACAGCCTTTGGAAAATCTAGTTCTTTCAAACACAACTCGTCTTGGGGTTGTTGGTTACGCGAAAACACTAGCCAATGAATATGCAAAAGATAATATTTTAGTGAATGTTGTGTGTCCGGGCCCAACTCTAACGGATAGAATGAAAGAATTAATAAATAGAACAATTAAAGAGACTAATAAATCAGAAAAAGAGGTTCTAAAAACATGGATAGATCAAATTCCATTAGGTCGATTAGGAACCCCAGAGGAATTAGCAAATTTAGTTGTTTTTCTTGCTTCTGAAAGAGCTAGTTATATAACTGGAACGGTTATCCAAGTTGATGGAGGCTTTATAAAAAGTGCTTTCTAAATTAATACAGATTTGATATTACTTTAATATTAGACTTTTCTTTTATAAGCCTTATAATTAGAGAATATAATTATGTATAAAAAAGATTTTTAAAGTAGTACTTTTATTATGTTTTTAAAATTAAGTTTAGCTGAATTAAGAATATAATAACTTTATAAGTGAGTGATATTGCATATTAAAAAAAGGATAAAAGGGATTTTAGTTCTATCGATTTTACTTATAAATTTCTTCCTAATTACTTTTCCAAATAATGTTAATATAAATCAAAATATCAAAGGTAATGAAAATAAATATAATAATAATGAAGATTTAAAACATGAAAATTTAAAAACTGAAGATGTTGCTTTTGATAATACTTTCACAGGTACAGGAGCCCCTTGGGATGTGACTCATTATGCTAATTATACAAAATCAAATTTAGCAGTTAGTTTTAATAATAATTCTTTCGATGATACTCACGCAAAAGTTGAATTATACGGATGGAATGGATATCAATTAAATTCAACGATAAAAGATTTGTATGATACACGAAATTGGATTAATGGAACATTTCATGCTGGTTCATTTGTGGGAGGTTCTCCAGCCGGATCTAACGATAGCGATTACATTGATGGATGGACGTTTAAAACAGGAGATGTTCAAGGATATACTAATCCTATGAGCGGGAATTATTTTGATGGTTCAACTTCTATATCTGATTATGAAGATTGTTTAGAATTAAGGGTGGATGACTATTCAACCGGTTATTATGATGTTGGTGATAGATGCTGGTGGGAAACAAATATTCAATTAGATAGAGGGGACGTAGATAAAGCATGGTTAAGTTTTGCAGTATTTCCGAAATATAGTGATGGTTATAATAACCACTGGGTACTCCAAGTTATTATCAATGGTAAACTCATTTGGGGCAATGGACTTCAATCAATGATAGATGCCTCCGGTAATTCTAATGGTCAATGGTATAACCCATATCCTATTTATCTAGATGGCAATGATGAACAAATATTTCCTACAGGAGTTAAAGATCTAAATATTACTTTAGAATTTAAAAGGGTTAGTGGAACTGCTCCAGGTGGTTATGCTGGTTACTATACTGTACTCTTTGATAATGTTTCGTTAATAGTGAAATCGAAAGCGAAACCAAGCCAACTACAGTTGCAATTAAATGGTGAAAATGTGCATGATAAAGCCAATTATGGTGAAGGTAACCTTGGCATAATTGGTAATTGGGATGGAAGTCTCCAATCATCCGTAATTGCTAATTTTAGTAGTGATGCGAATTGGCCTTATACTTATCAAGATGATGGAAATTGGAATAGCTATAAAGTTGAATTTAGTACAAATTTGAATTTATATACAACTAAATCTACCCCTGAAAGTTATTATAGAGCGGATCCTGATTTAAGTTATCAAGGCTCATCTTTTATCGTATCTAATAATAGTAATGTGAATTGGACAACATATGCACATATGGAAATTCCAACGGGATATGAAGAGACGAATATGACTGTTGAATATCCTTCAGATTTTGATTTGACAGGAGTATATTTCTCTCTAAATCCTAATTCACTTTCTGAAACTTTTATAAAAAAAATTGGAAATAAAAAAGTAGTAAATGTACCAGTAAGTTCTATAACAAGCAACACAAATGGATTTTGGAGGTTTGTGGCAGTATCACCTAATTATTGCTTAGAAATGGATATGTATAGTAATATTACAGGCAATTGGGAGCTAAAAAGTAGTTTCTTTAGTGGAGAATATATAAATATTACAGCGAGAATAAATAATACTCAACTGATCTCTGGATATATTCAACAAACAAAAGCCCAACTTCAGATAAAATTTCCAAATGGTACAATTTGGACAAGAGAAAATCAATTAAAGCAAGTTAATAATGTTGGTATGGTTTATTTTGATCCTATTATGATACCTTCTGATAAACCAAATTACGAAGTCGGTAATTATAATGCAATAATTACGTGGAATAATTCATATTCCAGCTTTAATTTAAACGAAACGGGTATTATTTACAAATCTTTTACTGTTAACCATAATTCTTCATTAGTTCCTGATGAATTTTATTATCCAGATATATTTGAGGGGGAAACAGTAAACCTAAAGGTCTCATTTTACGATCTAAGAAATAATAAACCGATAGAGGATGCAAATATTTATTTAATAAACTTTACCGAGGGAATTCAATATTTTAATGAGATAAATCCAGGATATTATTTACTTATCTTTAACACAACTGGAGGTAATCCTGGAGATAATGATCTAACGATTTATGGTTCTCATCCATCTTATCAGAATAATAAAGTTAATATAACTATTGAAGTAATTGCCTATACTAAACTTACTGCTGAAGAATATCCCAATATAGAAGTCCCTTGGAATAATAATTTTACCATACATCTTAATTATACAGTTAGATCAGATAACTCTGGTATTGAGAATGCTAATCCTACTGTTTACTGGAATGATGAAATATCGATAAAATCAGGAAACGGACTTTATAATATAACGTGTAGTACATCAAAATATCAAGTAAATACTGCTCCTAATTTAAGAATTGAGTTTAATGAGATAGGATACGAGTCTCAAACAATGATAATATCTATTGAAATAGTTGAACGAGAAACATATATCGATAATATTTTTATAAATGATGCTGATTGTTCGATTAATAAATCTTATAACGTACATGCTGGGGATATTCTAAACATTACTATTAAATATAAAGATAATGATGCAGGAGGAAGTTTTATTCATGATGCTATAGTCACATTAAATGGGACTAGTATTGGAGAAATATTTACAGATAATAATAATTTTTATAATCTTACTTTAAATACATCAAAACTTAGTATTGGAATAATATTTTTAAATATAATTGCTCAGAAAAAGAATTATACATCAGTTACAGAGTTATTAACTATAAATGTATTTGAGAGGGAGACAGATTATTGGTTATATTTAAATGGACTGATTCAAGGGAAAAATCCCTCTATAAAGTTATATAGAGATCAATTTTTAAATATCACTCTTACTTATAATGATACTACTTTAAAAGAACATATTTCTGGTGCCATTGTGGATATAAATGGTTCAGGAATATCGGAGCTTCTCAATGAAGCTTATAATAATTATTCAGTGCTTATTGATACAAATGATTTAAACCAAGGTGTAAACTTTTTAACTATTTTCGCTCGAAAAAGTGGTTATGAAGCCCATTCAATTTTACTCGTAATAGAGATTATCCAAATAGAGACAGATTTAACATTATTTATAGATGGAGCGGAACAACCATTAAATCCATCTATTACACGATATCCAAATGAAATCATCAATGCTACCGTTTCGTATGATACATCTATTCCAGTAAGTCATATTTCTGGTGCCACTGTAGATATAAATGGTTCAGGAGTATCGGAGCTTCTCACTGAAGCATATAATAATTATTCAGTGCTTATCGATACAAATGATTTAAATCAAGGTGCGAACTTTTTAACTATTTTTGCTCGAAAAAGTGGTTATGAACCTCAGACGATTTTGCTAGTAATTGAAATTATCCAATTAGAGACAGATTTAACATTATTTATAGATGGAGCGGAACAACCATTAAATCCATCTATTACACGATATCCAAATGAGATCATCAATGTTACTGCTTCGTATGATACATCTATTCCAGTAAGTCATATTTCTGGTGCCATTGTAGATATAAATGGTTCAGGAGTATCGGAGCTTCTTACTGAAGCTTATAATAATTATTCAGTGCTTATAAATACAATTGATTTAAATCAAGGTGTAAACTTTTTGACGATTTTTGCTCGAAAAAGTGGTTATGAACCTCATTCGATTCTACTTATAATACAGATTGTCCAAATAAAAACAGATATACAGATATTTTTAAATGATTATAATAAAACTCTTGATCCCGTTTTTAATCTTACGATAGGTCAAGATTTAAATTTAACTATTAAGTATACCGACCAAACGGGAGCGTTTATTCCAAATGCAACAATAACTTTAATTGGAGAAGGAAAATTATGGCAATTAGGAAAAGATAGTACATTCCAACAATATTATATAATACTTAATACAACAGAATTAGGTACTGGAGGAAAATTATTTTCAATTATAGCCCAAAAGTCTAATTTTGAGGCGATAACAAAAGATTTATATATAACAATAAATAGAATTGCAGCGCAAATAAGTACATTATCAGGAGAAACGCAAATAGAGGCTGAAATCGGGGATAATGTATTATTGCAAATAATCCTAAATGATCCTATATTCAGTGCTAATATAACAGGAGCAACGGTAACATATAAGTGGGCTTATGGCCAAGGAGAACTTTTTGATTCTGATAATAACGGTATCTTTGAAGTTGTATTATATAATGTACCAGAAGGGGTTCATACTATAACTATAAATGCTATAGCTGGGGAGGAATACGATTTCAAAAGCTATCAAATTACACTAATCGTAATGCCCTCTGGAGGGATTGCAGATTTAACATGGCTTATATATATCTTAGGAGGAGGAATTGTTGGTATGGTTACTATTTTTACATTATATCAAAAACATTTTAAATATCCTCCTATGGTACGTAAAATAAGAAAGCTGAGGAAGAAGGTGAGAAAAGAAAAGAAATTGAAAAAAGTATTATTAAATGAACGAGAAGCAATTGTAAATGATCAAATTCAAGATAAACTACAAATTTTAGATTTAGAAAAAAATATAGGAAAAATGATGAAAGATGCCTAAAGGGTTTGTAATAACTAAATGGACAGAAGATCGAGGTTTAATTATAGAATTTAGTTATCCAGAAGATTTATTGGTAAACTTAGATGACATGATGAGAATTTTTTATGCACATATTACAGGTGCAGCACAAGCAGGGAGTGTTTTAGTAAGATTAGAAAAAGCACGTTCGAACGTATCGAGTTACTTTACAGGTATGGAGGCACATGCAGCATTCATGGTAAATTTAATGCTGGAATTAGATGAAGACCCTGAATTGTTTGGTGAAACCGTAATTTCTGAAATCAACAATAATATTTTAAGACTTTTAAATGCTAAAGTTGAAAATCCTGGACGAAGCTATGAAATTAATGAAGAATTAAGAGATTATATAAAAAATTCACTATTTCTTTTAGTACGCCTTAAAAACCTTAGCAAGGAGCAGAGAATGGCTCAAATCTACACAAGTGAAAAAGGAAGGAAAATTTTAGAAAGCTTACAGGAAAAAGCATATTCTCGAAGAGAACTTAGAGAGGTATTAGAAGAAAAACTAGAACGATCAATATATAACCTTGAAATAACTTTAGATCCATTTGTAAAAACAGATATAATTAGACAAGATTGGATTAAAGGAGATCAAGACATAACTTTATTTCTTCTATCTGATTTCACGATAATGCGACAACCAGCGGAGAAAGTGGTTAATGAAGCAAAAGACAATTTACCTACACCATATTTAGCTCAGAAATATTTAGAGCGTGTAAAAAATTTCTTTACTTCATATAAACCTACGTTTGAAGATAATTTAAAAATAGCATATAATATGACTAATCCAGATAAGTATGATTTCATCACACTTTTTAGAGAAAAATCTTACCCCATTAATAAAATACCAAAAAGCCCAGGTGAAACTTTCGATGAAGTAAAAGAGTTTCTATATTTATTAGAAAAAGACAATATCATTTCTATAATAAAAGATAGCAAAGGTTTAGAGTGGATATTCTTATTAACTGACGTTGTAGCTCATACTTTTTATCCAGAATATATGATTGAAAATATTCGTAAAAATGTGACGGAGAAAAAGTTAAAGAAAAACATTGCTATTAAACATTTAGAACTGCTTGAACAAGTATATAAAAAGTAAGTATCCTTTAGTTTTTCATTCGTTTTGATAATTTTATAAACCAATTATTTCTATATTTAAAAAAAATTTTTAAATAGAGAATAGTATTATTTATCTAATTTTAAGATTAAACAGTTTAGGTAGTGAATATGAAAAGAACGAAAAAAGGAGTTTTGTATACCTTAATATTATTTATCGTTATTTCATCTGTATTACCAATTTTTCAAATAAAACCGATAAGAAATTTGATGGAAAATCGCGATCAAGACAGCACAATCCGATCGTCAGATATCACAACTACAAAGCAATGGATCACAAACGGTGGATTCGACACTCTAGATAATTGGACTTTAATTGAAGGCTCTTTAGGTGACCCAACAGATGTTAATGCATATATAGGCGGGGGAGAAGCAAATTACGAAGTATTAGGTTCTGAGGATCGATTCACATTTGAGGAAAAATACAATATGGTTTCTAGTTGGGTAAAATCAAACCATCCAGATTTTCCAGTTGATCCTTCTTATGGTCAAATTGTTGCTGGCCAAGGCTTTAGAGCAGAACATTACTGGAATGATCAAAATGCAAATCAAGTCCCAAGTGTACAGTGGGAACTCAATTTTTCATTACCAGTAAATATGTCAGATTTTGTTATTAAATCCGCATCTGTTTCAGCAGGAGTAAATGCTACTGTAGATACTAATATTGATACGGTCGGAGATGGTATTGCAGGTAGAATGGCAAGAACTGGTGGTTATTATATAGATACCTATAGCGTTGGAGATTATGTTCGTTTTTATATCTCAATTTCAAACCTACAGAAAACTAAA
>JBHLLO010000061.1:0-18672 GCA_048885535.1 Candidatus Hermodarchaeota archaeon
TGATCCCATAAGAAAAACCCATCCCACCCATTATTCTCACCTAAAATTGCTAAATCAATATAATCTTGAGGATCATTGGTTATACCATAATTGGCAATATAAATTCCAAATTTATTTTTTGGCATTATTAGAAGCGGTATTTTTTTTATATTACCTTAACTTATAATGAAAGGTTCATATAATAATAAAGTGGGCTAAAAATTTCTAACTTTCATCAGGAATAATTTATGATAATGTTCTCATTTCTTTCTACTTTTATGTCCAATAAGACACATAAGAAAGTTTTTAAGACCGTGGTACCAATATTGAATTTATGAGGAATCATCTCTTAAAAAAATATGAGCTTACAATTTATTATATCCTAACATTTGTATTTATGGGTATTGGAGCTTTATTATCATTCATATTCAAAATCGAAATCTTTAGTATAACAAACCTAGATGTTATTGCTCTGATCTTGTGGGTAGTTATGGCCTTTAGTCCCACTTACTCTGCCATTCTTCTTACAGGAATAAATAACGGTAAAAACGGGCTGAAAGAGCTATTATCTGGTTACTTCAAGTTTAGAGTATTATGGAAATGGTGGTTAGGTGCATTAGCTCTTGTACTTGTGCCATTTTTGACATGTTTCGTTATCGCATTAGTTACTGGAGGATACACACTTCCTGTGGAGTTTACAATCCCACTTTTACTTGTTAATATAGTTTATACCTTCTTTTCAGGACCTATCGCGGAAGAAGCTGGTTGGAGAGGCTTTGCACTCCCTCGAATGCTTAAGAAACAAAGTGCTACCACTGCTACACTCTTGCAAGGGGTGATTTGGATTTTTTGGCATGTACCTCTAATCATTGTTCCTGATTCCTCTCAGTCAACCTTATTTTGGCCAGTTTATGCTATTTTAATATTATTAATTAATATTATTTTAAACTGGTTATATATAAACTCAGAAGGTAGCTTAGCAATTACAATCCTAGCTCACTTTTCTTTCAATTTTAGTAGCGTACTCATAATTGGTTTGCTTTCATTGGTTCCATATATGATCTTTAGTATTGTAGGTTCTATTCTCGGAGTGCTCTATCTCTTGCTTATTTACATCTTTTTTAGTTCGAAGACGTACAAACCTCGTTCTAAACAAAATAGAGAATAATCTAAATATTTTTTTCTTTTTGATTTTAAACATTTTTTTGATATTTATTTGCCTCATATTCCCAAAATTCTTTTTTGATTTCTTTAAACTCTTCTATCTTCCTAATTCGGTTATATAATGATAAAAATGGTAATATTAGCGGGATCATTGCCTAAATTAAATTTTCTTAGAAAATTTAAATTATAAAATTTTTAATTAATTATGGACGGAAATATAGAATTAACATTAGAAGAATTACTAGAATTGATGAGATATTCTTTTCTCAGGTTGGATGGTGCGTGGTTCATGGCATCAGCAGAAAAACTTGGTTTGACGACTGCGACAGAATTAGATGTAAAAGCATGGGAGATGTTTTCTGAGAGGTTGGGGAAAAAAATCGCTTCGATGACAAGTTTGGAAGGTGATATCTCTCAAAATTTACCAAAATTACTGAAAATCCATCACACACTTATGAATATGAATTCAGAAATAGAAGTTATTAATGAGAACAAAGTTATTCACAGAGTTTTAGATTGTGAAGTTTGGAAAATGGTTCAGAAAGTTTGGGATCAAGATGAGATTCCTTGTCATAAGGTTACATTAGCAAGTATTAGGGGTTTGCTTAAAGGGGCTTTTCCAGAAAGTGATTTTATTTTAAAACATAAGAAGAAAATCCCTTTGGGAGATCCTTACTGCGAAATTGAAATTTCTCCTAAGGATTCAGAATAAATTTCAAGGATTAATTATTTCTTCAACAGAACAGTCTTTGTAAATTTCTTTCGCTAAATTCTTTAATCCTATTAAACCAACAGGTTCCTCTATAAGTCTGTTAGACTCCCAAACTTTTAAGTCTTTGAATTCCTTTTTTATTTCTATCAAATATTTATTCTGAATAGAGGATATCTGACCACAAAAATTACATTTTTTAGCATGTTTTTTAGGAATTAACATATTTATATGTATAGCGTCAAGTTGAATATATTTTTTAGTCATATCTCGTGCTCTTTTTATTTCTTCGAAACTGGGCTTTTCAGCAATAGATACTAATCTTAGAGAACCAACATTATGAATTAGTTCACTTATTCTTTCTCCACGTCTTTCAAGCTCAACAACCATGTTAAAGATTTCCTTTCCTAGTTCTCTCCTCTTTTCATAGCTTCCATCATCAAAAGGCTTAATTATCTGTCTAAACATTTTAGATAAATTTTTTATTGCTCCTCTGATTGAATTATAGAAATTTAAAGAGTATTTTAAAACAACTTTGACTTGGTCCTCAGGAATTTCAAAAAGAGCCACCATGTTTCCTGTAGGAGGAAAATCGGCTACAATAATATCAAATTGAATGTCCTGAGTATTTATATCTTCAGCATCTAATAACTTTTGAAAAAACATTGCGTTTTTTAAAGCTAATGGAATTGAATCTGCCGTAAAAGTAGTATTAATAAATTTTTCAATTTGTGGTAAATTTCCGATAATAGGCATTTGCTTTGTAAGAGTTTTCATCTTTTCTACTAAATCTTTTGTATATTCTTCAGCATATGAGTCAGGATCTGGTTCAATTGCCCATAAATTAGCCAATATTGGTGTTATCTCACTATTTATGGTAGTACCAAAAATATCAGACAGATTATGTGCTATATCAAATGAAATTAATAAAATTCTTTTATCTGGAAGTAATTCTGAAAGTTTAACTGCTGTTGCTGCACTAATTGAGCTTTTACCAACTCCGCCTTTGCCTCCAAGCACAATAATCTTTTCAATCATTATTATAATATAGCATTTATTATAGCCCCTAAAATGACTAAGGGAACCGATTATTATAATTTTAAATAGTTGTTAGAATTTGAATTCTTACATATTACTACATTATTTAAAGGAATTAACTATCTTTTGGAAAAAAAATAATTTTACCATTAAATGCAGGATTCTCATTTTTACCATCCTTTTCAAAATAGAAATAAAAACGACCAATTGAAGTATTCAACCTGAATTTAATCCTTTTTTTATTTATATTCGAAAATCTTTTCAATAAGATATTATTCCAATAAACACTCATTAATATTGCTTAAAACAATTGATTAAAAAATAGACATCTTATGAAGATGTTATAACTCTATCAAACAGTACTGATTTCCATCTATATTCAGCAAAAAATAAATGGAAAGAATCATTCAATTAATATAATCATTTATTTATTAATGAGTCCTCATTAAAAATCAAAAAAGTAAAACTAAATTAAAAATCATAAATTCAAATTATATTATTTGAAATTGTTAAAGATCATAAATAATATTTAATAATAAAATACGGAAGTGATCAAGATTACCAATAATCAAGTAGATTTTACAACAAAATATATTATTGAAGCTAAATTTGAAATTAAGGGAGTGGTTGAAAAGAGCGATATAGTCGGCGCCATATTTGGTCAAAGATAATAAAGTAAGCCAGTTCGGCTCAATCGGCTAAACAGAGGGTCTCCTTTTAGATCTTGATTTAAGAGATCTTCAAAAATCAGGACGAATCGGAAGAATCGAAGTAGAAAACGAATCTAAGGAAGGACTTTCTATAGGTATTATTAAAATTCCATCTTCTTTAACTAGGAAGGAGACTGCTTTATTGGCGGCGACTGTTGAGACGGTCACTCGTGTAGGTCCATGTGAAGCACATATTAAATTAATTGAAATTAGAGATGTAAGAGAGACTAAGCGTAAAAAAATAATAGAACGGGCAGCAGAATTACTAAAAGAATGGGATCAAAAATCGCTTGAGCCTAGTGAAATTGAAGAAAAAATTGACATGGACATCAAACTCGGTGAAATAATAAAATGGGGTCCTGAGAAATTGCCTGCAGGACCAGAAGTTGAAAGTAACGATGAATTAATCATTGTAGAGGGCCGTGCAGATGTCCTAAATTTATTAAGAATAGATATTAAAAACTGTATTGCTGTTCAAGGAACACATATCCCTAAATCAGTGGTAGATCTAGCAAAAAGAAAAAAAGTCGTTACAGTCTTCTCTGATGGAGATCGTGGTGGTGAACTCATAATAAAAGAATTAATGCAGTTGGTAAAAATTGATTTTATTGCACGAGCACCTGAGGGTTATGAAGTTGAGGAATTAACAAGAAAACAACTTATAAAGTCTCTTCAAAATAAAAAACCAACAACAGAACCATTAGAAACGTTAAAAGTCTCTCCTGTTAAAGAAAAAAAACCTACAGAAACAACAATTAGCAAGCTACTTAAAAAGCTTAAAGTTAAAAACCAAAACTTAATAACTGATGCATTGAATACAATTCCTTCGGGTTACAGTATAGGATTTAATAACAAACTTGAAAAATTATTCGAACTCCCTGTAGGGGCGCTATTTGAGGAGATTATTAAATACAATAAAACTGAATTTTTACTTATTGATGGTATCTTAACTAAACGTCTACTTTCTGAAGCTTTAAAAATGAAAATAAAATTCATTGCTTGTAAAAATAAAGAGGAAGAATTAAATATTCCAGAGCACGTAGCTATTTATTATTTTTAAGAGTATCATATTTCAATTCTTTTTTTAAAATGTTTCTTGACATTCAACATGTATAGGGATACCGTTTATCAGAGGATCTGAAACTACGCAATATTGTTTGAATTTTTTTTTACACATCTCAACTTTTTCTTTTGAAGATATGTCTTCTAACATATATAAAAGTCTAATATCAACTTTTACCAATCTCAATCTCAAAGTTGGGCTTTTATGGGTTATTTTTCCATCTACAATTATTTCTAAATTTTTGATTCTTATACCATTTTTATTTAAACAAAACATAAAACTACTTCCCAAACACCCTCCGATGCCAATTAAAAGATACTCGACTGGACTTGGTCCTAAATTTGTACCATGAAACGATCTAGGCTCATCTAGATCAAGGTTTTCGAAATTTCTTGCAGCTGCTTTAAAATGAAGATTTTCTATATGGTTTAGTTTTACTTGCATAATTATGCAAAAGAGTTAAGAAAATTAAATTTTTTAGGAATTTATTAACCTATTCCTAATGCATCATTAACAAGTGTAAAAATCAGTTGAATTACCCATGAAAGCGCTCCTAAAATCACTAATCCTATAATACATACCTTAAATACAAGAAGGTAATCTTTTCTTCCAGGTTTATTTGCTACTTTTAAAACTCTTTTAGCATTTCGAAAAAAGATTCCAAATCTTTCATATAAACTTGGTTTTTTCTTTTTATCGAATTTATCGTATTTATCATATTTTGGGTATTGCTTAGACACAATTAAATTAAAACTGAATATTTAAAAAAGTTAACTAATAATGAGAAAGTTCTTACTTTTCGTTAATATCAAGTATTTTTGAGATAAAGAAATCTTTCTCAAAAGGTTTTAAGTCATCATAACTTTGTCCTGTTCCCACAAAAATTATTGGTTTCTTAGTTTCGAAAGATATAGATAAAGCTGCACCTCCTTTTGCGTCTGCATCTAGTTTAGTCAATATATTGGCATCTATTCCAACCTTATTTTTAAATTCCTTGGCTTGAATGAGGGCATCATTTCCAGCAAGACTATCTCCAACAAAAACGATCAAGTCTGGTTGGGCAACTCTGACGATCTTTTGCATCTCTGTCATTAAATTCTTATTACTAACTTGTCTTCCAGCAGTATCTATTAAAACTACATTAATTCCCTTTGCTGTAGCATGTTGGATTGCATCATATGCAACACTAGCAGGATCAGATTTGTATTCGTGTTTAATCACTCTAATTCCAACTTTATTCATATGATATGTTAATTGTTCTATAGCAGCTGCTCGAAAAGTATCTGCCGCTGCTGCTACAGAAGATAAGTTATTCTTTTTTAAGTAGTATGCTAATTTCGCTATCGTGGTTGTTTTTCCAGTTCCGTTTACCCCAAGAAAAACTATTACATATGGTTTATTCTTTTCTTTTTTTATTTCAATATCAACTAAAAGATTAATCTCTTGATCGGGAGTCAATACTTCTATAATTACATTTTTCAGCACTTCAAATAGATATTTCTTTTTTGACGAAAATCTCCCAATTTGCTCTCCTTTCAATGAATTCTTAATTTTTTGACATAATTCGTTAGCAGTTTCAGCTGCTACATCGTTACTTATTAGGAGTAAGTTTAACTCATTTAAAGTATTCTCAATTTTTTCTTCAGATAAGGATTTCTTTATAAAACTAGAAAATGTATTTTTTAATTGTTCAAACATCAGTATATTCACCTATTACAAAGCATTAAATGGGCTCATTAATGCAGACCTTTATCCTCTACGCCCTGAATAACTCTCTTGAATTGATTGACTCATTCCTTGAATCGCAAAATCTAGCTTTTGGATTCTCTCTGATAGAGACTTTAATTGTTCATTATGTTGTTCAATTAATTTTTCAGTAAATACAATAGAATCACTGATATCTTTTTCTATTACACTATCATTTCCAATAAATAAGAGAGTCCTATGGGTGTCTTGGATTGTAGCTTTTATTCCAACTAAACCTCCTATTGGAATAATGATTTCATCGTCTTTTTTGACACCATCTTTTATATTCTGAAGCGTATTTTTAGTATTTAATAAGTTTCCAAGAGATGCATTAATAATTTCTAACTGACCTTGAAACATATCACGTTGTTCTTTAATTATTCTAAACTGATATAATTGGTTTTCAATATCTTTAGTATTTTCCATTTTTTATAAACCATCAAAATTAAAGTAAATTATTGAGATAATTCACGAATAAGGTAATCTTGTGCTTCTTCTGGGGTTATTACTTTAATCTCTTTTACTTTTATTTGTCTTCTAAGAATCCCTATTGAGGTTATTTGACTTAGAGCTTTTTCTAAAGCATCCTCTTCTTTTAATGCACGAACCTCTTTTCGAAATAGATATTTCTTATGATATTTATAATAAGTGCCGATAATTCGATAAATTTTAATCTCTGACATGAAATATCAAATCCCTTATACTAACGAGATTAAAGTAGAAAATTATTCTAAAAATATTAAATTTTTGCTTTTCATTTATTTAAGGATTTTAGAATTTTAACTAATTAAAAAAACCTTTCAATTGGCACCTTAAAAATCGTATCTTTTAAGACGTGAAAGATTTTTAATTGCTAAAAGATATTCTATTTCCCTAAAGGCCTAAAATGTCTGTCATACGCATCATTTCAGGTCCTGTGCAAGCAAAACCAAAAATACCATTAAAATCATTGATTGTAGCACCTGATGATAGATAGGGAATACCTCTATTAACCGTTGACACATCAACTTCATCAACCTTTAATATTGATGAGATTTGCTCTATTTCATTATCATTAGTTAAAGGATGTACAACGCAACCATTATTATTTACCAATCCAATTGATCCAGGTAGATAATTGTCTGCAAACTCAAAAACCTCACATTCTACATTTAAAGTATTCTCAATTTCTGGTTTAACATCCTTTAATAAGGAACTTATAATAGCTCCTTTGTCATTACATAAAATTAAATTCCCAAAAGCGTTATCTATCGATTTAATAATTCCTATTTGGTAATCATCTTTAATACTTTTAGCACATTTGGTTAAATTATCAAGCTCGTCGTCTCTTACTATATGTGGTACAATTATCCCATATCTATTACTAGCAAGGTAAACTCCTAAAAGGGTAGAATTGTTAATTGAAACTGGGAAAAATGGCTCTTTAAACGTTGATTTTATTTTTTTAACTGCAAATTTTAATAATGTGGAGGGATAAAGTCCAAATATGTTATTTACAGTAAGATAAACTCCAACAGAGTTTTTTCCAAATAGTTGATACTTGAGAATTGACATTTATAAGAAAAAAATAAAATACTGTTTGGTAAAAGAAAGTTTCAAACCATAAATATTTTTTTATAGAATTTATCGACTTCCCTATAGTTCTAGAAAAATATAATGAGAATTGTTTATAAATAATAACATCGCAATAATTGATTATGATTAATTGGATAATTGCAGTTTTTTATTTTCTTGATATTTATGGGATTTTATCTTTAGAACAAATAGTAGCAATTAACTTACCTCTCATATTGATTTGCCGAGGATTGTACATCGCTGTATATATTATTAATTATTCTAAAAACTTTAACAAGGAGCTTTCAGAAAGAGAAAAATTATTTACAAACAAAGAGATATTATACTTCAGTTTAAAGCAAGGGCTTATTGTTATGTTTGGCATGATATTTTTACCAATAACTATCTTTATATCTTTCTATTCGCTAATGATGACCGGAAACTATATTAAACAAGTTGGAGTTAGGAAAAGTATAAAAATTTTAAAGGTTATTGGAACTTTAATTAGTATAATAGCACCAATTGGGGGTATAGCTTGGTATACTTTCGGAAATCCAGATTATTATGCTTTAGCAGCATTAGGATTGAGTGTGTTGATTTACTTCTATTATGGCATAAGAATCTCATCTCTCTCACTATCGGCATTAATAGATAAGTACAAAAAGAGAAAAATTGAAAAAATTCCAAGAATCATAACTTTTTTTGTTATGATTTCTCTGATGATCTTTCCTCTAACTATTATTATCGGCACCGCTGTTTATAAACCCGAAATTAAGCAAACATATATGGTTCCTATGAGAGATGGCGTTCGTTTAGCTACAGATGTTTATTACGCTCCAGGATCATTTGGAACGTCAAGACCAGTGATCTTAATAAGGACTCCATATGGCAAGTCAGGTTGGGCAGATGATTTGTATCTTCCCTTTTACTTACTCCAAGATTATCATGTAGTTATACAAGATCTTAGAGGCACTCATGGTTCTGAAGGAGGAGATAAATCATTGCTTTTCATAGAATCTTATCATGATGGTGTTGATACAATAAATTGGATACGTGATCAACCTTGGTGTAATGGAAAGATAGCTAGTGCGGGAGTTTCTGCTCTTTGCATAAATCAATACTTTTACGCTGGAATGAATCCAGAAGGTTTATTGGCCCAGCAACTATGGTTTGGAACCCCTGAGTTGTATGACCATGCTATCTATCAAGGATCATACCATAAATCATCAGTTGAAACATGGATTAAAAGTACTTCCCCTAATAATTGGCAATACCAACTAGATACAATTTTTAAGTACATACCAAAAAATGAAATAATGTATAATTCGACTTCTTTATCAATTCAAATTGGGCCTCGTTATTCAAATATCTCAGTTTATGGAATTCATGTCGGAGGGTGGTATGATCATTTTCTTCAAGGAACTTTAGATGGATACGTTGGTTATGATGATCATGGAAAAATAAGAGCTCAAGGACATCAAAAACTAATTATGGGACCATGGACTCATGGCTCTATTTATGGAGGAAAACAAGGAGAGTTAACATACCCTAAGAATTCAAATGGCTTTGATTTAATTTTTAATTGGGAACAAGAAGTTTTTGATGAGGCGCTTTTAGGTATTCCAGCAAACTGGGATGATGCTAGAGTCGCTTATTATTTGATGGGCCCTGTTACAGAGGGCTCTAATAAATGGAATTATTGGAGGTATGCGTATGATTGGCCTTTAGATCATGTTGATGATCAATGGTTTTTCAGTGCTGATGGAGGGCTTAGCAATATATCTGCAGGTACAACCAATTATAACTTCTCTTATTTATTTGATCCTAGAAATCCTGTTCCAAACCTTGGCGGACAGAATCAACCCTTTGATTTAGCAGGTCCTATGGATCAAACTTCAGTTGAGACAAGAGAAGATGTGTTGATATTTCAAACACCAATATTGACTGAACCTATTGAGGTAGTGGGAAGGATATGGGGGCATTTATTTGTTGCATCAAATTGCACAGATACAGATTTTACGATAAAAATAACAGATGTGTATCCTGATGGGCGGTCAATGTTAGTAACTGATGGATCTTTAACAGTTAGGAGTCGATATAATTATACAACCGATGTTTTTATGTCAGGTAATCAATTAGATGTCTATGAATTATGGGTTGATTGTTGGTCAACAGCATATTATTTTGCACCGGGACATAGAATACGCGTTGCAATCTCAAGCTCAAATTATCCACGATTTGACATAAATCCGAATACCGGAACACCTTTAGCTTATAATTATTTAAATTATAACATTGCAAATAATACTTTACTTGTAGGACCTATGTATAATTCAAGCATTATTCTGCCAAGATTGGTTAATATGAGTGATACTCATACTATTTATTAATTTTTTTTTAATTTTTATTTGATTTTAGCTAATATTCCTTTCGATTTTAACAAATTAAAATACTTTTTTACATGTTTATTTCGATTCTTTTCACTTAAACCATTTATGTACTCACTACTAATCCTATAATCGGCGTATCGACCCTCAGGGGGTTCTTCTAAATAAAGCTTCGGGCTCCGCTTTAGTCCAAATATTAACATAACAAATAAAAAAATTACTGAAAAAAGATACCAACCATCTAAATTTAAATTCTGAAAAAAAATACAGATTTGAAAAAAACAGATTAGTATTATTGTAATAATAACAGCAACATAACCTATTTTGCATATTAATGTTTTTCGATATCTAACATCCCAATATCGACCATGATAACCATCTGAGGTACTTCGAAATAAATTAATATAAAGGGCAAATCGTTCTTTTTTCCAGGGAATTTTTCCCCACATTATTCCATCTCCCGATGAAATCGAATCAAAAGTAAAGTGCCCTATATAAATACCTATAACAGGAACTAGGAAATATTCAATATATAAATTAAAAATAATACTGAATCCTAAGGCGATAATCAAAGGAGTGTAACTTAAGGGCCAGTGAGTCCAATAATGAAAATGATGTTGATATCCTGTACTAGAATTTTTTGCTTTTCGGTTTTTAATAATCCAATATAATGTATCAAAATCAGGAAATATTCCGAAAAAAATTATTAAAAGCGTGAGGAGCGAGGGTAAGATAAAAATTTTTTTCCATATCACAAAAACTAAGTAATAGACTAAAAATGAGTAGGCGCCATGTTGTTCAGGTCTAGACATTTTACTAATCCAGTTTTTAGTTAAAAAAAATCAGAAAAGCAAGGTTCATTTAAAACTAAGTAACTTTTAATTGCTTAAATAAACTACTACCAAGCCGTCAATATTTTTAGTAGCTCGAACCTTTATTTTTCTCGGAGGATTTTGAATTCCACGTTTCCATATGAATTCGTTCACTTCCTGAGAGATGACTAAAGATTCTGGTTTAAAATGTCGTTTCATAAATTCTCTAAGAAATCGCACACTTTTTTTAGCCCATTTAGTACGTGGACCTCTTCTAGCTTTTGCTAAAGGAACTATGTATATTCTTTCATCGATGATTTCCTCTTTTGGGGCTTCCTCTTCAACTTCTTCAATTTCTTCTATCGCTTCTTCAAAAACTTCCCCAACTTCCTCTTCCTCAGTAATATCATCTAAACTAAATTCTTCAATTTCTTCAATTTCTTCTGGTTCCTCAGGTAATTCTTCAGTTAATTCCTCTTCCAATTCGTCTAGACTTACTTCCTTACTTTTTTTTTTTCCCATATAAAACCATCCTTTTTAATTTAGTTTAATCCCGCTTTAAACGAGTATTCCTCCACTCTCTTCTGGAGTAGGGACTTGTTCTTACACGCCCTTTTGTTCTTCTTATTATCCAATTAGGGACAGATTTCGTTTGTTTAGAATTTTTAGCTCTTCTTAATTTTGAAGGTAAATCCTTATTTCTCGCCATATTAATCAACTATATACTTATTTCTTAATTTTAAATTCTTTTTTGTTTTCCATTGAGGAAAGTTGTTCTAATAATTTTTTAAATGCTTTATCTGGTAAAGGGATTGATCCTTTTAATCTTCCTGCTTGAAATAATTGAATTAATTGTAATTCTATCTGTTCAGCATATTGAGGTTTTATCATTCTAATATTTTCTAATCTCTGCCTTCCCTCTGGGCTTAAAATCAACCTCATGATTTGATATTTTTTGGTTTCATACTCTCTTTGTTGCTGTTCTGCTAATTGTTTTTGAATTGCTTGCTGTTGTAACTCTTCCAATTTCTTTTTTCTGATATTTCTTAATTGCTCTTCGTCACTCAAAATTGATCCCCAAAGAAAAATTAATTAGAATATTAATTATTCCTATTGTTTTCTCAACAAATTATGTGCTATTCTTTCTAAAAGACTGATTCCTTCAGGTGATACTATTCTTCCAGTCCTTTCTTCTTTTAATATTAAATTTGCATTTTCTAATTGTTGAAGTGCAACCCTAATAATTTTACCACTTCCTCTTTTACTATGATGCAATCCTTTGCCTTTTCGACTTCTCCCTCCATAGTGTTTTCTAAGCTTATTTACCCCAATAGGTCCAAATTTTCTTATTTTTCGCAACAATGAAGCACATCGCATGTACCAAAAATTTTCTGAATCTACAGGGGCTACTTCTTTAAAGAATGCTGTTTTCCAAAATTGACTTCCTTCTGGAGGTTTAATCTCAGGGTATTCCTTTAATTTTTCTGCGATTGACTTGATAAGTTTTGCTGGTTCAACGATATATATAGACATGCTAATCTTTAATTAAATCTTTCTTTAATATTATTTATTAGATGTAAAAAGTTTAAATAAATTAAAAATTTTTTGGATTGCCGATGGATTATCGAGAAGTATTTAAAAAGGTATTATTATCAAGAGCTCATTGTAATTTAGGAAAAGATGGAATTACTGCTGAATTCATTGCTTATGTAGTAAAATTATTGAAAAAATATAAAATTATAAAAATTAAAGCGTTAAAGTCCATCGCAATGAAGTCTGATATTGATAGTTTAGCAAGTGACATCTCAAAATTAACAAATTCTTATATCTTGGATATCCGAGGCAAACAGATTATATTATCCAAATATCCAATTAGTAGAAAAGAGTTGAAGCGTTCAAGTAAAAATTTATATAATGCCTAGTAAAAGATTTAATTCAGGAATTGTGAAACAAGTGGCAAAAGTAAGAATGAATTACTTACTTACAAAAGCTCATGAGATATTTCCATATAATCGAAATTTAGCAAACAGATACGTTTATTTAGCAAGGAGATATTCTCAGAGGGCAAAAATAAAAATCCCAAATGACTGGAAAAGAAGAATATGCAATAAGTGTAAAAGATTTCTTTATCCCGGACTAAATTGTCGAATAAGATTGCATTCTCTGAAAAAAGCAACCCATATCTCAATGACATGCTTTGATTGTAATAAAACAACACGTTATTATATTAAAACAAAAAACATTTAATTGGGAGCTATAAATTTCTTTTAAAAAATTATATAGAATCATATTAGTATTATGGTATTAAATTTATTTTTAGTAGATTGTGGATTAGAACTTATTCCTAAAGAAATTAGAGATCATCCTTCTGTAAAAAAAAATATTAAAAGTAAGAATTATTCCTCCCAAGTTCTAGATAATTCATTACACCACTCTGCCATGGTTAAATTAAATAATTTCGGAAAGAGAGGTCGTCCAGATATTCTTCATAATTGCCTTCTTAATGCACTTGGATCTCCATTAAACAAAAACAATCTATTAAAAATTTACTTTCATACAATCAATAATCGATTTTTTGAATTAAATCCTGAGATAAGGATATCACGTAATTATAATAGATTTAAAGGTCTAATTGCCAAGTTATTAATAGATGGGAGCATACAATTTGAGGATAATTTTCTAATTAAAGAAATTGAAACAGAACTAGGAGATATGATAAATTCAATTAAAAATAGAGAGATTTTTTTGTTCTCAAGCAAAGGTATTCTAATCCAGCGCCACTTAGATTTATTCCATAGAAATTTATCGAAGAACTACATTGCAGTAATAGGAGGTTTCCAAAAAGGTACTTTTTCAAAAGAAATCTTAGAATTAAGTAATAATCTAATCTCAATTTCCCAATATGCATTAGATGCTTGGATTGTTGTAAATAAAGTTATTAGTTTTTATGAAATTATTAATAATATAAAATGAAGTTCAAGAAAGCAGTAAAGTTATAAGAAATGTTATCTTTTTTATCATGCTATTTATAATACCAACGCGTCGTTGGTCTAGATCCGCATAGAATACTTAACGGAGGAAAATGGTAGGATCTCGGCCTTCCAAGCCGGTGACCCGGGTTCAATCCCCGGACGACGCATTTTTAGCATCATGATAAAAAATATAAATCGCAAGATAGTTATATTCATCGTGAGACGATGATATAACATAAAAGAAGTAAAAAGTATATATTATGCTGATGTCATGCTAGTCTCATTAATTTTGCGTGAAATCAAGTTTTCACGATGAATTTAAAAAGATTGATGAAAATCATTCAAATTTCCTAGTATACTCCTTTAGATTATCAGGAGGCCATGCTTTTGAGGTACTGCCAATTCGAGTGAAGCGATGATCACACCCTGAAGCACCATTCGCGATAGTTTTAGTACGCGAGAATCCAAATCCCAGAATGTGTGCGTAAGCAAAATCAAGAAGGCAAGCAAAGGGCACATATCTCTCAGCTCCTAATTTCTTGTAAGCCTTAAGAATTCCGCATTCAGAAACATTCAACCCAAAATCAAATTCTTCATTAGTGCCATCCACAAATTGCATAACCCAATCATCAGGATATTTCCTTTTCTGTGAAATCTCACAATGTCTCTTTAGAGGTTTAATATAAGCATCACTAAAGATGATATCTAAAAGATTTCCTCCACTCTTTTCTACTCTTTCCATTTCTTTTTTTGTTTCTATCTCTTTATACGTATTACTAAACTCACCAATTTCTCGATAAGTGTATCCTTCCTTTTCAAGGATGCGAAACATTGCCAATAAAGAAACTTTATTTGTAAGAGTTGAAATGAATGGATTCTTACTTCCTCCGATATCAGTCATTTTGGTAAGAATATCTTCATACTCCTTCCTCATTTGATTCATCAAAGCTTCAGATTTGGATTCAATGAATCTCTCTGCTAAAATATCTTTAGCAATTTTTAAAGATAATTCAAATTGTTTCATTAACCTTGGTTTATTCTTAATATAATAATCTTTACCATTTCCAGTTGGCATTATATGATAAGTTAAATTTAGAAAATCTAATTATTGGATTAATTGAAAACCAAGAAAAGGTAATTATTAAATTTAATTCTATTTCATAATTTCTCTTAAATTAAATCTTATGACGATGATTTCACGAAAGATTCTTCTTACATATCGTTGGATAATTAATTTTCTCTTATTTTCGAATTCTATTCAAATTGTATAAATGTTCGGTTTAAGGATTAAAAATCTCGGTTACAATAACCCCAAGAGAAGGAGGATTGTTCAATTCTAACACTTCACCAGTTTTAACTGCCCTATTCAAAAACTTCCAAATTTCCGCATTATCCTTAATAGCTTTTGAGAAAAGATTTAACTTCTTTAAGCCAGGGTAGGATTGCCCTTTTATTACATAACATATTAGAAATGATTCAATCGGGTTGATTAGGATTAAATTTTCACCAATTTTAATACGATCAATTGATTCGGAAAAAATTTCGGAGCTAAATGTGTTAAATGCTGACATGAATGAGCTAAAAAGCCAATGAAAATCCCAATCTTCTCTAAATGAATGATTAAAGTATGATATTCCAGCTTTACTCATTATTAAAAGTACAATAGGCTCTTCATCTCTTAATTCAGGTGGTTCTATAATTCCATTATGAATCATTCTGTTCATCTGTTCATTTAAACTCGCTAATTTCATTCGATCACTTATAGAGGAGTTTGACTCTTTAATTGCTTCCCATTTATTCATTTGCTTGAGTAATTCATCATGTTCTGTTGAAATCTTAATTGCAAGACGATTTAGTTTATATCTATCAGCTATATGCTGTGCTTCAGTCAAAAATTTCCGAGCTTTATTCAACTCAAGGGTTACTAGTGCTAATCTAGCTTGTAATATATAAACTTCAGCTAATAACGGGAAAGAATGGTTTTTTTCGGCAATGTCGCGTAATTTAGTAATATAAAGTTCAAGTTCGTCAATTATTTCAAGATCACCAGTACTTTGTAACTCAATCAAAAGCAAATCGCATAAATTTAAAAGTGCAATTAATGTGATTTCATAGTCAATAACTTCTCCCTCGACTACTTTTTTCAACATTTCCTCAGCTTTTCCTCGATGAAGAGACCGTGTGCTAGTTTTTAAGAATACTGCTGTATCAACAAAATAAACCAAACTACTTAATTTCGAACGATTTTGAATTTCTTCCAATTGATTAAGATATTTTTGTGCCAAATCAAGTTTCCCCTCATCCAAAGCTAAATGAAATAGGCAATCAATAGCAGTTACTCCAGATATTCCTAATTCCCTAAAAATCTTTACGCTTTCTTCTAAAGTCTCTTGAGCAAGGTCGAATCGTCCTTGTTTACGGTATAAATCTCCAAGATTATTAAGAGATTGAGCAATTCCAAATTTATAATCAATTTCTTTTGCGATTGCAAGGGATTTATCATAATGCTCAATAGCACTTTCCACTTCACCTCTAAAAGCAAAAATTAGACCAAAATTGATATAACAATTAAGAACCTGTGATTTATAATCGATCTCTTTAGCATAGATTAGACATTGGTTTAGATATTGTAATGATTTCTCAAACTCACCCATATAATAATATACATTTTTCAATACGTCGAGTGACTCAACTAAACCTAACTTAAGATTAAGTTCTTTGTTTAAATTTAGAGATTGCTCAGCAAAATCGAGAGCCTTATCAAATTCTCTCATCATAAAAAAAATTTTTGCTCGAAGACATGAAATCTCAGCCTCTCTTTTGATGTACTCTTTCGAAGACATTATCTGAAGATGTTTAAGAATTTTTTCACTTTGTAAAAGTAATGTGAGAGCTTCTTCAAACTTGTAAACCGAAAGATAAACCGTCGATTTTACTATGTATACATCAACTAATTGAAGGGAATCACTTTGTCCCTGACTTGCATGATAAGCTTTATCAGCGTAATCTGATAGTTTTTCTTTATCTTTCAATTTGTCAGATAATAGACCCATAAGAATATAATAAGATATTCGTTCATAATGGGATATATCTTTCCTCTCCCCAAAGCCTTTTAAAACTTGAGAAGCTTCTTCAAATTTCCCATTTTCAATGAATTCCTTTGCATTAACCAATTCCTCTGGTTCTAATTCAGACATATTTAAATAGTAATTGGAAATTGGGTTTTATACTATGATAAAATTTCTAGTAATATAATTATATCGATTCATTGATTTGAAAGTATGCATCCATTAAAACATAGATATCTGGTTAAGGGTGATAATCTTTAACCTAAAATATAATATCACTCCTTTCTTCTTATTTATCACAAAATTTATTAAATTTATTTTGATTTTTTAATAATTTCCCTTACTTTATTATAGGAAATAAAGCAAAAAGTTATATTTACAAAGTTGTATGCATAATCTGAAAAAGCGCCCTTAAGAATATTTTTTTCCATTTCCATATTTTAATCACTTCCTTAATAATATTTGGAGGGCGTTTTTTCCTTAATTCTTAACTAATATTGAACAACAATCTTAAATTTTTTTGTTTATTATTCAGCATTATTAAAATCTATTCAATGTAATGACTGAGAAATTCAAAATTATTTATAAGGAATTTAAATCTGCTTTAAATAAATTAAAATATCCAGATTCATGGTTTTGGGCACGATATACAATTAATCCTTATTCTGGATGTGCTCATAGATGTATTTATTGTGACGCGAGAAGTCAAAGATATTATTTAGAGCAAGATTTCGAAAATGAAATAATTGTTAAAATCGACTTAAATAAAAAACTAGAAAGCAGAATAAAAAGAGCTCGTAATCTGCTTGTTGATGTAATTGGACCTGGAGGTGTATGTGATGCATATCAACCAGCTGAAAAAGAGGTTCAAAACACTAGAAAAATTCTAAAAGTATTAGCAAAATATAAATTCCCTGTAAATATTGCGACAAAATCACGCCTAATAACGAGAGATATCGATATTTTAAAGCAGATCGCTCAGGATACCTGGTGTACAATTGGATTTTCAATTACTACAACAAATGAAGAATTAGCAAAATTCTTAGAACCATATTCTTCTAGCCCTTATGAACGTTTTAAAGCAATTCACGATATCAAACAAATGGCTCCTGGAATACAAATCGGGACTTACTTTATTCCTATTATTCCTTATTTAGAAGATGATGATACTAATTTAGAGGATGTTATAAAACAATCCAAAAAAGCAGGTGCTGAATTCCTCTTGTTCTCTCCAGGATTAACACTAAGAGACGCTCAAGCGCAATTTTTCATCAATAAATTAAAAAATAGTAAATACAGTGGTGCTGTAAAACCTATATTAGAGCTATATAAGGGAAAAATGCATCCTCCTATAGATTATGTTCGAAAATGTCATCAAAAACTATATAAATTATGTCAAGATTATGGATTAGCTATCCGGGTTAATCGTTGGATTCCTAATGATTACAGAAAATGGAATTATAAAATCTC
>JBHLLO010000062.1:0-18080 GCA_048885535.1 Candidatus Hermodarchaeota archaeon
GAACCTTTCCACTCTGAATTTCATCTTTTAAAAGAAACTTTAGAATTGCTTCAGCATGTTTTGTAATTTCTGGACCGATACCATCTCCTCCTGCTACTCCAATTATAATTGGCTTTAATATAGAATAATCAATCCAGTCTGCACCCTTTTTCATTTCTTCGATTCGTTTCAGTTGTGCTTTTACAAGGTTTTCAAAATGTTCTTTTGCTTTCTCAACTATATTTTCCATTTTATAATTCCTCATTTTTTCAATTTTATTGACTTTTTTTTTAATTATTAGCATTTCTTAAAATTTATTATTTTTATAAAGTGAAAAAAAAGTAATTTAAAAAATAGTGTTTATTACCACGTTTAACTTCCAAATAGTATTTCATCCCAAGGTTGACGATACAATCCTGCTCGTTGGCGTTTTTGATCAAAAACATGTCCCATCATTCCAATACTTCGACCTAAGACAAATAGTCCATTTAACGCCTCACTATATATCACATCCTCGATTTCCTCTGCTGTAAAATCTAAATTCTCGAGTAAATCAAGGAAACAAATTCCTATACATCCATCGACATTCAAGATTAAATTATTTCTCTTAGCTGTGGTTAATTTTTCTACTTCTAACGCAAAGTCAAGATGAGGGTGATTATTAAAGTTTTTAAACACAAAATCTTTTAACAATGAAACTCTTACATCAGGATTTTGAACGGATTTAATCCTATGACCTATTCCGGGAATATTTATTTGTACTGTATTTTTCATGTAATCAACAAACTCATGGGGATTCATTTGTTTTTGTACGGCTTCCCTTATATATTTTGCAGCATCAGATATGGCTCCTCCAAATCGAGGTCCAATTGTTAAAATCCCACTAGCGACAGCTGACATGAGATCCTTGCCAGCTCGAGCTGTAATAATGGCATTATGAGCACCAGAGACTGCTGGACCATGATCAGCAGTCAACTTTATAACAATCTCAATGAACTGCTGTGCAAATTCAGGTAATTCTCTCTTAAACCAGAGTAATCCAATCACATAGCCAATTGATTTGTTCTCTTCAATAATTTTATCAAGGCCAACTCCCGCAAAAGTTGGAACGTCACCTCGATCGTCTGAGATTGTCACTACTACATCTGAGGATCGTCTCACTAATCCCATCCTTATAGCTTCATTATAATCCATTGGTACTTTAGGTGGTTCAACTTCTTTTATGGGTTCAATTTTTCCTTCCTGCACTAACTTTTCAAAAGTTTCTTTTATTAACTTATCAAAATCTTCATACGATTCTGGAACAAGAGCTCCCATCTTTTTAAGTGCTTGGTTTTTAGCTTCAGCAGTTTCTTTATCACTGCCAGCCATAGCGCCTGCGTGGCCAAATTGGAGATCTTGTGGGAGTATTTTTGCCGCAGTACCGGTCACCCATATAACAAGCGGCTTTTTTATCTTCCCATTCTTCAATGCATCAACAATCTCATATTCTTCTGTCCCGCCAATTTCACCTAAACAGACTAGCATTTTTATTTTCGGATTTGCTTCATATCGTAGAAGGTGATCGATCAATCGTGATCCTGGATATCGATCTCCCCCGATTGCAATTGATTCATAAATGCCGTCTGTATTTTGAGCAATCATAAAATTCATTTCATTGCTTAACCCACCAGATTTGGATACAAATCCTACTGAACCTGGGCGAAATAACTTTGATAGAATAATATTTTCTAGCGTTCCGGCAGTGTTCCCAATTTTGAATGCACCGGCTTTAATTCCACCTACGGTTGCTGGGCCAATAATCACCTTCTTCCGTTCCTTAGCAATTTTGTTCAACAATTGACTCTGTCTTTCCGGGACACCTTCCGCTATTATTGTTACAACGCGAATCGAATTTGATTCAAGTGATTCTTTACTGATTTCGTATGCGGATCGAAAAGAGGCAAAATTTATCATAACATCCGCCGTAGGATGCTTTTTAATTGCCATGTTAAGTGTTTTATAAACAGGAATAACAATTTCTTTACTACCCCAAAAAGCTTTATGATAAGCCACAGCTGCTTCTTGAGTAGGTTGAATCATAGCAGCAACGCTTGGTATTTTCCGTCTACAAACATAATCAAAATCTAACATCCTTTGAACAGGAGCAGCTTGAAGTCCATAGATTATTGCTTGCGAATTTTCATCAAATAACTCATAACTTTCCACTTATTTCTCACCTTTCATTTTCTCAATCATTCGAGATACAGGACGAGTCATACTGCTATAACGATCATAAATTTCAATAGGGATCCCGGTCTCGACTCCCACTTGTTTCATTAACTCTAATCCCTGTTTTTCATTTGGTCCTCCTCTTCGAACTAGAATTTTTACATTCGCTTTCTTCAGTTTATCCACTGATTTCTTTATTGCGTTTACTATTCCCCCGAAAGTTGCCTTTACATCAGTAAAGTTTGCAATTCCCCCTCCAATAATTAAATATTTTTCTTTACCCTCAGGATCTGGATATTCTGTAATGAGATCAATTAAGGTTTGAGCATAGATTTCAGTATGCTCCTGGGATGGATTTCCTGAATATTCTCCATAATTTCCTAATTCATCTGAGAATCCGAGATCTGCAATAGTATCTGTATATATCACTGAGGCTCCTCCACCAGCTACCATGGTCCATACATGCCCCTCTCGATTTAAAATTGTTAATTTAAGCGAAGCACCCGTTTTTTCATCAAGATCTTTAATTTTAATTTCTTCTGGACTCATGACTTGACCAAATCCCGCAGGGAACTCAATAGGATTACTTGGATTACCCCAAGTATCGGTATGTAAAAATACAGCCGTATCATCTAGCCGTGCTTTCACATCTAATGGAACTATTCTCTTTTCTTTTGTTATCGCAAAAGGATTAATTTCTAAAAAAGCAAAATCTTGGTTGACAAATACTTGATAAACTCCTTTTATAAAAGGAATAATCACATTTTTGAGTTCTCCAAGTTGAGGAATTTTATTATCTAAATCAATCTTATTGACATCAGTTCCGACAGGGATAGGGATATGAATAACCTTTTCCCAATTCTCCTCAACAAAGATACCCCCTTCGAAACTAAAATGGATTACATCATAATCCCTTTCAGTAGTTATGGAAACGTAATATTCTTTTTCATGGGGGATAAATGGTTCAACTAATAAGCGTTTTAATTCTCCACGCACGTTTCCGATTTCACAAACCTTATTTAAGTTGTTATAACAAAATTCCTTCATTTCGTCACAATTAGCATCTAATAAGATTAGGTTTGCTTTTCCCCGCTTCCCAAATAATTGATCTGGTTTTACTACAACTTTGTCTGTCATCAACCATGGGTTTTCAGTAATTGCCTTCTCTATATCTGTGTCACAATCGATTATAACCAATTTATTATGATAGTTAAATTCTGGATAATACTTCGGCAGCTGAGTTGCTAGAAGTTTTTTAGCGTCATATTCATAAATATTTTTTTGAGCCACTTTTTTCTTTCTCCTAAATTTTAAGCATTATATTATGAAATATACTAATATGTGTAGAGTTAGTTTTTATAAAAATTTTTCCCACATCTCTTATATGGGAAGAAGTTCCCTTTTCATTGTAGAAAGTGTAAAACGCGTTTAAAATTTTAAAGATTTGAATAAAAAGAAAATAAAAGTTGGCTCAAAATAGTTTTTTGTAGAAAATAATAAATTTATTTATAAGATTTTATGTCTAATATTAATGAGATACTCACTTTCTTACAATATAATCTATTATACATGTACGTTCAGTATTATAGTACTTTCCTTTTAAGATATGTTTTTTCTCCTTATAAAGGATCTCAAATTTATCAAAAAACATATCTGGTTCATCATCATCATAATAACTATGCAGGTATTCTTCGTTTCCACGTTTATTAATTACTTCGTTTTCGTTGAACCAAATATCATCTTTTGAGAGAAAGTTGAGATAACATAAGCCTCCTTTAGTCAATACACGGTATATTTCATTAATAGCTTGAGTTGTGTCATTTTTGCTTAGGTGAACCATAGAAAGGTAAGAGTATACATAACCAAAAAAGTTAGAGTCAAAAGGTATATTCCTCATATCTCCTTTAATTAAATTCAATTTTATATCATTTATTTTGCAAAACTCTTCTGTTTTCTTTATCTGTTCCTCAGAGATATCAATACCATATGCTTCAAAACCGTTTTCATAGAAAAAGGCAAGTTTAGGATTGGAACCTCCAGCACCACAATCCAATATTCTTTTAATAACAGGATTTGACTGAATAAACCTTAGAAAAACGTATAACGAGGACGGATAGAATTTTTTAATCATTTTTAAAGAAATTTTGGGTGCTTTATAAAATTTGACTCGTATAAACTTTTTTTATGATTTCCTTCCTAATTACATTATTAGAAATTAAATTAAGTTATGTGAGTAATTTGAATTTTCGAGTTGAAAAAGATGTTTTAGGTGAATTAGAAGTACCTATTGACGTGTATTGGGGTATTAATACTCAAAGAGCAATTCTAAATTTTCAAATTAGCGGAAAAACACTCCCCTCAATATTTATATTATCTTTAGCTGAATTAAAAAAAGCGTGTTTAATGGCGATTATAGATTTAAAACTAATAGAACATAAGAAAGCTGATGCAATTCTTAAAGCATTAGATGAAATGCTAAATCAAAATAAATATTTGGATCAATTCCCAATAGATGTGTTTCAAACGGGGAGTGGAACTCAAACTAATATGAATATGAATGAAGTGTTAGCAAATCGTGCTAATGAGATATTAGGTTATCCTTTAGGCAAAAAATCTCCAGTACATCCAAATGATGATGTTAATAAATGTCAATCATCTAATGATGTCATCCCTTCTGCTATGCATATTTCTACAATTCATATGATTCAAGACAAACTTATTCCTTCCTTAGAAGATTTGAATAAAAACCTAGATATTAAGATAAAGGAGTTCAAAAACATAATAAAAGTAGGAAGAACTCATCTCCAAGATGCTGTCCCAATTCCTTTATCCCTTGAATTTGAAGTATATAGGAAACAATTTGAAATTGCTCTCCAAAGATTAATCTATATGATCAATGAATTACTTTTTATTCCCCTCGGAGGTACTGCTGTGGGTACTGGATTGAATGCTCATGAAAATTTTCCTAATTTAGCTGTTCAGCATCTTTCTAAAATTACAGGATTTAGGTTTAAGAATAATCCAGTAAAAGCTGAGGGTATTGCCTCACATAATACCATCACAACTACGAGTAGTATTCTCCGATCATTAGCCTTATCGTTATTGAAGATGGCTAATGATATACGGTGGATGGGTAGCGGTCCCCGCGCAGGACTGTTAGAGTTGAGTTTACCTCAAAATGAACCAGGTTCTTCTATTATGCCTGGAAAAGTTAACCCCACTCAATCAGAAGCCCTTATCCAAGTATGCTTGCAAGTTATTGGAAATGATTTGACAATATCATTCACAGAGGGTTATGGAAGCATCTTGGATTTAAATGTTTGCAAACCTTTAATGATTTACAATTTAATTGAATCAGTAGATATACTTAGTAATGCAATAAATTCTTTTATAAAACATTGTCTGATTAAAATTGAAGCAAATGAAAACCAAATTAATTCACAGTTAGAAAGAATGCTCATGGTAGTTACTAAGCTCACACCAATCTTGGGATATGATCAGTGCTCAACTATAGCTCTGAAGGCATATAAAGAAGGGAAAACAATAAAACAAACTATTAAGGAGATGGGAATTAAGATTGAAGGGGATTTAGATGAATTACTAGATCCAAAAAAGATGATATAATTAAAAGGAGCAAAAATAATCTATTTTAACCGACCATAATAAATTTTAGTATAAAAAAAAATATATTAATTAATCTATTGTTGAACCACAATTTTGACAAAACGTTTGATCTGCTCCCATAAGTTTCTCACCACATGTTGGGCAAAACGTCATTTTTTCGCGTGGAATAGGCTGTGGTTGAGCTGGTTGTGGTGCAGCAACTCCCTCTTTGGAGATTTCATTGTAAACCGTTGTCCAAATTTTGTGATAAGGTAATCTATTTCCGTGAGTTAGACAAGATAGTTTAATCAAAGTCCAAGGTCCTGAGGATTTCACATGATCCACCGTAGATTCTTGTCCGCATTTAAAACATCGAAATATTGTATCCTGGAAATGGGAAATGCTATGATCTTTTAACCTTATAGGAAGTCTAAGAAGTCTTCCTCCATGGATAGGACATTTCTGCTTTACTAGAATTTGATCTTTAGCAAGTTTTATAAGATAAATAGCACCAATATTTCCACATTCAGGACAGGCGAACATTTTACTTACATCCAATTGAGACATTACGGCTAGTTTCTTTCTCCTCTCATAATTTCTTGGTAATGTTATTAGAAAGACTATAATCAAAACTATTCCCACAATTATACATGTATAAGGGACTATCACAAAACCATAATCCCAAGATTCCCGTATGAAATAAACATATTCCCGTATGAAAAAGAAAAGAATTCCAAGAGTGATCAAAAACCCACTAGCTACCAGACCGAGTATTAAGTAGAGTGTTAAATTATTTTTATCTTTCATTATTTCTTTCATTGAAATCACTTTCAATTATACTGAATTTTTTTTTCCTAAGTATTTAAATATTTCGAGTATATCAGAGAATAAATATTCCATTCCATTTAGAAAATCTAGCTGTTTAAAGGCATTCCTTTTATATGTTAAAACCAAGTTTAAAGAAGGAAAGTTGAAAGAATTTATCTATACTCAA
Organism: Candidatus Hermodarchaeota archaeon; assembly: GCA_048885535.1. GTDB lineage: Archaea > Asgardarchaeota > Lokiarchaeia > Sigyniarchaeales > SOKP01 > SOKP01. The sequence continues at coordinate 6,788 of JBHLLO010000062.1, forward strand.
GTAAAGCTAATAAGATACCTTTTCGAAATCTAAATATTATTTACCTTTATGAATTTAAAGTTGGAATGCAAGTAACATAAAACCTAAAATTCCAGACTAAAAGCTTCAAAATATATAAGGCAATCGTCTTAGCCTATAACCTATTTTGATAACTTTGTTTTGAAGCCTTATGTATAGAACCCTTAGTTCCACATTTTTCACAAAAGTCTCTAATCGTATGGGAAAATTCTCCACATTTAGCACAAATGAACGGGTATGTTTTCCTAAACAATTTTTTATCCATAATTACATTTCCCTTATCGTTTTTTATAAAGTATATTAAAATTTATTTATTGTTTAAATTAATCAATCTTTGATGACCTCTGGAGGTAAGTGAATCTCAACTTGACAGTAATCATCTCCTTTGAGAAGTGATTTTAGTACCTTTATTTTTACTGGTTTCTCAAGTATTCCTTCCCATTGTTGGCGATACCATCCTGTTCCACAATTACAAAAAGTTGGAGATATCCCTTTATCTAAGTTCTCATTTATAAACATGCAATGACAGTAGTTTTTCTTTTTTTCCTCAAGAGTTTTTGCTTTATCATGACCTTTTTGGTTTACAGGTACTTTAGAAATATATAACTTATTTCCTTTTCTCATTGGTTTTTCGTACCAAGCATTATCTTTATGCATCTCCTTTATCACTGCATCAACATCATCAGTATTTTGATATATTTCTTTCATATAAGCAATGCGTTTCGGTGAGAAGTCATGTGCACAACAAGAAACTATTTCATATTTTTGATCGTCATCAGTAACTTGATCTAAACGATCGAGCATATCTTTAAGCCATTGAATTCGATCCTTATAAGAAGATTCAATTGTAAAGAATTTTTCTCTATCCTTCATTATTTTTCCTCTTGCTTCTATTCCTAAAACTTGATCAATACTTTTTTCTAATCTTTTATCCCAACGATGCAAATTACATTGTATTTCTATTCGATTCTCCTTAGGATTTTCTTGATTATATTTATGATAAACTAATCTTAACCATGCCGTACCTAAAACTACATGGTCTTGTCTATATCTAAGTATTTTTTGATAACTTTCTGTTAAGGTATCATTTGAGTTTGTATGCATGATTGATAAGACTTCAACACTATCAAGATATTTTGTGTTTATGCCTTTGATGTTTTTCCCTTCTTTAAGTGGAATACAAATGTCAATATCTTTTCCACCATCCGAATAAACCCCATAATCTATAACCGCTATTGCTGGACCTGAATTATTTCTTTTTATCTTTTCATATAATTCATCTATCTTAGCTGGAATATCTGAAATCTCACCTCGAAAATTAACAAAACCTACAAATTGCCTGTCAATTATCTTATGCTCAATCCCTAAATCTTTTAGTGTCATTAACAAAAACTCACTTAAATAATGCTTAAAAGCAAATGTCAGTGAAAATTAAAAAAAGTTTTTACATATATCGTGTATTAGAAAAAATTAATTACTAAAAAAATGAAGATTAAAATAGATATAACTTTTGAGATAATAAATTGTTTAAAAAACTAAATGTGAGAAAAGATAATGACTAACCAATATATTTTATCACATGATCTTGGAACAACGGGTAATAAGGCAGTACTTTTTGATCTGAATTTAAATGTCATTCATCATCTAAAAGTCACCTATCCACTATATTATCCCAAAGAAGGATGGGCAGAACAAGAACCTGAAGACTATTGGAATGCCATAAAAGTGTCTACTAGAGAGATATTTCAAAAAACTAATTTAGATATAAAAGATATAATAGCAATAGTTTTTGACTGTCAAATGAATTGCACCATCCCAATCGATCAAGAAGGAAATACTTTAATGAGATCCATAAGTTGGGTTGATACACGAGCATCAATTATAGCTAAAAAATATAAGAAAGGATTAATAAAAATTGCAGGTTATGGTTTATCTCAAATACTCATGTTCATCAAAATTACAGGAGGTGCCCCAGGTCTGAATGGAAAAGATCCTATCTCTCATATATTATGGATTAAAGAACATCAACCAGAGATATATAGGAAAACGTACAAGTTCTTGAGCGTTAAGGATTTTATCATTTATAAATGCACCCAAAAAGCTGTTACTTCCAGAGATTTAGGTCATACATCTTGGATGATGGATACTAATCCTAATAAATTCTTTTGGTCAGACAAAATATTGGATAGGTTCGAAATTGATAAAAACAAGTTACCAGAGATTAAAAGATCAGTTGAGAAAGCTGGAAACTTAACCAAGGATGCCGCAGAAATGCTCGGATTGGAGGCGAATGTTCCTGTATTCGTTGGGTCGGGAGACTTAACTTCTGCAGCAATAGGATCTGGAGCTATCATAGATAATCAACCTGTAATTTGCTTAGGTACTTCCGATTGGATCGCAGCACATACTTCTAAAAGATTGAAGGATTTAACTCATTATATGGGTATTATCTGTTCTTCTCAAGATAATTACTTATGTATTTCTAAACAAGAAACAGGTGCGACTTGCCTTGATTGGATAATAAACCAGATGTTTAAAGATCAAGCGGATACTTACAAAATAAATCCTTCGCAATTATATGATTATATAGATTCCACTGTCTTAGCTAGCCCCGTAGGAGCTAAAAGGCTATTATTTACCCCATGGATGTTTGGAGAAAGAAGTCCTATAAATAAGTCAAATGTAAGAGCAGGATTTTATAACCTAAGCCTAAATCACACAAGAGAGGATTTACTTCGAGCAATATATGAGGGTGTGGGGTATAATATTAAATGGGCACTCCAATTTCTCGAAAAACTCATAGGAAAGAATGACAAGATGCATATTATAGGTGGAGGTGCTAAGTCAGATGTTTGGTGTCAAATTATATCTGATATTTTAAATAAAGAGATAACACAGATGGAAGACCCTGATTTAGCGGCAGCAAAAGGTAGTGCTATTGTGGCAATGATCGGTTTAGGGATTTTGAACTCCTTTTCGGATGCGATTCGATTAATTAAGATTCAAAAAGAGTATAAACCAAATCCAAATAATATCAAAATATATCAAAAACTATTCGCTGAATATAAGAAATTATACGAAAGAAATAAAGCAATGTTTGAACACTTGAATAGTTAATATAAAGCTAAAAATTTTATTTTTCTTTTTTATCTCTTATAATTTTCCATAGTATATTTCAGTATCATATTCAAGCCTGATTAATCCATTTTGTTGATATATCTTAAAAAGATTTTCAAAATCTGTAATCATCTTTTCAAAATTAGGGTCATCTTCTAAAGGGATATATGAGGCTGAAAGTATTCTTCCTTTATATTCTTCAAGATTAAGATCTTGGAAATTATAGAAAACTTCCTTTTCAAATTGAAAAAAACTTTCAATATTTTTTTCAGTCTTCTGTACTTCTTTATAATCTTTGCCATATTTTAAGAGTAATTGCTCACTTTCACAGGGAAATCCCGGTGCTGTCTTTCTTCGATTATTCCAGATTAAGACAATATAACCCGTGGGTTTAATAATTCTTCTAAATTCCTCTCTTGTCTTTTTAACATCAAACCAATGAAATGCCTGACCCGCTGTAATTAGATCAATGCTATTTTCTTTTAAACCAGTTTTTTCAGCTGAGCCATCAATGCTAATGAAATTAGTATAATCCTTTAATAACTTTTCAGCCGCTTTCCTCATATCCTTATTAGGCTCGACTCCATAAACATTATTTCCATTTTTTAGGAACATTTCACTTAAAATACCTGTACCAGAGCCGATATCTGCTATTATAGAATCATTTAATAAGATGTCCTTCCTTTTTAAAAAGCTGATTACTTCTTGTGGATATTTAGGACGATACTTAATATAATTTTCAACTCGAGAAGAAAACCTTTCCTTAGGATCCATATAGAATTTAAATTTACCTATTGCTCTCACTTAATTTAATATTTTTCTATGAAATAAAATATTAAAAAAATAATTATTGAATTTATTTAGCATGTCTTTGTTTGATTAGCGTTAATTTTCCGCCAGCTTTTAATTCTTCCAGATCAGATTTACTGAGTGAATGATTTAAACCTATTTCAATATGTTTTGTCAAGTTTTTCAGTTTTACTTTACCAGTGTCTAATGTAGTTAAATCTATCTCAAAATTATCCCCTTGATCAATCTTACCATAATCATCTTTATTCTCAAATGTTAACGGAACAATTCCAAAATTGACAAGATTTGCTAAATGAATACGCGCAAAAGATTTAACAATTACTGCTTTTACACCTAAATATTTGGGAGCAATTGCAGCGTGTTCTCTGCTTGAACCTTGACCATAATTTTCTCCTCCAATAATAAAACCTCCATTTACTTGTTTAGCTCTCTCTGGAAAGGATTGATCGACAACATTAAACACATACTTGCTTATCTCAGGAATATTACTACGTAAAGGAAGTATTTGGGATCCTGCTGGCATAATATGGTCAGTCGTAATATCATCCTCGACTTTTAAGAGGACTTCGCCTTCCAATTTATCGGGAATTGGATTAAATTCAGGCAAGGGTTTTATATTCGGACCTCGAATGATTTCGACTCCCCTTGCTTTTTCTGGAGGTAATGGAGGAATTATCATGTTATCATTTACTAAGAACTTTTTGGGCATCTCAATCTTAGGCATCTTTCCAAATTTTCGAGGATCAGTGACCCTTCCTTCTATGGCCGCCATAGATGCCACTTCTGGGCTTACTAAATATACACTAGCGCTCTTTGTACCTGATCTTCCAAGAAAATTCCTGTTAAAAGTTCTTAATGAAATAGCGTCACTTTTTGGAGCAAGTCCCATCCCGATACAAGGTCCACATGTATTTTCAAGAATCCTAGCACCTGCTCTGATAAAATAAGCCATTTCACCAGAGTTTATTAAATGATCAACAACTTGTCTTGACCCTGGAGAAACTGTAAGACTCAAATTTTCATTTATAGTTTTATCTTTTAACATATTTGCAGCAATTTTAAGATCTCTTAATGAACTGTTAGTACAAGAGCCAATACAAACCTGATCTACCTTTAACCCTTCAATTTCTTTAATAGTTTTCACATTCCCAGGACTATGAGGCTCCGCTACTAGGGGTTCAAGAGTACTTAAATCAATCTCAATTGTATCATCATAAATAGCATCTAGATCTGCCTCTAAAGAAATCCATTGGTCCCCTCTTTCTTGAGCTTCAAGGAATTCTTTAGTAATTTCATCAGAAGGAAATATTGAAGTAGTTGCACCAGTTTCAGTTCCCATATTTGTAATCGTCCCCCGTTCTGGAACAGATAAAGTTTTTACTCCAGGTCCAGAATATTCTAAGACTTTATTAACCCCTCCTTTTACACCAATTCTCCGTAGAACTTCTAATATCACATCTTTAGCTGATACAAAATCAGATAATTTACCAGTTAAATATACCTTCACAATTTTTGGCATCTTTAGACTAAATGGCTCTCCCGCCATCGCTGCCGCGACATCTAGGCCCCCTGCTCCAATAGCAATCATTCCTACACCCCCTCCAGTTGGAGTGTGACTATCCGAACCTAATAATGTTTTACCTGGACGAGCAAATCTTTCTAGATGAACTTGATGACAAATTCCATTTCCTGGTCGTGATAAATAAATACCATATTTGGCAGCTATACTTTGTAAATATCTATGATCATCAGGATTTTTATAATCTTCTTGAAGAGTGTTATGGTCAATATAACTGACAGAAAGCTCAGTTTGAACACGTGGAACGCCCATAGCTTCAAATTGTAGGTAAGCCATAGTCCCAGTTGCGTCTTGCGTAAGGGTTTGGTCAATTTTAATTGAAATTTCTGTTTCCTTCTGTAAGGATCCTTTTACTAAGTGTTTTTCTAAAATTTTTTCAGTTAGAGTTTTTCCCATTAAATTCAACCTTTTTAGGCTTGACATTATTCAAATTTGAAAATTTAGTAAAAATAATGAAACCCATTATATTAAATTAGTTAAATACAAGAACAACAAAAACACATGAGTTTCCCATTTACTTCCCCTTAGTTTTAAATATCCATAAATACATTTTTCTGGATTCACAAAAACTTTTCACGATAATAGACTCCCTTTAAGGAAAGAAAAAACCTTTCTATGACGTAAGTATTAAATATTCACTGATCAATATTGTTAATGTAAAAAAAATAAAAGCATTCAAGGATGACAAAAAAAAAGAAAGTATTATCTTATACTGTTATATCAGTTATACTTGTCTTCATTCTCCTTATAATAATTGATAGTCTATTTCATGAACTTATTGGGAATTGGTGGGAAGGTATCCACAATTTTCTTCTTTTTACTGGAGATCTTTTCACTTTTATTTTCTATTACAGTTTATCAACTTTTTATTTCTGGAATTTAATTATACTCCTTATTTTAGTTGTAATTTTTAGTATAAGTTACAATATTATTAGAAAAAGGCGTGTTGGAGGCACCATTTTAAGTATAATGAGTGTTATTGGGTGGTTAATCCAATTTGAATTAATTATTATTTGGGGATTTTTTGGGCTTATTAGCAACCCTGATTGGCCAATTCAGTGGAAATTAATCCTCCTAGGTTTGTCTATTCCATTAGTATTTCTATTTTTTTTTGTCCTAAGCATTTTAAGTGACTGCATATCCTTTTGGTTAGACATCATAAAAGAAAGACATGAATATTCACGCCTTAGTTATCAAATTGAGAAAAAAAATAAAGTAAAGATGATTCATATTAATACAGATGCAACTAAATTGAATACTATTTGGAGCGCAGCCATTTATCTATTAATTGATGAAATTCTTAAAAAGGAAGGTGATTCCAGAGCTATTTCTCGATTTATTCGGAGTATTATTACTAATATCTTTTTTGAAATTGTAACTCATTTTAATTTTTGGCCTCGATTTAAAAATGTGATTTTTCGATTTGTAGGGATAAAAATTGGAGAGGATTGTGTGATTTCCCAATATACAAAGGTTGATGCACTACTTCCAGATTTAATAACATTTGAGGATCATAGCGCTATTGGAGTATCCAGCAATTTAATAACCCATACATTTCGGGATCGAGGTGAAGTTCGAGCATTTATATACGGTCCTATCAGAATATGCAAATATGCTCGTATTGCCTCAAATGTAACTATTATGCCCGGAGTGACTATTGGTGAGGGGGCAGTTGTTGCTGCTGGTTCTTTAGTTAGCAAAGATGTGGGTCCATATACTATGGTTGGAGGAGTTCCAGCAAAAAAGATTAAAGAAATTGATCCCAAAACCTACCGCTCTCGAATTGAAAAGGAAAATGTACTACAGAAAAGACGACTCAAGATATTAGATTAAGAAGGGGGTTATGGTTGGGAATTTTTGAACTTTTAGGAGGTGGTGGGGCTCGTATACTTAGCTATTATAGTAAAAAATCGTTAAAGAATCCTCTAGAAACCCAGCGACAGATATTAGGAGAGATAATAAAGCGTAATAAATCCACTCTGTTTGGAAAGAAGCATAAATTTAACGATATCCGAAGTATAAAACAATTTCAGGCTTTTTGTAAACCCCATTCATATGAATATTTTCAACCATATATTAATGCATATATTTCAGGAAACTATAATGCCTTGTTTAATAGTAATCTTTTGTTTTTTGCTCAAACAACAGGAACGACTGGTACACCAAAAATATTTCCTGTAGTATATAATACCATCAGAAACTATAATCTTGGTGTGATTAGAACTGTCTGCCACTATATTTCAGAAGATACAAGAGAAAATTCTAAAATTATCAAGGGAAAATGGTTATATTTACCTGCCCCACCTATTCTTCGCTATATTTCTGGGATCCCTGTGGGGTACATAACCGGTCAATTAATGTTACCAATCGGGCTTCAGTTATGGCGTTATTTATTAACATATAAAATATTTACACCTTTTCATTTAATGCACATCAAAAATCTTGAAAAAAAGTTTCAGATACTAACTAAAGAACTAATTTCTAAAAATATAACGATGGTAGTAGGTACAACTTCTGTAGTGGTTAACTTATTAGAATATATTGCAAAATATTCTAATATTCAATCAATAAATGATTTGTTCCCTAATCTTCAAGTTGCCATACTCTCTGGAGTTTCTCCAAAATTTTATGAAACCCGTTTAAAGCGAGTAACTAATACTAATTTTACTTATCGAGAAATGTATGCAGCAACGGAAGGTATGCTAGCAATTCAAATATCTAAACTTCCGTATCTTACTCCTCTCTATAACTATGCCTTTTTTGAATTTATCCCTCTTAAAAATACATCAGAACGGTTAATAATTAATCAACTCAAAAGAGGGGAAGAGTATTCCATAATCATCACTTCAAATAACGGATTATATGCGTATGAAATAGGAGATGTTATTAAAGTTGTTTCAGAAGACCCTTTAACTTTTATATTTTCATTTCGGAAAAATGTAATTGATCTAACTGGTGAGAAGTTGACACCTTTTCAAATACTTTCAGCTTTTAAAATTGCGAATGAACAAAACCAGTGTAACACTGTAGATTTCTGTGCGATTGGTGTATACAAACCTAAACCACATTATAAATTTTTAGTTGAATTCATTTCAAAAAAAGAACCAAATTCTATCTCTGAATATTTATCTTCTCTTGATCATACTTTGGAACAACTAAATGTAGGATATCAATATAATCGTTTTAATAAGGGGACGCTTGCCTCTCCAGAATTATGGATTTTGAAGAAAGATACTTTTCACTCTTTAGAAAATTTAAAGTTACTCGATGGAATACAAGCAAATCAGATAAAAACATCTCATCTCTCGAGAGATACTACTTTATTAGAGCTTTTTGAGGGCTATATTACTGAAAGAGCCTTCTTAGAATCATAAAATTCATTTTTCACAATAAAAAATCTTTTTTCATTGAGGTTACCTTTTTATAAAAAGTCAGTAATAATTATTAATGTCGATGTATTAAGAATTGTTTAAAGCAAATTAAGAAGGACGATATATGTTTGAAAAACCTGATTTATATGAAATATACGATAACTTAATTAAATTTAAAGAACAGGGCAAAAATATCATTGGAGTTATTCCGCATACAATTGTACCTGACGAATTGATTTTTGCTTCAAACTCTATTCCTCTTCATTTTTGCTTAGGAGGGACAGAAGATCAAATGGATACAGGTCATACTTATCTCTCTCAAACAACTTGTGGGTTTCAGCGCGTAAATTTAGGTATATTTGAAGAGAGAGAAGGTATATCCTATGAAATTTATAATTTAATAGATTTTGTAATAGCAGGTACCTTTTGTGCTGGTGTTCAAAATACAGGAATGTATCTTGAAAATTATTTTGGAAAAAAGCAATATAGGCTTATAATTCCCTATTGTAATAATAAAAATCCCTTCAATTATTTCTTAAAGGAATTATTTCAATTGAAAATATTTCTTGAGAAAAAAAATAATACAAATATAACAAAAGAAAAATTGATTGAATCAATTGATATTTATAATAAACTTAAAACTCTTTATCAAGAATTGGATAAATTTAGATATAATGATAAACCTATTATTTCTCTTTATGAAATCCAGAATTTAATTCATCATCTCTATCTAAATGGTCCTCTTTTAAATTCAGAAGCAGTCAATAAATTTCTTACTTTGATATCTAATAATTCTTTTGTTGAAAAGAAGGGAATTCGAATATTTTTAACAGGGAATGGTGTACTTTATGAAGATGAATTAGTACCTCTCATCGAAAAATGTGATTGCATTATTGTTGGTGATGACATTTCTACGGGTTTTGAATTTTATTCCTCATTGGTTCAGGATTTTACTTCGGATCCGTTATTTGCTTTAGCAGAGCGATACTTAAAACGAAATTTATCAGGTAGAATGATCCCTGAATCATACAGAATCAAAAAAATTATTGAATTAGGCAAGGAAAGAAAAATTAAAGGAATCATTAATAATTGTCTAAAATTTTGTGACTCCTATTCTAATACTACTGACATCTTTAGAGACGAAATGAAAAAAAGAGGTATCCCTGTCCTAACTCTTGAACGTGATTTCTCCCAAAATTCCATTGGACAAATAACGACGAGGATCGAAGCTTTTTTAGAAATTTTAAGAGGTGAAATTTAAAATGATGGTAAATCCAATTCAAGATTTTGCAATGCAATCAATCGCAGATATGGGTGTGCGATATATTAATGGACTTAACATGGTGAAATCCAGTAGAAAAAAAGGGAAAAAGATAATTGCTGGTTTTATGCCACCTATGGAAATATGTTTTGGTTCAGAGAAAGCAATACCCTTTTGGTTACCTAGATTCACTGAGTTTCCATTCCCAGGTATGATGCAAGGAATTTCAATAGTAAATAAACTTCATCAGATAACTACTGCTGTAAAAGCATGGAACAAATTCCAGAGTTTTCTATCTAAAAGAAAGTCTTCAAATCTATCTGCAAATCTCACTGTTTTTACTAAACCATTCTTAAGTTTGAATAAGATTTCTGAAGAGGCCAATTACAACCCTGATTCCTGCATACAAATGCGTACCTGTTATGGTGCTTATTTGAAGTACCAACAATATTTTGATTTGCTTATGGGGGGGTTTGACGCGAATAATTGTCTTTATTTCGCTAAATTATATGAACGAATCGGTAGAAAGAAACCATTATTTTATTTTCAAAAACCATATGGCGACAAGAACACTCCTCATGCTTTAGAGTTGGTTATCAGAGAATTGGAAGACTTTTTTCGAAAACTAGAAAATATTACAGATGAATCTATCGACTTTAAAAAAATGAAAGAAAAGATGAAACTTGTAAATAATATTAAAAAGATCGCGGCATTACTTCTAAATCGATATTACAGAAGAGGATATGTTCCACTTCATTGGCCAGCAAGCTTACTAATTCATGGTGCATATGTGGATTATTTAAGTGATCTTAAATTTTTTCATGAAAAATTTCGACTGTTAGTCACGGAGATTGAAGCGAATATAAAAAAGGGAATAATAAGAAACTATAAAAAAGAGAATATTCCAAGGATCTTATTTGTTGGCAGCCCAGGCTTTGATCCTCTACTAGCTCAGGAAATTGAAAAACAAGGAGGTACATTACTCCTGCTGGATGTTTTCCCAAATGAACTACGCCACCAATTGATCGATTTAACTGGTGATTTCATCTTAAAGTATGCTTATTACTTATTAGGAAAAACAAATTTTAAGAGAGGAATAGAGGATTCAATTGAATTTTGGGTGAAACAAGCAAAATT
>JBHLLO010000063.1:0-17713 GCA_048885535.1 Candidatus Hermodarchaeota archaeon
GATTAACAATATATTCTTTGGGTTTAGGAGTAGAAATAACATATGAGGGAGATTCTCCAAATATAATTTCTGCTAAAGTTTGAAAAGTGTAATAAACCTTCTGTTCATCTTGAGATAAAATTTCTGTAAATGCTGAAAGATTAAAGTTTTCTGCTATTGAAACCCCTTCTTCCCTGGAAACTTTTCGATTTCCACCTAAATTAACCTTAGTTCCAATCAACATTATGGGAATCGTTCCTACCTTTTGTCTAATAATTTGAATATATTCACTTAAGATACCTAAAGAATTTGGATCGGTGATATCGTATAAGAGTATAGCACCTCTGGCTCCGAGACAATACGTAGGCAACAAAAATCGAAAACGTTCTTCCCCTCCAAAACTCCATATTTGAAATTTAATGCTTCGCCCATCTAATTCTATAGTTTTAACATGGAAATCAACACCAATGGTTAATCTTTCAGATGGGTTAAAGACACTATGAAAATATCTTCGCGAAAAAGATTGCTTTCCCTTATAGTTATCATTGAAGAGGATTATTTTAAATACGTAATCACAACTTGACATTTTAATGGTTGAGAATGTAAATCTTCATATTCCTATCTTAATCTACCGTTTTTAATTAAGAATTAATTTGGTTTCTAAATGATACTTCTGCTATTAATAAGAAAAAACACACATATAAATATCATAGTTCTGTCAGTTTTTCACGTGAATTAAAAGAACTTTTTCGTATTTTATCTTAAGATTCTCCCTTTTCAAGCCATGTTTTAATTGGAATCCATTCTTTATGTTCTATAGGTCTGACTTCCATCTCCTTAGTAATGGATTTAAATCTAATGAAAGTTCTTGGGCTCATTATTCTACTATATCTATAGCTTAAAATTGACAGAACAACTAAAATGGGAACACAAATGATTAAGACCAAATATGAATTCATACCCGTCCAATACCCTATACCAAATAAATCATAATTAAATGAAGCTAAAAGAGCCCAAAATGTTAAAAATCCTAAGATGATAAATGCCGCGTATAGGGGTATCCTAATTATATTCCATTTTCTAAATAACTTGATACAATCTGTACAGGCGGGCACTGTTCCAGAGCTTACTTCTGTCCTATATCGATATCTTCCCCAAAAAGTTCCTTTAGTTTCCTTAACAACATGATGATAAGCTAATATCTTTTCAGAAGATTTACATCTAACACACTTAATTATTTCGATCTTGTATGCACCTTTTGATTTTTGTTAAACTAAATCTTTGTTGTTATTCTATTTAAATCTTATATAAATACATGCAATGTGACTAAAGACTTAATCATTGATTGTCTTCAATACAAGAGTTATGTGACCTCCTTATGATATTGTAGAGGAGCTTCTTGGGGCTATTATTCTTCCAGATACTTTTCCTTGGTGGATAAGTCTTTTAAGTATACCCATAATAGCCATTGTCTTGGTTCTATTTAGAAAAAAGATATTTCGGATGAAGGGGAAGAAGTAAATTTATTTTTTTATAAATCTAATGATTGAGATCAATCTTAATAGGACTTAAAAGAAGTACTAATCTCTATTTATTAGAACAGCTTTATCTTTTCTTATATGATATTCCCAAATAATCAAAAATGTTATGATAATTATAGTAAAAGGAAGAATATGAATCCATGGGATACTAGGTGCTACTGATTGACTTTCCAAGTGAATCTTTATTTCATGAAAGCTGTGCTCATAATCGAAATGAATCTCAATTGTTGTTTGGTCGGTATTCAAGGTAAAATAGATCGGTATTCCATCAATAGACACTGCGTATGGGATAAGTGAGATTGCTTTAGGGAAAAAAACATCGCAATAACCGTTGGTTCCAGATGTACCATAGATCTCAAAGCTAATTTCATTTTGGGATTCATTAAACCGAAGTCCATAATCAGAGGAATTAGATTTAACTATTATATTATAAGGTGTATCATCTTTTATTATTACATAATTTGTTTTAGTTAATATTAAGGGTGTAATTTGGAACATCTTTGCATCAACCCAACTTTCACACGTTCTCTGAAGCGCCCATATATAGTCTCCATCCCAAGCAACTGCCCATGTACCATCAGCTACAGGATAAATTTGTCCTACAATTTTCCAATCATGAGTATATTTAGTTAGATTTCCTCCACCGGTGACTCCCCAGAAATGTGTTCCTGTCCACACTAAACCTCCGCTAATCCCCTCTCCAGGAATGTCAATTTCTTCAATAATTGCGCCAGATTTGTTCACTTTCCTTATTAAAGCTCCCCCCCTACTAGGGATATAAAGAAATTCTCCATCAGTAGTTAATCCTTGTACACCGCCTTCATCTTTTTTAGGTAGATCAAATGAATCATTCACTATGATTGCATTCCCTGAAATCGAAAATTTGAAAATTTTGAGCTGGCTATGATCGTAAGCAAAAAAATACTCACCATCCCATGCTAAACCACGTGCATTTTCAATAATATCATTTTGGATTTCAGTGTAATTACCTGTATCGGGTTCCATTCTTATAAAGTTTAAAGCACTCCCTATTTGGGCATTCCAAAAGTCAAATCGCCATAGGTAGCCCATTGCATATTCTAATGCCCATCCAAAACTTAGCCCTAATCCAACTCTTTTTATAACCCTTCTTGTTTCGTCTTTTAAATCATATACATAGGGATATTGATCAGCTGGATCACCTGGAATATATCCCAATGTGTAGTTTTTCACATCCAGATAATCAAATACGGGAATTGGTAATATCATGGTTCCATTATCATTATTAATTAAAGTTACATTAGCATTTGAAGTGACAGTGACTTGAGGAGTAGGTAATGATGGATCAAAAATGTTTTCTTCTAAAGTTGCATTTGAATGAGCTGCAATCGACACTATATCTCCACTATAATTAGTAAAGTAATTCCGTTTAAGATATGCTATTGAATTTTCTGAGTGAAACGCAACAATTCCATTTTTAAATATATTTCTTCTAACCGTTGCATTATTAAACTGTTCTAAAGCAATTTCATGATACCCGTTTCCATATAATGTGTTATTTACATACTCCACCTCAGAATATTCTGCATAAAGACCTTCTGTATTAACCCATCTTACTATTGAATTTGCAACTACAGATCCAGAGTAGAACTGGACAATTCCTACGAGTCCGTATTCCACAATAGTATAATTAAATATAGAATCTGTAGTACCATTCATATATATTCCATCCCAATCCCCATTAATTGGTGGTGCAGCATCTGACGTAAACCAAATCTGTTGATCTGATGCTCCTAAGGCTTTTATGGTTCCGGCGACAAAAAGACTTAATCTTGCATCTGGAAATTTATATCCTCTATAGTGCTTAAATCTAACAATTGTTCCGGGCAAAATAGTTAGTGTAGCACCCTTAGAGACAGTAATACTTCGAGTTATAAGTATATTTCCACTCCATGTCTCATCGGTATTAATTGTTTCATTCTTTATCTGTACTGAGGTGTTAATCGATTCTATCTCTTCATTATAGTATAGAGTATCATTAATCTTGTTTGGTTTAATATTAGGAAACTCAATAATCAGAATACTAACAAAAATTAAGCCAAAAAGTAATACTGGTGATATTAGGATAAATTGTTTATGTGATTTTAGCATTCTCAACCCTGCTTAAAAAATGCATAATAATATATACGATTCATTTGTATAAAAATATTATTTTCACTGAACTCGGTTTGGCAGTTTTTAAGGAGAACAAGAATTCTAATAATAACGAGTAAATTTTCGTATCAATCACTATATAATAAAGTGAATTAAACGAAAATAGCTCAAAATTTAATAAAATATAATAAAAATAAAAAAGAGTTAGAGTAAATTCATCATTTCTTGGATATTTTTTTCAATAGTTATTATATGTTTAGATGATATATTTCTGCCTTCCACAACAACTGCCGGACCAACGGTTTTTAATTCCAACCAATCACACATTACCTTTAAATGTCTAATATCTCCACTTCCACCGTGTGAAATAAAACAAAATACTGGACGTCCTTTCAGAGTTGCTCGATCTGAAAATAATTCATCAAAAAATATCTTTATATAACCTGACGGTGCACTAAAATAATTAGGTGTTCCAATTATATATCCATCTGCTGATTTAAGAGTATCGAAATCTAGTTCTTTAGCATCCATAAGTTCCATATCTACATTAGGCGCTCCTGTATTAGAAAAACAATCTAATATTTTATCAGCTACTTTTCTTACATTTCCTGTTTTTGAATAATACACGATATATATTTTTTTTACCATTTTTTCTATAATCCCTCTAATTTAACTCGATCTCTAAATAGATATGCTTCTTTTCCTTACTTTTTACTAAATTAAATAAGACATGCCACATCCTAAATGCACTATATTTCTTCCGAAATAAGCTATATATCTGACTTGTTTCATCTGCAGCCATTACTCTGGCTTTTCCTTCAAAATATTCACCTTTAAGATTTCCGCTGGAATCCGATGCCGCAATTTCAACTTTTGGGTTATTTCGGATTCGCCTCACTTTATATGATCCTCCTCCAGTACAGATATAAAATTTACTATTGTTCTCCAGAAACCAAACAGGTGTGGCAGCACTTGTTCCATCCTTACGGAAAGTTTTAATACTAATATGTTGTACTTCTTTTAGTTGGTTTAAATTTCTACTCATTTCAATATCCTCCATATTTTTTTTTATTTATAATTATAAAAAAATTTTGTATTTTTTTCCCTGTTATCTTCACTCTTTCAAATTTAATGAGAAATGTGAAGAATAATCTAAGATACCAAGGACAAGTGATATTTGTTAACCCTGAAATGGATTTAGTGATCGTTTTTAATGCTAGAGATATGTGACCACCTTATGAAATTATAGAATAGCTTCTTGGAGCTATTCTCCTTCCAGAAACATTTCCTTGGTGGATTGGGCTTTTAAGTATATCCATAATGGCCATTGTCTTGGTTCTATTTAGAAAAAGGATATTTCGAATGAAGAGGAAGACGTAAATTTATTTTTTCTTAAATCTAATAATTGAAATCATTTCTAACAAGTTTGAAAAGTCTGTTGTATCAGGATCATCTGTTTTAGGATTCCAACCAAATAAAAGTTTAGCAGATCTTCCGTGTTTTTTAACGTACCATTTAACAACATGAAGTTTCTCATCATCACTTGTGATATACTCTATTTTTGGATTGAAGCGGTGAAAACCATGTCGAACAGATACAGAATCGGGATCATGTCTTGCATTTTTCATCCATCCAGCATCTTCCCCCCTGCCCGAAATAACTGTAATAATCCCATTTATTCGATGATATTCCAATGGAGTTCTTCTTTTCTTCCCAGATTTCCTCCCTTTTGTAGTTAATATGAGAAATATTCTTCCAAAGCCAAAAAGAGGTAATAAATAGCACCTGTATAATGGAAGAACGAGATATTTATTCAATCTTCTCCATCTTTTTAGGGTTTTATTCCTAACTTCTTCATCTTCATGATTTAAATTATAAAGTGGTGTATTGGGTCTTGGTAACATACAAATCAATTTTTCTTTTTAAATTTAAAAATTGAGAAAGTTCCATAAGCTTTTGCCACAAGAATTCCCTCATTCATAATCTCTGATTCAAGAAAACCCATAGATTTTCCTCTATGAATAACTTTCGTATCGCAAATAATTGTTCCTTCTTTTGCTGACTTAAAATAGCTTATTTTAATTTCAATCGTTGCGCATAATTCATCTCTTTCCAATAGAGAATATAACGCGGCACCCATACACGTGTCTGCCATTGAATATAACACCCCTCCATGTACTATACTATGTGGATTGAAATGCTTTTCATCAATCTGTAAAATACATTGCGAATAGCCCTCTTCAAATTTAGTAAATTCAATCCCAAGTAAATCTCCAAATTTATGGAACCCTTTCATTTTCATAGGAAATGGTTTAGGCATAATTGTTTAAAATACTTCATTATTATAAATATTTTTAATATTCAAGAAAAATGATTTTAGAAACTGGACTATTAATTTCTTATATTCATAAATATATAATTGATTAATTATGAAGCAAATTTCTAAGCAATTGTTTATACTCATTTTGAGCTTAAGCTCCTTTTTCTTCACTTTATTGTATTTAAACTCCTTTCACTATGTAAGTTTAAAGCCAGTTTCCCATGTTGATGGTATAGAAGTAAAAAGTTCGGATCCCGAGTATTGGCCGCTTTCAGGGTGGAGAACTTCATTACCAGGAGATCAAGGGGTAGCTATATCAAAATTGAGAGAGATGGAGGTATATATTGATAATAATAATTTAGGAGGTTATATTGATTCTTTACTTATTATACGAAACGGTTATCTAGTATACGAGGAATATCCTTCTGGCTATTATGATGAGAGTGATAGGCATCATATCTATTCATGTACCAAAGTGTTTATTTCTGCCTTAATAGGAGTTGCAATTGAGGAGGGTTATATCACTGGGATTGATGATCTCGTTCTTGATTTTTTCCCAAATAAAACCTTTGCTAATTTAGATTCGCGAAAAGAAGCTATCACTATTAAGCACCTACTTACTATGACTTCTGGATTATCATGGATTGACAATATTAATTATTATCAGATGGATGGGAGTCCTGACTGGGTTCAGTATGTGTTAGATCGACCAATGGAACATCAACCTGGAACCGTGTGGAACTATAATTCCGGAGGATCACACGTTTTATCAGCCATTCTTGACCAAGTAACCCCAAATGGAACCCGTGCATACGCTGAAGCCAAGATTTTCGATCCATTAAATATTAACTATGTATGGTATACTGGCAGTCAAGGAATTCCAAATGGAGGAACTTTATTACATCTTACACCGAGAGCTATGGCTAAATTTGGATTTTTATATTTGAATAGTGGTTATTGGAATGGTACTCAACTTATTCCCTCAGATTGGATAGTTGATTCTATAACACCTTTTATGGAAGTACATTTTGATCAAGAAGCAGGATCAGGCTATGGGTATAAATGGTGGATTTACGGAGATATTAACGCTTATGCTGCTCGCGGTTCAAATGATCAAGTTATTGCAGTAATTCCCGATCTTAATTTAATAGTAGTATGTACCGGTAATACAGAATTTCAATACATAAGATTATTGATCGACTATATCCTTCCTTCGGTAGGCTTATACCCATTAGATCTTGACGCCATAATCGTCCTTGCTGTCAGTTTAAGTGCATTAGGCGTTTTCTTAGGTTTTTTGTTACATCGTATGCAAAAAAGAATATCTCTGCGAGAGCAGAGATAAAAGAAGAATATTATAATGCGATAAAGAGAGAAGAAAATTAATTTTTTCTTATATTTTTAAGGTTAAAGGTTAAATATCATTTTAATAACTTATTTTTTATATCTAAAATCACTTCAATACATTTAATGAACGGAATTGAATATCTTCCCGTAATAATATTGAATTTGGTATTATTTGCGATCTTAATGGCTTTTTACTCTCAAAGTAAATTCGATTACTTCCCCATCGCATTAATTATTGGGACCGTCGTAGTGGTCTCAATGCTCATAATTGGTATTCAAGAGGGAGAAATTCTCGGATTTATTAATTTCAACACTTTAATTTTTATATTTGCAATGCAAGTAATCATTTACTTTGCAATTAATGACAGGGTTTTAGAATATCTTGCAATCAAATTGATCCATATTACAAAAGGGAATAATCGAACTTTCTTTTACATGATTTGTATTTTTACAAGTATTATGGTTGCTTTTATAGAGGATTTAACTCTATCTTTGATTTTAGTTCCATTAATTTACAGAACGTGTAGAATTTTAGATATAAGAGCCGGTACTTATATGATGGGGATGACTATTACTATAAATATTGGTGCTATACTCACACCTGTTTCGAGTTTAAAGAACCTAATTATCGCTAAGGCGTTTAACTGGGGATTTGGCGAATATTTTATTAATATGGGTCTGCTGTTTTTAATTACATTAATTTTAACTATTTTCTTGATTGATAGGTTATTTTTGAAAAAAGAAGAAAAACCAACTGAAAAAAACAAGAAGATTTTATTATCAATGCTTAAACCAACAATAGTGATACAAGATAAGAGATATTTTTTAATAACAACAATAGTTCTCATAGGCACCTTCGTGTTCATGATCATAGGATTTGAACCTGCACTTGTTGCGATTATATCTGCTGCAATACTCCTTCTTTTACATTATAAGACTTCTGACTTCTCAAACATTAAGAACGAAATTGAGTGGAAACTTATTATAGTATTCGCAATTATGTTCATTATTTCGAATTCATTAGCAGCATTAGGCTTTTCAGAACTAATATCCACAAGTTTGATAAGCTTTATAAATAATAACATCTATCTTGCGGTATTGGTCACATTGGGGCTTTCTTCTCTTTTCTCTGCATTTCTCGCAGGTACACCGGTTACCATCATTCTACTCCCCATTTTTTCGGTTATAGTTGGAGAATTCGGTCTCCCTATTGGTAACCCAATTATAATAGCCTTCATAGGTGGTGTTAATTTGGCTGGTAACTTTTTACCGCAAGGTTCTGCATGTGATCTACTCACCTTATCATTGGCAAAAAAGTATAAAGTAGCAAATTTAAACTATAAGCGGCTTTTAAAAAATGGTGCCCTTTTCGCAACCATTCATTTATTTATCATATTAGGATATACAATGATTTATACTTTAATATTAGGTTAAAAGAATTATTTATGTAAACATTCTTGAGATTTTTTTTATAAAATATTAAAATATTTTTTTAATAGGTAGTCTTGCTAGAATTACAAGAGAAAGGTGATAAATTTGGTCAAAGTAAGTCCTTATTTGTTGGTTAAGAATGGAAAAGCTGCTATAGAGCTATATAAAGAATTATTCGGAGCAAAATTAGTAGATCATATGCCATTTACTAAAGAAGTTGGTAAAGAATTTAGTTTACCTAAGGGATTTGATTATGATAATTCTACAATGCATGCTGTATTAGATATAGAAGGCGCTGAGATCATGGTTGCTGATAACTTTACAGGGCTTTCACCGGGTGGAAATGTTGAAGTTGTTTTACATCTGGATACTAAGAGGCAAATTGAAACAATCTATAAGAAAGCGAAAGCCAAGAATTTCAAAATAAAAATGGAGCTTCAACAAACATTTTGGGGTTCTTGGTATACAAGATTCGAAGATTCAGAGGGCGTAGGATGGCAATTAAATTTCCAGGAACACCCTCCTGAAAAATCTTAAACTAAAATCTTTTTTTTAATTTAAAATATCATAATTCATTACTATGACAGAAAAAATAATATTGATTTCTGGCTCTACAGATGGGATAGGTTATCAAGCAGCAATAGAATTAGTTAAATCTGATTTTCATGTTATTATACATGGAAGAAATAAAGAAAAGGCAGAATTTACATTAGGACGTATTAAAAGCAGAACCAAGAGAAAAAATGTGAGCCTCGTTTATGCTGATTTATGTTCCTTTAACCAAATAAAAGAGATGGCAAACGATATTAATAATAACTATGATAGATTAGATGTACTTATTAATAATGCTGGTGTGTTTAAACCAGAGCGATCTTTAACCGAAGAAGGATTTGAATCAACCTTCGCTGTAAATTATATTGCTCCTTTTCTACTTACAAATCTTTTATTAGAATCATTGAAAAAAAGTAAATCAGGTAAAATAGTCAACGTAGTGTCAAGGGTTCATTCTAATCATTTTGATTTTAATGATTTACAGTTTAAGATGGGATATACTGGTGTAAAAGCATATGCTAAATCTAAAACAGCTCTTATATTATTCACATATGCTCTAGCAGAAAAATTAAAGAATATTAATATTACTGTAAACTGTCTCCATCCTGGAGTGATAAATACTAAATTATTGAGATCCGCCTATGGAACATATGGAGCACCAGTATTAGAAGGTGCTAAGACATTAATTTATGCTGCTACAGCGCCAGAATTAAAAAATGTGACTGGAAAGTATTTTGTAAATAACCATCCAGAGCCTTCGAAAGATATTACCTATAATAAAGAGACAATGAATATGCTTTGGAGCAAAACTGAGGAATTAATAGGACTTAAATTTGATCTTTTATAATACCAAATATCTTTAGTCAAAAGTGTATAAATTATATTATCTGTAAACATAATCTTTAATTACTTTTTTAACGTTTTAAGAATAAGATGACAATTTTAGAACTTGGTTGTGGAAAAGTAGAAGGTTATAGCGAGAAAGGTTTATATATATTTAAAGGCATTCCTTATGCTGAACCTCCTATTGGAGATTTACGGTTTTGCCCACCAATTCCAAAAAAACCTTGGGATGGAGTGTTTAATGCAAAAAGTTTTGGTCCTTGTGCTTTCCAAGGATATACTCAACTTGAAGAGTTGATAGGAAAACTTGAACCTGAAAGTGAAGATTGTTTAACTCTTAACATATGGACTCCCGAAATTGATAAAGGAAAACATCCAGTGATGTTCTGGATACATGGAGGGTCTTTTATTTTTGGGGGTAGTAGTAGTCCTATTTTTGATGGCTCAACATTAGCTCATCGTGGTAATGTGGTTATTGTAACAATTAATTACCGATTGGGAGCGTTTGGTTATCTTTATATTCCTGGTGTTACGGCGAATGTAGGATCGCTTGATCAAATTTTAGCATTAAAATGGGTTCATGAAAATATTGCATTATTTGGTGGTGATCCTAATAATATTACTATTTTTGGGGAATCTGCTGGAGCATATTCTGTAATAACTCTTGCAGCTATGCCAGCAGCTCAAGGATTATTTCATCGAATTATAGCTCAAAGTGCTCCTATTATTGATCCTAAAGTTGATAAGAAACCTACAAAAACTTTAATGCGTTCATTAGGTTTAAAAACCAAAGATATTGATGCTTTACGGGATATTTCTCCCAAAAAAATTATTAATGTACAAAATGAAATTACCAAAAATGAATTGTTAGCTTTCCGACCTTTAATTGATGGAGACACCCTCCCAGTACATCCTTTACAGGAATTTAAGAAAGGAACTTGTAAGCATATCGATCTCATGATCGGTAATAATCTAGACGAAGCAAAACTATTCACTTCATTAGATCCAACTGTAAGTAAAATAAATGATGAGAAACTCATTATTGGGTATATAGCAACGATGCTAATGTATAATGTTGATAAAGCTAAATCAATACTTAACAAATATAAAAATGCAAGAGAGGGAAAGGCTTCTAATAAACCAAAAGAACTATTAGATGCAATTGTTTCAGATTTGATATTTCGAATTCCGAAAATTCGGTTACTTGAAGCACAGAGTATTCATCAAACTAATACATATAATTACTTATTTACATGGAAGACCCCTTTCTTAGATGGAAAATTAGGTGCTTGCCATGCTCTTGAACTTCCATTTGTTTTTAATACATTAGAAGAACCCACAATGAAGGAATTTGTTGGTAGAAAATCGAATTTAGAACCTCTAAGTGAGAAAATGATGGATGCTTGGATATCGTTTGCCTATACTGGAAATCCAAATCATAATGGAATTCCCCATTGGTCTCCTTATAATAAAGAAAAGAGAGCTACATTAATATTCGATGATGAGTGTAAAATAGCAAATGCTTTATTTGATGAAGAACGGTCAGCTTGGGATTGAGAAATGGAGTTTTAAAATAGAATTTTTAAAATCCCTTTTATTCCTTTTAGATTTGAAATACAAGTAATTTTAAGACAACATACACAGCATAAAAACTAATGAGTAAACCTCCTTCCCATCTTTTTAATGTTTTTTGGCTCCATAATAAATAAAGCCCAAGAAACACTGCTATGAATAGTACGGGTATATCAAAAATTAAAATGATCATTGGAACATTAAAGTTAATAATTACTGCTCCTGATCCTGTGGCCAATAAAATATCACAAATATTGGATCCTAATATATCTCCTACGGCAAGTCCATACGATTCTCTCCTAATTGCCGTTAAATCGGCTATTAGTTCAGGTAAACTTGTACCAAGACCAACTACTAAAATCCCAATTACATTCTCAGGAATATTAAACGCCTTAGATATATCATGTGCCGATAATAACGTAATTTCTGCTGTGAATAGTAAAATAGCAAGACCAGCCAAAAAAATTCCAATATCTTTCCACAATGACGAGGTCTTATGTACAGTTTCAACAGGTTCAACACATACAGGATCTAAACGTTGTTGTTCATAATATTGAAGTTCACATTTTGACTTAACTAAACGTTTTTCACTCCAAATTACCAATGAAAGGTAAATTAAATATATAATTATCAATATTAACGCTTCAAGCTGAGAAAGAACCCCATCAAGGGAAAAAACAAGAAAAATCAATACAGAGATCACAAGCATTGGACCTTCTCTTCTTAATTCCCATTTACTAACAAATATTGGTTGACTCACCGCTAAAATTCCAATTATTAAAGTAAAATTAGTTAAAAATGATCCTATTTTGTTTCCAATTACAATTCCATCGATGTTAGGGTCAATTCCTAAAAATTTGTCAAAACCACCAATTACACTTACTGCAATTTCAGGTAGACTAGTTCCGATTGACAAAATCGTCAAACCAACTAAAATATGACTAACCCGTAAGCGAGTTGCAATATTTTCAAGACCAACAATTACTAATTTAGCACCATAATATAAACCAACAAAACCTAGTATTAAGAGGAGAAATGAAAATAAAACCATGGCTTGTTAGTAAAAAAGGTCTCGAATTTAAATCTTTGTTATGAAAAACATAGATCTACATGTTTTAAATCCCCAATGGCAGGATGCAAAAAATTGTAATAAATATAACAATTCAAGATTAAGTGTGAATGAAATCGTCAAAAATTAAACTTAATTTTAAAATTTGAGAATAAATAATGAAAAAGAAATAAAATAAATTTATAAATTATCTGCTAAAACGCTTTTTTAAGAAGATGCTCAAAATTGCTATAATTCCGACTATAGATATGGAAGCAATAGTAATAGTGCTTTCAATTGGGATTGTTTCAGGGATTAATAAAGTCCAGGTTGATAAAGTAGTTATCTCAGTGGTTAAATATCCATCTTCATTTATTGTCGGAGAAGTTACCCATTCATTAGTTTCATCAACATAACATGCCCACTGCCCTAATCGATTTTGATTGGTTGCTCTTATTCTTAGTCTCGCTTTTAAAAAATTACCATTATAAGGACATTCAGAATCGCATTTACATTCAGGGTCACAATTACATTGGCAGTTACACTCACAAATACATACAGGATCACATTGGCATTTACAATTGCAGATACAATTACATTCTAACTCACAGTTACATTCACATTCGCAAGGGCATATACAATCTGGATCACATTGACATTGACACTCACACTCACATGAACATTCAGGATCACATTTGCAATTACAATTACAACTTGGAGAACATTCCATAGAAATACAAAATCCTTCTAAATACCTATACATATTTCGGTTTCTTACTCTATGAAGGCTTCCGTTCATTAATCCGAGTTGAGTTTCTTCTCTCGTACAAGTCATTGTCATTCTATGCTTTGTATCTCCTTCAATTTCGATGATTACATCTTTTTCTCCTATTCTCAAAGCTTCACAATTAATTTCTAACTCTAAGTCTGTATTAGTACATATTGTGAGTCGTGTTCTTTCACGAAAACAGAACATAGTTCGATTATTACTCTGTAGTTGTATCTGAATTGAATCTCCTTGAACATCTATGATTTGATCGGGACCCTCAAAACCTAACACGTTTACAGAACTTACTAGGGTAAACACCATAATTAATGTGAGAAGGCTTAACAATACTTTACTAACATTTTTTTTCATTAAATAACACCAATATTTTTGGTTAATGATTAATTAAAAGTTCAAATAAAAAGGATTAAGGTGCAATCTTTCCCAATAATTTCCGATTAAAATGTCAAAATACAAAAAAACAATTTTTGAGATAGATATAAAATTAATAGAATAACCAATAAAGAAAAGCTTATGCATTAATCCTTCTAATTTCTTCTTCTAGTAATTTATCAATGTCAATAAAATAGAATTTATCCACTATAAGCTCATATGTGTTGCTGTAATCGCTAAACCGGGATCGACCAGCAATAACGATATCTTTTCCAAGTAATTCTGCTGAAATTTTCTCCAAAAATTTAACCAGATCCGGAGTATTTTGCAATAATCTCATTTCTTCTGTTCTTTGTTTAATTAACCTTTCAGCAATTCTTCCCATAAAAGCTGTTCGGATAGTACCTGTCCCATCATCAATTATTAAATTAATTATCATTCTAGCAATAGGTGGTTCTCTCTCGTGATTTGGTATTAAGCACTTGTCATATATCCTATTGCAGATACTACAAGCTTCATAAATAAAGATTTTAGTTATCTCCTTAGCGATAAATCCCTTTATTGTGAAGGTTCCAATGCTATCTATTGAGGATAGAGAAGTGTATTTTTTTTCGGGTGCATAATATTCTGTAACTTGCTTAATTTCTGTTGTATCTATCTCCATAGATGAAAAATTGAGAAAAACTACTTCTTTTTGTCTATCAACTCTACTATTCTTAACCATTACATTCTTAAGTGTTATTTTATATCCTTCTTTAATCATCTTAGAATAATCTAAAGCAGGTCTTCCCCAAATTCTAACCCTGATAGAATCAGAGTCGTCAGCTACAAAGAAATTTAAAACATAATTCTCTTTTCCCGATCTTATAAAATGTATTTTCCTAAGATCATCGATAGAAACTATATATCCTGTAAAATGAGCTAATCCCTCACTCTTTTTAAGATCATGTACAATTTTTGTATATTCTAGCTTTTGAGATACAATATCCTTCTCTTTCTTAATATTTGTATCAGAAGTAGCATATAACTCTATTGCATTATTTACTCTGTCTCGATGCAATATTAAATCAGAAATATGGATATAATCCCCAACCTGTAAATTTTGAATTTTATCTCTATCATTATCCCAAAATGTGATTCTAATAATTCCTGAAGTATCCATCAAATTAATTGAAATTAGATATCCACTTTTACGAGTTTGAGTTTTATATCTTTTAAGAGGGAAAATTTGGATAACCTCTCCTTTTAAAGAGATTAGTTTTTCATTCATATCACCCTTTATATCGATTATATTTATGAGATTTTCAAATACTTTTGGATATCGCTTATAATCAACATCTTCAGGGCTTAAGATAATGCGTGAATAGCGCCCAACATGGATTTCTAAATTGTTATACTTATCAACCTTTGTAAAACCATTCATAATTTTAACTAAAGTATTCTTTCGAAAATTTTCTTGCTTAAACATGTCAACATGTTCATTCCATAATACAACGCGAATGTCTCCTGTACGATCAGTTAATATAAAAGTGCCAAGAAAGCCCTCCCGTCCATCTCTATGAATAAATTTATGTATGGGATAAATTAACTTAATTCTACCATAAAGGATTATGTTTCTCATATTTGGATTAAGATCTGAAATAAGAAGCTCAATTTCAAGTAATTCTAATTGATTTACGATATCGATACCTAATTCTTTTGCAATAATGAATAAGGCACCTTCGTCAGAGATTAAACCTTTTAGTTCAGATTTTTTCTCTTCTACCATTTGAAATATTTCTGTTCTAGTTAAACCTGTCTCTTCAATAATTCTATTTAAAAAATTTTCGAATTTCCTTCTCATCATAACTTTCCTCTCTCTATCTGTATAACTCGCTTTAGAATTTTATCAGCTTGTTTTGTTAATTGCATTCTAGTGTTTGTTTTGTTATCATAGCTGCATTATAGGGTGTTTTGTTACCTTAAATGCACTTTTATCACTCCATATGACGGAACATCATATTATCCTAAGGAAAAATATATATCCTTTTGGATGGCCTGAAATAACTCCAAAGTGTTTTATAATTTTAAATTTTTATTTATCATATTTTTAATTGAAATAAAATCTTGGTAAAAGTGATTATATTTCTCTTTATTGACCATTAGGGCATAAGCGCACCTTCCTTCAATATTTTTCATTATCTCCATGACGCTATCATCTAAATACTTATAATCATTTTTTAAATGATACAGAGCCGAGCGTAGATTTTTGATCCATCTTCTTGGTAAAGATGGTTGAGAATTCTGAACATTTATCCCTGTCACACGTTGAAAATTACGATTATATGATAAGCGTTCTTTTTTTCTATTAATTGAGAATCCATGTGCTTCAATAGATGAGTGTATTTTTTTTATTAAATTTGTGGTGATATATCTCTTAGATTGACTGGAAAAGGTTATATCATCGGCGTATCTGGTATATCTCAACCCATATCTCATTGCAAATTCACTAAGTTCTTTATCAAGTTGATCACACACCAGATTAGAAATTATAGGGCTTGTACACGCTCCTTGAGGCAAAAACGCCGCTTTATAAAGGTTTAATAGTGTTTTATCTTGAATGCCATAATCGTATTTGGGTAAGAATGTACATAATAATCCAAACAAGTGCGAAATATATTCTGAATACCCAATATTCATGAAAACCTTACAAACTTTATATAGTTTAATTGATGGAAAGAAATCTACTAAATCAATATGATAAGTTATCAGAGATTTTAAATGTTCTTTAGCATTTGAGACAATTGAACGTTCTTTTGTAAAACCATGAGCAAATTCACTTGGCTTAACTTTTTCTAGGATTTCCCTGAGAATTTTTAATTGAATCTGTTTCAATTCAGGTGTAGGAGTGATGATCTCTCGACGACCTCCTGATTTCTTAGTAATAAAAAAAGTGTTGTAAGTTAAAATTCTTGAGTTGAATTTAAAATAATCTTTTAATAATAAATCGCTAATTTCCAAGAAATTAGCTAAATCCCTGAAATTGTGAATTAATGGTAATCCATTCACTTTTAATTTTAAAAAATTAGAATCATGTGTACTTAAATCTAATTTATGATGACATTCAAGCATCGAAACATATTAAACATTTTTGCCTTATAACTTCAGAAGAACCATAAATATTTAAAGAATATGCAAAAATTGAAATCAAAAATTAAGGATTAGTATACCTTAAAATTCATTTTATATAATGAAATATTATAATAATAACAATCAATTGGAATATTGTGAGATTCTTTGATTTGGTTTACTGCTGATTTTCATCTTTCTCATAAGAATATTATTGATTACTGTAACCGTCCGTTTAATAGTATTGAGGAAATGGATAAAGCCATAATCAAGAATCTTGAAGAATGTGTTAAATCAAGTGATATGCTCTACTTTCTTGGAGATTTAACCTTTAAGCAAACAATCGCACGTGACTTTTTTGAGAGATTTAATGATCTTGAGATTCATTTCATAATAGGAAATCATGATTCAAAAGAAGTAATAAAACTTGCTGAAAAACATTGTATTTCAATATCTAATTTGAAGGATATTATTATAGAAGACCAATCAATTACGCTCTGTCATTACGCAATGCGTGTGTGGAATAAAAGTCATTTTAACGCTTGGCAGTTATACGGACATTCTCATGCAGGCCTTTCTCCTATTGGGAAGCAATATGATGTCGGAGTAGATAACAATCACTTCTTTCCTGTATCATTTGAAAATTTAAAGGTTATAATGAAAAAACAGCCTGATAATTT
>JBHLLO010000064.1:0-17695 GCA_048885535.1 Candidatus Hermodarchaeota archaeon
ATATTCTTCTGGTAATTTTGGAATAATTTTTAAGGTGTTTAAAGTAATTTGAATATAATAACCAAGAATATTGTTATGACCAACCTTAAGCCCAGTATTTAATCTCCATCTAGATTTTTGCTCATTTTCATATTCAAGAAGATATTTTTTTCCATTATGAAGAAGATCTCTTAACTGATCTACTTTACTATCAAAACCATCCTTAATGATATTTCCTTCTTTAATAGTGACAGGTGGCTCTTCTTTTATTGAAGTCTCTATTAAACTCCTTAATTCTCTAAAATCATCAATTTTGCTTAAAAAATTAGAAATTTCAGGAATTCTAGATTTTTCCAATAATATTTTGATTTTGGGAATCTTTTCTAGTGAATTTTTGATATTAATTAGGTCTCTTGCATTGGAACTTCTGGAATAATTGATTTTATTAATATATCTTTCAAGATCACCAATAACTTTCAATTCTTCTCTTAATTCTGATCTTAAAAATACATCATCTTTAAACTTCTGGACAATATTAAGACGCTGATTTATTTCATCAATATTAGTAAGTGGTTGAAGAATTATCTTCTTTAATAAACGAGCACCCATTGGTGTATGTGTATGATTAAAAACCGCATATAATGATGTCTCTCTGCCTTTTTCCCATAGTGAAGTAATTAGTTCCAAATTTCTTTGAGTAATATAATCCAAATGCAGAATCTTTTTTTCTTGGATTAAATTTATTTTAAAAATATTTGGGATAATATCTCTCTGAGTATCCTTTAAAAATGCTAACAGCCCCCCAGCTGCTTGAATCACTAACTTTTTATCTTCTAAATCAAATCCTTGAAGATTTGATATGTTAAAATGCCGCGTAATTAAGGTATAAGCTTCTTCATATTCAAAGACGTAATCATCATAGGGTTTAATTAAAGCATCATTTAAATCAGTTAAAAGTAGAAATAATTGTTCCTCTTTTTTCAGTTCCGAAGGAATAACAACTTCGACAGGATCATATTGAGAAAAAATACTTAAGACTTTTTCTAAGGGGTCCTTATAATTAGCAGCAAATTCGGTGGCTACAAATTCTCCTGTAGAAAGATCTGCAAATGCAATTCCAAAACCACCTTTTTGCTTTATTATGGAACATATATAATTATTATCGCTTGATTTTAGCATATCTGACTCTATAATTGTGCCAGGTGATAAGATTCGCACTACACCTCTTTTAACGATTCTTCCTTTCACTGTAGATGGATCCTCTAACTGATCAACCACAACTACGGTCTGTCCCATATTTACTAGATTTTTTATATAACTACTAGCATGATATGGAATTCCTGCCAGAGGATAAGAATCATCCCCTATTTTCCGTTTAGTTAATGTGATTCCTAAAAGCCTAGATACTTTCTCAGCATCATCGTAAAAAAATTCATAAAAATCTCCCATTCTATAAGCTAGAACATGATCTGGGTATTTTTCTCTGTACTTATTCTTGACACTAAACCAATGCTTCATCATTGGTGTCAAATCTTTCAAATTAAGTTCTTCTATCGACGATTTATCCTTCATTATAAGAAAAAATTCAATTCTCAGAAATAAATGTTATAACTCTATTAATTTTCACTTAAAATTTATAATTTTTATTATAAATTTAATAATAACAAATTCATAAAGCAAAATCGCATTTAAAAAAAAAAAGTAAAATTAAATTTCTAATATTTTCTTCTCCAATGTTAGATCATAAGCTTCCTTCATAGCTTCCTCATAAATATCAATTTTAAACTTGTTATGAAATGGACTAATTTTGCTGCCTAATTTTGCAATTTTACTTAGAGTTTTTGGAAAGAATCTGATAACTGGGGCAGTCACCAATAGTGTGGCTCTTTGAAATTCTTGCAAGGTATTATCATCATAACCGCCTAAAAAGCCATCAAGAAACGCATAGAAGAATATGAAGACGAAAATGCCTAATATGAATATGATTGCAGTATTGAGGATTTTATCACCTAAAGGAATACCCCAAATTAGCTCACCGACAAAATACAATACAACAAAGTTTATAACTGCTGAAAGTGCTGGAGTAACAAATGTTTTAAAGGGATAGAGCTTATATCTAATAATCTTTTTCCGAACTATAATCCAGGCTATCACGTCTTTAAGTAATACAGCAGGGATATAGGCTATAATCACATAAACCATGTCTCTCAAGAAAAATACTAATACATACATCAACAAGGCTCTACTAACCTGTTCAATAATCCATACCACCATTGCATACCCAGTATGTCCCGTACCTTGAAATACAGAATCAACCAGCCAGGAATAAATACCTCCAGCGTGAAAAAGTAATAACGGAATTAAGAATTTGACAGCAGGAGCACCATATTCTTCTCCAGCAGCTCCTATCAAAAATTTTTCCCCAGTAGCAAATAAAACCGATATTAAGAAAAATGCAAAATAATTACCCCATCGAAAAGCTTGATAGACATATAACTTGGTTAACGTATGTTTATTATGAGAGCTTGATTCGCTATATGCGCCTAAAAGGGTGTTTGAATAGAGAGTCACAATTTGAACAATCATTCCTAATGTCCATGTCAAATTAAACCAGCCTAAATTATTTGAATAATTTGCTACAAATATAGAAGTAATAATGACCTGTATAAACCAGCCTATCTGTACGAAACCTTCTCCAATACCTAATTTTGATCCATAACGTAATGATTCTTTAACTTCTTCTCTCGAGAAATCAATTCTAAAACATGTTTTAGCCGAAAAACCTTGCTTTTTAAATATTATAATAGAAATAATGAAGGTCATCCAAAAGTCAAAACATCGTGCTATTGCATATCCAATACCAGCTCCTAATGCTTCACCAAAAATCGGATTAGCAGCACCCCACATCCGTCCAAGATAACAGAAAATCACTTGACCGATCAACAGAAATACAACCTCCCAGAATATATAAAGAATTAGATAGAAATCCGATCGTTGCATCCCTTGAAAAGTATACATGAATACTAGGAAAACACCAGGGTATTGAACGAAGGAATACAATATAAAAATCCAACTCATATGAGCGAGATTAGTATAAGGAAAAATAAAAGATCCAATGAAAGCAATTATAGAAATTTGAATAATACCAGTGAAAATTTGCCACCACACATAAATTTGAATATAATGTATTGACTTTTCAGGATTCTTTACTCTATATTGGGCAAAATATTTTGCTAAAGCGAAACTTGTTCCGAAATCAAACAGAATCCATATTATTTGAAAGAAATTATAAGCATAATTGTACCAACCAGCAGCTTGTGGATACGGTTGTATAATTTGAGGCATAATAAAGTTTGAGATCAACAATTGAGGTAATACTAAAATTAAGCCTATGAAAAGAGTAAAAAGAAAACCTCCCAACTGGCGATGAACGCCTATAACTTCCCAATCATCCTTTAAATCTACCTGTTCCTCTAACTTTTTCTCCAAAACTTTGGCTTCTTCTAATCTTTTCATTTCTTCTTCTTTAGCTTGGAGTTTTAAAAGCTCAATTGTTTCTTGGTCCATGACTGTTCTTGATTTTCGTTTAACTACAACAAATAACGCTATAGCTAAGATTGCAAGAACTCCAATAATAATCCCAATTATGATTTGCTCAAAAGAGTGAGGAACCGGTGAATATGGCCAAGCTGCATATGATTGGAATGACAGGCTTAGACTATTAAATAGTAACGCATATAAAAGATAATTAAAATATGGCCATACTTTGAAGTCTAGATTAGCATTTGTTTCTAACCAACCTGTGAACAATATAACATTTCCACTTCCTTTTACGGTTCTAATAATAAGTGGCTGCCGATTTGCATCAATTTGTAAGTTTTTTGAAATAGGATAAGCATCAATAACTCTTTTTATTGAGGGTAAAAATAGTTCAATATTGTTATCTGCAACTAGCAGTGTCATATTATTGACTTTCATATCAGGAGCAGAATTCCAATCAATACTGCTGCTAATTGGATGTGATGTATTACTAACAATACATAACATAGATTCTTGATTTGTGTCCTGATTTAATTCAAATAATGTATTATTGATCAAATCTAATTCAGCTAATAAGGTAGCATTACCATGTAAATTTTGCCCCATAAAAACCAAGGCGCCACCTCCTCTTAACTCCACGAATTCTGAAATAACTTGTTGTTCTGACCCATTTAAGATAGCATCAAATACTATAACGACATCAATCCAGGTTCCTATAGAAGTTAATGGTTCAGTATCAGATATAATTGAAATGTTAAAATTAGCTTGATCAATTCCAAGGCTTTGAAGAAATAACTGATCATTACCTTTACTAATAACTAAAACGTTTTTACTGGTACTTGGTTGAGCGAATGCAGGTTTTATTAATAAAAATACAGTAATATTACTTGCTACTAACGCAATCAAACCGATAATTAGTAATTTTGATATTTTTTTTTTTGAAATTGTCATATTTATCAGTTAAATTAATTAAAATCAGTATTTAATAATGAGATTTTGATATTTATTAACTTTTATTTTTTTTTATAGATGCTTCTCAAGCCACACATACATGTCACGGTACACTAATGCACGGCTTTTCTCATTCCATAATTCATGAAGGAATCCATCATATTCTCGATATATTTTATCATGACTTTTTATATTTTTATAAAATTCTTGCGTTTTTGTTTTATCAACTATATTATCATTTCCAGCTTGCAAGATTAATACAGGGCAAAGTAAATTTACAGCGCTCTCCATAGTCCATTTCATTGATGATTCCATTTCTGCTAAGGATTTCAATGTTATTATTTCCAATTTCTTATCGTCAGCAATATGTTCTCTTAAAATTTTTAGATCACTTGTTAATTGATTTTGATCAATAATAAAAGGTACACTCTTAGTGGGTTTTGAAATAGCTCCCGCTACTTTTTTCAGCATTTTCTTACTAATTGATGATTTTATTGTTAATCCTAATTGAGGGGATGATACAATAACTCCATCTAAACCTGGATGGTTAATGGCATAAATTAAGCTTACTAAACCACCAAATGAATGCCCCATTACAAAAACTTTCTTATTTTCAGCTTCTTTTTTCAGAAGATCCATGAATAATACAAGATCTTTTTGAATATGATCTATACTGTCAATATGACCTTGAATATCCGCATTTCTATAGTGTCCACGTAAATCAAAGGAGTAAATGGCATAACCTTTTTCTTTTGTAAAGAATTCAGCAGGGACCTTCATTCTATTGGAATGTGTCCCCCAACCGTGAATTGCGATTAAATATGCCCTAATCTCTTCCGAATCAGGTAACCAATATTGATAAAACAACTTTTTATTCTCTCTTCCTTCGAAGTAACCAGACTCATTTATCACATTAATACCCTTACTTATTAAATTTCAATAAAAATAGATTTAATAAGATTAATAATTTCAGTATTTTTTTATTATTATTGTTTTTAGATATGAAATTTAACAAAGATGCTCATATAACAAATTTTTATTTTAATCAGAAAACTTCTTATAAAATCATAATATTTTAATATCAATATTTTGGAATTATAGGCTATAGCAATGGATCTATCAGAAAAAAAAGATGATATTATTAGTATAATCATACTGGGGCGAGGTGGGCAAGGAGCAGTCACCGCTTGTGAGGTTATTGCGGAAGCTGCCTATTTAAGTGGTAATTTTAAAGATGTTCATGCTTATCCTTCATTTGGTGCTGAAAGAAGAGGTGCTCCAGTTCAGGCTTATGCTAAGCTCTCGAGGACAGCAAAAATTTGGGATCGTGCACAAATTGAGCACCCTGATATCTTAATTGTATTTGATGAGACTGTATTGGATTATGAAGTAGTAGCTACACTAAAAAAAAATGGGACATTTATCATTAATTCAGATAAGGAACCAGAATTTTTCGCAAATCAATTTAATTTTAGTGAAGATACGAAAGTTATTGTTGCTGATATTAGTAATTTAGCCATGAAGAAGAACTTAACAATAGAAGGAAATCCTGTAATAAATACTCCTATTTTAGGTTTATTATCTAGAGCCTTACCGGACTTAACATTAGACAATTTAAAAATAGTCGTTTTTAATAAGTTGGGCGAAAAATTGGGAAATCTTAACTTTGAATTGATAGAACAGGGATTTGAGGTAGCTAAAATACTATAGGTTTAATTAAATTACAGGTAATTTTACTATAAAAGTACTTCCCTTATTTCTTCCAGCTGACTCTGCCCTAATTTCACCTTCATGTAGATCAATGATTTCTTTTGAGATAAATAATCCTAAACCTGTACCTTGAATATCTACGTATTCATAACCTGGACCATATCGCTCGATTTTCCCAAATCTCGTAAATAACATATGCATTTCCTCTTTAGTGAGACCAATACCTGTATCACTAATTTTTATTTCTGCCCAATTACCTCTTTTATTAAGACTAAGTTTTATTTCACCATCTGGAGGAGTATTTTTTATTGCGTTTGATATTAAATTTATTAAGACCTGTTCTATCCTAATCTTATCAACCTTTAACTCAAATTCTCCAGGAATAGATTGCTCTAAATGAATTTTCCTTTCTTTTATCCAATAATCTAATTCCTTAATACAATTTATAATTATTTCACTTAAATTATGCGAGTCTTTTGTAAGTTGAAGCTTTTTGTACTCAATACGAGAAATATCAATCAAATTTTCAACTAGATATCTTAATCTTTTACCCCCCTTTGCTATTAGCTCAATTATTTCAAGTTCTTCTTTTTCAAGTTTATCCTTATATGAACTTAATAAGAGCTCGCTACCTCCGCTTATTGATACAAGAGGCGTTTTCAACTCATGAGAAACTCGTGAGATTAAATTTTTTCTAATTATATCTAACTCCTTTAGTTTTTTTACCTCTTCCTTAATTAAAAGTTCTGCCTCTTTCTTAGGAGTAATGTCGGTAAAGATTGCTTGTACGTGCGTTTCACCTCCTATCCTGATCAAACCTGCTTGTAAGTTAACCCAGATTAAACTACCATTTTTCCTATAAGCTTGTAGATCAATTCGATGAACCTTTTCACCTTTAACAAACTTTTTAAATAGGTCAACTAGATTTGGAAGGTATTCCGGATGAATAACTGCAGCATCTTTGAAATATTTCCCCGCTAGATCTTCTCTATTATATCCAAAAATTTCTGTAAATGTAGTATTAAAATCAACAATTGTCCCTTTAGAATCTAATAATACTATCGAAAAAGGTGTATTTTCATAAAGGCTCCTAAATTTCTCTTCTGATTCTCTCACTTTCCTTTCGAGATTGAATTTTTCAGTTACATCATTAATTGTTCCATCAATTTCAATTGGCCAACCGTCTTTATCTCTAATTAAATGTGAGTTTAACTCTAAGATAATCTTTTTATCATTCTTAGTTTTAGCATAGCATATATAATTTCTTGCTACTCCATCCCTTATGATTTTATATAAATATTTTTCGCGATCCTCAGGACTCTGCCAAAAATCTGTAACATTTTTTCCTTTTAGGTTTTCTAGAGGATCATATTCTAAAATAATATTATGTGCGCTATTATGATTTAAAATCTGTCCATCTAAAGTAACTTGATAAAATCCAACGTCTAAATTTTCAATTAAATTACGGTATTTTTGCTCTGATTCCTTTAAATTTTCTTCGGCAATTTTTCTCTCAGTAATATCTTCAGTATGAACAATAATCAAATCAGGGCTGACATAACCATAATTCACTGAAAGGTACTTTTCATCACCAGAAAAATGAAATTTATATTTCATCTCTTTTGTAACTTGAATTTTTTCGTCCATACAACGTTTTAAATCTTGTATGATGTCTACTCTATCTTTATATAATTGAGATGCTTTATATCCTAGAAAGTCATTCACAGCTCCGTTTGTTATTTCTTTAGCTGCATTATTAAAATCAATCAGTACAAAATCATTATCATATTTTTGCCAAGTATATGCTGGTATTGGACCCTCCTTATATAAAGCCTTGAACATACCCTCTGATTTTTTAAGATTTTGCTCAGTAATTTTACGATCTGTTATATTTTTCCCAATCCCCAATATTGCATATACTTCTCCATCTTTTTTTAAAGGGATACCATAAGTTTCAACATAAACATAATTTCCATCCTTAGTTTTAATTTTATATTCACTTCTTTTTGATTGCTTGCCAGTTTTTCTTATTTCTTTTGTTACCTTATATGCTTTTTGTAGATTTTCTTTATCCAATAAATCTATGAAGGAGACGTCGGGTATTTGTTCTCTTTCATAACCTAGCGTAATAAGTGTGATTTCATTAGCATCTAAAAAATTACCATTTAAATCATTAACATAAATTAAATCTAAAGAATGTTCAAATAGATCTTTGAATTTTTCTCTTACTTCATTCTTATTATATTCCATTTCAATAACCTTCCATCTGAATACAAATTCCTAATAGATTCTTCTCTAAAGAGTTTATCAAACTAATATTATTTATTTTTTTCCTTTAAGAAAAAGTTAAATTTTTTAGAATCAAACGTGGAGCTTAGGTTTCAATTTAAAGATAAGTAATCAAAATTAGATATAATTTTTATTAACTTTACTATTTATTCTTATCAAATTTAATAGCAAGAAATTTATGTCAATGGTTATTAATTCTTATATTAAATTCTATGCAATATTATGTGAACTAACTTGACAAATACTAAAAAGGATTATCAAAAAATTCTAGGTTCAGTACAAAAACCAGTGAAAGGCGAAGCAGGGAAGACTGGTACTTGGAGCTCTAAGAAACCAGTAATTGACCTAACTAAATGTATTCCAGTAAAATCTGGTAAACCTAGCTGTTTTAACTGCTGGTTATTTTGTCCTGAAGCTGTTGTTTCAAGAACAATCCCCCCCGTGATTGATTTAGAATATTGTAAGGGATGTGGGATATGTATGGAAGAATGTCCAGTAAAAGCTATCACTATGGAGGAGGTGAAAATTGATTGACTATTATTGATTCTAAATCTAAGTTTCTTGAAAAAAGAACCAAAATATTAACTGGTAATCATGCTGCTGCTCACGCAATTAGACAAGCAAAAGTAGGTGTAGTTTCAGCATATCCAATTACACCTCAAAGTCCTGTAGTAGAAAAAATAGCTGAATTTATAGCAAAAGGAAAATTGGATGCTAAATTTGTTAAGGTAGAATCAGAACATTCGGCATTGGCAGTATG
Organism: Candidatus Hermodarchaeota archaeon; assembly: GCA_048885535.1. GTDB lineage: Archaea > Asgardarchaeota > Lokiarchaeia > Sigyniarchaeales > SOKP01 > SOKP01. The sequence goes on from JBHLLO010000064.1 coordinate 9,230, forward strand.
TTGTGCTGCTTCTGCAACAGGATCAAGAGTAGCTACAGCAACATCCGCTCATGGTTTAGAATTGATGTATGAAATGCTTCCGTGGGCAGCAGGAAATCGGTTACCTATAATAATAAACCTTGCTACTAGATCCCTCGGGGCTCCATGGAGTGTTTGGACAGATCATTCAGATTTCATAACAATAAGGGACGTAGGTTGGATTCAATTTATGTGTGAAGATAATCAAGAAATATATGATACAAACATTCAAGCCTTTAAAATTGCTGAAGATCCTCGATTATATTTACCAGCGATCATCGCTTATGATGGATATATATTAAGTCATACGATGATGCCTGTGATCTTAGAAAATCAACAAGACATAGATAACTTTTTGCCTCCCCTTATACATCATATTAATTTATCGGATTTTTCCATAGTAAAAGGAGTTGATCCTGTTACCACTCCTGACATAAGGAATAGAGGAGAGGAAGGAACAGCTCCTGCGTATTATGAATACCGTTATGCTTTACAAAAGGCTCTTGAAAATTCAATTGAGGTTATACAACAAGTTCATGATGATTTTGCACACAAATTTGGTAGATCCTACGGAAATGGTTTATTCAAAACCGAGCAAGTAGAGGATGCTGATATTATCATCTTTGCGATGGGATCAGTTGCTTCTCAATCCAAAATTGTAATAAAAAAACTTAGAGAACAAGGATTAAAAGTAGGATTAGTTAGTTTAAGATTATTCAGACCTTACCCTGCAATATATTTAAGAGAACTATTGAAAGATAAAGGAATTATTGTTGTATTTGATAGAGATATTGGATACGGCTATGAAGGAGTATTATGTTATGAACTCAAATCTGCTCTATACGGCTTAAAGAATCCCCCTTTCATTAAAGGTTTTATTGTTGGTTTAGGTGGAAGAGATGTAAAAAATGAACATTTAATTGATGGTGTCAATAGAGCATTAAAGCAAGCTAAAACTGGAGAGATTTCTTTTGCTACAGAATTTCTAGGTTTGAAATTAGATCAGATCAAGAATTATGATGAATCAACGTTCTTTAACGAGGTGAAAAAGTAATGGTAAAAGTAATGGATATTCCAGAAGATGAATTCATTTATCCAGGTACTAGAGCCTGTGCAGGCTGTTCAATGGCTTTGATATATAGAATCGCGTTAAAAGCTTTAGGCCCAAATACAATTATCACTGTGCCTGCATCATGTTTAACAGTATTACATGGAATGCAGGGTTTCTGTACAACTAAAGTGTCTGTTTATCATACTCCATTTGCTACTACGGGGGCTGCTGCTTCAGGTATTGTCGCCTCTTTAGAAGATAAAAATTTAGCTGAAGATGTTAATGTTGTAGCTTTTGCAGGAGATGGAGGTACCGTTGATATAGGGATACAAGCTCTTAGTGGAGCAGTTGAGAGAGGAACAAACTTTATTTATGCTTGCTATGATAATGAAGCTTATATGAATACAGGTGTTCAACGTAGTGGTTCAACTCCACTTGGTGTTCGAACAACTACAACTCCTGAAGGCAAGTTTGGACACAAAAAGAATATGGCTAAAATTTTAGAGGCACATGGAATCCCTTATGTTGCTACAGCAATTTCTTCTTATCCACTTGACTTATTTGAAAAATTTCAAAAAGCTAAAGGCATATATGGACCAAAGTATATCCATATTTTAGCCCCTTGTCCCCCAGGCTGGAATTATGATCCCAAAAATTCAATTGAACTAGGTAGATTAGCAGTACAAACAGGTTTCTGGCCTTTATATGAAGTTATCGAAGGAAAATTCATGTTATCAAAGGACAGTCAAAGATATTTAGATCCATCTAAAAGAAAACCTATAGAAGAATATTTAAATGCTCAAAAAAGGTTTAAAAATCTCTCTGAGGACAATATTAATAGCTATAAAAGCTACATCAATGATTTATGGACTGAAATTAACCAAAGAATAGAACATAAATAGTTGAAAATAAAAAGATTAAAAAATTTTTCTTTTAACTTTATTGCTTATTATCACAACATTTTCAAAAATAATTCCATAAAAATTAAAGATATTAATATTTAAGATTAATTGATAATTCATGCTGAGAACGTTTATTTACAACGAAATTAAAAATAATTGGATTGAAGAAGATGAATATCTTTTTTTTCATGATCTATGTGCTTTTTTAGATGAAGACAATAAAATAATTTATCTTTGGAAAGGACCAAAAAGCACTAAAAAAAGATATAGAAAGGCTTATCATTCTTTAGATGAATTAATTTCCAAAAATAAAGAAATAAAAATTCAGATTAATGTTTTAGCTAAATATATTCCACATTCCATTAAAGAAAAACTTGATAAAATGTTACTTGCAGCTAAAAGTCAAGAAGAGAAAGGAAGATTAAAATTTTCAAAATTTATAACAATAAGATTATTTTTAGCTTTCTCATATTTATCAATTATATTTTCTACAGTATCGTGTTTATTCTTAACTAGTTGCTTATTTTGGTCTAGAGTAGGTGATAATTACATAACTTCCTCATTAATGTACCATAGTTGGCTGTTTTACCAACAAATGTTTATATTAATCACTTTAATCATGTTTGTTTTAAATACTATAATTGGTTTATACGAAATGGAACCACAAGTCATTGTTTTTTCTTTAATAGGATTAATTATTTGTAGTGGAATTTTTATTTATTTACAACAAGGGATCTTTTTATTTCTTTTTCAAGATGGATCATCATCAACCTTGTATATAATTAAAATTAATGATATCATTTCCTTCTGTATTACTCTCTTATCTGCTATCGCTTTTTTTGCCCTACTTAATCTTTTCAAATTAATTTCATTCTTAAGAACCTATAGAAAGTATATATTGTAGTTCTAAACATCTAGTTCATTTAGAATCCTATATTTCCATGAACTTGCAGAAAAATGGAGTAAGAATTTATTAAGAGTTATAAAAAAGCTTAAATTATTTTACAATGTTATAAATAAAAAAATTCAAAAGAATAGTATGGCTGAAGCTGCAAAAATTCTACCTAAGCTAGAAAAGGAAGACATTAGGATATTAATGGCAATTGAAATTGGAATGAAAAGATCCGAGTATGTTAAAGTCAATGACATTAGGTTTTATGCAAGGTATCCTATTGAAGAAACTCTTTTTAGACTAAAGAATGTGCATAAGCTTGACTTAATCATTCGTAATTCCTCAGAATATGAAGTTTCATATACTTTGAACTCGATTGGGTATGATTTATTGGCTTTTCATACATTAGTGGAGAGAAATGTTATTAGCCAATTAGGACCGTTGATTGGAAAAGGAAAAGAATCAGATGTTTATAGTTGTATGGATGATAATAAGGAGATATACGCATTAAAAATCTATCGAATGGGCAGGACGAGCTTTAAGAGTATAAAGAAGTTACGAAGTTTTGTAGGAGAAAGAACACATCTTTCATGGTTATACATAAATAGATTAGCTGCAAGGAAGGAATTTCAAGCATTAAATAACATTTATAAACTTAAATTAGACACTCCTAAACCAATTGCATTTAACCGTCATGCAATAGTCATGTCGTACTTAAGAGGGAAGGAATTAGTTTATTTTCAAGACATAAAAAATCCACATAAAATCTTCAATAAACTTATAAAACAGATAAAAATAATATATCTAAAAGCGAATATGATCCATGGGGATTTAGGGGAATTCAATATCATATTGGATGAAAAGGGGAATATTTTAATTATAGACTGGTTACAATGGGTCAAAAAAGAGCATCCAAATGCCAAATCTTTACTCGAAAGAGATATCAAAAATGTGTGTAGTTATTTTGAAAAAAAGTTTAGCGTAATAAGCAATCCTGATAAAATACTCGAAGATTTTTATAAAAAATGATTTAAACTTCTTAATTTTTAATTACATTTCCTTGAACAATAAAATCTTCGATGCTCTCCATATCAATTATTCTAAGATTTGTTATATTTTGCTCTAAAAAAGAAACTAATGACTCCAAATTTAATGTCTTCTTTAATATCGAAAGATAAAAATTAGCCATATGTTTACTTACTTTAATAATTTCGATTATACCCTTTTTAAGATTAGGTAAGTTTTGTAATGAAGTAATTGAATAGATTGAATCAATTTTATTTTCTCTAATAGGTAAATTTTCTATATCTGCTAAAATTAGATTTAATTTAAGATGTTCACTCGATTTTTTACGTTTTTTAACAAATCTCTTCAACATTTTCGAGGAAATATCAATCCCAATATAATTCATAAACTTTATTTGATCCTCCTTAAACTGTTTTAAAATAAAATCAAAAAAAAGACCAGAACCACATCCCGCATCCAAGATTATATTATTTACCATTTGAAAATTACTTAATAATATTTTATATTTCTCTTCTTGGATTTTTTTATATCTGTTGTCATAAAAATCGGAAGTAGAATCATATTTTTCCATTATCTTCTTTTTCTTATTCGAAATCACTTTAGAACTACGCAATTAGCTTTACCTATATAATTGTTATCTATAAAAAGGTTTTAATTGAAAAAAGTTTTTCTTTAAATTATCTTTTCTATAATTATATTAAATATTTTTTTTAAGCAAAGGTAAAAACATGTCAAATAAAAATAATAATTCTGTTCCTAAATCTAAAAACCCACTATCTATATTAATGGCTTCACAGAATAGCCAGATTCTGTTAAGGTTAAAAGATGGTACGGAATATAGAGGTTTATTGAAAGAAATTGATGCATACATGAATATGATATTAGAAGATGCAACTGAAATCATGGATGGTTCTCCTATAGCTAAGTATAATGAAATTTTCATTAGAGGAAATAATTTACTATTTATAAAACCTGATGCGTCTCAAATAATATAATAAATCTCAGAAATTGAAAAAAAGTAAATCATCTTCCGATCTTGTTTCCATTATAGGTTATGGTACTTTTATAACTAGAGGAATCTGGAAAAATAAAAAAAATGTAGAATTATGTATAATTAAAGATTACATTCGTATCTTTCCAGAAGGAAATTCCTTTCCAGTTGTACTTCCCTCCAAAGGTTCATCATTTTATGCCTTAAAATTTGATGTCACTCAAGATGAATTAAAAAATTTGGATTTTTATGAAGGTGTTTCCGAAAATTACTTTAAAAGGGAATTTATTCTTGCGTGTAATACAAATAAGGAACCCTTTAAAGCTTATTTGTATGTACCTACTGAGATTATGATAGAAAAGTATAATTTGTCCATTGAAATGGATAAAAATGATAAATGGAAGGAAGAGATAAAAAGGTTTCCAGAAATTTTAAAATTATTTCCAGAATTAGGCACCTAGTTACTCAAAGATCATTGGAATTATATTTTCACTTTTTATAATAGCATAAGATCCCGGATTTGGATAAAAATATCCACCATAATTAGCTGAAGAAAAGATTGATAATAATCTTCTTTTGAAAAACCATCGATAACCTTCAGGAAAACATTCGTGTGCCCTAATAAGGTATTTTAATTTGTTCTTCTCCATAAACTCCTCAAATGCTTTCTGACCAAATAATTTTATACCTTTACCTCTATTACTATTTGAGAAGTTAAGGTTCTCCATATCTTTTGGATCATTCCATATTATTTGGAAGATAGCTGATGAAATTTCGCTTAAAACGTTGCTTTCCAGATCTTTATACTTCTTATTTTTTAGCTTTTCTAATACATCAAAATCTTCTGGAATTCCACCATGTAAACAAAGAATTTGCTTATTTACCAAAGCACACAAGGGTAATACACTATAAAGCAATAATACTTCATTAAACCTTGATTTATCATTAAATCTTGAAATAAAATCTTGATAAAATCCATAATATTGATTCATTTCTAATGTTTCATGATTTCCTTTTAAAATGTAATATTTATTAGGTTCAATTATTTTTAATGCTAGAACTAATATTAAGCATTCAAGTTGATATGAACCACGATCTACAATATCTCCTAAGAAAATTACCCACTTAGGAGTCTTTTTATTTATTATTTCAATCAACTTCAATAAACTCTGTAAATTGCCATGAATATCTCCAATTACATAGATTTCTTCATCATTGATATCCGAATTAAATTCTAGAATTATATTTTCATCATAAAACAGCATCCTTACGGTTTGAAAAATATTCGAAATATCTTCGAACTTTAATTCCGAAATCTTATTTGGATTTTTTATCAAATATTCTAAATCTATTTTTTCAACCATGTTATTTCTCTGGAAAAAATAATATTTGCGTATTTTTCTTATATAAATTTTTAAACTTTCTAAATAAAAGTGTTTATAGTTATAATTTAGGAAATTAAATAATTAAAAATATCTACTCAAAATATTTGAATATAAACAAACAATACCTATGGCAAGTAAAGATTTAGAACATATTTCCTTTTCATTAGAGAAAGAAATAAAGAAATTTGAACGTGAAAAAGTTAAACAAAAGGAACTTCAAAAAAATCTAGGAGTAATTTACACTCCTCAGAAAATAGCAGATTTTATGGTTAGACAAGCCTTAAAGCTATATTTTAGTGATCTTCTTGCTATAGATCAAAATAGTGATTTTGAAAAACTCCTTTCAATTATTGCCAAAAATCAAAATATTAAAAATAATTTGATTAATATAATTCAGGCTTTAAAGATTTTAGATCCAGCATGTGGTACAGGGAGATTTTTGATCTCAATAGCTAAAAATCTGTTATTAATTTATAAAAATCTCTATCCGGATATGTTAGATTACGATATCAAGAGAAATATTATTAAGAGGAACCTTTTTGGTGTCGATATTGAACTATCAGCCATTAAAATAAGTAGATTAAGATTAATTAAATGGTTATTATCAGGTTTACAGAGAGAAGATAACTTTAAATTACAGGTTGATAATATCGAAGAGATTTCAGAGAAATGTGGAATAGTTTTCAACTTTTATAATACTGATTTTCTCTTAGATTTTAATTTATCAAATTTTGATCTTATTATCGGAAATCCTCCCTACATTGAAAACAAAAAAATTTTTGATAAGAATTATAAAAAACAACTAACAGATAGGTTTAGTGCCGCTTATAGATTATATGATCTTTCTATATTATTCATTGAAAAATCATTAGAAGTTTTGAAACAAAATAAAGGAATACTTTCATTTCTAACAACAAATAAATTCTTGGCAGCAGATTATGGAGTAAAAATTCGAGAAGTGCTTGTAAATAAAGTTGAAATTAAAGAGATAATAGATTTATCTTCAATTCCTGTGTTTCAAAACATTGCTGCCTATCCCATCATCATAAACTTAAGGAATAGAACTCCAAAGAATGGACCTATAATTCTAAAAAAAATAAGAGATTTGCACGTGATGGAAAACGAAATATCAACTATTTTGGATACATTTCAACAAAATTCAATCAATTTACTTCCAGAACGTGTAATTCCCCTTTCTAAAAATCTAAATCTAGTAAAATATCTATACAAAAATTATAAGCCAATGGCAAAAGTGATTCCTGATCTTAAAATTGTTTATAGGCCTTATGGATTTATAAACTGGTCCGAAAATTTCAACCATGTTTCTGAAAAACCCGCTTCTAATAGAGATTTATTACTGATTGGAACAGGAAATGTAGGAAAATTTCATATAAACTTCAAGAAACCTATTAGAATAGCTCAACGTAAATTAAATATTTGTTATTTTAATTATAACCAAATTTTTGAACCCAAATGGAATGGTTTAAGTGTGGAAAAATTAATTTTCAGAGAAATTGCCAAAGATCTAACATTTGCTTTTGATCCAGGTATTTTTACAAATATCACTGGTTTATATTTTATTGTGATTCCATCATATAATATAAATCAAATGTTTAGTCTGATGTTGGTTTTAAACTCAGATTTAATTAACCTTGTTTTCAAAACATTATTTGGAACATTACACATGGCAGGTAATTACTTGAGAATTAATGGAAGTTTTATTAAAAGATTGCCCCTACCTAAGGTGCTTCCAACTTCAATTTCGACCTTAGGAAAGGTAATTCAATTCCTCTCTCAACTTAAATCAGATTTCTTTGAACTGAACCGAGTTGATTTCCTTAATGGGATTGAAATCTCATTAGTAGAAAAAGTTCTCACTTTTTATAAGGAGATATCTAATTCTATAATAAATGGGCTATATCTAAGTAAAGAAAATCAATCTTCAGATTACGAGAATTTGTTTAATTCTATAGACAATCTTCCAAAATTTCAATTAAAATATTTTTATCCACAATTCAATTTGCCAAAGTATAGGGTTTACACGAAAAGTGAATTAAGTTCAACTTTTAATTCAATTTATTATGCATATATTGATTCAAATAATAAAAACTGCATTAAAAAGCAGTTTGAGCAATTTAGTAAACTGCTTTCAGTTTAAATTATAAAAAAAATGAAAAAACCTAAATTATATAATATCAAAT
>JBHLLO010000065.1:0-17506 GCA_048885535.1 Candidatus Hermodarchaeota archaeon
TTATATCAATATCAAATGAACAAAATGATTGAGTTGCATTTATTATATTAAGTAAATTAGTTTCTTTGCAGAAAATCCCTAATTTCTCAAGATTTTGCCTAAAACCGGTAAGGGACTGAACATGGCTATGTATTATGTATTTTGTTTTATCCGAGATATATTGTTTGAAGTGATCAATTAAATATCGGTGATTTAGATCTTCAATCCTTTTATTTGGAAACTTTAGCCGCTTAAAAATATGAATAGAAGCAGGAAATTCAATTGATGGATAGAGAAATTCACCCTTTTCTAAAAATCTAGCTATAATATTCATTCCAGAAGAAGTATTTGTCATGAATGCCACTTCCTCTTGTTTGCAATTAATGTACTCTGCAATATTCGCTCTAGTTTTTTCAATTTCCTCACAAAAATTATCATAATGAATATCTCCATAATTTAGCATATCCTCAAAATAAGAAATGCCTTTTCTATATGCCTCCATACATAAAAGAGAGGCAGAACCAGCCATAATATAAGTTAGTTTTTTCAAAGCGGGAAATTGTTCACTTCTTATTTGTTCCCAATTTACACTCATATTTTTTCTTAATTCTTTTTCATTTAAATTTCATTTTGATTTAGAAAGTTTCTCATTTTAATAAAATGCCATTCAAATTTTATGATTTATAATCAAAAGCTATTTTTTCTGATTTGATCTATTTTTCTTTATAATAATCTCAAAAAATTGTGTTTTGATGAGTTAACATGAAATTTGAAGAATTTATAAGATGTTTAAATTGTGGCAAAAAATTGGGAGTTAAATCTGCTAAAATTCATAGTGAATGTACAGAATGCATATTAAAATTAGATTTCAAGGCAGAAGATTTAAATCATAAAGAAATAGATGAAAATTTACAGAAAATCTTAGATTTCTTTATCTCCGATGTGAATGCCGCTTTTAATAAAGATCCTGCTGCAAACACATTAATAGAGGTATTGACAAGTTATCCTGGAATTAAAGCTGTTTTATTATACCGAATTGCCCATTTTTTTTGGAAATTGGGTATGCCATTCATTCCTAGGTATATATCTGACATAGCAAGGGAATTAACAGCCATAGAGATTCATCCAGGAGCGGAAATTGGAAGTGATTTCTTTATAGACCATGGAGCAGGTGTTGTCATTGGAGAAACTTCCATAATTGGCAATAATGTTACGCTTTACGCAGGGGTAGTATTAGGAGGAACAAACTTAGAGAAAACCAAAAGGCATCCCACTATTGGAAATAATGTAGTTGTAGGCTCAGGAGCTAAAATATTAGGACCTATAACTATTGGAGATAATGTTAGAGTAGGAGCAAATTCAGTTGTAGTAGAAAATGTCCCCGAAAATTGTGTGGTTGTAGGAGTACCTGGTAAAATTCTGTCTAAAAAAGGAGAAAAAATCGAAAAGATTGATTTAAGGCACGGTGATCTACCAGATCCTATTTCAATAGCACTTTCTAGTTTAGAAGGAAGAATTAAAAAATTAGAAACTAAGCTTTCGTTAAACTCAAATAAGAAACATGAAGATATTGAAATTTTTTATGGAAATTATGGTGGAGGAATCTAATATATACAAAATAGAAATAAAAAGGTGTCCAAAATAGGATTATATCAAAATATTATAGAAACCATTGGAAATACTCCATTGGTTAAATTAAACAGAATAGTCGAAGAGATTACCCCCAGACCAAATATATATGCAAAATTAGAATTCTTTAATCCTGGAGGAAGCGTGAAAGATAGAATTGGAATGGCTATGATTGAAACTGCAGAGGAAAATGGATTAATTGATGAGGATATTATAATTGTTGAGCCCACATCTGGAAATACAGGAATAGGATTAGCTTTAATTTGTGCTGCTAAAGGATATAGACTGATTTTAACTATGCCGGAAAGTGTTTCGATAGAACGAAGGAAAATTTTAAGAGCTTATGGAGCCGAGGTAGTCTTAACACCTAAAGAGGGGGGAATGAGAGGAGCCATTTTAAAGGCTGAAGAACTTGCAAAGGAAAAAAACAATGTTTTTATTCCTCAGCAATTTAAAAATTTAGCAAATCCAGAAATTCATAGGAAAACAACAGCTAAAGAAATTTTTAATGATTTAGATGGGCGAATTGATGCTTTTGTTGCTGGAGTGGGTACTGGAGGTACGATTACGGGCGTAGGTGAAATTCTTAAAAAAACTGTAGGTGCGCGCCTTAAAGTTTATGCTGTAGAGCCTATAGATTCTCCTGTTTTATCTGGAGGGAATCCAGGACAACATAAAATTCAAGGAATTGGAGCGGGTTTCGTTCCAGAAGTATTAAATACAGAAATTTACGATAGAGTTATTCAAGTTAAATACGAAGATGCAATAATCACTGCACGGAAGTTAGCCAAGTTGGAAGGAATATTTGCTGGTATTAGCTCTGGGGCAATCGCATGGGCAGCAATTTATGACGTATCTAAAGAATTCAATGAAGGGGAAAATGTAGTATTTATAGTATGCGACACTGGCGAACGTTATCTGTCAACTGAATTATATGATATTTAATTCACACTTCAAGCAAAAATTAAACACTTTAAGAGCTTAAAGAAACGACGCTCGTTGTTAGGATATCAGAAATTTTTTTCCAGATATCTTTAAAATTAATTCCCTTTTTAGTATTTATGTCGTTTGAAACCTGATTAAATAATTCTTTTATTCTTAAAGAATGAAAATAACTAATATTTGGTGCTATCACGGCTATCATATATTGTTTTTGACCAAATCTTTCTTTCTTATCAGGATAAGAGTTAAAGTAAGCATAACCGGACATTTTTATATTGTCAAGGTTTAGCAATATCCCTTCTGCATTAGTTATTTTGCCATGCCCATATATAAATAAGGTAGCTTGAAAAAGTTGAGTTCCAATATTTTCGAAAGAAAAAGGCAAATCAGTTTTCATTGGATAATGATCTTTTAATTTTGGACCATATTTATCATCCCAAAACATTAAAATTAGAGAAATCTTTTCTTGATCGTCTAAAGAAATTGAAGGCTTGACATTAATATCAAGAGAGGTTAAAATGCTATTCATTCTTTCTCTTATGCTTAACCTTTTCTTGTTCCTAGAAATTTTACCAGAAATAATAGCGAGTAGATCCTTTTCGTTAAAAGGTTTAGTTAAATAATCATCTACACCTAAAGTCTTACCAAAACGGATATCTTCAGGAGATGATTTAGCAGTAAGAAAAATAAAAGGAATCTGGTTCAATTTTATGTCTCTAGAAATTTCAGTAAAAAATTCGTATCCATTTACATCAGGCATCATTATATCGCTTATAATAACCTCAGGAAGTTCATTTGATTTGGAAATAAGATTAAGGGCTTCTCTTCCATTTTTTGCTGTAATAACTCGATATTTATTAGCCTCTAAATTCAATTTAATAGCATATAGAAGATCCACATTATCCTCTACAATCATAATTAGAGGTTTCATAATTAAGCCCTTTATTAAAATGGATAACTTAATTTTTATATTTATTGAATAATTATTTAAGACTTTTCAATTTTTAATTTGAAATCCTCGGAAAAAAAATTGAAAAAATAGTTCCAGTTCCATATTCACTCTCTACATATACTTTTCCTCCATGAAGTAGGATTAATTCTTTCGCTATAGTTAATCCAAGCCCTGTTCCTGGGATGTCTTTTACTGCAGTAGCCCTATAAAACCGATCAAAGATAAATGGAATATCTTCTTTATGAATGCCAATTCCAGAATCTATAATTTGAAATAGTACTCCATCAACACCTTCTGAGTTATATTTCCCAAAATAATTATCAATTGCCTTAATAGTAATAGTAGATTTATTATTAGAATATTTCAAGGCATTGTCTATAAAAATTCTAAAAATTTGTTTAGCATGAGAAATATCTCCTTGTAAATTAAGGTCTTTATTTATGTCTAAATTTACTGTTATTTCCTTTGAATTAATATTTGGTTCCATTAAATCAAGAACTTCAGAGATAACCTCAATGGGAAAATACTTTCTCAAATCTAATTTCATTTTTCTCTCTTCAATTCTGGATAAAGTCAAAAGATCATTCACTAGTTCATTAAGTAAATTGACATTTCTCATAATACCATGCATTAAGTTATTCTCTTGCTCAGCTGTAATGTTTTCTTTGTACTTATTTAAGTAATTTAATGACATTAACAAAACTGCAATAGGGTTTCGTAATTCATGCGACACAGTAGATACAAATTGTTCTAATTTTTGCTCAGCTTTTTTATGTTCGATAAAACGACTAATAATTTCTGCAATTGCCAAAATTAAATCCTTTTCTTCTTTTGAAAAAGGTTTCTCATTAACCCCCGGAATGTTATTACTTAAATAAATTTCAATAGAACCTAATTTTTTCTCATATATTTTAATATCTGCCTTGATATTCCAATCAGTGACCAGAAAACTTTTAGAAATAAATTCTTGTTCATCATATATGATTCTTACACATGTCTTTTTTGGAAACTGAAACGCTGATGGGAGAATTTCTATAATTTCTTTAAATAGATCAGTTTCTTCTTTGTCGAATTGTGAAGCAAAACCTGAAATTTGATACAAACATGTTATTTCTTTTACTCGTTCTTTCAATTCACTTTCGCTTTTCGTTAGAGCTTTTTCAAATTTTTTTCGTAACGTAATATTTGATACAATTCCATCATATCGAATAGTATTACCTGTTTCATCCTTAATAGGAACTCCTTGATCTCTTAAATAAAATATTTTACCTGTATGTTTGTGAATAACACGATATTCTAAATCATATCCTTTTTTTAAAGAAATATTTTCATGAAATTGATTCTTTATTTTATCTCGATCCTTAGGATGTATAACTTTTAACCACATATTCTCATCATCATAATGCTCTTCTGGTGTTACACCCGTCCAGACTTTCCATAAATCTGAAATAAAAATAACAGTCCTTTTCTCATTTGAAAATGTTGAATAAATTACATTAGGTATATTCTCAACCAAGTTGCGATACTTTTTTTCGCTGTTTATAAGGGCTTCTTCTGCTTTTTTATGTTTTGTTATATCTGATATAAAAGCGATTGCACCATCGTATTCTTGTTTTTCATTAAGAAGAGGAGCAGTTTCTAATCTAGCATAGATTCTATTACCATTTTTGTGTAAAAATTCAAACTCATGCTGTTCCTTAATGCCTTCCTCCCTCCTTTTCAAATAATACTTAGATTTTTCAATATTTTCTTTATCCATAAAAACAAAGAGATGTTTTCCAATCATTTCTTGTTCAGAGTATCCCAGAATTTCCATCATTTTTTTATTGACATATGTGGTATAAGCGTTTTTGTCAATTGCCCAAATACCTTCATGGGCACTTTCTACAAATAATCTATACTTTTCTTCGCTTAATTTTAATTTCCGGTATAAAAGATCAATTGGATTTCTTAACCCTCTACTAATAATAGCTTTATATAATAGAAAAAATGCTATGATTTTAAAGATATGACCGATTAAGTTCGGAATACCAACAGCGCTAGTATAGAGAGTAAATGCTAACTCAGAAACAATAGTTAATATTATAGAGGAAATTGATAAAAAAAAGATGTTTCTATTAAAAGTTAAACGATTTTTATACATGAATAGAATTGCTATTCCCAAAATTATAACTATAACGTATTCACTAATTATTTTAAAAGGCGTTAACTGCCCTGAAGGAAAACCTTCTATATAACATACAGGAAATAGTCCAATAAAAATTAAAATTATAATTAAAGTCGTGTAAAGAGAAAATCCAATAAGATAATACTCTTCTTTGACTTTTTTCTTTAAAATTAAGGAAGCTATTAAAAAGGATATTGCTTGCAAATACCTAGCAGATATCCATAATTGAGCAGGAAGATTTGTATCATACCCCGTGAAAATATTCATTCCTGTATAGGCTAATGTGTGGATTAGATCTATGAATCCTATAAATATAAAAGAGAGTCCCACGACTAAAAAAAATGAATTATCAAGATGCTCTCTTGAATTCCATAAAATTGCGAATATAGTGATTTTAATTACAATACTAAATAATTCAGCAAGAGTATGAAACAGTAAATAATTATAGAAACTTGAAAGATATATGAGAATAAGGATTAAAGAAAAAAAAAAATATTCAATATGATACTTCTTGCTTTCTCGTAATTCACTCATATTTGAAATCGTATATTATGTATTAACTATTTTTGGTAATTAACTATTTTTTTAAATATTTGTTCTTTCAAAAACTGTATAAATTGTGGTTTTATAGATTTCGTCCCAAAATTTAGGAGGAAGGATTTCTTTAATTTTTAAAATTAAATCATCTACTATCGTATCAGTAATTTCGGGTTTGACTTCCTTCAAATTAGGGTCATTTTTATGCAAAAAAAGAGAGAACTTAATTTTATTAAGATCCTTACCAATTTTATTAAAAATATTCTTTAGATACTTTACTGCCAAATGATATCTCTCAGGATCCTGTAAATCAATCACATATATTACTTTTTCAGTTCCTTTGAAGTTCTCTTTAAACTCTTGTAAATATTTTGCTCGATACTGTTCTTGACCACCAAAATCCCAGATATTAAACTTTTCATCATTTAAAGTTAAATTTGAAGTCTCAATCCCTCTAGTTGGATTTGATGTACTTAATGACATTAAGTTTATTCCCTTTAAACTTAATACTATAGAGGTTTTTCCGCTATTATCTAAACCTACAAATGCAATTTTTTTTGTTAAATTATCTTTTAAATCCTCAATATTTTCCGCCATTAAAATGCCCCAACTAGAGTTTAAAATTTTTATAAAATTATTAAGTTAATATGTCGTAAAGCTCTTTTTTCTTTCTTTCTTGAAATTTTTTACTATTAGCATTTTCAATAAAATTTCTTATTTGAGAGAGTAGGTTAAAGATATCATTATTTTTAATGCCATAAAAATGGATATTTTTCTTATCGATTTCTTTAATTTCAGATTCTACAAGGCTAAATTCTATTAAAGTAGTTAAATGGTGAGAAATTGTTGATTGTTTCTTCCTTAATAACTTTTCGAGTTGTTTGGATGATTTTTTACCATCCTTTAAATGTTCTAATATATTTAGACGAGTTTCATCGCAAAGTATCTTTAAAAATTTAATAATTTGCGTATTAGGTTCTGCCATTGTAGGTCCTCATAACTCTGCTTATTAACTTAATCGTAATGGTTATTTTTAATTATTCTCATTATAACTTATTTATGTTTATAAATAAATATGTATTGACCGAAATATTTAAATATGAGCATATCGACATATATCAATATATATACAAAATTTTAAATAAACATTAAAAAAGTGTCAAATTTTGGCTTCTGAAATATTTGAGATTGATGAGATTGACAGAAGTATTATTCAATTAATTCAAAAAGAGCCTACTCTTACCCATACTGAAATAGCAAAAAAAGTTAATCGTTCCCAGCCAACAATTGGAATGCGAATAAGAAAATTAGAAGAAAATGGAATATTAAAATTCCAAGCAGGTATTAATGTCAAAACTACTGATTTATTTCTCGCTAGAGCGGAGATTCAGGCTCTAAATACTTCTGAAATTATTGATTTAGTTAAAAATTGTCCTTATATGCTAAATGCATTTAGATTAAGCGGTTCTTCAAATATTAGTGTTTTAATGGCAAGCCCTAGATTAGATCGGTTAGACCATATTATTAATCATCATTTTAGAAAAAATCCTAATGTTATATCCGTCTATATTGATATTATTACTGAAATTGTCGAAGATTTTGTATTAAACTTCGATTTTGATTTCGATAAATGTGGTATCACAAAAGAAGGGCTCTGCTGTGAAAAATGTAAAAATCAAGTTTGTAAAAAATAATTTTTTTTCAAATTGATTTATTGAAGAATATCTTATTTCAAAAATTTTCTCTATATTATAAAAAGAAAATTTTTAGATTAAATTGATATATTAAATAATATAGTTTAAGATAGAGAGTCTATTAAAATCAAAATATATAAAGCATGTGTAAAATCATGTGTAATTAGCCAGCGTATCCGAGCAGTTAAGGAGGCGGCCTGCAGAGCCGTTATTCATGGGTGCAAATCCCATCGCTGGCTCTCATTACTCTCAAATTGCTCTTAATACGCTCCTTTTGGTGATTAATTATGAAAATTTATAATAGTTTAACATTTGCAAAGGAAGAATTCAAGACGCTTGAACCGAATAAAGTAAAGATGTACGTCTGTGGTCCTACAGTGTACGATAGTCCACATTTGGGTCATGCAAAATCAGCTATTGCGTTTGACGTAATTCACAGATATTTTAAGTATAAGAATTATCAGGTCAACATAGTTAAGAATTATACAGATATAGATGATAAAATAATTAAACGTGCTAATGAGTTGAATGCTGATTTTCAAGATTTAGCTGCAAAATATATCAAAGAATATCAAGAAGTAACAAAAGCACTGAATATTGAAAAAGAAACAAAAAATCCACGCGCGACAGAAGTAATTCCATTTATAATTGAGTTTATTAAAGAATTGATTAAAAAGGAGCACGCCTATGAAAAGAATGGATCTGTCTACTTTTCCGTTAAAAGTTTTCCAAGATACGATTCAATTTTACAAAATGTAAAAGATGATATTGTTCAAGAAGAAGATCAAGATTATGAAGGAGATCAAGATACTTTATTCGGAGAAGATAAATTAGATGTTAGAGATTTTGCATTATGGAAAAAGATGAAAGAAGGAGAACCTTACTGGGAAAGTCCATGGGGTAAGGGGAGACCTGGATGGCATATTGAATGTTCTGCCATGATCTTAAATTTCTTGGGTGATACAATTGACATACATGGAGGAGGACAAGACTTAAAGTTTCCACATCATCGAAATGAGATAGCTCAATCAGAATCATATACTGGAAAACCCTTTGTAAATTACTTTATGCATAATGGGTTTATTAATATCGATGACGAAAAGATGTCAAAAAGTCTTGGTAATTACTTCTTGGTATCAGAACTTCTAAAAGAATATGATCCTATGGTAATTCGATTATTCCTTATCTCAAGCCATTATCGAAGTTCAATAAATTATACTCTCGATAACATTGAACAAGCAAAAAAGAATTACAACAGATTAATTAACACGATGAAAAAAGTAAAAAAAGCCAAGGTTGATCAAAAAGCAGATAAAAATGTTCAGAATTTAATTGTTAAAATAAATAAAGCAAAAGATAGAATTATCAATGCAATGGATGACGATTTTGATACACCTTCTGCAATTGCAGAAATGTTCACAACATTTAGAGAGGTAAATAAAATTATACTTGAGGAAAATGCGAAAATTTCCTATGAATTTCAAAACAAGTTTTTTGAATTTGTTAAGTTCATTGATATAATTTTAGGGATTTTTCCTAACTTGGAACAAAGATTGAAAGGTTTCCCAATTGAAGATGTTGATGTAAAAGATAAGCTTATTAGGAATCTTATTAACCTTTTCAGTGAAGTTAGAACAAAATTACGAAATGAGAAACAATATGTTATTAGTGATTATATTAGAGCGAAATTAAAAGAATTAGGTATAGAATTAGAAGATAAACCGTTAAAATAACATGTAATAATTTTAAGCTCCTAAAAACTTGGTTTTTTACGATAACTTTCTTGTATCCTTTGTATCATTCAATCTTATTTTAAATTGATCCAATATTTTTTCCTCCTTTTTTTTACACTTATAACATACTCTTAATTTAATTGGATCAATTAGTTTTTGAGGTAATCCCCAAATTTCACGGATTTCCAAGATAAATGAACTTAGATACCTTTTTTTATATTCGCTGCCACAGATATCACATTTTCTAATGAAAATCTACCTTAGAAATGAATTTTCTTCTTATGAATATTTTATAAGCGAAGTCCAATTATTAATACATTCTTCAAACACCCTATAATGCAGCTATGATAACAAAACAAACACTAGAATGCAATTAAATAAATCCTACTACTAATTTATATTTTATAGAAAAAAAATGGATATAATGAATTTATCTTAACGATACTTTATTTTACTTGTTTAAAAAATACTTGTTAAGGTAATCTATTGTGGCTTGTACTTCCTTTTTTGAACATAAACCCCCATGACCAGGGACATATACATCCAGTTCCTTCTCATAATACGTTTTCATTACATCTCGAAAATTTTGGGGATCTACTGCCCAAGGAGTACCATTTATGCCATTAGCCCATGCTGGATCTAGATTTGTAAAGAGTAAATCACCCATAAAACAAATTTTTTCGTCAGGAAAATATGCTATAATATCCTCATTTGAGTGTGCGTTTCCTACATTAATTATCTGAACAGATCTATTGGTTCCATAAATTGTCATTCTGTCATGAAGAATAAGATCTGGTGATCTTAATTTGAAGTTAGGATCTTGAACTTCCTTGTACGTTATTAGATCATTTTTTAATTCAATGATTTTATTTGAATCTTTCTCATTTTGTAATAATTCCTCGGTATTCTTATACTGTGTAGGGGCATTATTCCGCAAATTGTCAAATTGCTCAATTAGTTCTTTCTGAAATCTGCTCAAAGTACCATTACTACTCAAGATTGGCATTGAGTTAGGAAATAATCTATTTCCAAATACATGATCCATGTGAGCATGACTATTTATTAATAAAAAGGGGTCTTTGCCTGTAATTGACTTAGCAGCAGAAATCATGTCTCTAGTGGAAAAAGGATCCATCATGGTGTCGAAAACTATAGTAATATTTCCTAAATCAAAAAATCCCGCATTGGAGCTAGGACCAAGCTTTTGATTCCAAATTGAAGCATAAATGCCTTCTGACAGTTTATATATTTCTAAATAGATTGAATCAAATGGAATTCTCTCAACGTTCATAATAAAATCAACAATAATTCATGTTGAAATTTAAAGTTACATAGTCTAACCAAAGTAAACTATTAAAGATTAATAATTTGAAGTTCAACAGAAGTATGAAGAAAATATAAAATTTGGTTAAGTATGAATACGTCCTGATCCCCGATTAATATCAATTAACTGTTGTGAATCAAGACCAAAATCAAATTGGATAAACATAGTTCTTTTACTCATCATAGTCTCTAGAAAGAAAATTTTGACTGAAAAAATACTATTATTTCTAATAAATATTGGAAGTAAAGTCCATTTTGCATAGTAGTAATTCGCCTTACACAATTCCATTCCTTTCTCAAAAAGGAGCATTTCCTCAGTGTTTAAGATAGTAATAAAGTTTTTATTCACCTTTTTGCTGGAAAAATGAGATCTTTTTTCTATACTTAAAGAGATTTCATTTTCAATAATTTCATAATTGTAGATTGTATAATAAAAAGGCAAAACGCCAGGGAGGTATTTCTGATTATTTTCAAGATTTGAAGATAACCAAACCTTAGAGATAATGCGATACACATAATATATAATGAAAAAGTAGGTGTAAATGTTAATAAATGAACTGAATAGAAATATATCTGCAGAAAAGTGAAATAGTACTCCCATTAAAATAAGAAAAATTACTGAATTCAACATTGTGAATCCACTTCCTGCCTTTTCGGCATAAAAGCTATACTCTTTTTTGGAGAGTGGATATAAGTAAGGGATTTTGGTAGTAGTAAGAAGGTCCATAGATACATGCAAACCATAAAAAGCCATACCTATAATCCAAGCTATAAGAAACAATCGACTTGTTAGTGTTGAATATATAATACCTACAATTGCAGAAATTATTATACCAATAATATAAGAATGGGAACCTCCACGATGTTCAAGATATTTTGATTTAAATATTCTTTTCAAAGGCGTTATAAATATATCTAAATCAGGTAAAACAGACATTAAGATCGCTAGAAAGATATAATCAAAAGTTACCTCCTTCAAAAAAAGGATGTACATTAAGGTCCCAAATACTAAATGTGTGAATAAGTCCATATAGTGAATCTCATTTGATTATTTTTATATCTTATACTCAATTTTCGCCTTTTATTTCTTTAAGAACTTTAGCCTTGTCTTCAAATTTAATCTCGACAATTATTTTTCCCCATCCTCCACATTTTAATCCTATATCGAAACAGCCAACTCTTTTAATTCTCATCTCGTTAGGATCGATACCAGCATAAAATAGCTCTTGAGCTGCAAAGATTAGTCGTTCCATTTCACTTAAGGCATAAATACATATCCGCTTAGGATTTAATTTTGTAAGAAGGTTTCCTGGACCATCAAAATAAAATTTATCACCGACTTGATGTAGGCTACTACATCCATGGGATTCTATAACTTCAATAACAATTGTTTTTTGTAATAGCCCTGGTACTTTTAAAAGAGCTTCTTGATTTCGAGGATTTTTTAACCAAAGCTCCATCTCCTCATCTGTATACCCTAAATGCTCTTTAATGAAGTTTTGAACTTCTTTAGACATTTTTATTCTTACCTTCAAAATATTATTTGATATTTTTCAGTTTATATACTATATAAAATGAAGGAAATTAAATAATTGATTAAATTTCTATTAGTATTACTAAAATATTGATTTAAAGACTAAAATTTTTATAAAAAGTTTTAATATAATCTATTCATAAAACAAATATAATAGAAGAATGAAAGACATTGTAAAAAAAATCCTGCTTTTCATATTTGTCTATATTATTTATCAGAACATATTTTATGTAATTTTTGTACCAGAGATCTACTCAATTCCTCTTTATGTCTTTTATTTGCTTACTGCATACATGTTTACTCTTGCTGATACATTAGTACGTTCTATTCCAGAAGAACGAAGTTCTAAAATTTATGATATTTTAATATTGTCTATGCTCTTATTATCTCCTTTCTTCCTGATTGGAGCCTTTTTTGAGAATAAATTGCTTATTTCCCAACTATTCCCTTTCTGGGATAACATTATTATCAGTTATATAGGGTTCACTCTTTATCTTATTGGTTGCTTATTAGTACTCGTGGCTCGAACACAACTTGGACGATTTGGCACTGCTGAATTAATTACTGAGGAGGACCATCAACTTTTTACAGAGGGCGTATACAAACATATTAGAAATCCTATGTATTCTGGTGCTTTGATTGCAACTATTGGATTTTGTCTTGTTTTTAGATGTATAATTACACTTATTATCATGTTTATCTATAGTTTCTTAATATACAGAATGCGAATTATTGAAGAAGAAAGAGTTTTACTAGCGAAATTTGGCAAAGAATTTGAAGATTATAAAGAGAAGACTAAAAAATTATTTCCATTTCTTTATTGAAGCTCTTTATAATTTAATTATATCGTACTTCTTTTACTTTTGAAGATTTAAGGCGATTTCTTTTCCGAAATTTTTACATTTAGGAAGTTCACCCTCAGCTATGGGACCTTTTAACCCAATTACCTTCACAGGTAATCCCGGAAGTATCTTTTTAAAACTAGGTATCTTTTTACCAATTTTTTTTTCCAATTTTTTAAAAGCTTTATTTAGAATAGGAAGAGCATTGTTAGTGTCAAATACAGCATAATATTTTTCACTTAATAAAAGTCCAGCCAGCTCATTGATAAATTTTTTAATGCTACCAGCATAACTACCTCCCCAATTAGGAGAACCTATAATAATTGCATCAAAATCTTTAATTTTACTATATTCAATATCATTTACATACACTATTTCAGTTTTTATTTGCTCAGTTTCTCTTATGCCCTCAGCAATTGTTTCTGCCACTTTTTTAGTATTACCAAATTTTGTTTCATAAACTATTAATACATTCAATTAATTTTCACTTCATTTTATATTATTATTATGTATGATAAGTCTAATGTATTTCAATATTTTTATTGAGAAAAATTCGAAATTAATTAAATAAATTGAATAAAAATATGCTAGATAAAGAAAAAATCCTTGAGAAATAAGCAGAACCTAATTAAAGTTTTTCTAAAATATAATCCTTTGAGCCTACTCCATAATCCAAGGCGTATTTAATATACTTTATTTGTGATGGATCATCAACATCTTTCAATTTTGTCGAAATTGGTTTCAATACCTTATAACCATAATAATCTAGGGCAATAGGATCTGTTCCTGCAAAAAGATAACCCAAATCTTTTTCTTCTCCCCCATGTCTAAATTCTTGAGCCTTTATCATAACTTTTAATGCATCGCAAATGATCAGATGAGATTTAAATATGGTGTTTAATTCAGCAATTCCTTTGTGAATATCCTTGAGTTTTGCGTGTATTTTTAATCTTTCGGTTTTTGGTAGATATCCAAATTTATCTTTCAATGCATTGGTAAGTTTTACAATAAAGTGATCTTTTAAAATCGGAAGAGAAATTATGAAATCCTGCTGAAATGGAACTTCTGATACTTTTAAGGTAAAACCCCTCGTAGTTTTTACTTTTCTAAAAGAATAGTCGTAGAAATTTACAAAAGGTATCCCTAATTCTTTACATTTTTCAACAATTGGATGATCCTCTATTTTCTTAGCAGATAGATCTATGCTCTGACCATCTCCGCATATAATTTCTGATGCACTAGATTTAATCTGCTCATACACGGCTTCAATCATTTCAGGATGAGTTGTTGTGGGGTAAGGATTATGTGAAACCAGATTTACTTTTATAAGTACTTTCCCTTCAATCCTTTTCCTAAATCGGGATATAAAGGATGCAACAAATCTTTTTCTTTCTAGAGTTTTACAGAAATAAATTGTTGACATGAGTTTGGCTACATTATTAAACTTTAATACAAAAAAGAAAAATTAGAATTTAAAATCTTAGTTTAGAAATTTATATAAAAGGTAAATTCAGAGTCTGATTTCAATGAGAACTCAACAGGAAAATTAAACATAGTGTAGTTTTCCAAAACTCTATACACTCTGAATCTGTTATTAAAAGGAAATAATTAAATAGACTTGAGAAAATATATAAAACAATTCAAGTCTTAAAAAATTAATTCTTAAAAGAGGGCAGAGAGTGATGGATATATCAGATATTAGAATAGGAATTGATGCCAGTTTTGAGGGTGTTCCATTTAAGGCAGGACTAAGTATGATTCAAAATTATGAGGAAGCTGGCTTTGATTGTGTCATAATTGATGATCATTTAATGAATTTCTTCCCAGAGGTTTTATGGGATCCTAAGTTTATAGATGCTGCAAAATCTATAGAGAGTCCTAATAATCTTTATGATATGTGTACTATAATTTCGAATGTTGTAATGAACACAAAAAAAATTCAAATTGCTTCTGGTGTTACTGAATGTTTTAGGAGACACCCCGCAGATTTAGCTCAATTTTTTTTAGCACAAAATAACCTTTCTAAAGGAAGAATAATCCTTGGAATAGGAGCAGGTGAATATTTAAATACAATTCCATACGGGATCGATTACAATAAACCTGTTTCTAGATTAAGGGAATGTATAAAAATAATTAAATTACTCTGGCAAGAAAAAAAAAATGTAAATTTTAAAGGTGAGATTTGGAAATTAAAAGGAGCGTGCTTAGGATTAAAACCCTATAGAAAGAATAAATATCCCCCGATTTGGGTTGCAGCACATGGACCACAAATGTTAAATTTAACAGGAGAGTTAGCAGACGGATGGTATCCATGTAAATTTCATGTTTCTTCACCAAATATATATAAAGAAAAACTAAATATCATTCAAGAATCAATTAAAAAAGCAGGAAGAGATCTAGACAATTTTACTCCTAGTTTATTTGCACCCATAATAATAGATGAGAACAAAGGAGAAGTAAGAAGGATGCTTAAATCTGAAGTATTGAAAATTTCTGGATTATTTCTTAGTTCACAACATTTTGAGAAATATGGAGCTTCACATCCTCTTGGAGATTCTTTTGATGGTTTGGTACAATTTATACCTTCTTTATACAACAGAAAACAAATGATGAATATTATAGAAAAAATCCCCCAAGATGTTTATAATGAATTTGGGTTTGCAGGGACTTCAGATGAACTCATAAATAAAATAGAAGATTATGCCAGAGAAGGACTAAAATACATTATATTATATGACCAAACAGTCATGGTTGATATGAAGAAAGTTAATGACGTTCAAAAATCCCTTACAAGAGTATTGGACTATTTTAAGGCTCAAAGATAATTATTGAATTCATCTAATTGAAGAATTTTTTTATTGTTTTTATATGACTGGAATAGAAAAAGTGTAGCTAATAAAGAAGTGAGAAATTATAAAATTGCAGAATTAATTGGAGAAAATCTGTCTTTATTTATTCTCAAATTTTGAAAGAGATTAAAAGAAAAAAAAA
Source organism: Candidatus Hermodarchaeota archaeon (assembly GCA_048885535.1). Classification (GTDB taxonomy): domain Archaea; phylum Asgardarchaeota; class Lokiarchaeia; order Sigyniarchaeales; family SOKP01; genus SOKP01. Next base: position 16,324 of record JBHLLO010000065.1, read on the forward strand.
GGAAAAATTAAAATTAATTACTAGTTAATTTCTGAACCACATTGAGCACAAAAATTTCCTATTCCAGATAATTTTGCCCCACAACTTGAGCAAAAATTAATTTTTAATTCATCGTTGATTACTGGCTGTGATTTAGGCACATTAGTTTGCTGTTCTGAAGATTCTGGAATTTCGTAAATAGACAATTTTTTTAAGGTTGCGAGCTTAAAGTATCCTTTCACATGGTAGATAAAGCCGATTATTGCTGGAACGATTAAAAACCCTAATGAGCTTAGGAGTGTGCCTGTTTTTAGTTTATCACACCCCTTAATTGCCTCTTCTGCTACTTTAGCTGGAAACATCTTAAAATTATTCTCAAAAAATAATTTTAAATTTTTCCACGCCTTCATTTCAGCTGCCACACCTACATATACAAGTACTATCCCTGATATCATAAGAATTATAGGCACAGAGAGAGAGATGTAGATTGGGATCGAGGTTGAGACAAAGAAAAATAGAGCTAGGTTAACTCCTCCAATAATCAAGATAACCGTACCACATATTCTTGATATAAATCCCCTGATGTATTGTGAGCGAAATTCATGTAAAGACAAGTTATTTAAGGTAAAATTTACCCTTTTAAGACTTCTCATCGCAATAAAGACAAAAATCATTGCTATAAAACCAGCTATCCCTGCGCTAATGCTTACAATCGTTAAAATTGCAGCTACTTGAATATATTTCCCAAAATCATGGAAATTTTTTCTAACTTCTATATTTGTCATTTTTATTTTCGATTTTTAATTTTTAGATATTTAATATAAATATTTCAAAGATGATTGATTAAAGAGTGGGAGTCCATTAATTGCAATTCTTTAAAATTCTAAAATTGATAATGAAAAGGTTCATGAATACCAAATTCAGAGTCTGGATTATCATAAAAAACCACAGAAAACCAATATAGGTATAAATTTATAAGAAAATCTTTTGAAAGTAAGCTTCTTCATTGAAAATGTTCATTATCTTTAAATAAAAACTAAATTTTACTTATGAAACTTAACAATTTAATTAATTAGAGTGAATTTTCTTCTGCCTAGTGAGGTATAATCTATAAGAGGTGTATTTATATTAAAATAGATTGGAAATTATTTAAGAGAACATATCCATTTGTATGTGATAAATGTGGATATTTTCACTGGGAAAA
>JBHLLO010000066.1:0-17128 GCA_048885535.1 Candidatus Hermodarchaeota archaeon
GCTGTTGCTGGGAATAATATAATCTATGTAAATAACACAAGTTGTGCAGAAGTTTCTACATCAAAAGATTTTGTCACATCTTGGAAAGTACCATGGGTTCATCATTTATTTGAAAGTGGAGCTACAATTGCAGAAGCAATAAGTACAGCATATAAAATATTAAAAGCTAAAGGAAAATTTGATGGAGAAGTTCCATACTTGATACATATAGGCGGAGATGGCTCTACCTATGATATTGGATTCCAATTTCTGAAAGCAGCTCTTATTAGAACTAGTTCCTTTGTAGAAATGAATGAGTATTTGGCAAACCAGAAATAAACATACCTTAAATTTCTTTTTTTAAATTATTTCTTCCTTAGAATAATAGTTAAGCAAGTATTCTAATGCTTTTTGTATTTGCCAATCTTCTGCAGGTTCAAAAGGATACTCTGGTATTATTATCTGCTCAATCATTTTTCCTTCAGATATATTCCTTAAAACAGCCTTTTTTAAGTTTTTCATAAATGAAAGTTGTTCATTAATATATTTTTTCCCTACTACATAGCCATGACCTGGTATAATTGCATCAACTTTTAACGTCAAGATATGTTCAAATGAGTTTATCCAACCTTCAAAACTTTCAGTTGGGTCACTTATAAACGGCCAGTATCCAGAGGCTACTAAATCTCCTGTAAATAGGACATTCTCGCTTGGAAAATAGGCATATGATGAACACGCAGTATGACCTCCAGAGGTAAAAAATTCTACCTTTAAATCATCATCCTTTAAGACCCAATAGTTATCAAAACCCCGTTTTGGGATAATAATTTCAATTTCATCAATTATTTCTGAAATTTCAGGCTCGCTTTCTTTCCATTCATTAAATGCTTCTTTCGTCCAATTCTTTTCTCTCTTTCTTTTTAAGGCTTCAATCAAGATATTAGAACCGAAAATCTCTACATCCTTGAATGCTCTAACACCGAAATAATGATCACTATGAGAATGAGTTATGAATAAATATTTTACGGGTAAATTATATTTCTTTTCTAATTCGTTTCTAAATTCTTTAGCTTGTCTAGGATAAATTAAAGTATCAATTACAAGAATATAATTATTTAAAATAATCGCACCAGCATTCAGATTGAAATAATCTCTATAATTAGCAATAACTGTGTGTGATGAAACTTCCTTAAATTCAAAAACTAAATTTATAGTTCTTTCACTCATGTTAATCAAAAGAAGTCTAGAAAATTTATAAAGACTGAGATATCGACAAGATATACTAAGAGATTGGATTAATTTACCATTAATGTAGCGTTTTTACTTTTTTTTAATTTTTATTTATTATCTTTACTTTAACAAATATATGCCAATTAAAATAGAAAAAAAGTATCCTATTTACACAATTATTATTGATAATCCTGAAGTTAAAAATGCTGTGGATGGTCCCACCGCTGCTGAGTTGGCTGATGCTTTTCGAGATTTCGAGCAAGATGAGCAAGCATTAGTAGGAGTATTATGGGGGGACCATGGAACATTCTGTGCGGGAGCCAATCTCAAGGCTATAGCGGAGGAGAAAGGAAATCGAGTAGATTCCGAAGGAGATGGTCCTATGGGACCTTCAAGACTGATGCTTTCTAAACCAGTTATAGCGGCTGTAGCTGGACATGCTGTTGCTGGTGGTCTAGAACTTGCTCTTTGGTGTGATCTACGTGTTGTTGAAAAGAGTGCGATATTTGGAGTATTTTGTCGTAGGTTTGGAGTCCCCTTAATTGATGGGGGAACAGTCCGCCTACCAAGATTGATTGGCTTAAGTAGAGCATTGGACATGATTTTAACCGGTAGACCTATCTCTGCGCAAGAAGCATATCAATGGGGATTGGCAAATCGCATAGTCGAAGATGGACAATCTCGTTTTGAGGCTGAACAGATTGCTAAACAGATTGCTGAATTCCCTCAGACATGTATGAGGAATGACCGTTTATCTGCTTATAACCAATTTGGGTTAGATATCAAATCTGCCATGCAAAGTGAGTTTGAATATGGCTTAAAAACTCTAGAAAGCGGAGAATATCTAAAAGGAAGTAAAGCTTTTACTCAAGGAAAGGGAAAGCATGGTAAATTCTAACATTAATTATATTACTTTTTTAAATAAGTAGTAACCAGCTGTTTTTTATAACCAATTCATGTTTAGAAGGGAAGAATTAATGATTTATTAGTTCATTGATTATATACGTTATCCATAATCCTGGTTTTTTAGGAATATCAAAATCTATCCATGCTGATTTCATATAAGAAGCATCTGCTTGCCAAAAGCTGTCTTTTCTTCTTTTACTTTTTAAGATATTTATCGCATCTATACAATACTCGTCTGATATCAAATTATTTGCTTTAAGAAGGGATAAAATTTCTATAAGATTCGATTTATATGTGTAAGGATAAAAATTTAAAATAATAGAATCCTCAATAGGTTCATCTGAAGATAATTTCTTGAATACCCTATGTCGAAGGATATACTCTAATCCTTGTTTAAGTTTTTCTTCTATGTTATCTGAACTTCCAAATCTTTTCTTATATTCAGTCAGTGCAATCATGGATTTTACAACTCCATAATAACATGGGACTTTTTTCATACAACCTCCAAATCTAGTATATAGATCTGAACCTGACCACAAACATTCTTTACCTCTCTCAACGGATTGATATTTTAATATCCAATCGATCCCTGCATCAATTTTTCCTTTATCATCATATCCCATCTTTATAAGGATTGTTGTAATCATAGCGTTATGGCAAGCAAGTAAATTATCTCTATTTCCTTCCAGCGAAAATCCTTCTTGAATATATGAGTTATCTGCTAAGATCTGAATCCAATTCTGAACCTTTTCTAATGTATACGTAAGAGGAATCTCAGATAATTCTAATAATCGCCACATATAAGCTCGAAGCCCAACAAAAGTATTAGGAGGTCGTGTAGGGGGTGTCAAAAGTTTATTCATAAGTTCTGATTGCTTAAGCATTCTCTGAGCTTCTTCTATTGAGATATCTTCTCCTTTTTCATAAATTTTTTTCAGACTTAAAGCGGAATCTTCAATCATAATAATTAGTAAATTATTATTGTGGTTAATTTCACGTGTTAGGTAGATGATTAAGATTAAAATAATTAATTATCCTATAAAATCTTATGATAAAATTTGAAAAATTTAGAATTAAAACACACAAAAGAGAAGAGCTGTTAAATATAACCAATAACGTCACCAATGTTGTTAGAAATTCTGGTATTAAAGAAGGAGTATGTCGAATCTTTATCCCTCATACCACAGCCGGGATTACTATAAATGAGAATGCTGATCCAGCAGTAATGCGAGACATTATTAATTTTTTAAATAAATTAATCCCTCAGCACTCAAACTTTTCCCATATGGAGGGAAATTCAGATGCTCATATAAAATCGAGTTTAACAGGTCCTTCTTTAGATGTAATTATACATAATGGTAATCTGGTTTTAGGAACTTGGCAAGGTTTAATGTTTGCTGAATACGATGGTCCACGTAATAGAAAAGTCTATATTCAAGTTCAAGGAGAGTGAATATATCTTTTAATGTTAAAATTTAAATTATTATACAACAAAATATACTTCATAATAATGATCTAACTAGAACTCTCCTAAATCATGAGTATAGTATTGTATTGGATAGGAGTTTTAATGGCAATATTATCTGGTGTTGTAAATAATTTTGGAACTGTCCTTCAAAAAAAAGTTGTTAATGAAATTAAAGATGATTCAAAATTTTTTAAAAATTTAATAAAGAATCGTTTATGGCTAATAGGATTAATCCTTCAGCTTTTTATAGGCGCAATACTTTTTCTAATTGCCCAAATGTATATTGGTCCAACGCTTATTCCGGGGTTAATGGCAGCAGGGTTGATCATTTTGGCAATAGGTTCAGTTAGAATAGTAGGTGAAACACTGGAAAAATCAGAAATTATTGGAATTGTATTAATGATAATTGCGATTACTTTTATAGGTTTTAGTAGTATGGAGATTGATATTGGATCTCAAAATTTTCTTGAACTAGGATTAATCGTTCGCATAATAACGTTTACTATCATTGTATATGTTTTAGCAGCTATTTTTTACGTTTTACAAATCAAGAATATTTCTAAAGGTATTTCATTAGCAATTTATTCTGGATTTCAATTTGCATTATCTAATTTTTGGGTAAGTCCGATTATGGGCGTGATTGCTCATGTGTTCGGTGGAACAGCACAATTATTAGAAATTATTATATTTATTGTAAGTTTAGTTATTTTAATTTCTGCAAATGTATTTGGAATTTCTTCAATCCAAAAAGCATTCCGTGAAGGACAAGCAAGCAATTTAATACCAATACAGCAAGTACCAATTCAAATAGCTCCTCCTTTCTACTATATCGCCGTGTTTCTAATTCCAATTCAAGATATTTTATCAATATTTTTCCTAACAATCGGAATTTTTTTAGTAATAATAAGTTCATTTTTATTGGGAAAAAGACAAGCTCAAATTGAAAAGATTAAGTAACAAATACCTTAGAGTTGCATAATGGCAAAATTTATTTTCTTTCAACCACATCCAGATGATTTAGAATTCAATTGTGCTCATCTAATACATTATTTGTCTAAAAAAAGGAGGAATCCTCATATCATTAAGGTTGCTTCAATTACTAAAGGTGAATTTGGTTTACCAGGATTTAAATATGATAAATTTAAAGGAGAGTTTTTAGGAAAAAAAAGGACAACGGAATTATTTTCTGCTATGAAGATCCATGATATCCCACCTGAAAACATACACTTTTTTGGTTATGTAGATGGTTTAGTTAAATTTGACAGAGAATTTGTTCAAAGCATTTCAGATTATTTAAATAAAGAAAGACCTGATGTAATTTTTGCTCCAGAAGCTATTTACACCTGGTATTATCATTTGGATCACGTGAATACTGGAAAAGCAATTTTTTACATAATTTCACAAAAATTAATCAATTTTACCCCTATTTTATATTTCTATGGTACTTCGCATCCAAATTTCTTTTTTGGCTTCAAAAAAGAACAAATTAGTTTAATTGAAAAACTCCTTCAGTGTCATAAAACTCAATATTGGTTGATTAATAGATTAAAGTTAAATTATAAGTTTTCAACTAGAAGAGCGGGTTTAAGGTTAAATGGTTGGAATTATGCTGAAAAATATAGAAGAGTTTATTTTCTTAAAACGAATCTTAATAAAAATAAAGCTTCTTTATTCCAAACAATTTTAACTCATTGGTTCTCAAGTATGCCTTGGTTTAAGGCACAATATCCTAAAAAGGTATTAGAAAAGTTGAAAAGCCAAAATAAACAATTAAGATAAAATGAATAAGATTTTATATAAATTAATTAAATCAAATTACATTTTAATTGAATAATAAGAATAAAGAGTGTGTAAAATGGCATCAAAGGAAGAAATTAAAAGTGCTTTAAATAAATGGATTAATATGATGGATAACCCCGAAGTTGCTGAAGAATTTGAAGGATACAATAAAACTCTTCAATTTATATTTCCTGATATTGAGTATAAGACAAGAATGATTTTTAAAGATAAAACTGCAAAACTTGAAGATGGATTCGATGAAAAAGCAGATATGGGGTTGGAAACAAACTCAGATTTATTTATAGGAATTGCAACTGGAGAGGTTGATCCAATGGAAGCATTCATGGAGGGAGAAATCATTATTCGCGGAGACATGAATGCTATTCAAAGATTAGAGGTATTTATGGATCTATAACCTCATACTTAGTAATTTTTTAAATTGGGGTTATTATGAACGATTTTGTAAAATTTGGTATTGTTGGAGTTGGTTCCGTTTGGAGATATCACAAATTGGGAAGTAAAAACAATCCAAAAATTAAATTTACCGCAGCATATGATATCAACCAAGATAATTTAGCTAAAGCTGCCAAGTACTCTAAATTTGAAACTTATTCAAATTTAGATACATTCTTAAAAAGCGATATTAATGCTATTCTAGTTTTAGTTCCTCATTATTTGCATAAAGATATTGTTGTTGCTGCTGCAGAAGCAGGAAAGCATGTTTTATGTGAGAAACCAATGGCACCCACACTTGAAGAATGTGATGAAATGATTCATGCAACTAAAAAAGCAGGAGTTAAATTTATGATTGCTGAGAATCATCGTTTTTTACCGGCTCATCAACTTATCAAAGATATGTTGAGTAAAGGTTTTATAGGAGATGTGTTTCTGGGGCGTACATATGAAGGTGCATATTGTTCCCCTAATGAGTTTCTAGATTCAAGTTGGTGGCATTTCTGTTATGATAAGGGTGGTGGTGGAGTGGTTGCAGACCAAGGAGTTCATAAATTTACTATGCTAAACTGGTTTTTAGGTGAGGTAAATTCAGCGCATTGTTGGCTAAGTAAAACGCTAAAGTCTCCCCCTAATAAAGGAGAGGATACAGCAATTATTTTATTACAATTTAAGTGTGGAGCTGTAATAACAGTTGACATTTCCTCGACAACTGTTCATCCCCTTACAAATAGAACAGAATTACATGGAACTAAGGGTAGTATATTAGAGGATCATTCATGGCAAGATCCTATCCGAGTATTCACTTCACATCCAGAGGCTGAAGTTAAAGGTGAATTCTATAGTCCTAAAATTGAACATGGTCCTTATCCTGAATATTATAAAGTATCAATGGGTAAAGAAGATGCATATTTTGCAGAGTGTATATTAGAAGATAAACAACCTGAATTTACTCCTGAAGAAGCGAGACAAGGTGTTGCCATTGTTCTCCTTTCTTATCTTTCAGCTAAGAAGAAAAGCATAGCTACCATGGAAGATTTACAGAGAGTTTATAAAAATGAAGGAACTAAAACGGTTTTAGAAGGTCTAGAGGATGTAGTTCAAAAAAATTATAAAATGATTAATTGGAAATAACAATTTATTCAATTCTAATTATATTAATTTCATGAATTCCACTTTCTTTAATTTCAACACTAACTAATTGCTTATTCTCCTCTTTTAAAATTTTTCCCCTTGAAGCTTTAACCTTAAAACCTTTAGGATAGTGAATCTTTGGAATATACAACAAAGTCGGTTCTTTAATCGACTTATCTCCATCAAATTTGAAATAAAATGAACCATCTTTTATATTAAACTCCATTTGTAATGGATTCCCCGAACATCGTATAAAATGGGGCCTACAGAATCCTTTTATCGCTCTACCACCACTATTAATATTACTTGGTTCTAAAGCTTGACTTTTACTAAAAATAGATAAATCTTCTAAGTTCCATTGGTCTCCCCATTCATTAGTATTATCTGCTGTGTAATTCCATAAGGTTGAATGTAATAAATTGCTATCTAAAGCGTTATAATACATTGTCAATAATTTAATATGTTTTTTCCATGCTAAATCAGGTTCTGACTTAAACTTCTGATAAGCTTCTTTATTATTAAGATCAAATGGTAATCCAAATTCTCCTAATAAAGTTGGAATTCCTCCATGTATTGATTTAGCAATATTTTTAATGTAACTCAGTTGTTGAATAAACATTTCTTGAACATTACTTCTTCCCATAACCATTTTATCCTCTACTATATTGAAATTTGCCTTTATCATGGGACGTTTTAATATTAGTGTAACTCCATCATACCAATGCCCTGCATGCACTACATTTTTAGGAACGCTAAATTTTAATCCTTCTCCTTTTAGCATCCTTATTGGATGACTTTCAAAAAAGATTATACAATTAGGAATTACTTCTCTAATAATTTCAGTATATTTAAAGATAAAAGGTGATAAATAATCTTGATAAAAATTAACATTCCTATTGTCTTTAATTACAAAATAGTAATTCTTTAGAATAACCGGTTCTCCATTTTCATTTAATCCCCAAATTCCTTCTCTTCTCCAAATATCATCTACTCCTTCAATCCAACATGAAACCTTTTTAGTGTTTAAAGCATCCTTTCTTGTTTCTCTAACCCCGAGTCGTTTTATTTCTTTAAAGCCAATAGTTCTTGTACATCCTGCACCAGTTAACATAGCATCAAAGGGTGTAAAAGTATAACCTAATTCTTCGCTTAGTTTTTCGGCTCCGATTCCGTCAATTCTTTTTTCTATCCATCCTTGCTCTGGTTCATTTAAACTATCAAATCCAATCACGGAAGAATTGTCTTTAACTCTTAATGCCACTTGTTTAATCGCATTAAAATAATGTTCTTGTAAATATTCTTGCGCATTTAATCCATCGATAACACAAGAGGGAGCAAAATCTTTCCCACCAAAAAATAAGGTCCACATAGTACCATTCGCAAACCTGAGAGAATTACTACTCCATTGCATTGCAGGATATGCCTTTGGGTTATTTGGATCATACCTATATTGCATGACTAATGCTGCTTCAGAATCATCAAATTTGGTGATATCCAAACCCACTTTTTCAAAAGTCCAGCCAGGTGCTCCGTCTCCTCCACTCATACGACTCCAAACATCTTGATGAGGATCAATAAAAGTATAAAAACCAAACTCAGTTGAAATCTTTAAAATCTCTTCAATATAGTCAAGATACTCTTTATCATATTCTTTTGGGCCTTTATGTTCGATTGCTTCCCACGTGATTAAAAAGCGTAAACAATTAAACCCCCAATGCTTTAACCGATTAAAATGTTCATTAGCTTCTTTCAAAGGAAAAGGACGACCTACAAAAGAAACATCACAATGGTCACTAAAATCAGTTCTTATGTGAGTTGCTCCGTTTGGTTTAAAGGGAACTTTAGAACTACCTCCCAGATTTACTCCTCTTAAAAGCACTTTCCGTCCTTTATCATCAATAAACCATTCTTTATCAATTCTAAGCGACATGATATTTATCTATAAAACTTTTAGAAATTTAAGTTAACTTATATGTTAAATACTTTTGAAAAGTTAAGTACTATATTTTATGATAATAATATCTATCAAAAGTAAAATGGACCTTCTCTGTTTGTTCGTCAATAAAGAATTGGATCTTGATTTTTCTATTTGGATATGCGATAGGGACATAAAATTTGAGTTCATCAAGATTTTCTGGAGCGAGGGGTAATTTCATTTTGGGAAAATCTAATGATTCTTTAATTTCAGTGTAAAGAATACCCTCTTCAAATGAAATTTTCATAGTTTCAAGGCTTTTATAAGTTTGATATTCTCCTGTTAGATTTTTCAATTTCTTATGAACAACTAAAGAGAGTGCTGTTTCATTGAACTTTCTGTCTAATAGGATTCCAAGAACTGCATGGGCCAAACTTCCTAAAACTATTGAGGCGTTGCAATTTGCTCCGCTAATAACTCCCATTCTTTTTTCTGGTATAATTGCTAGATATGCTGTGGAAGATCCAATATCACCACCATGTTCTATTAACTCATATCCAAAGAAATCTTTTTCTATTTTCCAACCAAGACCATACGATGGTTCCTTACCCCCATATGTCTCTTCTGGTATTTTAATATAAGGTTTCCACATCTGTTCTAATATGGATTGATTTAAAATTCTATTACTATTAAAAACACCACCATTAATCAAAGTAATAATATAGTTCTGCATCTCCCTTACTGAGCTCAATAATCCTCCAGGAGCATATACAGTTTTATCAAATGGATGCTGGGTTTCTTTATAAGGTTCTTTTTCTTTAGAAGGAATATAACCTGTTAAAACATTATCATCTCTTTCAATATCTTCTTTCAAATATGTAGATCTATTCATCTCTAGAGGCAAAAGAATGTTTTCTTTAACGTAAGCCTCAAATTTCATATTTGTTATTTTTTCAATAATTAAACCAACACAAGTGAACATATCATTATTATAAAAGAAAATTTTTTCAGGTATCTCAAAGAATTCATTAGTTGCACCATTTACATGAAGCAAGAAATCATTCCAACTACTCATAGGAATTAGACTATTAAAGTTTCCAAGTTGACGAACAATAGCAACAACATTGCCACTTAATTCTGGAATTCCTGAGGAGTGGGATAATAAATGGCAAATTTTTATAGGATTATTTTCATCTCCTAATTTGAAATCAAGATATTTATTCACTGGATCTTGTAAGCTGATTTTTCCTTTCTCCACAAGTTGCAATAAGGCAATCACTGTAACCGATTTTGAAATCGACCCAATTCCAAACAGAGTATCTTCGGTGAATGGAAGATTTTTTTCTAAATTTCTTGCACCAAAACCCTTCGCATAGATAGGTTTACTATCATTGACAATTCCTATTGCAAGCCCAGGGATTTTAAATTCACCCATTAGAGCTACTACTTTCTGTTCAAGTTCTTTAAACATCTTCATTTTGTTATAACTCCATTTTTAACATTTATATGTTAATTTCTTTATTTTTTAAAATTTTGAAATCTTAAGACTTAGAGGTAATGCCCAAGTTATTAAAATCAGAAAGAAAAACCATTCAAGTAGAGGTGTATGAATAAAAAAATAAAGAAGGGACACTGATAGATGTCCAAACGCCATGAGTATCGATATATACTTTTCAACAATATTTAATATTATTAAAAGGAAGCCAATTATTACTTCCCCAAAAATCAAGGGTATAAATACAAAAATAGTACAAATATTATGTGCATCTCTCGAAATATCTACATTTATTATGCCGGTAATAAAAAGGGAAATTAGCATAATAACAATTAACAAGAACCCTAAATATGATGAATAATGATATAACGTCCTATATTTTGAAGAACTTTCTCTTATGTTTTTGTTAACTACTTTATACAATTTAAAGAAAAAAAAAGAAAGCACAATTGAGGTTAGAATAAATGTGCCATTCATAATTATCGGAAATGGTGAGCAATTGATTGAACCTAAGTCACTTATTGGATCTATGTTTATATCAAAATTTCCAAATAACCATGCAAATAATAATGAGATTAATAGACCCAGAATGAAAAAAGGGACAGCAATTATACTAATAATGTTTAGTAAACGTTGATTATTCATTTGACATCTTGGAAAAATTTTATGCTAATTACTCTTTATTAGTTAGAATATGAAAGAAAATTGGATGGCGTAATCCAATTAGTAATGATTTTCTTATATATTTTTTCTTCCAAAATGAAATTAATTGAAATAAAAAAACGATATAATCATAAAAAATGATTTTGATAACCTAGAGCGATTCTCTTTAAAGAAGAAAAAAAAGAAATGAAAATTATTTTAATCTTACTGGATTTGCTTTATTCCCAATCATGTTTATAGATAATGGTAGACCCCATAGTAGAAGTACAAAGAACGTAATCCACTCAAGGATTGGAGTCTGAAAGATAAAATAGAACATTGATACAAATAAATGACCCGATATCATAAGGATTGAAATATATCTTGGAAATAAGCGTTTGATTAATATTACAAACCCTAAAATAATTTCTCCAAATAGTAATGGTAAGAAAACAAAGATAGTGCAGATGTTATGATATAATACTGAAACTTCAACACTAAAAATCCCTGTAAAGAAAAAAGCAATATTCATAATAATAAAGAATGAAAAACCAGTATTAGCTAGATGATAAAGTTTTTTATGTTCTATTACATGCTTTCTGATTATTCTATATAGATTAAAGAAATAAAATGATAGAAATACAGGTGATAACATAAATGTTCCATTTATAATCATTGGATATGGTGTATATATACTTGAGCCTAAATCACTTATTGTATTAAATAATACTTGGTAATTACCTAAATTTAAAGCAAAACTTAAGGCAATAATTAAACCTAACAAGAAAAGTGGAATTGCTAACACAGTCAATATATTCATTATTTTTCTAATACTAATTCACCATAATGGTTCAAAATTTCAACCTTTTTTTCTAAATCTTAGTTTACATAAAGGAAATCGGTGAAATACTCATTAGAGACCGGATTGCTCCCAATCCAATAAAACCTAATTTAAATTGTCCCCTATTCCCTATTACATAATTAAAAGAGGAGCAATATTTATCGTTTTTGTCAAAAAGAGAATTATGTGATAAAACGTAAGTATTAAAAAAAAAGAAAAAACTTATAAGGAAACTTATAAGGAATCATTTCAAATAATAATAATTATCAGAAGATTTGTGCTGAATAATGAATAATTACAGATTCAAGATTTTTGATGCCCATATACATACTTTTGGTACATTTATGGATAAGAATGAAGATTTAATTAGTTATATGGACAATTGCAACGTGGAAAAGGCTATTTTAACAACAATAAATAGAGCAGTAAGTTCTAAGATTTATTCTCAAGCAAGTAAGGAATTTAAAGAAAATCATGGTGATCTTGATGATTTCTCTGTTGCATTCGAAAAGATGAAAAGATCTATACCAACTGATCAATTAGATCATCAAGACGTAATAGATATTGCTGCAAAAGCCCCAACTAGGTTTTATAAGTTTTTTTGGTTTAATCCAAAAATTCAAGATAAAGAAAAGAATTATAAAATTTTAGAAAATCATTTTTATGAGGGATTTTGTGGAGTTAAGATTCATTCAGGCATTCATTTAATAGAAATACCCCGAGATATATTAACACTTATAGAATTCATGCAAGATTATAATAAGAATTTTCCCTTATTCATTCATTATACGCCAAAATTTACAGCTTTTGGAGGAATTAGTAGTACGAATATTGCTAAAATTGCTTCTTCATACCCAGAGTTAAAAATAATTATTGGACATGCTGCTTTAGCTATGGAGCTAGCTGTTGATTTATCATTAAGTTTAAGAAAATATAGTAACATATTTTTTGAAACGTCATGTTCGATTCCTTATGGAATTTTAACCCTTATTCGAAATATAGGTCATAAAAGGGTCATATTTGGCTCAGATTCGCCAGTTACTAACCCATTAAAGCTTGAAATTGACAAAATTTTGTCACTACCAATAAATGATGAAATAAAACAAGACATTTTCTATAATAATGTATTGGCATTATTTGAAGATTAAATCTATTTTGTCTTTATTAAAGTTATACTCCTTTAACTTTATTAACATTTACTTGTCTACAACCTAGAATTTATTATGTAATGTAGTAGTTTTAAAAATACAATATGAAAAAGATCTTTTCTCACAAATTTTTATGAACAAGTTGATTATTTTTATTTTAATAATAAATTAATTAAAATAGATCACGTAGATTATATTATAATTAATTTATAAATTTTTAATGAAGATATCGTGAATTATTCAAGGGATAATAAAAATAACAGAGAAGATGACAATTGGGATTTAATAGAAGTCTCAAAGGTTAACGACAAAATTATCAAGAAGCTTTTAAATTATCTAAAGTATGATATATCAGAAAATTTTTTCATATCATTCGAAAGTTTGTTAAAATTAGGAAACAAGATCCCTGAATATACAATTGAAGGGATTATAAAAGAATTAGAGCAAACTCATAATTTCAAGAAAGAATTATTTCAATTCATATTAAATTTTACCAGAAATGGAATTATTGAGTACCATTTATTACCTCAACTTTACAATCCTGATTTTATTATACGTGCGAAAGCTGTTATGAAAATTAAAGAAAATAATGACTCAAAATACCTAAAATTTCTTTTACCTCTGATAGAAGATCCTGATGATTCAGTACGTTGGAGTGTAATTAAATATCTTTCAAATTATAAAGATAATCCCATAATTTATAATGAGTTAAGAAAGCATTTAGATAATGAATTAAATCCGATTATTTATGAAAATTTAAAACAAATTGTTTTAGAGAAATAATCTCATTATATTTATATTGACTGATTTTACTATTTATTTGACAGAGTTAGGATTTTACTATTTGAGAATATCACGACTTAATATGAAAAGTAAAGAATTAAAAAAGACAATTTTAATTATATTTATAACCCAAATTTCTGGAAAATAATAATAGCAAATAAAAGAAAAATCTTATAGACTTGGTAAAATTAGAATAATTTTTTTAATTAAAATATAATTATGGTTGAGGATATAAATCAAATTTTAAAAGGTGTTAAATAATTCCTAC
This sequence comes from Candidatus Hermodarchaeota archaeon, assembly GCA_048885535.1. Lineage (GTDB taxonomy): Archaea > Asgardarchaeota > Lokiarchaeia > Sigyniarchaeales > SOKP01 > SOKP01. The sequence goes on from JBHLLO010000066.1 coordinate 14,042, forward strand.
ATATGATTTCACTTTTAAGATTCTTTTATTAGGAGATGCTTCTGTGGGGAAGACTTCCTTCACAAAAAGATATTGTTATAACATTTTTAACCCATCAGAGCGACTTACAATTGGGGTTGACTTTCATGTTAAAACTATCGAATCACACAGTAAAAAAGTAAAGCTGCAAATCTGGGATGTGGGTGGGGAAGAAAGGTTTAGGTTTTTACTACCTACTTATTGTTTAGGAGCAAATGCAGCATTCCTCCTATATGACATCACACGCCCCCCTACTCTAGATAATATCCCAGAATGGGTAAGCATAGTAAGGCAAAAAGCAGGATCTATTCCAATCATACTTGTTGGATCAAAGATAGATTTAAATTCTCAAAGGCAAGTTTCCAGAGATTATGGGATACAAATTTCTGAGAGAAATAATTTCTCGGGCTTTGGAGAAATTTCAAGTAAAACAGGTCAAAATGTTACAAAAACTTTTGAAGTGCTTACGGAGTTGACTTTAGAAAAAATGGAAAATAGGTGATTACATGGAAGAAAGCGAATTTTTACCTCTAAGCTCTTTATTTGATGCGATTGGTGTTATTGAGAAAGGTATAGAAAAAATATACCACTACTTATTAAAGAATATGAGAATTGATAACTTAAAAGAGGTATCATCTAAATTTGGTCTTACTCTAAAAAGAGGATATAAAATTTGCTCAGTCTTAAATGATTTAGAACTTGTTCAAATATATGATCGTCCAATGAAGATACATTTGGCTACTCCAGTAATTCCTATCTGGCAAAAAGTTATTAATAATCGAATAGAGGAATTATCTCAAGAATTCCAAGAAAAAAAAGAAAGGGCAGAAATGGCACTTGATGATTTTTTAAAATCATATAACCTAACTGAACAAGTAACTCAAGAGTTTGTAGAATTTATAAAGTATGATTTAAGTAATATTTATGAAACATATTATACATTTACGGCTAAAAATGAATGTAGGGTTGCAATTGGTATAAGATATGATAATGATTTAATAACACTGATTAAAGAAAAAGGACCTGAAAACGTGCCTGAGGAATTAAGAATTTCAATGAAAAATGGAATGATAAAAGTAAAAGAAAATGTAAAGAATTTAGATATTAAAGTCATCTTTAATGCAGAATTAGTAAAAGAGTTATTGAAAAGCAAGGATTTTAAAATTTTAGCTGAACATATTGATCAATATGAGTTATTATTCCAAAAAGTTAACGTTCATGTAACATATGATGATTTTAGTAATTTTGGTCTTACTGACACTGAATTGGTTCAACCTAGTTTTGATCCAACAAATAAGTTGATTGGAGCATATATATCACGTAATAACAGTATTTATAAAATCTTTCATGAGAAATTTAATGAATTATTTGAAAAAGGAATCCCTATTAATGATTTTTTAAAAGAAAATAAAGATTTGGGCGTTGAATCTGTTTCTGAAAAGCAATCTTTTGTACTATGCCTCTTATAGAGGTTACTAATTTAAAATTTTAACAATAAAGAAAAAAAAATTAATTACTCCTCTTTTTTTCTCTGTAGGGCTTTCCTAAACTTTTCAAGTTGTTTCCGAGGAGTTACAGTAGGACGCTTATACCTTTTTAAATTCTTTTTAATTCCAAACAGATACTTTGCAATATTTTTTAACTTTTCAGTGTCATAACGCATCATCATTGTTATAGTTTCCATTTGTGGACTTCCACCACCATGTAATCCTGCTACTTGCATTACTCCCGCCAAATCAGAAACTACTAATGCTTCAATTCCTTTAAAACATCTAAGTATATTTTCAGGCTTAACCTTTGGATTTCTCTGCAAATATTTCATAGCTAGATCGCCCACTTCCTCACTAAAAAAGGATTCATCGAATGGTAAAGTTGCAATTATTCCCCCAGAAAGATCTGCTAGTATCTTATATTCTTCATATATCATTTCACCTGCAAGTCTTCTACCTGCATTCGTAAGAATTTCATCAGGTATCTGGGTTCCTGAAGGAGCCTTTTCGGAATGCTTTGCACTCGACTCTCCAGCAGCAAACACTAATTCTGCAGTACCTATTATATGAGAAATTTTATCTCTCGCATGAGAGGTTTTTTCAATACCGTTATATTCAGCTACTAATGCTGCAGCACTGGCAATCACTTCAGATACTGCAGGTTTACAGCCCGTATAACTATGACGATGATAATGTGCGAACATTAGAGCTAAAAAACCTGCATAAGGAGTTTGTCTTGGGTCTCCATGACCATTCAAGAACACTCGTTCGTTTGGAACGAATACATCATCAAAAATGATAAATGTTTCAGCATCACCAATCTCTAATCCTGGGGCTTTAGCATATTTACTTTTTCTAAAATAGGCTGGTCTTGTTAGCAACTTTACACCATCCCAATCAGTGGGAAGTGCAAATGCAACTGCGTAATCATTATCCTCTGGTCCCATATATCTACAAGGAACGATAATCATCTCATCAGCATAGGGTGTATTAGTAATGTTAACCTTACACCCCCTAACCACGATTCCATGTTCTCGAGTTTCAATCACTCTTAAATATTGATCTGGATCCACTTGTTCATGTGGTCTTTTTAATCTATCTCCCTTAGCGTCTGTCTGAGCACAACTGGCTACTAAATCATTCTCTTGAAAATATTCCATATATTTATTAAATTTAATAAAGTAATCAGTGCCAAGTGCCTGATCAATTTCATAAGTTACTACTGAGAGAGCATTAAGAGCATCTATACCCATACATCTTTGGATGCATCCCCCACAACGATGACAAAGTTGTCGAGTCATCAGTTGTTTCCTAAGTAAATCATCTTCACTCTGATGAATATGACAAAATCTATTAATTTTCTTGCCTGTCAAATGGCTTATAGCTGTGCAAACATCTTCCCATTCAGGATCATGAGCCCTATCAAAAGTCTCTATTATAATTCTCATTCCTCCTTTTAAACGAGGATCATCACGACCAACTTTCTCTTCGCCAATGTAGATGTTTGGCTTCATTTTATATAATCTTTGAACATAATCTTCGTATGTCTTCATTTTACATCCCTTTCAATTTCTTATTA
>JBHLLO010000067.1:0-16926 GCA_048885535.1 Candidatus Hermodarchaeota archaeon
ATTACAATCAGGAGAATCTATTTCTAAAATTTTTGCTAATTTTCCAAAAAAGGAAGTAGACATTTTTTTATAAAGGAAATTTAAGAAAAAATTCAAGAACCATTCATTATTTTAATTTTTTATATTTTAATCTATGTTTTTGAAGGAAGTAAATTGGGATTAAATAATATTAAGAAAAGCATAACAAAGACATTTCTAGAACTAACCTCTTTTCAAATGTTGGCAATGTTCAGAAGAGGCTTATTTTACACTTATTTATCAATGTATATGAGAAATTTTTTGTTACTTCCTATGACTATAGTTTCACTTTATGCAACTTTCCCCATGTTAATGAGTGTATTCTTCCAAAATGTAGTATGGGGACCTATTAGTGATAAATTTCAGAAACGGAGAACATTGATAATCTTAGGAGAAATTTTAGCTGGAATCGGAACAATTATCGTTTGGTTTATTCATTCTGGATTCAATAATTTTCTTTTTGCAGGTTGGGTGATTATCATCGGTTTAACTTGTATCGAAGCCTTTTGGTCAATGTCAAACATTGGTTGGAGTGCTCTTATAAGTGATATTTATCCATCAAAGGATAGAAGCCGAATTATGGGTCAATTAACTAGTTTTGGAGGGCTTGGTAGAATAATTGGAGTACTTATAGGAGGTTATCTTTATGATAATGGTTTCGGTTTCAGAAATGGATCCCTATTTTTTATAGCTTCATTTGTAATGTTTATATCGACTTTACCTATGTTTTGGGCTCCTGAAGGGGGAATTAATAATTCAATTGTGGATGAACAAAAAGAAGATATGATAAATGAGAATAAAGCAAACACCAAATTCAAGCGTATATTCGCCGTATTTATAATCTCTTTAGTTTTCATTAATTTCGGCAGAAATTCAATAGCTACAACATATAGTCCATTCCTTTCTTTATCTTCAGGTTTTGATCTTGATCCTGTTATAATAGGTTATATTGCAAATACACGCTCAATAGCAGTTATAATCATTGGATTTTGTGCCGCATTTTTAAGTAGAAAATTAGGACATTCCAAAACATTAATTTTTGGGATCTTTTTAGCAATTGCAGCTTTAATTATCACTGCTTTAACATCGAGCGTATTTTTAATCTTTGTTGGTAGTTTTTTTATTGGAGCAGGTGAAGTAATAATTTATGCTTCTTCTTATACAATTGCATCGAATTTGATTCCAGAAAGAATACGAGCTAAACTATTTGGAGTTTATAATGCTACTTTTTTCCTTTCTTGGGGATTACCCTCCACAATTCTATTGGCACCTCTTATAGATATACTTACACCTAGTGTAGGACAAAATTTTGCCTATCAAGTTTCATTTATTGTAGCAGCAATAATTACTGGATTAGGACTTTTAATATTTACTCTATTAGAAATCTGGATAAAAATTAAAAAAATTAAAAAAAAATAAAAATTTCAATCAACTAGATTCATGGGTTTTCCATGATGTTCAGGAATGGGTTGTGAACCACAGGAGCTACCCATCCAACATACTAATTGATTGCCTTCTTTATGCATAGGCTTACTACAATGCATTGGGATTTCTTGTTCAAATCCACACTCTTCACATACTAATTTTCCCATTTTCTTATTTTCCTCCTTTAATTCTTTAATATTACCTTCAACGTGAGGGTTATTATTATTTTCTTTATTATAGATATATTTTTCTGGATTTTTTTTAAATTCTGTTAAGCAAGATTGATTACAAAAATAATATTTTTGACCTAAGTATTCATAATCAGTCCAATCTTCAGGTTTTCCTTGCATTCCACATACAGGATCAGTTACTAATTTTTCCTCTGAAATGGTTTTGTGCATCAATTTTGGATCAATATTTTCATAGGTCTTATACTTTTCAGGATCTCGTTTGAATTCCGCTTCGCAATTTGGATTACAAAAATAAAAACTCTCACCTTTATACTTATACTCAATTGCTTTACTAGGAACGACTTCCATGCCACATATTGGGTCAATTGCTTTTTCTTCAAGTAATAACTTTTCTTCTCTCAACTGTTGCTCTGTTTTTGGCTCAAACCTCTTTAAAAACAGTGCATTAGTCACGACTGACACTGAACTTGTAGCCATAAAGATTGCTGCAAGAAATGGAGGCAAAAAAAATCCTGTAATATAATATAGTACACCAGCAGCTATTGGAATACCAATTATATTATAAATAAACGCCCAAAAAAGATTTGTAATCATCTTTTTATAAGTTTTTTTAGACAATTTAATTGCTGATACAACATTCCTCAAATCTCCCCTCATTAATACGATGTCTGCTGTTTCAATCGCAACATCTGTGCCAGAACCAACCGCAATACCAACATTTGCCTGAGCTAAAGCAGGAGCGTCATTGATTCCATCTCCAACCATTCCTACTATTTTATCCTTTGAAGATTCTTGCAGATTCTTAATAGTCAACGCTTTCTCGTTAGGAAGTACTTCGGCCAAAATGTGCTCCTCATCAATATTTAATTCATTACCAATAATTAAAGCAGTTTGCTTGTTGTCTCCTGTAAGCATATATATTTCTAACCCCATTTCTCTTAAAAGATCAAGAGCATAAGGTGCTTGATCCTTTATTCTATCAGAGACTCCAATTATTCCCTTTACTTCTTTATCAATACTTATAAGAATAGTTGTTCTTCCTAATTGCTGAAAATGTTCAAATTTCTCAGAATATTCATTGAATTCAATATTGTTTTCAAATAATAATTTAGCATTTCCAATCATTACTTCTCGATTTTTTATAGTTGCAATGATTCCTTTCCCAGGAACCGCGTCAAACTCTCCTGGTGATTCTAGCTTTAAACCTCTTTGATTAGCTTCTTCAATAATCGCTAATCCAAGAGGATGTTCAGAGCCCATTTCAGCACTGCCAGCATAAAATAGGAGATCCTTTTCATTAAGGCCTTCTCCTTTTAGATTCTCTTCTGTGAATATCCCAGAAACTTTTGGCTTCCCAATTGTTAAGGTTCCTGTTTTATCAAAAACGATTGTATTAATGTTATTGATGGATTCTAAAGAGTCACCTCCTTTAATCAACAAACCATTCTCAGCACCTTTTCCAGTGCCAACCATAACTGCAGTTGGAATTGCTAAACCTAATGCACATGGACAAGATATAACAACTATTGAAGTAAATACTAGTAATGACAATTCAAGACCAATTTGAGCTATAAAATACCAATATAATGATGAGATAATTGCGATTAATACAACTATAGGTACAAAGTAGTTGCTAACTTTATCTGCAAGTTGTTGTTTAGCAGCTTTTCTACTTTGAGCTTGTTTTACAAATTCAATTATTTGGAATAATAATGTATCTCGTCCAATTTTTTCTGTTTTTATATGGATTAAACCCGTTTGATTTACAGTTGCTCCAATAACTTCATCATCTATAACTTTTTTCACATATTTACTCTCTCCGGTTATCATAGATTCGTCAACTTTAGTTTTACCTTTGATAACTTTACCATCAACTGGAATTTTCTCTCCAGGTCTTACGATCAAAACGTCTCCAACCTCAATTTCCTCAATCGGAATTTCTATTTCTATTCCATCTTTAAGAAGAGTGGCAACCTTAGGTTGTAGCCCTATTAATTTTTTAATTGCTTCTGAGGTTTGACCTTTGGTTTTATGTTCAAAATATTTGCCTATAAGTAAAAACGTTAATATCATGCTCATAGCTTCATAAAACGGTTTTCCTTCTATGAAAAATGTAGTTAATATTGAATAGACTAAAGCAGTAGTTGTACCTAAAGCTACTAATACATCCATATTTGCTGATTTATTTCTAAGTGATTTATAAGCTCCAATTAAAAAGAAAGAGCCTGCTATTGAAAAATTACCTGATGCTAAAAAAAATAGAACCAAATTTCTTATAAATGATTCTGGAACAAACCAACTAATTGGAGTAATTATAACCATGAAAATCATTGAAGATATAAGAATTCTCAAGCGATAACGCATTTCTTTTTTATGCTGTTCTATTTCTTTATCCATTACACCAGCGGATTTTTCTATATTATAGCCCAGTTTCTTTATTTTGGAGTACAGTTCATTTTCTCCGATTTCAGCTTCATTGAATTCGATAAAGAGTTTAGATGCCGTAAAGTTTCCTCGTATATCATAAACTCCTTTGATTTCTTTAGCTCGATCGACCATATCGTTAAAATGACTTTCACTCACTGAGTCCTTAACAATTAAATCTATTTTAGATAACGATGCTTTATAGCCTAGATCCCTAATTGCCTTATTAAAATCATAATAATTTGTAGTGTTAGAATCATATTCAACAGTAGCTTCCTCACTTGCAAAGTTAACCACTGAACTATTAACACCTTCTAAATTTTTCAATTTAGTTTCAATTTTTAATGCACACGATGCACAAGTCATTCCACTAAGCTTAATTTTTACTTTTTCTTGAGATTCCAACTAAATTCACCCATTAAGGAATGTCAATAATAAAAGAATCGAATAGAACTATTATAAATAATGATTATAAATCTAAAATAAAATTTCTAAATTGCATATAATTTAAGAAATTATTCCTCAAATTGTATTTAAAATATTAATCTTGAAATATTGTTTACGAAAATTAGAATATTTTATTTTTTAGAACATTGTTTTAGCAAATTTTCAAGATTGTTTATTTTTCTTCAGTTTCCTATAGTTTTCAATAGCATCATGTAAAGCATCAGCAGCTAGATTACTACAGTGTAATTTTATTGGAGGTAATCCATCTAATGAACTAGCTACATCGTCTCTAGTTATCTTAATAGCCTCATCTAGGGTTTTTCCTTTCGCTAATTCTGTGATCATGGAGGAGGTAGCTATTGCAGCAGCACATCCAAAAGTTTGAAAAGATATATCCTCTAAGATTTCTTTTCCACCTTCTTCTTTTACTTTAATATAAATATACATCAAATCACCACAGACGGGATTCCCGTGTTTTCCAATTGCATCAGCATCCTTCATTTCTCCCATATTTCGAGGATTTCTGAAATGATCCAATACTTTTTCTGAATAGATTCTTAATCACCTTCTTCTAATTATGAATTATCAAATCTACCTTTTAATGATTTTCTAGGAATTAATTTGTTCATTTAGTATCGAGAGTTTTCTTTTTTTAGGGAGAGATACTCTCTCAACCCCTAGCTCTTTTACATATTCAGCTACTTCGACTAAATTCTTAGCAGCTTGATGAAAAAAACATACATGTTTTGGTTCAAGATTCTTTATCATTTCTGTTAATTGATTCTTATCAGCATGCAGTTTTATCTTAAGAGAAGGAACAAAGGTATTGATCAGTAATGATCTAAATGGTACTTTCCATGTTTCTGAGAAAACAATCTCATTACTTCCATTAATTAAAGCCTCACCAGGTTTTTCATTTACAGATCCCGCCAAAAATACTAAATTATGAGGGTTGCGTCCAATTATATTTATAATGTTCCTAATAATTCCATAAGAAAGATCGGGAGGATGGGAAATAATAATATTATTTTTATCTCTTAAAAAATCTAAATCTTCAAGATCAAACCATCTAAATTTGATACTATTAAAGGGGTTTGCTTTTTCACGAATCAAGTTAGAGATAGGTCCGTATATATATTCATATCTATGATTAATGACTTGAATATTTTTTCGAATCATCATATCAACATAAATATTCGGGCGTTTCTTGAAATTTCTTCTTAACTGTAATTTTCTAAAATATCTCCAAAAAATTAGCATAAAAGTTATTGCCAAACTAGAAGGATCTGCCCCAATTAACACACTGTCCTCATATTCTGCTTTTTGTTCTAAAAACAGAATAAGGCTATGAAACTGATCAGATAAATTTCCAAAGTCTTCTCGAGCACTAGTTCCATCAATTAATAAGTAATCAATAGGTCGAGAAATTTGTCCTAAAAATCTTTTTGTGCCTGCAAATGGTGTAATATCATAGTAAGTATAATCGCCAGTATATAAAAATCGAAAATCTTTTACTTTCGCTAAAAACATTAAAGCTCCTGGCATATGACCCCCATGATAAAATGAGAGATAGCATTCTTTATTATTAAATTTTAATTTTGTACCATTTTCCACATAAATTACATTTCTGATGATATTTCTATAATCCTCTTCTTCAATTTCATCATGAAACTCTTGTTTTAAAAAGTTAGAATCTCTAAGTAAATATAAATCTAGAGTAATTCTCGAACATAAAATTGGTACATCAGGATAACGTTTAATTAGCTCCTTTAAGCCAGATACATGATCATAATGACTATGAGAAAGATAAATAGCATCAATTCTGGATTCATCAAAATTTTCAATGCTATTTTGTTGATCCTTTTCTATTTGTTCATCCACAAGATTTTCGAAACTGTTATTGTTTTCAATAGAATCTTTAATGGAATTTTCAGACATAAAAACTTGATTTTCTACTGTTTTTTGGATTTCTCCTTTTATCAAATTTTGATAATTTTTTAGGTAAAATTCAATATATCTTAGATCTCCTTCAATTTCTTCCTTTTCATTAGGCTCTGTTAATCCACAGTCCAACAAAATATTTAATTTTCCCAGACCCAAAATATGACAATTATGATTTGGTTTAAGTACAATTGGATAAATTGTTATTCGTATATTTTCTGAATCATCAGATCCATCTACAAGAGAAATATTATTAAAATAAGTCTCATCATATCTTTTTTCGATTCGATCAATAGCTATAGATATTTCACTTTTACCTACTGGAACTCCAGTTATATAAAAGTACCAACCATATCTTTTTACAAGTTCTTCAAGGTTTTCATACATTATATCTCCAATAAGAGATTTAAGGACGATAACTCTCTCTTCTTGATAATAAATTATTTTTTTTATAGATTTTTTCTCTTTAACGGGAATTTTTTCATTGTGAGGAAAAAAGTCATTTAGAACTTCTATTATTGGTAATTGGATTACATTTTCTGATTTTAAGAGTTTTTTATAAAAAAAATATTCTTTTGTATTATAAAGAGAACGCATATTACACTTTTCTTCGAGAATTATAGAATTATTATCGTAGATGTATGTATCAGTGCTAATCGTTTTTTCCTCTTTTTTGATTCCTTTTTTTTTTTGTTCTTTTTTCTTCTTTTCTAGCTTTTCAACATAGAAAAACCAACCATACATCTGTACTAATTTATCTCGATTATAAATTATATCTTTTCCTGATTTAGTGATGATTATAATGATACGATCAGCGTGAGAGTAAATAATTTTCGTAATAGAATTTTTGGTTTTCTTAGAAATTAAATTATTTTTTAAGAAGAGGTGTTCAATAACTTCCTTTATTGCTTTTTGAGGAATCTTTTTTTGTTTTAGCAATTTTATTTTTTCTTTATATGATTTTATTTTAAAAGAAGAAGGCAGCTTGTCTTTTTCTTGTAGTTTAATAGTTCTATCTAAAAATTTAAATTCCTCACTAGGCATTGTTTAATTGAATTTATCGTTAAAAAAAATAATTTCGATTTAGTGAAACTGAGATTAATCTTTTATTCAAGAAGAGACAAATTTAAAATGAAAAATTTTATCCAATACTACATTTACTTTGGAATAATATAATTAAGTTAAATCATCGTAATCATCCCAGTCTTCCTCTTCATCCTCATCTTCCCATTCCTCTTCATCTTCATCCTCATCCCAGTCTTCCTCTTCATCCTCATCTTCATCCCAATCTTCCTCTTCATCCTTTCCCAAATTTGTTGGATTGTTCATATTTGTCAGCTCTAAATTACTTTTAAAATAATTTATTTATATTTTCAAATACCAAAAGAAATAAAAATCATTTATAAATGTTTCCAATTTAATCGAGAATTAATATAAATATATACGTTTTAGTCATTCTCATTCTAAAGGAATAAACATTTGTTGAGTGGGTTCTCAATTTACAATAATATAGTAATTCCTATTGACAATTTCGATTTTAATGAAATCCTGATTAATAAGCCTTAGAATTATTTAATTATTATACTTCTTACTCTTGCTATTATTCTACTAATTCTCGAGGTTTCAACCTTTTTCGATGTGAATTTATGAATTACATAGAGTATAACTAGTATAGAAAAAATACTTAGAAGCATCAGAATTCCTATGAAGACCTGATACATTAATATATAGTACAGAGATACAATTAATAATTGAAAATTTGTCGTAAAAAACCCTAATTTAAAGAATTTTTTCATACTAATTGGACGTTTATTTTGTTCAGCAATATTAGCAACAAGTATATTATCACCCATTGGAGTTAAATTATCACCCCAATTTGCACCCAAAGCCAAACTATAAAATGGTTGATTTATATTTCCAATAGAAGGGATTTTTGGCATGTTGTCTATAACAGGAATTAATACTTTAGTGATAGGGATATTATCGATATTACTGCTTAGATATCCAGAAAACCATATGATAATTAAAATTTGATTTAATGGATCTCCTCCTGTTAAACTTGAAATCAAGGACCCCAGTAAATCTAATATTCCTGTATATTCTAAAGCTCCAGAGATAATAAAGATTCCGAGAAGATAAAGTAGTAATTCAAAATCAATCTTTCTAATTATTTCTTTTGCATTTAATCTGCTAGAAATTATCAATATTAAAGCCACTGTAAGAGCCACAATATCAATTGAAATAAAAGTTGGAGGGACAATAATGAAAAGAATAAGAGTAATCACTAAAGCGAATGCAGATTTATACAAAAGAATTCTATTTTGTACGAAATTCCAGATATTGATTTCTTTTAAAATTTCAAATCCAGCTGTGGGTGTTTCCAAATCTTTTTTATAAAGAAAAATAAAAAAGAGCAAAGTTAAAGGAAATGTTAATAGTGAAATTACCCCAACATTCAAGAAAAAATCTATAAATGAAATTTTTGCATAACTCGTAATTAGAATATTAGGAATTGAGGAGATGGAAAAAAAAGTTCCTCCAATATTTACTAAGATTGCTTGAGTGAGGATATATGGAGAGGGGTTTATATTTAAGATTCGAGAAACTGTAATTATCAGGGGAATTAATATGATAACCGTTAATATATTGTTTAAAATCGAAGAAAGGATAACTGTTATAACTGAAAAAATAATTAGAATATAAATTGGTCTCTCTCCAGTTAGTTTTATTAAACTTATAGATATAAATTGAAATAATCCTGCTTCATGAGCGATTTGAACAATTATCATCATACTTAATATCAGGATAAGAGAATGCAAATTAACAAAATTATCTCCTCCTGGAGGCGGTGAACCAAATAAAAATTCTACTATTAGTTGAAAACCTAAATTTTCAATGAAAACTAAAGTGAAAAAAGCGATTAATGCTCCTAATAAAGCGGCTATTGCTCTGTTCAACTTATTTGTTAAGATTAAAAGAACTACGCCTATAAAGCAACCTAATATAATGATATTAGTTATCCACATTATAAATTTCCGTTTATAATTAATTTAATTATCGAATTAAAGAATAATTGAAGATTAATGAATGAAGAATTTAAATATATTTTCATTTAAAATAGAAAAATTAATTAATGTACAATTTCCTTTACTTTTTTCTTAAGAGTTTCAATTTGATTGCTGATTTCTTCGATCTGTGCTTTAATTTTCAAATATTCTTGATTATTTTCATGTAGTTTTTTAAAGATTTTTTTTGTCTCCTCTTCAGAAGCCGTACTTGTGGAATCCTTTAGCTTTTCATTTAAAATGTCAATTTCAGTTTGAAATTTTTGAAGTTCAGTATTTAATTTTTTTAAATCTTCTTCATTAGCTAGTATTTCTTGGAATAATATTTCATTTACATCCATATCCATGATATCTTCGATTCTTTTTAGGTATCTTCTGATAGCACTTATTTTCAATTCTTTATCTTCTTCTTTCTTAAAAAATAATGCTATATTACTATCCTCTCCAAGCTTTAATATTATCGAGGACATATCTTCTGTTTCGAAAATAAGTTTTTTATATTCTTCAGCTTCTATTTTACAAAGTTCATATAACTTTTGCATATGATGTAATGCTTGAGCTAAATTTTCACCCAATTTTGGTATATTTATTTCTGACCCAAAGGTTGTTTGAAAAATAGTTCCATTATTATAAAACATTACAATATGGATTACTTCTGGTAAGGCACTTTTTATTCGATTAAAATTTTTGAAAACTATTTTTTAATCACCTTATATGTACAGTATTACTATAGCAAGTTAGATTTTATCACTTTTCCTTATAGAAAGAGGCTTTTTTTAAAATATCTGTTAGTTCATTAATGGAATAGCCTTTATTTTCTAATCCTAATATCACATTTGTGAATCCAAGGGCACTAATAAGGTCTTTCTGATTTTCTTTTGATAATTCGATACTAATCTCTGATGGTAAAGATATTTCACGATATACGATCTCATTAAGTTCTAAAAATCTAGGGAAAATAAACTTTTCTACTTTTTCACTAAATTTAGAAGATATTGAAGGAGAAACTGACATTAAATCTATTGCCTCTACAAATACGCTTATTTGTTGTTTTTTTACCTTTATAAGTCCGTATTCTTTCCCTTTTTTCTTGTGTTCGCTTTTTATAAAAATAGTGTCCCCTTTGAGTAAATTAAATTTGTATTCCTTGATTTCATTCATAATCACTTTGAAGTTAAACGGATATTTCAATTTTATTTGAAGATAATTCTTAATTATTTAATTGAGACTTATTTATAATTTTAAACTTAAGCCCAAAAGAAAGATTAGAAGTAATAAGAACAGAAATCCCATTATAAAAAGTAAAAATTCATTCTCAGCTGATCGATTTTTCAATTGCTCAATGATTAGCTTTATTAATAAAACTGTTAAAATAAAAAATACTCCAATAAACAAAAGAATTAAAAGAATTGAAGATTACCCCTAATATAATTACTCTTGATATAGTTTTGTTAATTTGAGTAGATCTATTGGACCTTTAATATTAAGTAAACTTAATAAATTTTTATCTAATGGTTGTAATTTCTCTTCGACAGAAATATAATTAATTTTCCAACTTTTATCGATCAAATTAAGTAATCCATAATTTTCAGTCAAAAGGATCTCTTTTGCTTTCTGAAAGCCTTTTTCTACTGGATATATGGCAAAATAAGGTTCTAAAAAACCATTCTTCCATCTTGGAATTAAACATTCATAATCTACAGATTGCTTTACCATAAAATCTATTATTTCAGGTTTAATTATCGGCATATCGCAAGATAATACAAATGCTTTTTCAAAATTTTGGCGATGTAATTCCTTAAATCCTGAATAAATGCCTAACATTGGTCGATAGATTTTAGGATGTTTAAAAATCTCACGATCATCAACAATAAAGCTAACTTCTCTTGGAAAATCGATTTCCTTACGATATTTAAAAATTTGTTCATCAGAATGAGCAACTAAGAATATATGTTGATCGAATTTAGACAATATTTCAATTTGGTGTAATATTAGTGGCTTTCCAAATAATTCAATTACAGCTTTTTCAGTACCAAAACGAGTACTTTTCCCTCCAATAAGGATAAGGATAGCCAAATATTTTGGATCATCTAATTTTGGCATGTAATATCAGAATTCATATTGAAATTAAACTTTTATTCAAAAAATAATCCCATTTAAAAAAATCCTAATTTGATAAATTTTCTACCAATTTTAGATTAGCTTATTAATCATCATCAAAATCGTCAAAATCTTCATCTTCATCCCAATCTTCCTCATCGTCAAAATCTTCATCTTCATCCCAGTCTTCCTCATCGTCATCCCAATCCTCATCTTCATCTTTTCCTAAATTATTCATATTTCTCAGCTCCAATTTCGATTATTTTCAATATTAATTTAATATTATTGTTATATATTCAAATACCAAAAGAAATAAAAATCATATATAAATGTTACCAATTTGTTGGATAATTAATTATTGAAATTTGAGATTTTACTTGATAGTTGTAAATTTAGTAAAAAAGTAATAAATGCTTTATTCTGGTTTTATTTAATTAAACCTATATTAAGTGTGAGTTTAAGTTAAAACAATTAAATAAACACTACTAATTATCGACTTTTGGAGATATTTGGGATCCAGAAATCAATTAAAGTTGTTTACTATTTAATAAGCCAAAATAAAAAATTTTAAATAATTGACATACTTCATTTAAATCTAACATTTTACAAATTTTAAGTACTTTATAAACGTTAAGAAAAAAAGCAAATGAATAAAAATTCATCCACAGCTAATGAATTAACTATTTTTAATGTTGATATTATTCAAAGCTTAGTTGTAAACTTTATAATAAAAACAGATCAACTAAATAAATCTAGATAAGATTATTAAAATGTTAAAACAAAATAATTCAGGAATTAAAAAGTCATCTGGGACCAAAAAGGAGACCCTAAAACCCATTTGTCTTGGACCAGTTTCAAACTTAGAAGAATTTGTAAAAAAAGATTGGTGGAAAAATATCTTTAACGCTTATTACTTGAAGACCGACGGTGATGTAGTTGAGGACCAGAATATTACATCCACAGAAATAGATATATTTTCTAAAATTTTAGAAATTCGCCCTGAACAAAATATTTTAGATCTTTGCTGTGGGCAAGGTAGACATTCAATCGAATTAGCTAAAAGAGGGTATGAAAATGTGGAAGGGATTGATCGATCACGATATTTGATACAAAAAGCTAAAAATACTGCTAAAAAATTTGGATTAATAGTAAAATTTCGAGAAGGAGATGCACGTAAATTAATTTATCCACCAGATAGTTTTGATTTTATTACAATATTAGGAAATAGTTTTGGCTATTTTGAATCTATAAATGATGATTATCTAGTATTAAAAGAAACATTTCGGACATTAAAACCATGGGGTAAAGTATTAATTGACATTACAGATGGAGAATATCTAAGGGATAATTTCCAACCACGCTCATGGGAATGGATTGATAAGAATTATTTTGTTTGCCGTGAACGTTCATTATCTTTAGATAAACAGAGGTTAATTTCTCGAGAGGTTATAAGTCATGTTAATAAAGGCGTGTTGGTAGATCAATTTTATGCTGAAAGACTCTATTCTAAAGAAAATATTTCAAATATTTTGGAAAAAGCAGGTTTCAGCGATATTACATTTCATGGAACAATTACTCCAGATTCTCAAAGACAACAAGATTTAGGAATGATGGAAAGAAGAATAATTGTAACTGCCACTGCTAAAAAGGATTGGACAGAAACCACAAAAAAAGCATCAGCCACATTGAAGAATGTGGCAGTTATATTCGGTGATCCTAATAAACCAGATACATTAAAACCATCTACAATTTTTGATGATGATGATTTCTACACAATTGATCAATTAAAATCCGCATTGAAACAATTAAAAGAATATAACTTTGTATATTTAAATAATCATGACACTTTAATTCATGATTTAGAGAAGTTGAGGGGAAAAGTTGATTATATCTTTAATTTGTGTGATGAAGGTTATTCTAATGACCCTCGGAAAGAATTACATATACCAGCACTCTTAGAAATTTTAAAATTTCAATATACTGGTTCTAACCCTCAATGTTTAGCATTTTGTTATGATAAATCGTTAATTAGGGGTATTGCAAGGGATCTTGATATACCTGTACCAGAATCAATATTCGTAAAACCAGAAGAAAAAATCATAGACCTACCATTATATTTCCCTGCCATAGTCAAACCTAATTTTGGAGATTCTAGTTTCGGAATTACCCAAAATAGCGTAGTTGAAAATGGTGAACAACTATTGAACGCAATAAGGGATATCAGAGATAAATTTGGATACGATAAACCAATTTTAATCGAACAATTTCTTCCTGGTAAAGATTTATCAGTAGGGATTATAGGAAATCCTCCATATGATTATATTATACTTCCGATAATAGAAGAAGATTATTCAAGCTTACCGCAAGACTTACCAAAGATATGTGGATATGAAGCAAAATGGCTACCGGATTCTCCTTATTGGAATATTAAATCAGTTCCTGCTAAGCTTCCTGATGATGTAATCCAGATAATTGAGAACTCCTCTTTAAAGTTATTCATCCGATTGGAATGTAAAGATTATACGCGTTTTGATTGGAGGTTGGATGGTGATGGAAATCCAAAACTTTTAGAAGTAAATCCAAACCCAGGATGGTGTTGGGATGGACATCTAGCAAAGATGGCAAAGCTTGCAGGTCTTTCATATAAAGATATGTTAGCTAAAATCTTAACCTCTGCTGAAAAAAGATTTATATAGAAATAAAATTTGGTTGCTTGCCCTTTTTAATTTAATCTTCTCAATGCTAAAACAATACATTTATATATTCGAATTGTCTTGAAATACAAGTTTAGAAGGAAAAATTCCAACGTTTGATTGTTTAAAAATTAAACAATTCTAAATCAATTAAAATTAATTAATAAAACAAAGCAAAGTGAATAATAACATGACCGAATTAGAAGTAATCAAGAAACTTGCTACTCAAATTTTAAATTCAGATGGAATGGAAATAGTTGATCCAATTGTATTAGAAGAAATATCATTTGTCCCGATTATCAAGCATGAAATTCCAAAAGAAGATAGAGATTATTTAACTCTTTCCGAAGCATTAGAAGTTGGAGTATGTGAAATTATAGATAAGGGTACTGAAGTATCTCACATCCTTTTTAAAAATAATGGTGAATTTCCCATTCTCATTGAAGAGGGGGATATATTCTTAGGACAAGGAACACAAGATAGAATATCTGTAGGAACTGTGATGGTTGAAGTCAAAGCCGTAGAAGAAATCAGTGTTAAATGTGTGCATGCCCCTCATTATCTTTCTCCAAATGCTAATTTTTCATATGGTGGAAAAGCCAGTCGTGGGATGTTATACGAGATGCGTTCACTCAAGTTCAATAGTGCCATTAAGGGTTATGGAGCTTCAGGTATAAATCAATCAAAAATATGGAAAAAAGTGAATGAGGAGATGTCAAGTGAAAAATCTGTTGAAGATCAAACTAAATATACTTCAGGTATATCTTCGAGAAGAAAAAAAGTGATGAAAAGAAGTAAGCAATTAAATTTTCCAAGAAACACTATTGGAGTTGTTGTTGTTGATTCTTTAGGAAAGATCAAAGGAGTAGAAATTCATAGATCTCCTAATAATTTCAACGTCCGAAAAAATACAATCCTTGAATCTGTGGAAACTAATGTGAATTGGGAAGCAACTGGTAAGGGTCCATTCTCAAACGCTAAAGAAAAAGCGAAGAAACTATTTCAGAAAATATCAAAACTCAAAAAAGGCAAGGATACGCTAAAACAAACTGAGTTGGAGGGATTAATCATCAATTCAGAAGGCCTTCAAGGAGAAGCGTTCACATCTGCCTTTTATTCAACAATGTGCCCATCATGCTATAAATCTAAACCAAGAACACAGGAATGTCCTAGTTGTGGATTTTTAGAAGAGGCACCAGATGACTTTACTTACATGAGTCTTTTTTAAATAAAGGAATTAACTAAAGTTAACTATTCTAAGTTTTTTTCCATATATTCATTTAAAGAAATCTAAAATTAGAAACACAAACTCCATTAAGAAAATAAAAGTTAATAATATCTCAACATATACAAGAAAACGCTCATTAGTATTTGTTTGAGCAACATTATAAATATTACCAAAAGTTTCAATTCTTTGTCGAATAGATTCGCTCCATTGTTTCAATTCAAATAATTGAGCTAATTTTTTATAAATTTGAGCCAAAAAGTAGTCACCAATAAATTTTGAGACATTTGCAATATTTTCTAAAACAAAAGTTAGATCGTAGCGTAATCTAAGTAAATTTCCTATTTTTCGGTTTAGTTTCCTACCTAAGGTCCTGCTTTTAAAATATATTTTGCGAATATCCTCTTCAACAATAGCTAAGCGTTTATCTAATAGATAATCTAAAGTTCTTAATTCAAGTAATTGATAATTAGCAATTTCTACAACTAATAAAATATCCTCATAATCGTGATTTGGATCAATGATTAATCCTCTATCGAAATCAAAAATTATTAGATCATTTTTTAAGAAAGAAAAAGTATGGCTTAAAGTAGAATCGACTTGATATCTATTAAGATTTAAATTAGGTTTTTCTCCCATTAAAAGATTTGCAAGGTAATTTTTGTTAATCTCTATAAATTCTTGGGGGTTTTCTATATCATCAAATAAACAATAAAGGACATATTTTTCTTGTTTGAAACTCTTAATCAAATAATCTTGTTCTTCAATATAATTTTTAATTTGGTTATAGACTTTATTGAATTGAAACTCTAAAAATTGGTTAACTTTAAAATCCCCTTCATTAGTAGAAAATGAGGTTTTTCTCAGAATATGTAAATTCTTTAATGGTATTTCTTTGAACTTAATTCTCGCAATAAGTGAAACTACACCATCTTCATACAATTTTATTTGAAGTTCGATTTCATTTATATATTTCGATTCTGAGTATATATCCTGAGTTAATTCTAATTTTAAAGGTTCAGGAACACTGACATAAGAAGGAGTATCTTTTGTTTTAATTGTTTGTTTATCTGGAATACCTGGAAATATCTTTTTGGCTTTATTTAGATCAATACTACGCCCTACGTCTGTTAACCTAAGAAAAATCACTTCTCCATTCAAATTAGTTCAAGTTCTTCTTCATTATATATATAATAAAATCTATACTTAGCATAAATTAGAATTTTTCCACAGCTTTAATTAAATAATTTTTTATTATTGATTAATTTCTATATTTATTATTTATCTAAACAGTGATTCGCCATAACTTTAGAAGATATTATCCTTTTAATAATAATTTTTAGCATTTTTGGGATTATATTAATTAGTTATTCATCTAAAAGTATAGATTTTGTGGC
>JBHLLO010000068.1:0-13466 GCA_048885535.1 Candidatus Hermodarchaeota archaeon
CATACCAAGCAAGAGTAAAATACCAATCATCTTGTAAAATCCATACATCCATAGTCCCAAATCCAGGATAACTTACTGCTGCTTCACCAATGACAGTATAAGGATGATCGCCAATACCATCAACCGCAATTGAAGTAGTGTTTCCTAAAGACATATTTGTAAACATCCATATTGGTGTATGAACTCCACTACCAAATCCCCCGCTGGCGCTTGAAGTAAGTCGAGTTTGAGCATCTTCAAACCAAGAGGCGACAATTCCACTACCTTGTTGCCACCAAGTAACATTATAAAGAGAACCCGAATCATAGCTATATGTAAAACTAGAACTACTAGCAACCATTCCAGTTCCAGTATAATTAGCATAAAATCCATCAAAAATGTGAGCTTGAGATGTTTTTAAGTTATTCTGCGCTCCAAGGCTATATGATGCGAAAGTTAAGAATATGGAACTACATAAGAAAGCTATTAATAAATATGTGGTTTTTTTATATTCCATCTTAACATCACTTTCGATTTTTTTAAAATTAATAAGTTCAATAATAAAATTGTTTATTAAAGGAAGTTACAACTACTCTTGCTTTTAATATTAATTATATCTGAAATGTAAATTTCTTAATAAAATTACCAAATTATTGGACTCGACGAGGTATTATAGGGCTCATTTTCTTAGAAAATACGATTATTAAGAAAAAAAAACAAAATTCAAAATGAATTTCATATAAAAAACATAGAGTTCAATCAGTTTTTAAAATAGCCAAAAAAATCCATTAACAAAAAAGGTTATAAATAAATTCTAATATAATAAAATAGAATAAGACTAAAGGTTGGAGATATAATATGTCAAAAATAGGAGTAGAAGGGGAAATTACAGCAAAATTAAAAGATGAGGCATTTCTCTATTTTGCAGGAAATTCAAGTTTAGGAATTGTACTTTTTCAAAGAGGGTATCTCATATATTTCAATAAAAAATTTGCTGAAATATTTGGGTATAGTGAAGATGAAATAACTAAATGGAAGAAAAGAGAATTCTATAAAATAGTTCATCCTGAAGATTTAAAAGAATTGACTCAAAGGTTTGTACAAGAAGATCATAGAACAGTTTCTGTTAGATTCAGGGGAATAAAAAAGAATGGAGAAATTATATTAATTGAAAATTTTAATAGTGTAGTGTATTATAATGGCAAGAGAGCGATTTCTTCTACATATTTAGAGTTAAAAGAACTTTTTATGAAAATGATGTATCAACAAACTACTCCTATATTGAAAGAAAGTCAAAAAATTGTTTTAGATTATCATCCTGAAACTATAAAAATATTAGAAAATAATAATTTGAAATTTGATATTATTGAGCATTTCTCAAATAAGGAAGAAGATTAATCCTTTTTTGCTAGATCTTACTCATCAACTTCCTCAAAATAAATAATAAAAATCCTTTTCATTGTTATTTTCAAATTCTAACTTGAAATATTCACAAGTAAAGCTAATAGATTATATAAATCCGCGTTAAAAAAGTTGATCTGAAAAAAATTTATAGAATGGGGGGTTATTGGTTTGGCAATCGCTTCATCTTGAAGGATTATTTCTAACCCAACTCCTCCATTTACTATTACCTTAATTAAAATTAAAATTATTTATGGAAGTACAATTACTATTTCTACAGGCCACTTGTAATCTCCAGTTTCTGGATCCAAAATCGCAACTTGATTGAATTTAACTATTCCTTCTCCTCCTTCAGTTAAATATCCTTCCCCTGTCGTATGCATGAATGTTGTGACAGGAATCGTTTCTGGCGGATAAGTAGGGGGAAACATAGGATCAGGAAAGACGTAAAATATCTCAAAAAGTGATGGTAATCTCCCCCACTTTTCAAACCAATCATTTAACATTTCTGTATTGTAAAGAATCTTACATTGGAAGTTATAGTTCATAGTACCTGCGTAAATTGGTTCGTAATTCCAATAAAAGGGGTAAGGACCAGAGGCATAATAGTCGAATAACATAAAGGGAACTTCTTTAACATGTAGATTTATGGAAATTAATATATTTTCTTCATCTATCTTTCTTTCCTGGATACTCCCTCCATGCTGGCATTGCCCTAAAAGTTTATATTCCCAGACAAGAAAGTTATATGTGGGGAGAGGTCCCGCTAATGGACCATACCATGTAACAGCATGAGGATGGATGCATAACCCTGAATCTGGATCAGCCCAACTTAAGAAGGAGCCGGGCATATCCCATAGATCTAAAAAGACAGTATATTCTCCAGCATAGTCATCAATTGGCCTAATGAACGTTTTTGCTTGGACTAATGGAACGAAACTAAAAATACAAATACCTAAAGTTAATACTAATATCCATTGATATTTTTTCATATATTTACCTCTATTTTTTTCAAATGTTGATCTAGATCGATAAAGTTCACTTCTTCTACTTGAATCGCCTTCTATTAAATTTTTGATCGAATAAGATCAAATATTATTTAAAACAAGTTAGTATTTAACATTTTTGTCCATTTTCCCATGCTCAGAATATGATCCACTTCTCATCTCAAACCATTCTAAACTTTTACAATCCCTTAAACTCCAAACCCGAACCTTACGTCTCCTCTTTCGAATAATTCTCTATGAGTTAAAAATATTTATTGTAATACAGAATTGTAAGAAATAAATATTAGATCATCTTCTATTTTCCTACCTCTGAAATCTAATAAAATTAAATAAACAATAATAGGTGAAAAATTTGTTAATAGTAACTCAACACTGGTGGCCTCATGGGCAATCAGAAAAAGTAGGGAAAGTATATCTTGAAGCAATGAAAAAGTTTCCCGATGATAAATCCATTTCTAAAAGTGTCCTACGATCTGCAATATGGGCAGTTAAAGATGGTATGTTTAGTACCACAGTTAGTGCTATTCAACCAGGAAAAGTAAAGGAATCTATGGATCTCGCAATGAATCGACTACTAATGATGGCAGAAGCCATTGATGGATTTAAATATGAAATCCATATTGCTTATGACCTCGTGGAAGGTATGCCACTTGTAGGATTAGCAGCTCCAGAAGAATAATCATACAGCAATAACTATTATGAAGAATAAAATTTTACTTTTTTTTTATTAAAATCTCCATCAATTTGATTTTTTTATTTGTCAGCAGTAAGCCAAGCAATTCTAAACAATTCATCATCTGAAATCAATTCTTCTAAGATATTGTAATTAACTTGATTGTAGAAAACAGGTTTCAATAAGTCTAAGTCTTTAGGATGTGGTTTTATTAAATTTTTTTGTATGGATATATCAGCTTTAATTAAGTTTGCTAATTGAGTGTGCTTATACACTCGAAAGTAAGGGTTCACAGTTACTATTGTAGGGCGATGGGTTTTAAAAAATCTAATCATGTTTTTAATAGATTCAAACGATTCATATGGATATCCTACATTGGAATCAATCGTCAACTCGATCTGGTAATTTGTACAATATTCAATTATTTTCTCTAAATCGTCGTATGAATAATTATTTAACTCTTGAATTTTTTTATCGCTGAAAATAGTAATACCTATTGAATAAGCATTACTCATTTGTAGTAACTTGAATAATTTTTCGTTATAAGGGTAAGGCTTCATGAAGAGCTTCCATTTCATAGTAAGCCTTTTCTCAATTAAAGCTCTACAAAATTGAATTGAGAAATTTAAATCAGAATTAAATTCACTATCGCATAATTGAAAGTGAGTGTGACCTTGATGAATAAGTAATTTAAGTTCTTCTATTATGGCGGGAATTTTCCTGTACCAAGTTTGTGAACATGCTGAAACACAGAAAGGACACTTACCCGGGCAGCCTTTATGCGTTTCAAACCCAATAATCTCTTCTCCAGACAAATATTTTGCATAGTTAATCTTTTTTCCACGTAAATGAATTAATTTAGCATCAGTACCATATTGCCAACCATCATAAATCTTACTTCTTAATTCTTGAGAACCAAGCAGTTCTAAAAAACGAGGGAATATAATTTCGCCTGGACCTATGATTCCATAATCTGCTTCGAGGTAATCTAAGACTTCCTTAGGCATAGCTGAAAATCCTGAACCACCTAAAACTACAGGAATATTGAGTTTCTTAACACATTGAATTAAAGCTTTTATTGAAGGTAAATAAAACTCACTATTAAAATAATTTATTGAGTCAATATTGCGAATTGTAAAACCCACAATGTTATACTTTTTTTTAAGGAGTGCCTTAGTCAAATCATCTTCCGGGGATTCAGAAAAGCATAAATCTAATATATCAACATTATGATTATGCTTCTCCAGTACATTTACGAGATATTCTAAGCCGAGAGGAATTACAGGGGGATTTTTAAACCTATTTGGATTCACTAATAATATATTTAGGCTCATAGTTCTTCATTTTAAATATCTCGTCATTCATTTCTTAACATACATTATTATAATATATGAATAATTTTATTTCATCATTTTCGGAGCAATAACTGAGTCAGGGGTGACTACTTTCTGTAACATCCTAAACGCCTTTTTAGAGGTTGAAAAAGTTTTAGCGTTATGTTTTTTTATGATATCCTTGAGTTCTTCGTCGAAAATTCTTACAAACACTTCAATATGGGGATAACGTAAATTTAATTTAGATGTAAGATAAATTGATTCATCAAATTCAGATTCTTGCTTCCAACAAATAAAAGCTTGAGTCACTTCTTCTAAATTAACATGAGGACGTATATCGCTTAAAAAACGGGCAAATTCTTTATAGATATGTAATTGTTTATTTACCACAAATTCTATACCATCATGAACATCATCAAAAAGGTAGACTTCTCTGTTTGGTTGCTGAGAAATATGGTATGCTATTCGATGTGTTAATGAGTCTCTTCCGATTACAATTACTGTACCAGTTTTGTTTTTAGTCCATTTCTGGATATTATCCATTGCCCATTTAGATGTTGAGAAGGAATACGCGTTCAAAGGAGGCTCTTTAAGATACTCCTGTACATGATCTTCAAATGCACGGACATAAATTAGACAATCTGGATTCATTTTACGGATCTTTTCGGTACAAATTATTGCAATTCTTACATCATCAACATTAATAAAGACTTCTTCAGCATATTTAACATTAGCAGCTTCAAGATTTGCAGTTTCAGTGGCATCACCAATTACAACTGGATGCCCAGCGTTAATTAAATCTTCTACCAATTCCTCGTCATCTTCAATAAGAGAGAATGGTTCTTTATTTTTTATACAATGCTCTATGATTCTTTCAGATAAATGATGATAACCAATAATTACAGCATGATTTCGTTTATGAGATGCAAGTATTCTACATGTAATTACAGGATTATACTTCTCAAACAATTCTCCCATTATAAATCCGAAGAATATTACTTCTAATAAAATTGGCCAGACTACAGCATAAAATTGACCAAAATCTCCTGCATCTGAGGGAATCTTCACAGTTATTGAGAATAAAATAATTTGCCCTAAGTTGTATTCAGGTTCAGTAATAAGAAAGAATAAAAACCCAATTAGCCAAAATACAAAGAAAAATATAAACTGCAGTTTATATTGCTTAAGTTTAAGATGGATTATAATAAAGGAGTTTGCGATATTCATAACATTAGATAAAACACTCCAATATAAAAAAAGTTTGATATCTAAATTATAAATCTTTTAGCATTTTTAATTTGTATATTATAGTTCTTTTTTATTATATCTCCTAGCTTATCTTCTCAGCCTATCATACTAATCACTGATGGAAGTTTATACTTAACTATAGTTTATAGTATTTTACTAATTTTAGTAAGATATGCTTATAAAAGATACTTCCTCGAAAGTAATATAGAAAAATCAGTTTAAAATGATTAAGATTTTCTCAAAGTTATAATTATTAATTATTTTTAATTTTCCGCTTTTTTTTTCTACTGTTTTTACTCTATAACCTTTATAACATATGTTTCGTATGTCTTACTATAAATTGATATTTTTGTAAATTAATGTCATAGAAATTCAATATATTTGAAAATTAAATAAGGAAAAATTTTTATGCAAAATAAAGCAATTCAAGAAAAATGGCCTGAATTAGGTACGTATTGTTGGGGCTGCGGACGAAATAATGAACAAGGGTTACAAATAAAGAGTTATTGGGAAGGAAATGAATGTACTTGTACCTGGAAGCCAAAACGGTATTATTGTGCATATCCTGGAAGGGGATGTGGGGGGATTATTGCTACAATTCTAGATTGTCATTGTTTAAATACAGCTGCTTCTGCAGCACATCGAGCTGAAGGTCGAGAAGAAGGCACTGAACCCGTCATTGCTTATGCTACAGGCACTCTAACAGTGAAATTTCTACAGCCAACTCCATTAAATAAACCATGGGTTTTTAGAGCACGTATAAAGGAAGTAAAGGAGCGTAAAACAATAGTAACTTGTTCATTATTTGTAAAAGAAAAAGAGTGTGCTAAAGGAGAAATTGTGGCTGTAAAAATAAAAATCTAATAAGAATAACCTAAAAATTCTTTTATTATGGTTAGATATCTTAATGAAAATAATAATTTTTAAGATATGAAATCATTATAAGAGATTATCATGATTAAGGAGACCCGAATAAAACAAAATCTAAAAAACTTTGCTTTTCCTCGATTATCTGGAACACAATTTGAACTTAAGGCTTTTAATAAAGCAAAACAAGAGATTGAAAACCTAGATTTGGATTTTGAAATTCAAAATTTTACGTTCAGTACGTTTTATTCAAGGATGTATCCCAAGATTGCATTTTTATCTGGGTCTTTAATATTTTTAATTCTCTATTTGAATCTTCATTTAATTATCTCATTAATTTTCATTCTCATATTAGCAAATATTTTAATTGCATCTTTTATAATCACTAGAAGACCAGAGAAGATACAATTAAAGCCAAAGTTTAATTCACAAAATATTATAGTAAAAATTAAACCTAACTCAAACGATTTAAAGAATGATGACCGAATTCTATTATTTATGAGTCATTTAGATTCTAAGGGACAAAGATTCACCGTTAGAATCCGAATTCGAATTATGAAAGTATGGATAATCTCTTCGATCACTCTAACTCTTATTATGATTATTAAAACGGTGATGTCTTCTCAATATGATATCATTTTTAATCTAGTTGGGCTATTTCCTCTAATATTGAACATATTTGCTTCAGTTTTGATTATTTTTAATACAACAAATAATCAATCACCAGGTGCTATTGACAATGCCACAGGTATAGCTTGTAATTTAGAGCTTTTAAATTATTATAGCATTCCTAAAAATAGATTGAAAAATTATACTATGTTGTTTCTCTTTAGTGGAGCTGAAGAATGCGGAACAATGGGTGTCAGACATTTTTTTTATAATAAATTAGAAAATGTGGATCCTAATAAGTCAATAATTTTTAATTTTGAATCTATCGCTACTAACGTATTTTTATTCCCCGGAGGAATGGAAGGAGATCATGCAAGAGATGTTAATAATTGGATTTTAAACAACTCTAGATATCTTAGGGTACATCACTTCATTACAAACAGGATTTTCGGCACCCATTCCGACGGAGGGTTTCTAGGAAATAAAGGATTTCAAGGATATGGGATTGGTGGAGCAGAAGTTTATGATTATATGCATACTCGTAATGATACAGTAGATAAAGTAAACACAAAAATCTTAAAAAAGTTATGTCTAGTTCTTGTTGACAGTTTGAGAAAGCACGATTCAAATTATTTCAAATAAATTTACATATAGTATTTAAAGATGAGTGGAACAGGAAGAGTAATTATAAGAGGAAGGATTACGGATATTCGGGATGGCGAAAAAAGAATTTCTCGGAGTTTTACTTATGGATATATGATACTTACTGTACAGACTAAGACTGCTTTATATTCTGTATTAGTAGATTCCTCAAAAATTAACACTTATGGATTTTTACCACGAGTAGGATATATGATCCTTGCCGAAGGGATTAAGAGTCCTTCTCGCGATGGATTTCACGACTTTTCATTGAGTCATCTTTCCACATTAGAACATATTGAAGAGTAAAATGATAAGTCAATTCCCTTCTATCTTAGTCTAAATCAAGGTTACAAATTTTCCGAAATATAATACTCAATAAGGTATGATTAAACTATAAATACTCGAAAGGATTAAAATACTATGAAGAGGAATAAGGAGATCATATGAAGATTGTTACTATTTCCCTTCCGCAAGAGGATGTTAAGGCAATTAATAAATTAGTGGGAGAGAATAAGTTATATCATAGTCGTTCTGAACTTGTAAGATGTGCTCTTAAAGATTATCTTGTAAAAGAATTAAGAAATAATTCTGAATAATCTTATTTTTTTAAAATCAGTTAAATTTTCGTTCAGAGTCTAGATGAGCTGGATATTTACTAATTGGATAATGATACCCCACATATGGTAACTACCTAAATCATCCCTTCTTAAAGCACTAAAAGCTACTCTTAGTCCATCAATTTCAAAATCTTTGGGTAGATTTATAGGATCATAATGATTATCATCATCTCCAATAATACCGTAAAACCCCCCTTCTAAATCAAGATAAACAATTGTGCCAGTTGTATTAATAACTCTACTATCTATAACATTATAGGCATTAACAGTTATAGCTAAGGCACAGATGCTTATAATTGAAGCTAAGATTAAGATTAACTTTTTTGGTTTGGTTTTCATTTCTACCAAGAAAATTAGGTGTAATTTTATATATAAATATAATGTACATTAATAGTGGGGTTTCTTGATTTCTTAACATTAACAATAATTTTAAAACTAATTATTTTTATATGATGAAGTATGAAGTATTGTTCTAATTGCGGTTCAAAGATGGAAGAAAGTGATTCTTTTTGTCCTTTTTGTGGTATCGAATTCGGTGATAATAATGAATTGAGGAATAAGGATAAGAAGATACAAGAATTGGAACAAAAAGTTAAATTATTGGAAAGACAAGTGAACAGAGAGACTGGTTGGAAAAAAAATCAGTTCCAAAATAAATTCTCATTTGCGTGGATGATCGTACCAATAGTTGGCTTTTTTGTTTTTATGTTACTATTAGTACTAATACTTAAAATGAATTGAGAGAA
Organism: Candidatus Hermodarchaeota archaeon; assembly: GCA_048885535.1. GTDB lineage: Archaea > Asgardarchaeota > Lokiarchaeia > Sigyniarchaeales > SOKP01 > SOKP01. The sequence continues at coordinate 9,124 of JBHLLO010000068.1, forward strand.
TTAGACTCTATCATCTTTTAACTCAAATGAAATAACTGCAGTTTGTTTTATCCCTAACTTATTACCTACTTTTCTAATAAACCCGATTCTATGGTTTTTAATTAAATCATTACATATTAATGTTGGAATTAAGGATAAGGTAAGGTAGAAAGGTAAACCTATCCAGAGTACTAAAGCCGGAATATTCAAGGTAACTCCAGGATTCTCAATAATGATATTTATGAAATTATATATAATGAGAATATAGGTAACTATTGCACCGATTCCAGCATAACTTTTTAGAATCGTGCGAAACCAATCACCTATCGACTTGATAGTAAACATTTCGTGAGAACTTTCTACTCTCTCTCTGTTTGAATATATTATTCCAGAATCTTTTAAAAACCAAACAGGAGAAAAAAAGAATAGAGCTATTCCAAAAGTGAGGATTAACAAAACACTTTCCGCTAATAATGATAATAATGACGAAAGACCAAGGGATCCTCCTATTACATTAAGTGTATCCGTAGGTAAAATACGTTCTACTATTGGCTGTGATATAAAAATAGTAGATATGTTAATTGCCATAAGAATTGGGAAAAAGGCCCGTGTAAACACTTTTTCCGAATATTTTTTTGGTTCTATTTGAATCCCATAAAATAATTTTGAGCCTAATAGCTTTTTATGTAAAATCATAATAATAGGACTTAATAAATAGCCTCCAATTAACAGTCCTAACATCCCAGAAATAGGTAGTATAAAGACATAAATGATTGCAAGCTCGATTAGTAAATCATTTATAGGTATATACCTTGTAAGATCTACTCTTATAGCCTGACCTAAAATACCATTTATAATTGCGATTAGAACAAACCAAAAAACTACATAAGCGAGATAAAGAACAATTAAATTTCGATATCTATCAAGAAAAGACTTTCTAGGTTCCATAAATAATTATAAGGAAACTTGGTATATTTATATTTTAACTGACGCAACAAAGAATTTCATAATTTATATGCCATCAAATTGAATGCAGACTTTAGTGCAAAACATTAAATTGTGTCAAGAATTACAAAATTAAAAGAATATCTAAAACAACTTAAAATTATTGAGGAGATATAATTTGAAGATTGAAACAATCACAATAAATTTTCTTGCTCGTTCCATGTCTCATGCTAGTTCTTCTGGTGTTAAGAAAGTGAAGTTTGAAAAAAAGGGATTCTACCAAGAATTTTTAACCTATCTTGAAGATTATATGACAACAAATGGATATGATCTTGTAAATGTACACGGTTCAGAACAAATGTATGTTTTTCACATAATTAAAAGGTAAATAAAATTTCTTTTCAATTAAGCAACTTTTTTTTTCAATTTTTGTCGTTGATATAAAAACCCTGGAACCCATAAAGCAATTCCAACAACACCTCCAAGTAAAAAAGTAATAGGATCATTCCAGAAAAATAATTTATAAATTCCCGTTATTATAAGAACAATAAATCCGATTAGAAGCCTTATTGGAAATTTCGCTTTATTGATGATTAATTGATGAAATACATAAAAAAAGATCATAATTGCATGGCCACTTAATGGAATATTTATAATATATCGAATCAATGACAATATCCCAACGACAACGGACTCAGCAAAAAAGATTATAGATGTCTTGTGTTCCTTTTTCTTATACCATTCCCAGAGAAGCTCACTTATTAACATTCCATATGGAAGAAAAATTGAATTCATATACAAAGGGGGTGTAACAATGCTTAGTGTTTCTGTGGCTGTATTAACAAGGGGATATCCACTTATAGCAAAAAATACTATTGAGAGAAGCATTGTTATTAATCCGATCCCATAAACAATAAGCAATTCTTTTATGGAGGGTTTTATACTATTTAACATAGCTCTCAAGTATTGATGGATTAATATTTATTAAATTATACGACTCTTTGCCAATAAAAATTAAAAAAGATCTAATATATGTTATACTACTAAATTGAAATTCAAAATAAAATTTATTTAAAACCATGCCAAAAATTATTCATTTTGAAATAAATGCTGACGATCCTCTAAGAGCAAAAGAGTTTTATGAAAAAACTTTCGGTTGGAGTATTGAAAAGTGGCAAGGTCCAGTTGAATATTGGACAATAAAAGCAGGAGATGAGGATGAGGAGGGAATAGATGGTGGAATCCAAAGACGAGAGGGTTCAAATGACCAAATCTTTAATTATATTAGCGTAGTTTCAGTTGATGCGTATAAGGAAAGAATTGAAAAAAATGGAGGAGTAATCGTCACACCAAGAATTACAGTCCCTGGAGTAGGTTACTTTTATATGTTTAAAGATACCGAAGGAAATAAATTGGGTATAATGCAAGAAGATGAATCTGCTGAATAATTTCGGATTTAAATTCTTTCTTTTATTTTTTTAATTTTTTTTCTTTTATTGAAAAAAGTTAGATTCACTTATCATAGGCTTTTTTAATTGTTAATGAAAGAGTTTCATCTAAACTTTCTCCCTCGACTAAAACTTTAAATTGTAGATCAGGTGATGAAAATAATTCCTGAAAATAGCGTAACCAATAATTACTGTATCTCCGATTTTGATGATGTTTAAAAATTACATAGAATTCATCATCAGTTTCTTTAACATCAACGAAGTAGAAGTAATTTGCTACAGTCCACATTTTTTGAATTGCATGGATAATTTCTCCTAAATTAAGGCTTTTTAATGGTTTTCCAGTATACCATAATATAACATCTAATGCTACATTTTTTTTTATTGGTCGGTCTAAACTTTCTTCAGGTGCTTCAGCTGCGGCTAAAAGCTGAATAAAAGTTGTTTTTCCTATTAACATCATCTTTAATTCATCCCGTGCTCTGCACCATAAGTCAATATCTTCTGCTTTTTCAGGATCCTTCTGTTTGTCAAATATTTTTAATGCTTCTTCAATAATATTTAAGTCTGATCCATATTCTTCATGATATTTATGGAGTACACTTCTTATTTCAGGAGCCAATGATATATATGTGTCATATAGTTCTATGGCTTCTGCGATGATACTGGAAATAGTTTTACCTTCTTCTTTATACTTATCGATTTTGGCACGAGTTTCATCAGAAACTTTAACATAAATAGGGTTACCTTTTACTTCTTCACTTTTCTCCTCCTCATTTTCAGTCATAAACACCACGATTTTGATTCTTAAACCTCAAAAATTATGTTTTTATCTAAGAAATATAATTCTTACTCAGATATATATATCTTTATATTAATAAAATTTTGTTCTATAAAAAATTAATAGTAAACTGTGAGAAAGATCGACTCTTAAATATATATCTTTATATTTGAATTTTTATCAGAATTCATATATAAATGTCTATATTGAGATATATATTCTATATATTGCTTTATAGAGCTATAGAAGTCATTCTTTTTAAAGGGAAATTTTTTAACGAAACTTTTAAATATACATGTTGAATAAATGTATATTGATAAATATAGTAAAATATATTAGAATATAAAAAAGGAAAAAATGCATCATAAGAGTTCCGCTACTGGAATAGTTTTATGTATGATTGGTTTTATAATGTTTGGATTATTTTTCGGCTTACAATCATTTATAGGTTATTTTTATTTTCCTATATTTCCAGGGATTTTTATTTATATCATGATTATCATAGTAGCTGTTGTAAGTATTGAAAATTCAAAAGCTCGAAATAAAGCTTATTCCAATAATATTTATCATAATATACCATCAGTGAGAAACCCTTATATTATCCAAAACGCTAAACCAATTGAAGTAAAAGATGACACTGAAAAGGTTATTCACGCACAATATTGCCAGTATTGTGGTGTAAAAATTGAAAGAGAGGCGAGGTTCTGCCATAATTGTGGAACTAATCTATTAGAATAATTTTTTTTATTAAACAAAAATCAATTGTATATAAAACCAGAAATTAAATCATTAAAAAAAATGCCAATAGGAAATAATATCAAGAGATAATCTAAATCAAGATAGGATTATAGAGCAAAGAAATGCACCTAAACTTATATTTTACCCATATTGTGGATAACAAGGAATTCTAAGGCAAGATTTTACCAGTAGTGGAAAATTAAAGTTAATATTTAAGAGAAATAAGATAAGAAAAAAAAATGAATGCTTACGATATTTTTTTTAATATCTGTTTGGGGTTGTTCATAGGGGGGATTATCTTTTCAATCATCTCAATTTTTCTAGCCCATATGGAAGCACAATCAGGAGGAACTGAAGTTGATACTGAAGTCGATATTGAGGCAGAAATAGATGTCGACGTTGATGCTGATGTAGATATGGATGTTGACATTGATACTGATATAGATGTTGAT
>JBHLLO010000068.1:13566-16330 GCA_048885535.1 Candidatus Hermodarchaeota archaeon
GATGTTGATGTAGATGTAGGGGCGGAATTCGACGTTGATGCTGTAGAAGTTGATACAGATTTGGATGTAGGGGTAGATGTTGATGTGGATGTTGATGCTGAAGTGGATATAGATACGGATATAGATCTTGACGTTGATTCTGATATCGAATTGGACACTGATGCTATAGGAACTTCTACTACCCCTGCTCCTATTATGCTTCTAATTTCAGCATATTTTTTAATATTTGGAATGGCTGGAATGGTTCTAAATCAGATACCAATTGGATTTAGATTTATAACGTTTATAATCACCCCCATTGTTGCTTTTATTGCGACAAAATATCTAAATGTAGCTTGGAAAAAAATTGCTAAATCAAAATATTATATCATTTCAAGCACCAAAAATTTAATTGGTAAAGAAGCGGAAGTTGTTTCGGATGTAGATAAAAGAGGAGGTGTGGTAAGAATACATTCTAGTACACCTATGAAGTATGAAAAAGTTCATGTTAAACCGCTTAATGATGAGTCCTATTTTGAGAGGGGAACCAAAGTATTTATAGTTGATGTGAAGGATGATTTCCTTTTGGTGGATATTAGTAAAAGATTAGCAAAAAAAATTAAAAATTAAAGAAGGAGTGGACAAATATTTGACAATAAGTGAATATGTCTCTAAGGAAACTAGGAAGAATTTGGTCTACAATCATGGAAAGAGAGTACGATCAAAAAAGCTTCTTAAAAGAATGAGTAAAAAACCTAGTTTAACTCGTGCTATTTTAATAAATACTGCAATAATAGTAGTTTCTATACTTACAGTATGGATATTTGTAATTTTTAATGGATAACCAAATTAAAGTATGGCTTAAAATTTAACAAAAAACGAAATTAGAGAAAAGGAGAAAGGAAATAAAAAATAAAAAAGGAGGTTTAAAAGAAAAAAGATGTTATTTCAAGAGTTTTCTGGTTTAATTATTGGTATTGTCGTTACTGCTTGTATAATACTTTTTCTATTTATAGTATTTCTAGCAGTAAGGTATAGAAAATTCAAAACTAACCAATTTGTTATACACTTACGAAACGGGAAAGTAAAGTCAGCAGGATTAGGTGGATCTCTTTGGTTATTACCACTTATAGATGAGTATATCGTAATCCCAACAACTAGCATCCAAACTCTATTGGAAGCACACGATCAAGTTGTCTCAAATGAGTATCAAAACATAGAAATAGAGGGTTTATTAATTTGGAAAGTAATAGATCCTGAGAAAGCCTTTAGTGCGGTCTCTTGGAGTCAAAGGGATGATAATTATGTTGAAAAAATATTGAAAGGTGCTGCTGAAGCAATCATTAGAACTACTTGTGCTAATATGCCATTAGAGAAAATCATTAGAGAAAGAAGAGAAATAATTAATCATATCGAGAAAGATTTGCATGAACTTGTCGCTGATTGGGGAATAATAATCGAATCTATAGAAATATTAGAAGTGATAATCCAAGAACAAGAGCTAAAGAAAAATATGGAAGCAACAAAGAAGGCAGAGGAATTTAGAAAAGCAAGAATAGCTAAAGCAGAGGCAGAGAGAGAATCACGAATGCGTGAACTTGAAGTGGCCAATGAGGTTGGAATCCAGGAACAACTTGTTGAGAGAGAAATAGGACTAAAAACAAAAGATAAGGAAATTTCTATTGCTGATAGAGAGAGAGAACGAAAAAAGATCGAAGCGGATGGGGAAAAACAAAAGAAAGTTATTGAAGCAGAGGCAGAGGCTCAACAAATTAAAAAGAAATTAATAGCTCAAGCTGAAGGTGAGGCGGAAAATATCAAACAGCAAATGTTAGCTCAAGCTGAAGGTTTTCAGAAACAAGTAGAAGCAATGAGTGCAGCAGATCAAAGGTTTTTGGCTGTTCAATTAACAAACATTTTACCAGAGATCTTCAAAAATCTCAGTCCTGAAAAAATGTTCATTATGGGTAATGGAGATGAAGCGTTCAGTAGTTTATCAAAAGCAATCTTGCCGTTTTTACAACTTTTACCCGAGTATTCAGATAAGATAAAAAATTTTCTTAGCAACGGAAATCTCTCAAACATCAAAGAATTGCTAGTTAAAAAATAGGATAAATTTCAATTTTTTTTAATTTTTTTACATAAATCAAATGGGCAATTTTGATATGAGTAGAAGTAAAATTATGATAGATGAAATAAAGCAAAAGTTAATAGAAGGAAATAATAAATATCAATGGAAAATAATACAAGAAACAGAAAAGTTAAGTGGCCAAACTAAATTAAAGTATCCCACTCTAGTTTTAACTTGTATGGATCCCAGGATTGATATTCATCGTATATTTCAGTTAGAACCAGGAGATGTCTATGTTCTGAGGAATGCTGGGAATGTATACACTGAAGATGTCCTACGGTCTATTTTAATCGCCGTTTATGAACTTAATGTGAAAAATATTATTATTTTGGGTCATCTTGACTGTAGGATGACGAAAATACATTTATCAAGGTTAATGAATAAGCTATCAAAACCGGCTCTGAAAAAAGTAAGTCACTACGCAACAAATTTTGAGTTAAGCATGCAGATGTTTTTCAAAACTTTCATTGATGAAGTCAAGAATATCAATAATCAAGTTGATCGCCTAAGATCAGCAGAAGAACTTCCGTCTTTTATAAGAATAATAGGAATGTTATATGATCCTTATTCTGGATGGATTTTTGAATCAGAAGAACTAAAAAAATATCCATTTACTGAAAATTTTAAGCGGGATTATAAAAAAATCATTGAAAA
>JBHLLO010000069.1:0-7469 GCA_048885535.1 Candidatus Hermodarchaeota archaeon
TAATAGGGGAATATTTTTAACTGATCGGTGCGATGGCAACACGATCTCGGGAAATAACGCAAATGAAAATAATTATTATGGAATATATTTATGGGATGATTGTGATGGAAACATCATCTCGGGAAACACTGCAAATGAAAATAATTTGCATGGGATATATTTAGTTGATTTTTGCGATGACAATACCATCTCGGGAAACACTGCAAACGATAACGGCGATAGTGGAATATCTTTATTTATAAATTGCACTAATACCAACATCTCGGCGAACATTATTTGCCATAATGATATATATATGGCGTATATCTAAGTTCATTCTGCCATGATAATAACATTTTCTTGAATTGTTTTATTGAGAATGGTGATAATGCAAGGAATGAAGGAAGCGCAAATCTATGGGATAATGGAGCCTCGGGAAATTATTGGGACGACTATTCTGGACCTGATATAGACAATAATGGCATTGGAGATCTTCCCTATTACATCGGACCAAAAGGTATTGATACGAAACCCCTCATATATGCGATGTGGGATCTAGATGGTGATTCTTTTAGCCATAGTGTGGAATTAGAGCTTGGTACAGATCCTTGGGATCCTCTCTGGTATCCGATGCCAAATTTGAGAGTTTCACATTTTTCATCGGTTAAGGCTTATATGAATACATCGTTTGTTTTAGATTTTTCAATAAGTAATAACGGCATCTGGAAAGCAGAAGGAGTAATTGTAATTGTTAGGTGTGAGGAACTTGATTTAACGCTGTTTAATAACACCAATTCGCCTTCTAATATTGACGTTGACGATACAGAGTATATCTCGATTGGATATCTACCGCTTGAAATCACTGGAGATTTCACATTAAGTTTGATAGTTGATCCTGGTAATCTCATAAATGAGGTTTACAGTTTAAAAAATGGTTCTTTAAGAATTGATTGGGAGCTTGATAATTCGATGCAAGCATTACTCTCAATTATCCCTATGAGAGATAATGGCGACTCAGATGGTGGAAATGGGATGGATCCTGTGTTAATCTTTTCTCTCGGGAGTATTGCAGGTGTTGCTTTTGGGGTAATTTTAACTCTTGGAGTAATTAGATTAAGAAAGCGGCGTAAATCAGTATAATCAACATTATTCTTCCTTTTTTTTAAAATTTCTAATAATGGGGAAAATTACATATAGAAGAGCTTTGTGGCAGCTTACACATCTCAGAAAATGGACAAAATGAAATGTGCTGTGCATCAGAATCGCTTAACATTTTTCCTCCTCCGCCTATGATAAATTAATTGGAAAAAGCTATGCCCTTTTTCTGGATTCCCAATTGAATAAAACACATCTGAAGCCCTACGACAAACTTCGGGTTCAAAACTTTTATCCACGCACTTCAAAATGAGATATACAACTTGAATAAATTGCTAATTATTTATCTAAATCTTTCTTCTCTTGCGTTGTAAAGAAATGATTGATTATGATAACCTTTTTAAAAGAGCGAAGAGAGTTAATGATAACTTTTCGGTTAATTAAAAGTAGAGCGCCAAAGAAGAGCCTATTTGATGGGTAATCAAATCAATATTAGACATAAAAAAGATTTTCTATCAAAAAAATAAAATTTAACTTTATAGTAATATATTAAAATATTCACTGTAAGTATAATTATAAAAATTATTGATTTTAAACCAAAATGATTCATAACATATATTTAATCCATCAATATTCAGGAATTTGTCTCCTCTTTAAACAATATGGATCAATAACTTTTAATGAAGATCTTGTTTCAGGTTTTTTAACCGCGCTCAAGGATTTTTCCGAAGAATTCTCAAAAGGATCTGGAGAATTAAAAATAATAGACATGCAGATCTTTTATCTATGCCTTATTCTCAAAGAACCTATGTTTATTGCAGCTAGTGTTGATAAAAATGATGAGGTAAAGCAAGTTAAGAAAATATTAACTAGAATTATAGATGAATTTCTTGAAGTCTATGGTCCTATATTGAAAGAATGGGATGCAGAAACCATAGAGAATAATCCTTCCGCTTTTAAAGGGTTCGAAAAAACCCTAGATAATATCTCAGATATGGGAAAAATAAGTAAAAAGAAAAAAATTAAAATTGATGAAAAAAGTCTATTAAAATTAGTAGATTTAGTAGAAACATCTGGCATTTCCAATGAAAGCATTCAAAAAGTCTATGATTTTTTAGAAGAATCTGGACTGTCAGAAATCATTGAAGTTATAAAATCTCAAGTCGAACAAGTATTCCTAAGCTACTCCACCTTAGATTCTGAATATTTTAATATCCCTCAGATCGCAAGAGTGTTAGAAGAAAAACCGGAAATTGATAGAGTTTTTTACTGGGAAAAAGATTCAGGAGAAAATATCGTAAAATTTATGGAAAAAAACCTTAGACGATGCAAAACCTTTATTCTCTTTTGTACCGAAAATTCAGATAAATCTTTATCCGTCGAGGCAGAATGGGAATCAGCCTTTCAGTTACGACAAGAGGGTAAGATTAAAATAATTCCTGTCTATGAAGATGCAAATTATATCCCAGTCCTACTCAAGCCAATACTAAATGTAAAATTCTATAAAAATGAGTTTGAAAAATTTATTGATTTACTCTATAAAGAAATATTAAGATGATCTCATCAAGGCATATTTATGAAATAAATAAGAAGTATACCCACCTCCCCCTTAAAAATTCATGAAGTCAAAGGTTTTAGTGATCTATAATTTCATCCACAAGAATAATTATTTATCTAAATCTTTATTTTTCTTGTATTGAAGAATTATATTCTTTTCCTATCCTGTACAAATTACTTTCGTACTTTTATAATTCACTTCAATATTATGGTATGGACACGTACCACATGGTCCAAATTCGGGTACATTGAATAAATCAGGATTTTTTTTCATTTCTTTTACTTTTTCATAACTTTTTAACAAAATCTCATTTACTTCTACCTTTAATTTATTCCATGGTGCTAGGCCTCTCTTATCTAAAGCTCCAGATTTAGTTTTATCCCCTTCCTTATATACCTCTCGAAACATTCCAGAACCCAGAAATCCTATCGTGTATAGGATGAAAAGAGCATGTTTGAAGAATTACTGTTTATGGTTGGTTTTGCGATATTTTCAATCGTAGTTTCAATAATAGATGCAAAAGTTAAATGTACTAAGATATTTTTGTCGAAGATCAAAGATTTAAAGACTTACCTTTCTCTTTACTTAAGAATAAAAATAAGTAATTCATAAAAGTGTGATGAAAGAGTTTATCTAGTAGTGCCTAGATTTGTGAATAAATTACGACTAAAACCTATTTTGATATAAAAAAACTCTAACTCTGAAAAAAAAATAATAATTAAAAAGGCTAAATCTAATAATATTATATATTATATTTCATTTGTATTTTTTAACAAGTATCTTCTAATATTAAAAGGTGCAAACCACATGCCTAAGCGCGAATTATTTATTAAAAGAGTGTATGAGATAGTCAATGAATTAAAGATTCCATTAATAGATGAAAGAGTTTATGATAAGGTAAATTTTGGTACAAGTGCCGCAATTGCTAAAATAGTATTTAAGTTTGAAGAAGATGAGTCAGTAATTCGCGGATTTCTTGGTTTAGCGGAATACTTTCATACAGTTGTAATTAAAAAGTCGGACCAGTTCTATATTCCGCATGCTTCTATTCTCTTTCAACTAGTTAGCTCTTAATTTTCAATTTTTTTTACTTTTCTTTTTCTCATCACTTACAGCATCAATTGATTCTATCAACATAAAAATTTGACGTTCTTAGAATTTCAATGACTTCAGATTCAGGTATATCATACCAATTTTGATAAGCATCCGCTACAGCAAACCACATAGTATTTTTGATATTAGGGCAAAAGATTTCATCGCTTTCCTTCTCAATTCTCATCACTGTATGGCGTGGTGCCGTAGGAACAACAACATATATTCTCGTGGGATCATATTTTTTCATCATATGAATAGCTGCTAACATAGTAAAACCAGAAGCTAAGCCATCGTCCATCAGGAAAATGTTCTTATTTTCTATGATTTCTCTGTATTTCTTTTGTAATTCTGAATCTTTTTTATAAAATTTCAGGCGTTCATTGATTTCGCTTTTAGTTATTTTAATAGAGTTCCCAATTTGAGATTGAGATAAGTTTAAGCTACTTAGAAGGGCATCATTCAAAAAAGTGGTTCCATCAGTAGTTATCGAACCAAATCCAGCTTCAGTGTTATATGGAATTTTAATCTTGCGAACTATTACTATATCATAATATATGTTTAATCTATTACAAAAACCTTCTGCTACAGGAACACCTCCATTTGGTATGGCAAAACAAAAGCATTGAGAACTGTAATTTTCCAAAATTATCTTTAATTTTTCATTTTTAGACAGGATATAGTCTGCTAAAATCTGTCCTGCTTGATATCTATTTTCGTATTTTTGTGATTTCATTACAAATAATATATTAGAAGGCATTGAATTAAATGATTAAGCTGTTACTTAAAAAAAGATTTATTTAGGCATACCTAATTTATTTAAAAAAAAGTATGAGAAAAGATCTTTTTCTCAAAACAAACAAATTGTCTCTATATTTTTACAACTTCAAATAATTTTTATTTATCTTTAGGAAATTTTTAAATTATTTTAAATCTTAAATAAATAATAGAAAAATGTTTGAAGTTGGTACTTCAGAATCATCAGATATAGATGGTGATGGTATATGGAAGCTCAAGATACTAAGGGTAAAATCATCAGAGAGACTTTTCCATCTGAAGTCGTTTCTATCGTGGGAGATATTCTTGCTGGGATAATTCTTTCAATTCTAATTTTACCTTTCGAAAGTTTTTTTCTTTTAATTTTGATTATCCCTCCGTTATTGTCTCTACGAGGTAATATTACTGCCCCTTTTATCGCAAGAACAGCACGCGATTTAATTATTGGTGAATTTAATACACGATTATGGATTGAAAATGTTTTAGCAACTTATTTCCTTTCTTTAATTACTGCAACCCTTATCGGTTTTGTTAGTTTATTATTGGATTTATTACTTTTTAGGGTTTTACTCCTTTCAATTCCCATGATGATCTTTATTCCTATTATTTCCATATTTTTGACCCTCTCGATCTCTATCCCAATATCAACTATTCTCAATTATTTTATATTTAGATATGGTTTAAATCCTAATAATATTGTAAATCCTGTGATGACTGCGATAGGAGATTTCTCCATGGTAATTTGTTTTTATCTAACAATAATAATATTAGGTGTGCCATAAATGGACTATTTTAAGAAGATATGCAAGGAATCTGTAATAATTGTAATCTTATCTTCCATTATAGGAATATTTTCTGGCTCAGTATTATCTACTAGTCAACGAATCTTGTACAGTTTTCCTATTATTTTGCTAATTTTACCCGCGCTAAATTCCTTAACAGGAGACATAGCTACAGTTTTAGTTTCCCGTTTAACAACACATCTCTATATTGGTGTGATACCACCTAAAGTACGAAAATCTAAGAGATTAATTGATGATTTTATAGGATTGTTACTCGCTCTCCTCTTAAGTTTAATAGCTTTAATTATTATAGGATACGGAGTTGGTATTATTACAGGTATTCAGATAGTTAATCCTTTCTTGATAATTTCAATTATGACTACAAGTGTTTTAATCTTATTTGTTTTCATGTTTATATTATTGTTCATTAGTTCTATAATAATATTCAAAAGAGGGAAAGATCCGAATAATTTTCTTATTCCGTTTATAACATCCTTAGCGGATTTTTTAACCCCCTTACTCTTAATCATTTTTATCCAAATATTTATATAAAATTAAAATTAATGAAAATTTAGAGATATCAGAAAGATGCCAGTAAAGAAAAAGAAATTTAAATATAAACCTTTATCCTTAAAAGACATTTTAAGGGAAATGAAGCAGAATATCGATCTAATGATAGATTTGGCTTACAGTGCAATTAAATTTGGAATTAAGGAAATAGCAGATGAGACTTCTAAGATTGAAAAGCGAATCCATGAATTAACCTTCTTGCTTAATTTACAGATTATTCAAGCCCAGGCTGGTGGAATAAAAGAAGCAAAAAAACTAGAACCTATTGTAGTTATGGGTTATTCTATAGATAAAATTTCTGACGCTCTTGCCGATATTGCTAAAGTAGTATACATTAATAGTGACATCTGTGATTTCACTCAACTTTTTTGGGATGATGTTCCTGAGCCGATTGTAAAAGTAATTGTTAACGATCCTTGTGAATTCATAGGGTATTCACGTCATGACATCCATTTTCGTTCAAAACATGGGGTTGATTTAATTGCAATTAAAAGAGGGGAAAGTTGGTTATTTGGTAAGGATGAGATAATCCAAAAAGATGATATTTTAATAATTAAAGGAGAACTCGAACCAATTAATGAATTAAAAAAACTTGTTTTTGATAATGAAATAATTTCCTTTCAGGTTGATGATAAAAAGAGGGAAAGTGAGTTTGATTTATCTAACCCCGAAATTCTGGAATATCTTGAAGAATTAAAAAAAGATTATGTATTAATCACTGATATTTCCGAAACAATGATTGAATTAGCTTTAGCTTCTCTCTTTTTCAATAGTTATGAGGTAGCTGAGGATGTTTTAGAGATGGAGGAATTAATGGATGGCTTGAATATTACATTTGAAAAGGATCTTTTAGAATTTGCTCAATTAGTTGGAAGTCCTCGAGATCTCACTGGAATAATGAGAATCGTCTTTTCTTGTGAGCAAATCGCCGATGCAGCCGCAAATATTGCTGAAAATATTTTAAAAGGGTTTGAACCTCATATAATATTACAAAAGGCAATCGAAGAAACTCAAGAAGTAGTTGTACGTGAAACATTATCAAGTGATTCCTATTTTAAAGGAAAAACTTATGCTCAATTACAAGACAAACGATATAAGAGAGGCTTCCATATTATTGCTATGAAGAGAGAACAAAAGTGGATATATAGTTTTAAACCTGATTTTATATTTCAAGAAGGAGATCTTTTAATTGGTTTAGGTCCAAAAGAAACCGTAGAGCAATGGAGGCGTTGTGTCCATCCAGAAATATTTAAAGAAGAATAATAGTATAGGGTAATGAAAAAGTTGAAATATCAGGAAAGAAAAGTCAGATTTTTCGATATAATTAAAGAGGTTTCCAAAAATCTTGATAAGAATCGGGATACTATAAATTTTGATAAAATTAATGAATTAATCGATTTAATTGTCAGAACATATGGTAAAAATCATATGGTCTTTATTTATGGTGCAGGTAGGTCTGGTTTCATTGGGAGATGTTTTGCTCAGCGCCTAATGCATTTAGGTATTAAGTCTTGTTTCATATCTGATACTATTACACATCGATTTCACTCTCATGATTTATTAATTGTTATTTCTGGAAGTGGAGAGACTACTTCACCAGTAGCTATTGTAAAAAA
>JBHLLO010000069.1:7569-16124 GCA_048885535.1 Candidatus Hermodarchaeota archaeon
AGAGGTGCGTTTGCAAAAAAGCAAATTAAAAAAGGAACTCTTATTGAGGTAGCACATGTGGTTCCTCTTCCAAATAAAGATTATGAACAAATTTGTGACACTATATTGTATCAATATTGTTATGTTTGGGAAGATCCGAAACATTTACCAGAGTTTGAAAATGCAATAACTCTTAGTATAAGCCAATTTATGAATCATTCTTTTGATCCCAATGTAAAATATCTATACGATTATAAGAGAAAAGCAATCGAGTTTACAACGTTAAGAAACATCGATAAGGGTGAGGAATTGACTGTCAATTACAATGGTTTAGTAGATGACAAAACTCCTATGTGGTTCGAAGTAATCTAAATGTATTTTTTCCTTAAAGAATTTAAGGTGGCTAAATTCATAATATCTTCCTTCATATCCTTACCTTTAGGAGTTTCTAATATTCCTGGATGATCTTTAAATCTATCGTCATTAATAAAAAATCCAAATGGTTCTTTACCTATTTTTCCTTGACCTATATGGGTATGACGATCAACTCTAGAACCTATTTCTTTTACAGAATCATTAAGATGGAAGGCACAAAGGTAAGTTAAACCTACTTCACTGTCAAATTCCTCCCACATCTCTTCATATTTTTCTTTGGTAGTGAAATCATATCCTGAAGCAAATGCATGGCACGTGTCAAAACAAACTCCAATTTTGTTCTTAAGTTTTATTTTATCAATTATAAATTTTAAGTGATGAAACTTACGTCCTAAATTATGTCCTTGACCCGCTACTGTTTCTAATAATATTATTACTTGAGAATCTTTTGTATTTTCTATTAATTTATTTAACTGCTCAACAATTCGATTTAAACCAGTTTTCTTAGTTTCCTTCTCATCTTCAACATTGAAAGTTCCTGGGTGAATTATTACATAATCCAATTTAAGTTGTTCGGCTTTAATTAACTCATCTAACATTGCATTATAAGATTTAGTTAGTTTTTCCTTATCGGAAGTAGCTAAATTAATTAAATAGCTATTATGGGATAAAAGTGGCCAAATATCCTTTTGATAAGCCTTCTTATTTTCTAAAAAATCATCGATTTCATTTTGTTCTAATGGTTTCGAAGCCCAACCTCTAACATTTCGTATAAACATCTGAATTGATTCACAACCAAGCTCTTTACCACTTTCAAGAGCTAGATATTTACCACCACTAACACTCATATGAGCCCCTAGTCTCAATTTATAAACCCTAATCTTTCTTTAAATATTCTAAATAAAATAAGAAATGAAATTTATTAATAATTCGGATTAATCAATTATTTCATAATCTAAATTATTAATAATTTCGACTACATCTAAAATTTCAAAATTCATCTCAAATTTTTGATTAGCATCTGATAAATTTATTTTGCAAAATGGACATATTGAAATCACGATGCGAGCACCGGTCTTCATTGCTTCTTCTAAGCGTTCCCTTGAAACTTCTAATGCCCAATCAGGATATCCTATTTTAACTCCTCCACCAGCACCACAGCACCATGCATTTTCCTTATTACGCTTCATTTCTACTAAAGTGGTCCCAGGAATTTGATTAATAACCTCTCTTGGAGCATCATACATCCCTATATGTCGCCCCAAATGGCACGGATCATGATATGTTAAAATTTTTTTATATTCTGATTTAAATTTTAATTTGTTCTCATCTAAATATTTCTTTATTAATTCTATTGTATGAAAAACTTCTAAATTTAATTCTGCTCCATATTTTAACCAATCTTTCCTTATAGTTCTGTAGCAACCTGCACAACTAGTGATGATTTTAGAAGCCCCTACTCTTCTTATTTGGGTTAAGTTGTAATTTATAAAATCTTCTATAGGTTCAGTTTGACCAGTCCTAATTATTGGGCTGCAACAACAATGTTCATCTATTAGTGTAAAATCAACTTTTGCATTCTTCAATAATCTTATTGTGGCATCTCTCAAATTAGCCTGACGATAATTACTAGTACACCCAATAAAGTAAACCCATTCTGCATTATCAGGTAACTCGTACTTTCTTTTTAATTCTTCATTATCAGAATTAGATTCCCCATAAGGATTAAACATATCTGGATTTTTAGTACGCTCCAAAAGAATCTTCTGCTTTTCTGGGCAAAATCCATTTTTTACAGCTTCTTCTCGAGCAGATTCTATAAAATCAACTAGGAAATCATTGAATTTATCGAAACGACAGTTCTCTGTGCAGTTTCCACATGTTGTGCAAGCATAAATAACATTTGCAATATTAGAATTCCAGCTAAGTTCTCCACTTATAATGCCATAAACAAGCCATAGACGCCCTCCAGTGCTATATGTCTCGAACCGATACTTTTTATAGCTAGGACAATTGAAATCATCATAAATATGAGTAAATTTACAATATCCACAACGAAAGCATCGATGAATGATATTTTTCCAATCTTGTTCCTTGTTAATTGAAATAATTAATTCACCTCCCAATTTCCAGGATTCATAATCTTATTTGGATCTAAGATGCTCCGGATCGTGTTAAATAATTTTTTGTAATTCGGATTCATTTTTTCAAGAATTAATTTTTGTCCTGCCAATTCTGGTTTCCATGGAATACCGCCTAATTCTAAAGCTAACTTATTAGTTTCATGTAATGCATTTCTTGCATTTTCTATATCTTTCGGATCTGCACGGTTAAATGAGTACGTAAAAAAGGTCATACTGTTATGAGTATCTCCAATAAGTCTTGATCCTATTGTAGGGACTATTCCATACTTTTTTGAGATTTCTGCTCCTCTTTTATAGGCTTCAGGTACTTTTTCAAGAGGAAAATTAGCACCAACATACTCAAAACCACCACCCTTTCTAAAATCAGCTGCTACTGCTGAAAAAATAGGCTTTTCCAAATAGGTCTCTTTAATTTTTTGATGAGGTTTCATATATCTGGCATTGGATTTCCGATATACTTTTTTAAAGGTCTTAACATGTGAGTCTATCTCTTCTTCTGTTTCTCCAGTAACATAAGTCATAATAAATATATAACCTTTCATCCATTCAGGTTTATCTTGCATTCCAAGTAAAACATCCTCAGCTAATCCTGTTTCTGTGATTTTTAGGAGAATTTCTGGAATATCTTTTGGATCCGTCAATAACCCGAAAACTACTTCTCGAAGTTTTGGTTTATAAAATAGTTGAATTGAAAGTTTAGTAATAACTCCCATCGTACCAAATGAACTGGTAAATAAACCAATAAGATCTGGAATAGGACCACGAGTAAACCAATAATCAGAAACTGCGCAGGATCCCAATTTACATATTTCTCCAGTTGGGAGAATTACCTCCAAACCATTTATCATAGTAGCATGATCACCATATTTTTGGGACAAATAACCTGAGCCATGAATTAGAACATTACCTGCAACTGTTGCTGATGGAGGTGCATCCGGAATTGGGGGTTGTAATGTAGGGTAATTTTTATTAATATATGATAATAATTGACCAGTTGTAACTCCAGCTTCAATAATTGCATATTTGCTAAATTCGTTAATTTCAATTATTTTATTCATTCGCTTCATATCCAAAACAATCCCTCCTTTCACAGGGATGATTAATCCACTTAGAGTCAAACCTCCACCCATAGGCACTATTGGGATTTTTTCTTGATTAGCTAATTTTACTATTCTCTGCACTTCTTTTGCATCCTTAGGCATTATAACAAAATCAACTTTCCTTGGTAATGACGTTCCAGGATCTCGTGAATAAATGTATAAATCTTCTTCTCTGTTTGACACAAATTGTTTTCCTACTATCTTTTCTAATTCAATAAGAATTCTTTTCTTATCCAAACTAATCCCCTCGACAACTCAAAAACTATAATTTAATTAAATATAATTTTGAGAATAATCCTATTTAATCTATTTCTTTTATAAATTTATAAAATTCTTAATTATAATGAAAAATTTATTGAGAATAAAATAGGAAATTTAATTAAAAAATAAATCAAAACAAGTTTATTTTCCGCTAATCATGGAATTGTTTAAAGGTAAAAAACTCAGTTTAATGCGGTTATTTGGAGCCTTTCTAATTTTAATTAGTCTATTTTCTTCCTTATTTTTAGATTTCTTTGTATTGAACAATTGGATTCTTTTCTTAATCCTACTACTTTATAACTTACCATGGTTGACTTTAAGCATTCTTCTTAAATTTGAGATAAATTTCTTAAGGAGCAATTTACTTAAAATTTCAATAATTTTAGGGATTAATTCGATAGTTATGGCTATAATTGGTATTTTAATTAGCCATTCGGTTACTATATTATTTTTGTTAATTTTAATTTCTAATTTTCTCTTAATATTATGTTGGCATTATTCGCCTTCAATCTATAAAATAGAAAAAGTTTTCTCTATTATTGGAGGTATATTTTATATTATTTTCTACATCTTATTTAAATTCGCAATATTAGTTTACTTATTTGGGTTTTTAACAAGCCTTTTGCCAATCTTATTAGTATCTTTGGGTTTTTTATTAATCTTTTCAACAGAATTAATTATGAAAAGAAAAGGTTTGTTAAATTACGTTTAGCTAAGGATATTTATTATTGCTTGTTCAGATTATAAGATTAGACCTAGCATTTATAAATTTTCTTAGATTATTTCTTTTCTTGAGAATTATGGTGAATCCTCAATTAAGTAAAATATATTGTTTATCTTCAGAAAATGTTATTGAAACTGCAGTTAAATATTCGAATAAGGCTAAGCAAGAATTTTCTTGTAGTAAATTTGTTATACTTTTGTTTTCCAATTCCTTATTAGATTACTTAAAAAAGAAAATAAATATGGTATCTACTAAATGGTTAAGTCCTTATCATCCATATGCATCTAATCAACTGCATAAGGGAGTCTATAAAGGGATTCCGATTTCAGCGATAATGCCACCCATGGGAGCATCACCTATTGCATCAGTAGCAGAAGACTTAATATCATGTGGTGCAGAGGTACTACTATTAGTATGTGGTGCGTGGGGAATAGCCCAAAACGTTAAATTGTTGGACTTTTTAATTCCAACACATGCAATAGGTCCCGATGGAACATCAATATATTATGGGCGTAATCCAAATGATATTTCAATAATCGATAAAGAGATCGTAAATATATTCTCAAATGAAATAGAAAAAAGGACAATGGACTATCACATTGGGAAAAACTATTCAATAGAAGCTTTTTACAGAATTGATATTGAACAAGTTAAAAATCTACAAAGTAATGGTTTTGTCTCAATAGAAAATGGAGAAGTAAACGCCCTAACTACTGTGGCTACTATGAAACAAGTAAGATTTGGAGCAATCTTTTATAGTTATTATAACCCTCTTGCAGGGTGGAATGTACCTTGGTTCCAAGAAGACTATAAAAAGTGTGTGGAACTTGAAGGTGAAATTACTCTTGCAACTATTAAGAGCTTAGCTAATAAACTTTAAGTTAATCATTAAAATTCATGCTTATCTAATCTTTTCCAAAAGCTTTTTAGATCATCCTTATTAAAAGTATATTTTAACTCTGTAGGTTCAGAAGGTTCTTCTCTAAAAAAAGTTGGTGCATCATTCATCTCAGCTGTAATCCCTGCCTTTTCATTAAATTCAAGTTCAGCTCTTATTATTTCAATACCTATTTTAATAATGTCGTGCTTTGTTAAATTTAGATTGTACATAGCATTAATAGCATTTGTTATAATCCCAACATTTTCATAACTTGGTCCAATAAAGTAACAGCATCCCATTGAATCTAATACTGCCGTATAGATTTGTAGTTCGAAAGATAAATCAAATTTACTTTCATTTTCAGTTAATTCTCCATAATCTTTATGTTGGCTGGCAACTCTTCCAGCAATCGCTGCGCCAGAAGTGTGATCCGCTCCCATAGGGGAGGTTGCATATGTAACTCCCATAGCTTTAAATACTCTGCAATCATAGGCAGAAATTCCTTGACCCTTTATTTCAGGAACCCTTTTTGCATTTAATTTTTCCCCAATTATTTTGACCCCATTTCCATATAGTTGACCTTTGGTAGTATTATTTCTAATTTCTTTTTCCAAGATATCAAAAACCATATATGCATTTCCCCAATTAATTATTCCACAATCCATTGCAACGCCAATTGTTCCTCCAAATTCTATTGTATCTATTCCTACATCATCACATAAATGATCAATTTTTGCTAAACTGTCAATATCATCAATTAAAAGATTTGTACCGTTTAGAGCCATAGTTTCATATTCAAGACTGGAAGTAAGATGATTTCCATTTTCATCGAGCACTAAATTAGAACACTTAATTACACATGTTGGGATGCAAGCTAATCTTTTCTTACCACCTCGTGTTACTACAATTTCATGAAGTTTTTCACCTGAAATATTTTCTATTTTATTGAATGAACCCATATGGAAATTTTTTGTAGGAATCCCTCCATATTCATTCATAGGTCTCATCATTAATGGTGTTCCAAATATAGAAAATGTTTGTTTGGTATTTACTAAGTTTTGAGCAAACGGCTTTGAAACTTCTCTGAATTTTCTAATATCATAAATTTTGGTTTTTGAATCTTTTGGGGGTATAATAACAATAGCTTTTACTTTTTTAGAACCCATTACAGCTCCTAATCCTCCACGAGCAGCGTGTCTACTTGGATAGCCCTCTAAATCATTAGCTGCAATACTGGCTGCTTTCATCATAAATTCTCCGGCAGGACCTATAGAATAGATTCCAATATTATCCCCATACTTTTTCTTAAGGTTTTTATGAAGTTCATAGTTCCCCAATCCCTTATAATCTCCTATAGCAATTAATTCAATTCCCTGATTATTAATTAAGATTATTTTTTGATCTGATGATTGATTTTCAAATATGATCGCTCTAATTCCATACCTTGCTAACATCATTCCAGGACGCCCTCCAACATTAGCTTCCTTTATACCGTTAGTTAAAGGACTTTTAGCTCCTATAGAAGTACGAGCAGAATTAGGAAAGGGACTTCCAGCAAGAAGTCCATTAGCGATTATTAGTTTATTTTCTGATCCTAATGGATCACAATTAGGGGGAACCTCATCTTTAACTATTTGAGAAGTTAATCCACGACCTCCTAATAAAAAGTATTTTGTATTTCTGACGATCTCTTCGTAATTTATTATATTAGATTCTAAATTGATCCTAACTATTTTCATAATTAGGATAAAATTAATAGTTATTTTACTTTTACCTTAAAAATTGAAGTAAAAAGAAACAATTTTAAAATTTATCATAGTGGATGATTTCTTCTAAAGGTCTTCTGTCTACAACTTCACCTTTTTCTTCAGTAGGGTAACCTAAGGGAGTTAAACCTAACACACGATACTTTTGGGGAATCTCTAAAATCTCCTTAATTTTTTCTTCATGAAACCAACCAATCCAGCATGTTCCTAACCCTTCTGCAGTAGCTGCTAAAATTAAATGCTCAAAACATATCCCAAAATCTACTGGATAATATTTTTCATTTCTATTTGCCCCTGATCCAGATTCTGAAATTATTCCAACTATGAATATAGGAGCTTCCACAAATTTTTTCTCTTGTCCTATAGCTCTCCATACTTCTTTTACTTTTTCAGGATCCTGAACAACAATATAATGCATTCCCTGTTTATTAGCCCAAGTGGGTGCCAATCTAGCAGCATTCAATACCTTCTCAATTTTTTCTTTAGTTGGAACCACACCAGATTTAAAAAATCGATAGCTCCTTCTTTTTTTTACAACTTCATAAAAATCCATTATAAAAACCTTTAAAAATTAATTTTTAGATGTAATAGATTTTTGATTAATTAAATTTTTATTGCTTTATAAAAGAAAATGAAAAATTTCAATTAAATGGGAATGTTATGGGATGATTCTTTCAATATTTTGATAACTTAGAGCAAAGGTTTATAAATGCAACTAGGATAATATGTTAATATTAAAGGAATAATAAAGTCTAGTTTTCTGAACGAATTTTTTCCTAATGAGATAAAATTCTCAACATTACATTTATAGTGAGTTTTTATGAATAATAGTTACCGAGATCTTCTGAAAAATAAGAATTTAGATGATGATTTACAAATTTGTGATTGTTGTGAAGATCCAAATATAGAAGAAAGAGATGGAAACAAAGTTTGCTTAAATTGTGGAATCATTATCGAAAGAACATATGTAGGAAATGAACGAAGAGCTTACACAGCTGAGGAGGTTCAAACCAGACGCAGAACGGAACCAAGATGGAGGGATTTTGGACCTCGTACCATGCTCCCAACTACAAAAACAGATTCTAAAGGAAAATCTATAGGACCAAAAGAACAAGCTTTATTCTCGAGATTATCGAAAATTCAAAATTCTTTAATCTCAAGTATTGAAAGGAACTTTTGGGAAGCTAAACCCAAATTAAAAATGCTCACATCAAAATTAAATATTCCAGAGTATATTAGCGAAACAGCTTGGAAAGTTTATAGCATTGTAGCAAAGAAAAAGTTAACTATGGGGCGATCAATTAATGGTTTTATCGCAGGATCTTT
>JBHLLO010000070.1:0-10391 GCA_048885535.1 Candidatus Hermodarchaeota archaeon
TTTGTATAGTTATATAATAAAATGACAATAAAAGTTTTAGGAAAAAATGTCATCAGAAATACAATCAATTATTAATGCTCTCTTAAATGAAGAACAAAATGTGTTTGGAGTAGCAATCGTAAGTAAATCCGGAACTTTAATTACCCAGACAGAAAATTGGGATGTATCTCAAGACCTTGCTAAAATAAATGAATTACTTCAAACTCAGTTAGAATTGGGCCAGAAAGGCATGTCGAGCATTTCAATACAAGGCATAAAATATATGATTGTTGAAAATACTGAGGAAAGAAAAATTGGTACCAATATCACTGGTAAAGGGCATATAATAATTGCTCCAGTTCCTATTGGAGGCACAGGTGCTTTAATATGCTATATCAATCCTCAAGTAGGACCAAGAGATGCCTTATTTTTAGTACAATCTTATGCTTTAAAACTGCAAAACTTAATTTAAATTCTTCTTAACCTTTTTATTATTACATTTAATATAATTACTTAAGACAATATTTAAACAAATAATAATCTAAAAAAGGCTGTAATAAACTTGTTACTACAATTAACTAACTATGTTGTAACATACGCACCAATATTTGTTTATTTGAGTTTTGATATTGTTATCCTCATTTTTGCTATCTTTATATACAGGAAAAATTCATATAAATATGGATTATACCTATTGATTTCCTCTTTAATTTCTATAATATCATATGTAATTCTTATTGCTATTAATTATCCATTTTTGGCTTATACATTAGCAGCAGATTATGGGTTTTCTCCAAATATGATAGGTATTCTGTATTCAATTTTAGGATTAGTATTTCTGGCTTTAGGGGTTTCTAGTAAAACTCTATTATTTTTAGGAATTTACCAGATATATAAAACTCATAAGCTAAATAGAGGGAATTAAAATGAATATCAATCAATTTTTTATAAATAATATTTTTATTCAGGATTGACATTCTCCCAATAGTTACTTAATAAAGTTTTCAAAGCTTTTCCAATTTTGAAAATTTCTTCCCGTTTTGATTTTTTAAAAAGATTCTCTTTCTCAAAATCAGCTAGTTCATATTTATCTTTCAAAAGGGCTTTTATTATAGTATGGATACAATATGGTAACCCAATCAGGCTGTATCCTCCTTCTAAGGCGAAAACTATTCTACCTTCACAAATTTTTTCAGAAATCTGCAATATCTTTTCAGCGAATTTATAATATGACTTACTAGTTAAAAGACAATTACCGATAGGGTCTGCAAAATACATATCAAATCCTGCGGCAACAATAATAAGATCTGGTTTAAATTCATTTAGTACTATGTCCATTAAATCAAAAAATATGTAAAAATCCTCATCTATTATCCCTTCAGGAACAGGAAAGTTAATATTTTTTCCAATACCTTCTCCGTGACCTAACTCATCTATAAATCCTAAATCTGCTTGAGAAAAATCATATTCATGAATTGAAAAGTAAAGTATTGTAGGATCTTCGTAAAAATATTGCGCTAGACCGTCCCCAAAGTGATTATCAATGTCAATTATTGCAATTTTTTTTTTATAATTCAATCGATTCCTTAAATATAGGATTGCAGTGGCAATATTATTAAAAATACATAACCCTGAAGCTCTTTCTCTGTATGCATGGTGACCTGGGGGTCTGATTATAGCGAATGTTTGATTAACTTGCTTTTCAAGCACACTCTCAATTGCTTGGATGACCCCTCCAACTGCTTTCTTAGCTAGTTCATATGTATCTCCCGTAATGAACACTTCTTCATCTATCAAACCACCACCCATTTTCGAAAGCCGGTTGACTGATTCAATATGATATTGTGAATGCCCTAATCGAAGGATATCTTCATTAATAGATTTTGGTTCTAACTTAATCACGCGATCATCATGAAAGATTTTCTTCTTATTGAAATATTCGATAACACATTTAAGTCTTAATGGATTTTCAAAAGAGTTGAAACTTGGTTTAGGAAACGGCGGAATATGCTTTGATGAGAAATCATCATCAATAACAATCCCTAATTTTTTATTCATATTCATCATATTGATTTTTAGATTTTAAAAAATACCTAGAATAATATATTAGAAATTGCTTAAATTAATTTAAAAATAATTTAATTTTAATTAAAAAAACTTGAGTATAAAAGATGGTTGTCGTCGAAATTGTATCTACAATCTTATTGAATGTAATTCCAATCATTGTAATAATGATTCCCTATTTCTTTATCAGAAAAAAAGCGATAGGGAAGTTGTATGGACGAATACTACTCGGAATTATTGTGTTCTATGTAGTCTATTGGGTTTTGCCTATAATATTTCAATTAGGAGCTGCTCCAATAGAACTTACACTTGAGTCTGGAGAAGAGGGAAATACGGCTTTAGGAATTGGTTACATTATTACTCACTTTCTCTCGTTGCTCTCCTTATTTGCTTCGTACCCTCTTGTTACCCTCCCTTTTATATTCATTGTGGCACCATTCATCTCTGTTTTACTAGTTTGGAATAAATTACGAAAAGAGAAACTACCAATAAAAGAATCTCTTGCTGGATTAACATATCATTTAACAGAAAGTCCGTTTAAGCAGATAAGAAACGAACTAATTAAAGGTGATTGGAGTAGAGAAAAAGAGATTTTAAAATTGCTAATTGTATTATTACCCATTTCTCTATTTCTTCTTCAATTACTATTAAGAATTACAAACCTAGAAACTGTTTCATTGACTGATGGCGAAACTGCCTTAGGATGGTTTCTCGAAATTTTGTTTGTTTACCTTGCTACTTTTATTTTTAGTGTTGAATTACTACTTAGCTCACAAATTGCATTAAAAGGGAGATACTTTGGAGAAACTATAAGAACTCAAACATATAAAAGCTTATATACTGTTGGTGCTCCCATCTCAATTTTATCGATTATATTATTTATAGTTGAGGGAATACAAACAGGATCTCTGGAATCTATAGGAATCATAATCTACTTCTTTGCTTATTTTATAATGGCTTCGATTATATTTGTTTTATTTTTAAAAATGTTCGAGCCTATTTCCATCCTAATCTTCATTAAGATTATCGATTGGTGGAAAAACCGGAAACAAAAAAAGAAAGTAACTGATACAAAGAACTGGTATTATGGAATTGTTTTTGCTTGTTTAGCCTTTTTCATATATTTCGTAATCAATTATCTACTTTTTGGTAACATATATATGTTTCTCTTTCCTAATCCCTCAGTCATTGAAGACTCTGCCATATTCAGTTCACTAACTCACACTTTAGGTTATTCTCTTGGATTTGATCTCATGAATATATTTTCCTTTGTCACCTTAACTGTCGTTTCTCTCATAATTTCAGTATTTTTTCTAGTCTATAGCTTTAAATATATACGAAGTACCTTTACGGCAGTTTTATCATATTTACCAATAATAATAGGGCTTTCAATTTTATTTTTTATTCTCCCTGGAAGTCCAAATGCATTGATAAATTTTGGACCTGATAAGTACTGGATTACAGGGCAAAGTAGTTATACTACAATCTTTGGTTTTTTATTCTTTACTTTAAGAACAGCAGGCTTAGAAGCAAATCTGGGTCCAATATTGGGTATTTTGGCAGCACCATACATATACACACGATATATTTTTAATATAGTTATCTGGGGTTTAATAATTCATTATCTGCGAAAAGAATTTAAAACAAAGAACTTAATAGTTGATGAAAAACACACTGAAAAACTTGTATTTTCTTCAATTTCTGATTATCTCACTGCTGATGATTATAAAAAAGGGGAAATCCAATATCTGATCACAAGAAATGAAGATATTCCACAAGAAACTATAAGATCAGAAAGGGAAGAAGTTCAAACTTTACTAAATTCTCTAGAAGAAGATAAACTTCTAACAGATCTTATTCCATTTGAAGAAGGCGAAAAACAGCGATTTTATTTTACCCTGAAATATCTTTTCAACAAAGATTATGTTGATATTTTAAAACCAGAGTTTAGTTACATATTTGAAAGAGTTGAAAAGCAAGGACTATATATAATTTATGATGATGGGAGAGGTATATTCGACTATAGTTTTGTAAAAGAAGTTTTTCATGATCCTGGATTAATTTCTGGTATGGTCTCAGCAATTACATCATTTATAAAAGAAACGACCAAATCTCAGGATTTACTTAAAACGATTGATCATGGTGATATTACAATATTAATTGAATACGGAAGAAGAATATTTGGAGTATTATTCATTAAAGGAAAACAAACTGCAGAAGTAAGGGCTAGATTAAAATCCTTTGTTGAAAGATTTGAGTTAAAATATCAAACTGTGTTAGAAGATTGGAGCGGGGCACTGGTACACTTCAAGGAAGACCATTCGATGGTTGAGGAAATCTTCCAAGAATAATAAAAATATTTTTTTCCTTCTCTTTTTTTCTTTATTTTCTATTCTGGTATAGTGGCTACGGCTCGTACCCATCCAGCACTGGCTCTAGCAATTTTGATAGGGAAACAGTAGATTGTCGCTCCAACTGCAGGAACTTTATCTAAATTTATCATTTTTTCCATTTGAAAGTAGCCTCTTTCAATACCGGCAAAATGGCCTTCCCAAATTAAGGATTTATTAGGAACTTCATCTTTAACCGATTTCTCCCATTTAGCGGCTGTGATGGTAAATGGAGCATCCCACGACCATGCATCTATACCAACTACATGTACCCCTTGTCTAATAGTATGTAATGTTGCTTCTTTTCCAATTCCAACCCCATGGTTAATATATTCTTTTGTTCCATAATATTTTGGAGCATTTGTATGCACACATACAATATCTCCCTCTTTTAATTTATGTCCGATTAGATCTAACTTTTGATCGATATCTTCTGGATTCAACACATAACCTTCTTCATAATCGGTGCAATCTAACACGATAAGAGAACCAATACCCCATTCCAATGGAAATTCATCAATAGTTTTTGCTTTCATTTTTAATATCTCAGTATCTTGAATAGGAGCATAATGCCAGGGTGCATCCATATGAGTACCAGAGTGTGTTCCTAAAGTAAGAATTTCTGTAGCCCATCCTTTTCCATCAGGTAAATGTTCTTCTGGTTTCAATTTAGCAAAAATCGAGCTCATCTGTTCTGCTCCTCTATCATGGTTCCTATATTCGATATGGGGTTGGGTTAATTGAGGGTCAAATATCAATTCCTCAGGATTAACTATAGGAATACTTAAATCAATAAATTTCAAACTCTCCACCTGAATCTATTTTTTTATCAGATAATACAACACTACTACCAATCTAAAGGCAATTAGAAAAATTCCGCATCCTATCCCAAAAAAATAAGGAAATCCTAAACCAATATCTGTTGGTATTAGAAATAAAGCTATAAGCAAGATGATACTACCTACAACTATTAAAAATAATCCTCCTAGACTTTTTTTCCTTTCTGACAATACATTTTCACCTACACGTGTTTTTATAAGTATAATATTTAGTTTAATAAAAATGAAATCTGAAAAACAATTTTAAAATAAAAAATTGAAGATAAAAATTCCTACAATAAAAGAGGAAGGCAGGTAGTAAACCCTGTTAAAATACCAATAAAAAAACCAACAATCAAATTTATTATTGCTGTTTTAATATAGAATCTATTATAGCTTACTATTAACCAAATACTTACTAATATCTCTAATAGTGAAAAAAATGACCCTAATGAGATTGCATAAAAGATTAATCTTTCAATAGATGTTAAACTGCCGATTTCAATAATCCCATTCAAGTTCCATGGACTAAATACTCCAATTGAATTAATATAAATAAAAATAAATCTGTCTGGGATTGGATCAAGTACCCAAATTAAAAAATAGGTAAGAATAGTTGATAATATGCCTACACCAAAAATTATATAAAAAGTACCTAAAATGACATGCGAAAACCTTGCAACCAGTTTTTCATCCAAATTATTCTGATATGCATTCATACCATATTTACTATAATTTTTCTTAAACCGAAATAAAACTATCACACCTAAAATTATAAGGATAAAAGATAAAATGTATTTAAGAAATATAAACATAATTGAAAGAATATTAGTAATCCAATCGAAGCCCCAATCGAGGTCTTGAGAAACTTGAGTTGAATCCAAAGCAAGATAAATTGCTTTTAATAACAAGCTCATCTATCATTAATTAAAATGAATATATTTAAAGTCAAATATTGATAAAATATTGAACGGAAGCAAATATTTAAATAAGAATCAAAATCAAACAAAGATTAAAGACAATCTCATGGTTTAACTACTAAAAAAAACTAAATTGGAGTAAAAAAATGAGAGAAAATAAGAAGATATTATACAGACCTAGATGTGAAAACTGTGGAAATAGACTATATCGAAGTCATCATCCCTTTAGGAATTATTTTTGGGGGACAATTCCCTCACATTGCCCTAGATGTGGAAAAGAAGTAAGTCTAGATCAAAAAAATCAGCTGATAAAACATGAAGGATTATTTTGCCTGCTAATATGTAGCATATTTATTACGTTTGTAATAGTTGTATTAATAATTGTTTTATAATTCAGTATCAAGATTAAATCTAAACGCCTTAAAGAACTATATATATCTCTATTGAGACGTGATCAATCTTTTATTATATAATCTCCAATTGGAATACTTATTGTGTCCAATTGATTAGCAGTCTTCTTAAATTGCTTAATTATTTTCTTTACCACCCGTTGAGTTTCTTCTAATTTCTGATCTCTTAGTCCTTTTATTTGATCTCTTACTTGATCTCTTATCTCTTTAAAATCATTTACCATTCGACTATAATATATTTTATCTTCTTCTAGTTTATCCCAAGCTTCTTTTAATTTCTCTTGTAATAATTCATTGATATCCATCTAGAATACCCTCACTCTTTTTCATAATGGGATTAATTTTTGAGTAAAATTTTAATTCTTATCATTTATTCTTTAATAAATTACTTCAAATTTTCCTGCATACTAATTCTCCTTTTCCAATAGGGACTATTAAGGTATCTACTCTCTGATCAGCCAACGCTTTATCTAGCATTGGTTTCAAGATTTCATAATGATTAATGGCATTATCAGCAACTAAGATACCGCCTTTAACCAAATTAGGTATTATAAGATCATAACATTCTCCATAAATTTTTTTCTTAGCATCTAAGAAACAAAACGATATATTTTTATAATTTGGAATGTGTTCAAGCGCGTCACCTTCAACTAATTCGATAATATCCCCTACATTAGCCAATTTAAAAGTTTTCCGTGCTAATTCTGCTTTCCCTTTTAATATTTCAAAAGTTATTAATTTTCTTCCAAGAAGTCGACATGCCAACGATATCCATAACGCAGAATATCCTCCGCTGGTACCAATTTCTAAATAAACACCCTCAGGAGCACTAGCCGCCAAAATAGAAATGAACCTACCTGTTTCAGGAGGTATCTGTCGAAGCCTCTCCATTCTTGGAGTCCCATCAAGACGATCCTTTGAATCTATACCTTCTAAGTATTTCATTCTCTCTTTAATTACTTCTGGGATATTATGAAACATACTTGATAATCCACTCAACAAATATTTAATAGTTAAAATGAAAAATATAAGAAAAATTTTATACTAAGAATAGAATTCATACTCAGCATTTTAATTCTTCTGGGTTATAACCTCCTTCTTTTAACAGCTTTTGAATACTTGTGGAATCTAAACCATAAAAACATCTTCTTGATTTAATTTTGAAAGCTCAATCCTAAGCTAATTAGATAACGGCTCGTCAGCATCAAGAACATCGTTAATTTCATTAATTGACAGAAGGAAATGTTTTTATATCCGAAGAACTTACTTTGAGATCAAATAATCCAATTTTAAGCGAATCTGTATGAAAAAACTAATAAAACAATTTCTCATTATAATCATAATTTTATTAACACCATTTAACCATCCAATTATCACTGTATCTTTAAAGAATAATAATCTGGATAATCATGAAATAAAACCCCGATCTTCAAACTCAGACATTAGTATTATTACTCCGAAAAATCTAACTTACTTTAAACCGATGTTTGGTTATTATCCTGGGACTAATAGTTTTGAACATGATAATGATGGAGAAGAACCAAAATGGTTTGAGACTATTTTCACTGAAGGGGGAACTATAAAGGTAATTCCTACTCTTGGTGATCACTATAAAGTAGTAGAACTGCATGATACAAGTGATATAAATTATACTTATGTAGCTAAAAACTTGCTTTCATTGCCGACTTTTGGAACAATAGAATATTGGATGAGAACGGATGATGCTGAGAAATTATGTGGATTTCATTTAAATGGTGGACTGGTTTTTACCGATCTCATTACTATACGCGGTAAATCAAATATGTTTCAATATTACAACGGAACAGCCTGGAATAATATCACAAGTTTCCGAAGTGATATATGGTACAATATAAGAATTGATTTTGAATGTTCAGCTGGAGGGTATCAAGGATTAAGCCAATATGAGTGGACTATATATGTTAATGGAAAGAATTGGGGTAATTACACATTTACTCATAATAGAAATTATGCAAGCGTTATTATGTTCTATACTGATTATTTTTACAATTTATCAAATTATTCTTATTTCCTTGATGCAATTGGCCTCTCTTGGGATGCATCTTATGTCGTTGGAGATGATGTTAATTGTGGAATGTTACTCGACTTTCAAGCGCCATCGAATCTTACTTGGATAGGTTATTCATTAGATAGTAATTTAAACCGAACAATTCTAGGATCTTTTGTATTACCATTTCCTAATGGAAACGGTCCCCATAAAATCCAAATCTTTGGAACTGATTCCAATGATAAGATTTATCAGTCTAATGAAAGGCATTTTGTGATAAAAAAACCTTCTTTACTAATGGTGCATGGCATGGGAGGTGAAGGCTCAACTTATGATTTTTTAGATTTTAGACCCGATTGGAACCGAAATGGTATTAGTGATTATATAGATTATTACGGACTTGAAAACATGATAGCATTAGAATCATACTATGACGATAAGACAACAAGACCAGAATTCGACGGAATTGTACATCCTGATAGCTCTATTGAAAATATTTCAAGAGCATTAAAGAATTATATCATAAATGAACATTCAAGCGGAATAATTAAAGACAACCTAGATATCATAGCATATTCATTAGGAGGAGTAGTTGTAAGATATATGATTAAAGAATATTATTATGAACTTAATCAAGAAGGAATTACAATACAACATGCAGGTATTGTTGGTAGCCCAAGTCATGGTGATTGGGGTGATAATAAGAGTTATCTCAATGTCTCAAAATACTTTAACTTTTGGTATTATAGTTCATCAAAAGATTGCAATGTTCATCTTGAATTGGTTTCAATAAGTGAGTTTTTAACAGAATTAAACGCAGATGATGAGACACCATATAACATAATTTATAATACATACAGGGGTATTGGAATTCAGGATCCTTTCTATTATGGATTTTGGAGTTCTGAAAATTCCACACTAGTTTTTCATCCTGGAATTATTCAAAACATGGAGGATTATAATGAGACTTTAATCAATGAGCTTGTCTTAAAGCTAGGAACCTATGGAGATCTTTTAGTTCCTACCGGTTCTGTTATGCTTGATGGGGCTCTTAACAATAGAGCTTACCCACTTATGAATCATATAGTATTATTAGTGTCACCTGTTATTCTAACCCATATTTTATGGGATCTTAGGTATTATTTATTTCCCAATATAGAGATAGAATTACCTCAGAATATTACTTATAATAAAGCTACAGCAGGGTACTATCTTGCCACTAACGGTTTTGAACATGATGAGAATGGGTTTAAGCCACAATGGTTTGAGACTATTTTTACAGGGGGAGGAACAGCACGAGTAATAAATTCTCTTGAGAATCATGACAATATATTGGAACTTTATGACACAAGTCAAATTACTAACACTTATGTAGCTAAAAACTTATTTTCAATACCCACTTTCGGAACAATAGAATATTGGATGAGAACTGATGATGCAGAAAAACTATGTGGATTTCACTTAAATGGTGGAGTCCTTACAAATGATCTCGTTACCATACGCACCAGATTTAATCGATTGCAATATTGGGATGGGGCTATTTGGAATAACATTACAAATATTCAAAGTAATATTTGGTATCATATAAGGATTGATTTTGAATGTTCAGGCGGAGGATATCAAGGATTAGGTCAATATGAGTGGAGACTCTTTATTGATGGGATAGTACACGGCGATTTCCCTTTTGCCAATAACCGTAACTTTGCAAGTGTAATCATGTTTTATACTGATTATCTATTCGGATTATCAGGATATTCCTATTATATTGATGCAATTGGACTCTC
>JBHLLO010000070.1:10491-12997 GCA_048885535.1 Candidatus Hermodarchaeota archaeon
ATAAGATTCTATGCTAATGACACTGTAGGAAATTTAGGATATGCAGAGATAATAATCATAAAGCAAATTCCAGATCAACAAACAGAACTAGCAATTCCAGGTTATAATTACATTATCGTTGTCTGCTTACTTTCTTTCACATGTCTATTAATTATGAAAAAAAAGTTTAAAACTAAATTCTAATTTTTTTCTTTCTTTTTATAATAGTAACAATCTCAAGATTAATTGAAATTAATATTATTTACAAGTTTTTTTAATTGTTCTGGTTTATAATTCCTTTCTTTTAATAATTTTTGTATACTCGTGGAATCTAGCCCATATAAAATATCTTCTTGATTTAATTTCGAAAATTCAATCCCAAGATTATTAGGTAAAGATTTGTCAGCATTAAGTACATCGTTAATTTCATAAAGGCGTGGTAGCAATATATTTTCTAATCGTTCACGTAAATTTCTTGGTATTGGATATGCTGCCACGGTAAGATCGACACACTCGACGATTCCTTTTATTTGCTGCTTGTTCATTCTTACCACAGCATATTTCATACCTTCTATTTTTTGATCTTTCTTGATAAAGAAGATATCTCCTTCATAGTAATTGTAATTAAGATTTTTAACACTCATTGGAAAATTCATCTATTAGATTTCTAATTCTTTTAAAAATAACGAGAATATATATATTTAAGTAAAAGAATGAATTACAATTTTTTTCCTACTTTAAAATTATTTCTGACATCTAGATTAAAATCTAAGTAAGTTAAATATCATTTCTAAAGCACTTCAAAACTTAGAACATATGCTTGAAATTTATAAACAATTAGGACTTGAAGATGAAACAGAAAAAGTTCGTGAAGCTATTTCAAAATTAAATAAGAATTAAGAAATATAGAATGGGGTCTCAGAAAATATAAATAAATGTTAAATACAATCCTTTCAGATGTAATCATATTCACTTACTAATTTTTAAGAAATCGAATTATGAAACTTACAGACCTAACCATTAAAGATTTAATCACTCCCGAGGCAAAATTAACCTTTCTAGTTGGTGCCGGGTGTTCGATTGATCCTCCTTCATGTCTACCGGCAGGGAAAGCAATGATGGATGCGATAATCGATTATACATGTGCAGAATCAGAAATCGGAAAAATTAAGAAGTTAGAAGACCTTCGATTTGAACAATTAATTGAAATAATACGTGATAGACTAGATCCTCAGCTAAAGGTAATAGATTTTTACGGATTATGCGATAAACCAAATATTCAGCACTATTTTTTATCAGAAATGATGAAAAATGGACAATTTGTGTTTACGACTAATTTTGATTTCCTTATTGAATATGCTCTCCAGTATTTAGGGGTACTCAAGGAAAACATTAAAATTGTAATCACTAAAAACGATTTTGAGCAAGCAAAAAGTCCCCAAGAATTATTTTCTCAGGGAATAAAAACTCTCTACAAAATTCATGGATCTACCAAAAATATCATAAAAGAAGAGAGCACGAGAGATTCATTGATTGCTACAATTCAAGCTTTTGGGGCAAATAAAGAGGGTGAGAATGTCTTTCAACTTGAATCCTTTAAACAACCAGCATTTGTAAACCTAACAAAAGGGCGCTCTTTAGTGGTAATGGGTTATTCTGGAAGTGATGATTTTGATATTGTGCCGACATTGAAAGTGTTAGAGCAAATTCAAGATATCATTTGGATTAACTATGTTCACGAGGATGGAGGTAAAGAATTGATTTACGAAATTCAAAGAGAAGATATCAATAATTATAAAAAATTACCAAAAGTCGACCAAATTCTTGTTGATATCAAGCGAATGAATTATACTAAACGAGTATTGCGAGTGGATGTCAATACGGGGAGAATGGTGAAAGAATTGATTCCTACTCAAATTAAAGAAAAACTTGAACCTTTTTCGTTGGATGTTCGTGATTGGCTTTCCAGTAATCTCAAATCTCCAAATAAGTTTATAAAACTCTTCATTCCATACAAGATTTATTTTGATTTTAATATTTACAAGGACGCGATGTCAATATTGAATAAAATACTTATGATTTCAGAACAAAATAACAGTCTTAGATGGAACAGTTTTGCGCTTAATGAAATGGGGTTGATTTATAAAGCACAAGGGAATTTTCCAGAAGCCTTGAAAAGATATGAAGAAGCACTCCACATAGATGAACAATCAGGAAATTTGAGTGGAAAGGCTGCTAACCTTAGCAACATCGGGATGATTTTCAGAGCACAAGGCAACTATCCAGACGCATTGAAGCACTTTAACAAGGCACTCCAAATTTTTGAACAATTAGGCGATTTGAGTAGAAAAGCTGTTCTTCTTAATAACATTGGTGAAATAAATGAAGCACAAGGAAACTATCTAAAAGCTTTGCAGCATTATGAAGAGGCACTTAACATCGATGAGCAATTAGGTAATTTAAGGGGAAAGGCTATTCGTCTTAATAATATAGGGGTGATATATAAAGCACAAGGTAACTATCCAGA
>JBHLLO010000070.1:13097-15990 GCA_048885535.1 Candidatus Hermodarchaeota archaeon
ATATATGATGCACAAGGAAACTATCCAGAAGCTTTGAAAAGATATGAAGAAGCACTCCACATTGATGAACAGCTAGGAAATTTAAGCGGAAAAGCTACTCGTCTTAATAATATTGGTTCGATATATGATGCACAAGGGAACTATCCAGAAGCTTTGAGAAGATATGAAGAAGCTCTCCATGTTAATGAACAATTAGGAAATTTGAGCAGAAAAGCTACACTTCTTACAAATATTGGTATGATTTATAAAGCACAAGGGAACTATCCAGAGGCCTTGAAAAGATTTGAAGAGGCACTCCATACTGATGAACAATTGGGAAACTTGAGCGAGAAAGCTGTTGATCTTAATAACATCGCAACAATTCATTACGCACAAGGGAACTATTTGGAAGCACTAAACATCCTGAACGAAGCCTTAGGAATTTTAAATAGTCTAGGATTAAGTAATTCTCAAACTGCCCAGCGTTTTAAAAATAATATTGAGCAAATTAAAAAGAAACTAGAAGGATAGTGAAAAGTATAACATGTAATTTTCACATAAATATTAAATAAAAATCTTTCAGAAATAATCATATCCACTGACTAATTTTTAACAATTAAAATAATGAAACTCACCAAACTTACTATTAAAGATTTAATCACTCCCGACGCGAAGTTAACCTTTCTAGTAGGTGCCGGCTGCTCGGTCGATCCTCCCTCAAACTTACCCACAGGAAAAACTATGATGGAAGCTCTTATAAGATATACCTGCGCTGAATCTGAGATTGATAAATTACTTGGAAAAGAGGAACTGGAAGATGGCGGAAAATTAGAAGGACTTAGATTTGAACAATTAGTAGAAATTATACGAGATCGTCTGGACCCTGAACTAAAAATCATCGATTTTTATGGATTGTGCGATAAACCAAACATTCAGCACTTTTTTTTGGCCGAAATGATGAAACAAGGACAATTTGTGCTTACCACAAACTTTGACTTTTTAATAGAATATGCTTTACAAGAATTGGGAATCACCGAAGAAAAAATTAAGATTGTGATTACTAAGGAAGACTTTGAGCAATCAGAGAATCCAGAAGCCTTACTTGCTAATGGAATAAAAACTCTTTATAAGATCCATGGATCTACAAAAAATCTGATAACAAAAGAAAACGCCCGAGATTCATTAATTGCCACGCTTCAAGCTTTTGGAGCAAATAAAGAAGGGGAAAATGTATTCCAACTTGAATCCTTTAAACAACCTGCATTTGTTAACCTCACAAAAGGTCGGTCTTTAGTAGTTATGGGCTATTCTGGAAGTGATGATTTTGACATTGTGCCCACACTGAAAATTCTAAAAAATGTTCAAGATATTATCTGGATCAACTATATTCATGAAGATGGAGGTAAAGAACTGATTTATGAAATTGATATGGAAGATATCAATAATTATGAAAAGTTAACTCAATCTGATCAAATTCTTGCTGACATTAAACGTATGAACTATACAAAACATGTTTTCCGAGTGGATGTAAATACATCTCGAATGGTTGGAGAATTGAGTTCTGTCCGAATTAATAATGAATCTGACATATTTTCAGTCGATGTTAATGAATGGCTCTTGAATAATATGAAAAGTCCAGATAAGCTTACGAGATTAGATATTTCCTATATAATCTATTATGATTTTGATCTTTATAAAGATGCAATGTCAGTTATTAACAAAATGCTTACTATAGCGGAACAGGATAATGAAGAATGGTGGATAGCATTTTCCATTAACGGAATGGGATTATTATATCAAAAACAAGGGAACTACTCCGATGCTCTGAAGTGTTATGAAAGAGCTCTCCCTATATTCGAGGAATTAGGAGATCTGGGCTGGAAAGGTAATTGTCTTAACAATATCGCAACAATTCAATTTACACAAGGAAACTATCCAGAAGCATTAAAGCGATATGAAGAGGTACTCCAAATCGATGAACAATTAGGAAATTTAGGAGGGAAGGCTATTCATCTTAATAACATCGGGACGATCTATAAAGCACAAGGGAACTATTCAAAGGCATTGAAGTGCTATGAAGAAGCATTCCAAATTGATGAACAATTGGGAAATTTGAGTGGGAAAGCTAGGGCTCTTAACCACATTGCTGAGATTTTCAGCATACAAGGGAACTATTCAGAAGCATTAAAACGCTATGAAGAGGCACTCCAAATATTCGAAGAGTTAGGAAATTTAGTAGGCAAGGCTACACTTCTTAATAACATTGGTGAAGTTCATCGAGCACAAGGAAATTATCCAGAAGCATTACAACAATGTGAAAAGGCACTTCAAATCCATGAACAATTAGGAAATCTGAGCGGAATAGCTACTGGTCTTAATAACATTGCTGATATTTTCAGGATACAAGAGAACTATCCAGAAGCATTAATCCGCTATGAAGAGTCACTCCAAATATTCGAAGAGTTGGGAGATTTAGTGAGTAAGGCTACAGTTCTTAACAACATCGGTGCAGTTCATCATGTAGAAGGAAACTATCCAGAAGCATTAAGGCTGTATGAAGAGGCACTCTTAATAGACGAACAATTAGGAGATCTGAGCGGGAAAGCTAATCGTCTTAACAACATCGGGTCGATTAATTATTCACAGGGGAATTATCCAGAAGCACTAAAAAAATACGGAGAAGCACTTCAGATCAACACACAATTAGAAGACTTAGCAGAAAAGACTAAAGTTCTTAACAACTTGGCTGGGATTTATTATATTCAAGGGAACTATCCAAAAGCATTAAAATATTTAGAAGAAGCTATAAAAATTCTAAACGAACTTGGTTTAAGTGA
Source organism: Candidatus Hermodarchaeota archaeon (assembly GCA_048885535.1). Taxonomy (GTDB): domain Archaea; phylum Asgardarchaeota; class Lokiarchaeia; order Sigyniarchaeales; family SOKP01; genus SOKP01. Next base: position 15,914 of record JBHLLO010000070.1, read on the forward strand.
ATCTCTAGATGCTCAGAATATTAAAAAAGGCATTGAATTAATAAAAAAATCATTAGATGGACAATAATATTTATGAA
>JBHLLO010000071.1:0-13170 GCA_048885535.1 Candidatus Hermodarchaeota archaeon
ATCCTTGTTTAAACCTGTATTAGTCAAAGAGTTTCCGCTAGACGAAGATTTGTTAAAAATTGTTAAAATAATTAAAGATATTGATATTAACTCATTAACTCCCGTAGAAGCAATGAAAAAATTAATTGAAATTAAAGAAAAATTACAATCCGAGAAAGTTAATTGATGCGACAAAGGATTCAAAAAATAATTGATGCTGAAAAAATTGCTGCTGGAGAGGTGGTAGAAAGACCTTCAAATGTAGTAAAAGAATTAATTGAAAATAGTATTGATGCTAAAGCAAATGAAATACGGATTATTATAAAGAAAGCAGGTAAATTGTTAATACAAGTTATCGATGATGGAATCGGAATACCTCCAGAAGAGATTGAAATTGCTTTTGGCAGACATACTAGTAGCAAAATTAGAAGAATAGAGGATTTAGATACATTACAATCTTTAGGTTTCAGAGGAGAGGCTTTAGCAAGTATCTCCGCTGTGAGTCAAGTTGAAATCATATCTAGAGTTAAGGAAAATGACTTAGGAGTTAAATTAGTTATTGAAGGTGGGAAAATAAGGAAAAAAGAAGAAATTTCTTGTCCGATTGGTACTGATATCAAAGTGAAAAATCTATTTTTTAACATAGCTGCTAGAAGAAAGTTCCTAAAGAAGGATACCACAGAACTTGGTCATATTACGGATATTGTTCAACGATACTCATTAGCATTTCCCGAACTCCATTTTATTTATATACATAATGATTTAACTATCCTTAACTGTCCAGCGGGAAATGATTTGAGAACTACAGTATTTCATATCTATGGAAAAGCTGTTGCTGAAAATATGGAACCAATTAATTTTATTGAAAATGAATTTGGATTAAATGGTTTACTTGGACATAGTGATATCTCCAAAAAAAGTAGAAATTATTCAAGTTTGTATATAAATAATCGTTATATTATTAGTGACTTGTTATTTAGGGCAATACAGGAAGCTTATAAAGAGATATTAATGGTGGGAAAATACCCTTTTTTCGTTTTAAAGTTGGATTTGAAACCTGCTAAAGTAGACTTTAATATTCATCCAAAGAAGTTACACATAAGGTTTGAAGATGAGGATTTTATTTACAATAAAGTATATAATGTTATCCGAGAATTTGTGGAAGAAAATTTCATGAAACCGCAAGACAAGTACCTAGAAACTGAAATTACGAGATTTATGCCACATGAAGATAAAAAATCTGAATTAAGCTTGGAAGAGAGAAGTGACATTAATAATGAAATTTCAATTATTGATTATGAATACGACCAACCTCCATCTATTCAACAGGAAAATGAAATACAGAAATCTATTCAACTTGATTTAACTGATCAAATTGAGAAGGCAACTCTAGAAGAGGTTTACACCCCTGAAAAAATCATCAGAGAAAAGTTCATTATAGTTAAAAATTTTCCCAAAGTTCGATTAATTTCCAAAACAGGACAATTAAGCAATAAAACTTATATACTCCTTGAAGGCTTTAATGAAAAAGGAGAAGCGGGGCTTTATATTTTAGATCAGCATGCTGCATCTGAACGCATAAATAAAGAATATCTACTTAATTTTTATGAAAAAACTAAGAAAAATATACAAAAACTAGTTGCTCCATTAAAAATTGATGTGAGTCCAAGTGAACGATTTTTTTTACTATCAAATTTAGACCAAATAAACAAACTAGGATTTAAATTTGAGCATTTTGGTGGAAATACATTTGTTCTAAGAGAAATTCCTATAATTTTCTATAGATTACCAAATGTTGAAATTATAAAAGAAATAATTAGTGATATAACAGAAATAGGTAAGGATAAGAGTTTTTCTGAAATTAAGGAAGAGGTTATTAATTATTTAGCTTGCCATAAAAGTATACGTGGGGGAGATGAGTTATCTCTTAATAACATAAGAAAACTTCTCCACGATTTAGCTCAATGTAAGGATCCTTATCATTGTGCTCATGGAAGACCAACATTAAAATTTATTTCTTTTAAAGAGTTTGATAAACTATTCAAAAGAATAATGTAGCTTACTACATTTTTAAGAGGATTTAACTTTAAATCTTCTTTTTATTTAAAAATTAAATTATAAATATCTATGTTATAACTAGAGGTTTGTTGGATTTAATTATTTTATTCCTCATATATATTAGGAAAGGGAATTATGAATAATAAACCAAGTAAAGAGAAGAATATTGAAAACGGTAAAAGTAGGAAATTTAAAATTATTTCAAAAATCCAAGATTTAGAGATTTTAGCAAAAAATGCTGCAATGGTTAGAGATTATGATAAAGCAATAGAATGTGCTGAAAAAATAATAAGATTAGCAATTAAAGGAAATGTAGATTCTTATATTAAGGAGCAACAAGATTTTTTAGATAAGATCGCTCAAAAGATCCAGGAAGAATATTATATATCTGAAATTGAAAAACATGCTATGTCAATTAAAAAGATATATGAAACGTTAATTAATACAGATCAAATTAAACAAGCACATGAAATTTTAGAAACATTTAGAAATAATTACAAGGATCTCTCTTATTTTAATTCGATTCCCTTAATTCAAGATCTTATTAATAAAGATATCAAATTATGGGCTCACTATAATCTCTTAAATACTGAAATTGAGGCATCTCAACAGCTAAATAAGAAAGATCTTAAGAACTTAAAAACAGAATTGGAAGATATAAAGAAATTTTTAAAGTTATTTTGATTTTCCTTAAAAATTTTAGAGAAAAATGAGAAATAAATTAAGTTCTTTATGCTTTTGAAAATGCAATACCCTCAATTCCTTGGATTCCATCTACTTTACCTAGTAGTTCTTCAACTTTATCCGTGCCACCCCATTCCTCAGGATATCTAAGACGAACTCTCACTTTTTTAAGACCAAAAGCTACAGGCATTATTTCATAATGTTCAATAGAACATGTTTGTGGAAGAGCATTCTTTAATTTTCCTACTAAATCATCAAAATCAATATCTGTGTCCTCTGGTACTACATCAATTAGCGCTACAAATTCTCCCATTTCAATCAACTTAAATTTAAATTTAATTCAAGTATCTAGGGACCTTCAAATTCACATTTAAGGCACCTATATGTGTTTCCCATCATTCTGCAACGCTCACATCTCCATATTGTTACATCACCACATTGGGGACACGGAAAATGTACTGCGGCTTCATAAGGAGCAATAGGTCGTCCACATGAAAAACACATATTCTTTTTAAAACTTGACATTACCATTTATGAACCATTGAAATTATAATAGATTACAAAATAAGTAATAGCTTTAATTGTTTTCGGTTATAAATCGTTAATTTTAAATTCAATTTAAAATAAAGACAAGATTAATTCTTAAAGGAAATAATATAACTTAATTAAATTTTAAATTAATAAACGACATATTTAGTATATAATATCTGATTTTTTAGGACATACTTTAAAATATTTCAAAGGTGAGATTTCGATTCCAGAGAATAAAGTAAGAAAGTATTTCAGCCTTATAGAAGCATGGGCTTGGTGTGATATCTGCGAAGATATGGTAGCGTTAAAACTCGATAAAAAGGAAATTATTAATGGTCTTAAAATGGGAATATATACAAAAGAACACAAACATAAAAATTTTTATCCCGATCCAAATGATCCTGACGATATTTCTGGACAGGAGCATACAATATATATATATATAAATGATAATTACGATCTTACAGGAGCTCATGCTTTCTTTGGAGAATCTCCAAGCATGGCAGAAGTGGGAGCAGAAACTTTAGAAGCTGGAGGCGAAGTAAGAATCCCTGTGGTTGTAAAGGACGTGACTCCTTTGAGTGTTCAATTGGGGATGCTATCTATGGATCAATATAAAGTCTTAAAAGTGTGTGACGGTATGAATACCTTAGAGCAAGTTGCCCAAATAGCCCAAAAACCTGTTGAAAAAATCGAAAAAATGATGGACGAACTACGGAAAAAAGGCTTAGTTAAAGTGATTAAAAGATCGGCTGCTTAAGAAGATTTGGTATAATATTTTTTAGATATCTGAAGTTTTAGATCACATTTCTTTAAATTCGTTCTGCACTTGTTAACAATACCATGATATAATCTGCTACACCTTCAATTGAGTCCGAAATTGCTTCTAGAATATCAAAAACATTACCAGCTGTAAATGCAGTAAAAAAATTCACATCATAATGAGTTTCTTGAAGGCTTTTTCGTAATTTAATATTTAAAATATCTACAGTATGTTCATGGAAATTAATTTGTTTTGCATATTCTTTTATGTTCTTTCTTTCTTCTAACAAATCAATTACTATTTTATCTAAGAATTCAACACATTTAACCGTAGCTTTCATCATTTCCAAGATCAATTTTATAGTTTCTGGATTAGTTTGCTCCCAAAATTTCAGAGGAATCGTAGTAATTCTACGAGCGACCCCGTTACAGCAATTTGCAACATCATCCATTCGCTTTATTAAGTGAGATAAATTCTGTCTTACATTAGGATTTAACTCACCACGAGAAATATCTCTCTGAATTTCTCTCCTCAAATCATCAGCATCTCCCTCTAATGTTTCAACCTTTTCAAAAGATTCATTTGTTGTAACATTATTTTTCTCTGTAAGTAAGATATTCAATCCTTTATCTAATTCCTTTACACACTGCTGTACAATTTGAGCATGTTTAATTGATTTTTCTAAAACATTTTGTGCAGTTTCTCGTTTCAAATATTCTATTAACGATCCCATTTTATCACCAAATTTTTTTTTCTCATTTTACTATAATTTACAATAAATCTTAAATATTTTATTAGAATAAACCAAATAGGATTAAACCATAATAGAGTAATCCAGCCATGAGGGCGGCAATTGGAAAAGTGAGAATCCAATATATACCCATTTTACCCAAACCTTTATAATCAACTTCCCTTTTCTGTGCTAAATTCATTCCAATTATACAAAAAACAATTACATGACTATGTGAAATAGGTAAACCAAAGAAAGTAGCTATCATTAGAATAAGTGCAGAGCTTATTTGAGTAATCAAGCCTTCGCTTGGACGAGCATCAGTCATTTGAGATGCTAAATTACGTATAACGTATCGAGCAGCAAAATATATTCCTAGTAAGGAAAATATTCCACAAATTATTGCAAAGAGATAATATTCTCCTATATTTAATGATCCGTTTTTTAAAAGACCAAAGAGTATTCCTAAAGCTTCTCCTGAATTTGCCCCGACCCAAATCTCTGCAAATATCACGCTTATTAGCAAGAGCCATTTAAAATATCTTTCAGATTTTTCAATCTGGTTTAATCCTTTTAATCTCGACAAATAAGTTTTACTTAAAACCTTAAATAACCCATAAGTAATTAATAGCCCAAATAAAGGGGAAAAAACCCAACTAAGTAGTACATTTCCTAATTTTTCCCAATTTAATGCTGTTTCAGGATTAACTCCACCTTGAAAAATTGAATATACAATAAGAACTCCAACTACGCTCCCTATTAATGAATGTGTGCTACTTAAAGGAATCCCCGCATAACTACCAATTACTAGCCAGATAATACTACTTATAATAACAGTTAATAACATATAGGTTGAATACGTAATTCCCTCTCCCAAAATATCAGAACCAACTGTTTTTGCTACAAATCCAGAACTAAAAGCAATCATACCTCCACCAATGGCTGTACCACCTATTAATAAAGCTATTTTGAATTTTATAACTCCAGCTCCAACTAAAGTTGAAAGAGTTTCGTCATTTGCCCCAATAGAAAATGCAAGACCAATTGCTAGTACTATAAGAACAATAATTAAAATTAGAGAAAAATTGTCAGCCATTTTAAATCATGATTTGAAGTATTTAATCAAAAATTAAGTATTTTGTCGCTAGAAACTGAATGTATTCGGAAAAACTCTTAATGTGATCAGCCAACATCATAATATCTTCAATTAGTTCCTTAAGATATAGAAATGTTCTTGATAGGTAATCCATATCATAGTTATAAAGTTTATCTAACAACCGCCATTCAGCATTTCTCATTTTTCTTCTTTCTTCTTTGATATCCTCACATATATCATGAGCCTTACTTAAATCAGATCCTATCAATTTAACCGCATCTGATAAATAATTTGAAATAATTCTTAATGACTTGAGAATGTTTTGTACTTGAAGCTTAAATTCTTTATCAGGGAAAACTACCTTATAGAGGAGTAATTTATTAGCTAGAAATTCACCTATATTTTTTATATCATTAATCTTATTGAACAATTTTAGACGATCTGCTTTTGAAAACATCAGTTTAGATTTAAATATCTTAGATTCAAATTTTTTTTTAATTGAAACTTCTGTATTTGTTTTTATGACATAATTTAGATTTTTTCTAAATTGATCAAAATTTTCCTCTACAAGATATTCAATTCCTTGGATTAATTTCAAGTTTTGTTCGTTAATTGTGTCCATAAATAAGTGAGTTAGTTGATCAATACTCATCTTACTTAGTTTTTTGTCTTCAATCTCTTCTTCCATTTTATTTCATTTTAGCTTATTCAGAAATAATAAATGAATTTTTGATATAATAAGATAATCTCTATATTCTATATATAATGATAATAAAAAATAGTAATTGTTTTTTTGTTAATAATTAAATAAATTTACTAATAAATTCAAAATAGATTCACGATTAATGCTAAAAACGCACTCCCAGTTCCTTTAATAATATCTTAGATGTTAATTTTCTTAATTTTTAATTAAAAACTCATAAAGTTTAATTCTTTAATTATATAAGATGATAATTACATAAATTAAATTAAATTAAGATTATTATGTCAGATCAAAAAATATATTATAAAGACTGGCCAAAAGATATCCCAAAAATAATTGAAATTCCTAATAAAACTCTAGTCGATTTTCTTGAAGATTCAGTAAAAAAATATCCAAATAATATTATTACTAATTTCATGGGATTTCAATTAACTTATACTCAGTTACAAGATATTGCATATCGTACCGCTACAAAGCTATCAGATTTAGGCATAAAAAAAGGAGATACTGTTGCTCTTCAATTTACAAATAATCCTGCGTATATTTCCTACTATTACGGCGTTTTAAAAATGGGAGGAGTGGTCACAAACCTCTCACCTTTATTTAAAAGCTTAGAAGTCAAAAGACAACTGAATGATAGTGATGCTAAATTATATATCGGATGGGAAGGGTTTAACGGAATAGTAGATCCTATTATTAAAGAGACAGGAGTTATTAATAAATTCTATAGTAATTTAGGTCCTTACTTATCACCGGATCCAATGGCTCCGCCTGAGTTTCCTGTGGGTGGGGAGCCTATCTTTGAAGATCATATTAGGGAAATAACACCTAATCCTCCTAAAGTTGATATTGATCCAGACGATTTAGCAATGCTTCAATATACAGGAGGCACTACTGGTTTTCCTAAAGGGGCAATGTTAACTCACAAAAGCATTGTAGCAAATGTGTATCAAATTAAAACATGGTTACCTGGGATTAAAGAAAGTGAAGATAACTTTTTAGCGGTATTACCCTTTTATCATATATACATGTGTTTTGTAATGAATGCAGTAGTTCACTTGGCAGATACACTTACATGTGTTTTCAATCCTCGAGAAACCCATGAAATCATTGAAGCAATCGAAACCACGAAGGTTACAGTGTTTCCAGGGATTGCTCCATTATTTAATAATATAAATAACTATGAAGGGATAGAAAAACATGATCTATCAAGTATTAAATATTGTTTTAGTGGAGCCGCACCCTTACCTGATGATGTAAGAAAAAAGTTTGAAAATTTATCAGGAGCAAAAGTTCGTGAAGTTTATGGTCTCACTGAAATGTCACCAGCAGTAACTGCTAATACTTTTGGTGATAATTTCAAATCTGGAACAGCAGGGATGCCCCTGCCAAACACCGAAGTGAAAATAGTAAGCGAGGATGGTAAAGCACTCGGATTAAATGAAGTAGGAGAATTATGGGTACGTGGACCCCAAATGATGAAAGGGTACTACAAAAGACCTGAAGAAACTAATAATACAATTATTAACGGTTGGTTACGAACAGGAGATATGGCATTAATGGATGAGGATGGAAGAATTGTAATAAAAGAACGCCTTAAAGATATGATAAAGTATAAAGGACATTCAGTGTATCCAACAGAAGTTGAAGATTTACTTTTTTATAACGATCATATAGAAGATTGTGCTGTTGTGGGAATTATTGATAAGGAAGGAAATGAAAATATAAAAGCGTTTATTGTATTAAAGGATGAATCTAAAGGTAAAGTTACGGAACAAGAAATCATTGACTGGTCAAAGAAAAACATGGGGTTTGAAAAGTATCCTCGATTTGTAGAATTCATTGATGAGATTCCTAAAACTATAGTTGGAAAAATACTTCATCGGGAATTAAGAGAAAGAGAAATAGAATAACACTTATTTTGGGTATTTATTTTAAATTTTTTTTTGGTAAATCATTATTAAATATATAAATTTTCATTTAGAATCTTTAGAATTATATGTAATTTGGTATCTTAATTTATAAAGCATTACACCTACTCTTTTAGGGTTAGTTCTTTTTTTATATTATATGAAAACAGAAAAAGCAATGTTTGGTGCTGGTTGCTTCTGGGGTGTAGAAGCAAGGCTCAGAAAAGTTAAAGGTGTAATAGATACTGTTGTTGGATATGCCGGAGGGGATTTTGAGAATCCTACTTATAAGGACGTCTGCACAGATAAAACAGGCCACGCTGAGGTTGTTTTAGTAACTTATGATCCAGAAATAATATCATATGAAGAATTATTGGAAATTTTTTGGGATATTCATAATCCAACGACACTTAACCGACAAGGTTGGGATGTCGGAACTCAATATCGATCTGTTATTTTTTATGAAACAGAAGACCAAAAAGAGAAGGCTTTAAAATTAAAAGAAACGCTTGATAAATCTGGTAAATATAGAAAACCTATTGTCACACAAATAGTTCCTTATTCAAAATTCTACAAGGCAGAAGATTATCATCAGCGCTACTATGAGAAAAATAAGAAATCAACATGTATTTTTTAAAATATCAAACAATTTCTTTAAAGTTCTAAATCTGATTTTTTAATCATAACCAGTTAATAAATGCACTTATTTTGATAATCAAATTAATATCATCTATGTTTAATCATAGATTAATTGATCCTCCGCGTGAACCAGCAAAATTTGTTAAATCCGCTGTTGATTTTATTCAAAAGTATGCAAAAAATAAGCGTGTTTTTTGTGCGCTTTCAGGAGGAATCGATAGTTCTTGTACATATCTATTACTTAAAAAGGCTCAAGTTGATGTATTACCGGTATTTATTGATCACGGTCTTATGAGGATAATACGGGGTAAGGAAGAAAAGGATTATCTTGCAAACTTATTTCCAGATATTAAGATTGTTGAGATTCGAAACGAATTTTTACCAAGAATTTATGGGGAGGGAGATGCTGAAAATAAAAGGAAGTTATTTAAAGATGCGTATTCTGATACCATAAGTAAAGTAATTAAGGAAGAAGGATGTGACCTTCTTGCGGATGGTACCATCTTACCTGATATTGAAGAGAGTTTTGGAGTTAAAATTTCAGATCTAAAGGAAACTATGTCAATTGAGGAAGAATTACAATTAAAAGAAAAAAATATACAAGCTTTTGTAAAAAGCCAGCATAATGTAGAGATTGAATATGATGTTGAAGCAAGCATCCAGCCAGTAGCAAGTCTTACAAAACATGAAATTCGGGATATACTTGCCTATTTTGAGATGCCGCAAGAATTAGTTTATAGGAAAGCTTTTCCAGGCCCAGCATTAGCTGCTAGAATAATAGGTCCAGTTACAGCTGAAAATTTAGCTTTTGAAAAAAAAGTGCATGACATTGTAGAAAGCTTGGTGGACACATATTATGTCGAAAAATATAACAGACCAATGATAATAAATGAAAAAGGAGAACAAGAGCCATTTCAAGCTTTTGCTGCGTTAACAACAGATGTTCTTTTAAGGAAAGTGACCGGGTTAATTGAGGGAAAAAGAACATATGAGGTTCCTTTAATTATAAAGTGTGAGTGGGATTTCGATAAATTGACTCAGTTTGCGTCTCAAATAAAAGGATATTCAAGAGTGCTTTATGAGCTTCATGAAAGCCATACCGGGATCTATGACGTGATAATTAGATCAGTTAATAGCATAGACGCTAGAACTGCGAGTGTTACACACTTATCTATCGAATTAATTGAGGAAATAAAGTATAAACTATTGGAAGTACCTGACTCTAAAAATATTTACTGGGATATAACACCGAAACCTCCCGCTACAATAGAATATGTATGATTCTAAAAGTGATGTATGAGTAAGAAGTAAAACCTAGCGATGTCTATAGTTATTTTTATAAAATGAAATCTATTATTAATTAAAGTATAACTTAGATCGAAGAAAAATCTAAAAAGGTGTTTAGATGGAAAAAGATGATATTATATATCGAGATTTGCAAAAGCATTTAGATAGTATGCCTATTGGTTTTCCTCCTTCAGAAGATGGATCTGATATAAGAGTATTAAAAGCCTATTTCACTCCTGAAGAAGCGGTGCTTGCTACATATCTTAATTTTATTCCAGTACCTCTGAGTAAAATATACTCTTCAACTAAGGATAGCGGATTGAGTCTGGATGAAACTAAAGAAAAATTAGATATCATGGTAGAAAAAAGGATAATATTTAAGGACATCGATCCTAAGACCAAAGAAGAATCTTATGGTAATTTACCTTATGCCATAGGCTTCTTTGAAAATCAGGTTAACAGATTATCGAAAGAAATGGCAGAAGCTGGCGAAGATTACGGAGTAGTCTTTATTAGAGAATTCCTAGGTGAAAAGACAGGGATTCCTCAAATGCGTACTGTTCCAATTAATACTGCTATTACTTATGAGAATAAGATCATGAATTATGATGATGCTAGGAAAATCCTTGATTCTGTAGAAGGACCATATGCTGTAGCACCATGCGTATGTGTCCAATCTAAAGAATTAGTTGGAATAACCTGTAAACATGACATGTTAGAAAGATGTATGGTCAACAATCAAAATTATCTTGATCGTGGCGATGCTCGAAAAATCACAAAGGCAGAAGCATTTGAAATTTTAGAAAAGGCAATGGAAATAGGTCTCGCTATTCAACCAGGAAATTCAAAAAATGCAGGAGGATTTTGTTTATGTTGCGGTTGTTGCTGTGGTATTCTTTCCGATGCTAAAAAACTTGATACTCCTGCTCGATTATTTGCTACAAATTATTTTTCAGAAGTAGATGAAGAACAATGCACTGGATGCGGCACTTGCTTGGAATATTGCCCCATGGATGCTATAAAAGTAAATAAAATCTCACACATCAGTAAGGAGCGATGTATTGGGTGTGGGGTATGTGTCCCGAAATGTCCATCAGAGGCAATTCATCTCAGAAACAAAGAAAAAGTAATAACTCCTCCTGATAATTCAATTGATATGATGATAAAAATCGCAAAAAAGAAAAAGGAACTTCGATAAGCTAAATTTCCAATCATATTAATTTTATATAAATTTATACTTTATTCATCTGTATTCTCCAAAAATTAATTAGGTTTTATTTTATAAGATATAAAAAGAACCTTTTTGATTTCTGTCTCTTATTCTAAATTAAATAAAATTAAAGTGAAATAGTATGGGTACCTTGAGAGAAGATGAAATAAAAAATTTGCAAACACGTTACGAGACTGTTCCTTATAGTACTTTCTTTAAAGTATGGTATGCCCTGCAAAAGGCAATCCCTCATGAACAAAAAGGAGAAATTTTCACAAAAATCGGAAGAACTATTGGAAATGAATTCGATGATGAAGGAATTGAAACTGTTAATCAATTTCTTGACCGCCTGCAACAGTTTCTAGAAAAGGAGTGGGCTATTACAGATAACGCTAGGGTAGATTTTATAAAAGATGAAAATGGAAATGCTGTGAAATTACTTGCAAAACAAGATAGTTGTAAAATGTGTTATGCTAATACCTATTATAAACTTCATGACAACGGAAGTCCGTCATGTATGTTCCCCCAGGTTATTATGGGTGTCTTAAGTAAAGTGAGAAAAAAATTTGGATTTAAAAATTTACGATTTGAAGGCGTCCAGAAAGGTGGGGTAGGGGAATGTGCTATGATCTGGAACCTCAAGTAAGAAAAACTTTATAATTTTTATTATTCTTTTTAAATTCGAACTAGGATAACTTATTTAATCCGTATCCTTTTTTGGAATACCATCTGAACACGAGACTCCTACTTGGCACAAACCACACGCGAAAATATCGATCCCATAAGTCTTATTAATAAAGGGAATTGTACTTGTCACATGGGGGGCACAAATCATTTTGTCGTGACGTTTTTCGAAAGAGATAGCGTTTACAGGACATCTAGAGATACAGTCTCCACACCATATACAAAATTCATAAGGATCTGAAGGTCGATCAAAGGCTGTACTTGGGAATGTTAAATCAACTATAAGACTGCCACACCTCATTGCTTTTCCTCGTGCATTAATGAACCCATCAGATAATCCAAAAGAGCCCAAACCTGCTGCGAAACAGTTATGCCTATGAGACCAGTTAGATGCCCAAATCTTTCGGTTAACTCTAAATAATTTCTTATCAAGAGCAGGAGCAAAAGCATTAATTCCAAGCTTTTTTAACTCGTCTATTAAGTAAGTTTGAATAGTCATATTTGCTTGTTCCCCAAAAAGCCTAGTATGAGCCCATCTTTCAGAAGGCATTGTTTTAGAATAATTAAAGTTCTCTATCTTAGTTTTTTGACTGATAGGTAAGATATAGGCTACTACACTTAGATTTTTATCACTGAATTTAATATTATTCTTTTTACAGTACCATTCATATGCCTCAGAAGGGGTTAGATGAAATTCGCCTATAATATTTTTATATCTATTAAAAATGGCATCATTTCCATCTACAATCCCTACTAGTGTATCTGGCTCGAAGATAAGTGAGTTATCAAGCTTACTCATTCTATTGCATTCATCCTCTTCAAGGAAATGATTGATTTTGTTGACAAACCACTCCTTAGTTATATCCATAGTCCTAATTTTATAAATAATGCTTACA
>JBHLLO010000071.1:13270-15969 GCA_048885535.1 Candidatus Hermodarchaeota archaeon
TCACCTCATGGAGAGAAACTCTTAAATTATAATATCAATTCCCATTGCTCTTCAGTTAAATTTTGCCCCCAAATAGGGTGGACCTTAGATTCAATCAATCGAAATCCATTCTTTTCATATAGTTTACGAGCGATTATTAGATCACTAAATGTACCCAATATAACTTTTTGATAACCTTGATTTTTACAGAAATTAAGTGCTTCATGAATTAATTTTGATCCTATTCCATTATTACGCATGTGAGGTTCAACAAGAAGCCATCGGAGTTGCGCAGTTTTGTCATTAATTTTAGCAATAGCAATTGAGCCTATAATCTCATTTTCCTGCTCAACAATCCATAATTTTTCTTTATTTACATCATAGTTTTCAATAAACTCTGCCATATACTTAGCTACATAAGCTTCAAATGTCTCATCAAGTTGATATTCATTTGCATAAATCACTCCATGTCTGTGTGTTATATATCCTATATCCCCAGGTCTATGAGAACGTAAACTGTAAAATTCTGGTTTTTTGGTTTCACCCTTAAAAATTCTTTCAATAGTTTTCATCGAATTGATTAATTGATCTTGATCTTCATCCGATATATTAGTAAGTAACGCTCTAATTTGCTTATTTGCTCTATCTTGAAGTTTCGAAATCATTTGTTTTCCGCCTGATGTCAGTGAAAGAATTTGTTTACGTAGGTCCTTCTTCGATTGCTTCTTTCGAATTAACCCTTTCTCTTCAAAGCTATTCAATATTCGGCTGAGGTATGCTGGATCCAAGTGAAGTAGTTTGACAAGCTCGCTCGCAGTTGTGGTTGATACCCGGTTAATTTCAAACATGATTCTTACTTCAGTTAAAGAATATTTACTTTTTAGGAGCGTTCTATCTAACAACCCTAACAAATTAGTATAGAAACGATTAAAACTTCGTATTTTTGCTATTCTTTCTAAGTTTGGATTCATAAATATTCATTTTATATTATGATTCAGTCAATTTAAATCTTGACGATGTCAACTAAATATTTGACAATATCAAATAAACATCCACACAATTATAAAACCATCCCTAACGAATGATTAAAACCCTCCTTAATTGAACTAATCATCAAAAACTAAATCTAAAACATACAAAATTGTAAGATTTAAATAAGAAGCAACTAATTATTTCTTTACTCCTAAATCCAATTATATTCGAAAATTATAGAGAGGTAAGAAAGATGCCATATATATTAATAAAAACTTGGTTTCCACCCCATAAAGCAGAAGAAGTTGCTAATGTCTATATGGAGGAATTGCAAAAATATCGACCCGACAGATCATTAGGAAAATCTCTTGCTACAGCTATCAGATCAAATGAATGTGGTATAATGTCCATAGAGATATTTGACGTAAAAGAAGGTAAACTTGAAGAAAGCATTAACCATTACCAAAATGTTCAGGTAATGTACCACAAGATCGAAGGATTCAAATATGAAATAGAAGTGTGGCGTACAGCTGTTGAGGCAATGGCACTACTGGGAATGAAACCACCCGAATAGAAAAGAACTCCTTTTAATAATTTAAATTTAAATCCTTTTTTTTAAATATAGCCTTTTGTACAACAATTGCAAAAATAATGAAAAATCTGGCTTGTGAATTTGAGTACTAGAAGGCTGAAGGCCGTAAGTTTTGTTCATGTCGATGAATGTGCGGACCACCCCCACCAACCCCACATGTGTATTGTCGAATATAGGAAAAAATGTTGCACAAATGTTGCAAGATCAAACGATTCAGGGTTTAGGTCAAACCACAAAAAATTTAATTTTTAAATAATGTGCAACAATTTTTTTTTCAGTATTTTGTGGTTAAGAATAAGGGTTATACCCTTTTTTTTCAATGGCGAAAAAACAAAATTATCCCTATGGAAATTCTGCAAAAGTTCCATTTTCATTATATGAGTTTTCATTTTTTATAGAGATGATCAGGATTGATAACCAATATTAGTATTTTTCGGATATTTCACAAACAATGAATTCGCTATTTTATTGCTTTTTTGCGTGTCATTCCTTTTTTTGTATATTATGTGATCTGAATTGTTTATGTTGCTGATCGGAATATATATATCAAATGATCGGATTTTATATATGATCTTTTCTTCTTATCACATAGGTGATTAATAAAAATGGCATACACAAATTTTAGGGATGAAATGGTCGATAAGGCCGAAGAGAACTTTAAAAATATTAAGGAATCAATCAAGGGGCTTTACGATATTCTCAATATTTGCCTTCCAGATGAGGAGATATATATGGAAGCGGGTAAGGAGAACATCGAAGGTCTATATAAGAATCTGATCGAGTTAATATTAAACGACTATGGATTACGGAAAGTAGTTAAGAAAATCCATAATGCTGAGTTAGATGTTAATATTACTCTAGACGAGTTAGTGGTTGAGGAAGAAGTATAAAATTTTGTTTCCTACTTTTTTTATTATTTACTATTTACAAAAATGAGACTCCTATTTACAAAATGAGTGAAAAAGAAGTTAGGCTTATTTTAATGTAGAATTTTCGACGAAGATTTCAATCTTGATAGTTTAATTTGATAATCTGGACAAAATTTATAGTCGGGGAAATTGCAGGTCACCTCGTTCTTAGGGATGCTGCAAGAGTAGGAGAAAGGACAGAAAAGCAAACTTTTTTCAATCTTAAAATCTACCTGAGTTAGAATTAC
>JBHLLO010000072.1:0-15721 GCA_048885535.1 Candidatus Hermodarchaeota archaeon
CAAATGCAGCACGATGTGAAATTCGTTGTCCTGATCCAGCAGGTAATCCGTACCTTCAATTTGCAGTGTTACTTTCATCAGGGTTAGATGGAATTCTTTCGGAAGATATTGAACTATATGAGCCAACTGATAGAAATGTATATCATTTGACTTCTAAAGAAATGGAAAAAGAAGGAATTATTGCGTTACCAGGAAGTTTACGACGAGCTTTAGATGAATTTAAGGAATCTGAATTCATGAAAGAGGTATTTGGAGAGCTTGCCTTCAAGAACTATTATTATGCTAAACTTGAAGAATATGATAAATATCGTGTTATTGTAAGTGAATGGGAAAGAGATAGATACATAACACGCTTATAATTTTTTTAAAATTATAATATTTGAGCTATTTTAGATTCCAAGAAACGTAGATTAAGATTATATATTCACTCGAACTCGCTAACCTTGCAAATTTTTGCCCAATTACCATGATATCACGTGAAAATACAATACCAACTAAACCTGTTAAAATCGTAACAAGAAATACAATTGATAAGATTGCTATTAAATATCCATAGAATTTAGGAATTTTATCATTAAGTATTAATGCGATGGAATAAAAAACTCCCATTAAAAATAGAGAAGGATAGCCAATGAAAACAAATATCCAGTGAGCTGTATTAGCGATATCTGCGGGAGTGAATATAATACCAATAGTAGCTATACAAGATAAAATTCCAATATAAGATCCGATTTTACTTGCTTTTGAATCAAATGTGTTCCCTGAAAATTGCTTTTTAAGTACCATATAAAGTGTGATCATCGTAACTGAGTGGATTCCATAGGCAAGAATAAATAGAATCATCGAAGTGGTGTTTAATTGTCCATTCCATGCAAAAAGTCTACCTAAATCACTAAATGTATTTCCCCAAAAGGAGTAACCAATAATAGAGGGATTATCCCCAGTACCTCCGGCATAATTAAACATAGCAATTGGTATTAAAATAAACCATAAAATTATACCGAGAAATGCTAAAACGTTAGCTATTCTACTAAAAGTACGTAATTTCATCATCTTTCTCTTTTAACAATTTTATTATACTTTTATTTTTCCTATTTCTTCAATATATTTGAGAGACTGATGTCTAAAGTAAGTATTATAAAGTTGGGCATAATAACCACCGCGTTTCATTAACTCATTATGGTTACCCTCTTCTATTATTTTTCCTTTGTCCAAAACAATTATTCTATCCACATGTCTTACAGTCCAAAGGCGGTGAGCAATAATTATAGATGTTCTATCTTCAATTGTTTTTTCTAAAGCGTCTTGAATTCGAGTCTCTGTGAAAGGATCTACTGAGGCAGTGGCTTCATCCAAAATAAGGATTGAGGGATTTTCTAATAAAACTCTTGCAAAAGCTACTAGTTGACGTTGTCCCATTGAAAGAAGGCTTCCTCTTTCTCCCACATTTGTATCCAATCCATCTGGAAGGCTTTTGATCCATTCTGAGCCCCCTGCTTTATCTAACGCGCTAACAACATCTTCACACTTTGCGGTACTGCATCCATAATTAATATTATTCTCTACTGTATCAGCCCATAAAAATGGTATTTGGGGTATGATTCCAATTTGCTTCCTATATTCAGTAAGATCATAATCTCTGATACTCTTACCATCTACTAGAATATCTCCTCCTTGAAATTCATAGAATCTTGCGATGAGATTAGCAAGACTTGATTTACCTGCTCCTGTATGTCCAACTATTGCAAGTGACTCTCCCGGTTTTACCTTTAATGAAAAATTATCAAAAACTTTCTTTCCCTCTTCATATTGAAAAACTAAATTCTTAAACTCAATTTCTCCTTTCAATCTATTAGGAATGAGATTATTTCTTTGAACAACGACAGGAGGTGTATCTATTAACGCAAAAATTCTTTCGGACGCGGATAAACCAGCTTGAAATTGAGGCCAAAAGGACGCAATAACCAGTAATGGAAAAAATAATAAAGTTAGACTTTGTAAGAACATGCTAAAATCTCCAACATTTATGGTGTTAAAAATGAGAAAATTTCCTCCATAGTAAACTAAAATCGTGAGAACTAATCCTTGAACAATACCTAATGAAGGAAATATTGCATTAAGAGTGAAAGCTCTTTTTAAATTCACTTTATAAGATTGGATATTTACCTCGTTGAATTGGTTATACAATTTTAGTTCCTGCCTAAAAGTCTTAGCTATTTGAATCCCAGAAAAACTTTCTTTAACAAAAGCATTAACAGACGCTAAAGCTCTTTGACCTAATAATGTCATTCTTCTAGCTAATTTCCTGTAAGATAAAGCTACAATAAAAAAAAGAGGAATTCCAATCAACATTAGGATCGTAAGGAAAGTGTTAATCATTGCTAGAAGGATTAGTAAAATTATCATAACAAAGAGAGATGATATCATATCAACAGATAATTCTACCATATTCCCAAATTCACGACTATCTGTATTTATTCTACTCACAATCTTTCCAATTGGATTTTTATCGAAAAAAGAGAGGTCATGATTTAAAACTGACTTAGTCGCATCTTTTCGCATATCAAGGACTACATAACCAATTGCTTTTGCAGCATTTTTCTGCCTAAAGTAATTAAATAAAAAACTGAGTATGTTTAAACTTAAAATTAAAATAATTAGAAAGAGATAATACAATGGATCGTTAACACTTTGTATACTATTAATAGCAATGGAAGTAATAAGTGGTACGAAAGAAGTTGTAAGAGATGACACTATTAAAAAAAAGGTTACTATTGCTATATACCGCTTATAGGAGGAAAAGTAAGTAAAGATTCTTCTAAGTAGTTTTCTATCTTTATAAGTTCTATCATATTCTTCAGCATCAAGACCTACCCAAACCATATTAAATCACTCCTTTTACCAATTCTTCTTCATCTAAATCAAATTTCTTAATGAAAATTTTTCTATATTCTTCAGAAGCTCTAAGCAATTCGCTATGTTCTCCTTTTGCTTCAATCTGTCCATCCTTCAAAACAATTATAAGATCAGACCACCTAATCTGGCTTAAACGATGAGTGATCAGGAAAGTGGTTCGATTTTTTAAGATGTTTTTAATTGCATATTGAATTTTATCTTCTGTATTTGAATCGATAGCCGATGTAGAATCATCTAATATGAGAATTTTTGGATCAGATAGGAAGGCTCTCGCAATAGCAATCCTTTGTCTTTCACCTCCACTTAATTGTACTCCTCTTTCTCCGATTTTAGATTCATATCCCTCAGGTAGGTTTGAAATAAACTCATGTGCCTGAGCCTGTTTAGCAACATTAATAACTTCTTCTAAATTACTGGTTCTTCCGAAAGTTATATTATCAAAAACTGAAAATGAAAATAAAAACACATCTTGTTCAATATAAGAAATCTGGTTTCTTAAAGCCTTTAAAGAATAATCTCTAATATCAACATTATCTATAATTATTTTGCCTTCTGAAATATCGTATAATCTCGAGATTAATTTAGTTAGAGTAGTCTTTCCAGAACCAGTAGTGCCAACAATTGCTACCGTTTGACCTGGCTTAACATGAAAAGATATATCCTTTAAGACGTACTTATCACTACCAGGATATTTAAATGATACTTTCTCAAATTTAATTGATGCTTCCAATTCCTTTTGAATACCATTAGGATTTTCATTAATTTCTGTGGTTTTATTCATCAATTCAAGCAATCTTTCAGCACTAGCCCCTGCCAACCTGACAATGGCGAATACAAAAATCGAAATAAAAGTGGGAAATCTAAGTAATCCTAATAGTCCTAAATATGAGATTATTTGACCTATATTAATTATACCATTTAAAAATAGTACTAGAGAATGAGTAAAAGCTATAGTGATCATTAATGCCAAAAAAAGAATTGGAAGATATTTTGCTTGAATTCTACCTTGTTCTATAAATGCATCACTATAATTTGTTGCATATGTAGAATATTTTTCTAATTCGTATGGTTCTTTCGTTGATCCTTTTACAACCTGAATACCTGATAATGTCTCATTCAAACTGGCGTTTATTAATCCAAAATTCATCCTTAGCTTACCGGTAACAGGGGATAATTTGCGATTATAGGATCTCAATGTTATTAAGAAAATAATTGTATAAATAACTGGTTCCAATACCAATTCTAACGGATAAAAGAAGATTATAAAAAATAACGGGATAATTAATGAAGTAAAAGATTCAAAAATTAATGAGATTGCAGGACTCATTAGAAAATTCAACATTCGAACATCATCAGTTGCACGAGCCATTAAATCTCCGATTTTTTGTATGTCATGAAAAGATTGGCTTTTACCTAATAGATTTGTGTAGAATTCTTGCCTAGTGTCTCGTTCTAACCTCTGAGCTAATAATTCTCTTTGCAAATAATTTATTAATCGAAATATTGGAGTGAAAAGTCCTAAAATAAGAATAAGTATTGTATATATCATAAGACTATTAATATTACCACTTAAAAATTCTTCAACTGCTTGACCTATAATTATTGTAGAAGTAGATGCTAATATCGAAGCGAAAATAGTTGTAAATAAAACTATAAAAATAAATAATTTATTGCTCCCATAAAAAATATGAGATAAAATCCATCTAAGACTTCCCTTTTTTCGAGCTTTTTCAAAAGGATCTTTACCTGGGGAAAACTCTGAATACTGTGATTCTGAATATGTGTCTAATTTCTTTTCCATTTCAGATTTTGCTCTTAATCATAGCGAATAATTCTTATAAAAATCATTAGTTAATGAATTTTATTCATTGAGAATGAAAAGATGGATATTCTTCTAAAAGTTTATAGAAAAAAAAAATTAATTACTCATTTTTTTTGAACTTAATTCTTTTTTCAACAAGGACAGCTATAATACCTATTGCCACAGCACTAAAGATTATGTAATAATGCCCAAATGGTATTCCATCCTCGGGAGGAAGAACTTGTAGAGTCCATGTAAACATATAATCATAATCTTCATATGCTACAATTTCTGTAACAAAACCAGCTGAATTAAAGGTAAATACACCAAAATCTCCACCGAAAAATACAATAGTAATTTCGTTTCCATTAACTGTACAAGCAGCGCCCAGAGCTTCAGCAGCGGAACGAATCAGGTTCATATCTAATGGATATGGAGCAAAAAGCAATGTAGTATAAGTAAAGTTGAAGTAATTTAAAGTATTATTATAGGCAATAAAGGCTGTGACATCTCCAGTCTGATGAGTATTTGGTCCTTCCCAGTGCAAACCTAGATGGACATCAACTAGAAGGGCACTAGGTATTGCATAATGGGGTCCCTGATAGACTCTTTCTATCGTCACATTATAATGTGAGCCCACTCCCGCAACAGCTGCTAGACTTTCATTGCAATCAGTCATTATCCACTCGTAAAAATTACCTTCATCACCTGCAAATGAAGAATCTCCTATTGTTGTAATACAGGCGGCTTTAGGGCTTAAAGATAATAGAGTTAATAGTGTTATTAGAAAAATTGATACTCCAAATTTAGTAGTTTTTTTCATTTTTAGCACAATTTATTGGATTGTTATTTGTCGATATGTTGTTTAAGTATTTAAATATTTACTAAATTATGTATCAAAAACAGATCGGATATAACATTTTATATGAAAACCTTAATATCTGATAAAATATCTATATTTGTAAACAAGTTTAGTAGACTCTTTGATGGAATATCTAAGTCGGTTTCATCAACCAATAATATCATTTTTTTCTATCAAGCCTTCTTCCATAAGCATTAATCTCGCGATATTTTCGAAAATATTGTCAACATTATCTCCAGACTTAGCTGAGCACTCGAAATACCCTTGTAAATTGTTTGATCTTGCGGTTTCTATACCATCCTCCGTAGACATAGATCTATTATCTTCTAGATCTAATTTACTCCCCACCATTATAATAGGAATATGTTTATTAGTTGCTTTCATTTCTTCATTGAAAAAAGAGAGCCAATTATCAAGATTTTTTAGACTTGTATGTCTTGTAATGTCAAACATAAATATTCCACCATGGGCTCCTTTAACAAAGCTTGGGAAAAGTATTTTGTAGCGTTCTTCTCCTGCAAAATCCCAAATATGTAATCTAGCATTATAACCATCTACAGTTACATCCTTTACGCTAAGATCTGTGCCAATAGTCATTTTAAGGTCTTCATTAAAAATACGAGTGAGATAACGATGGGTTAGGGATGTTTTTCCAACCCCACCATCCCCAAAAATACAGAGTTTAAGTTTGGTTTTTTCTGGCATTTTTCAATCAAGTATCAAATATAGTATAATGATATGATAAAAAAACTTATTATTAAATCTAATTGAATAGAAAGTAGGATTTAACTGTTATATATCGTTGAAACTAGGAATTAATTCTTCTTTAATCCACTGGTGAATTTGGTCTCTAACCTTTCTAAATCCTTCTAATTTTTCTTCCTCCGTTCCCTTAATATCAGCAGGATCAACAAAAGATTTATGTAAATTCTTCTTAGCTCCTGAGAAAACAGGACAAATCTTTTTAGCATTATCACATAGAGTAATTGCTAAATCAAATTTGGTACCATAAAAATCTCTCATATGCTTAGAGTAATGATGAGAAATATCAATTCCAATTTCTTTCAAAACTTCAATCGCTTGTAGTCTAACTTTTGAAACTTCTGTACCAGCACTATAAGCTTCCAATTTATCACTATATAATGCATTGATTAATCCTTCTGCCATTTGTGAACAAGCAGAATTATGTGTACAGATAATGAGAATTTTTTCCTTTTCTGGAAATATCTAATTATATTTACTTAGAAATCATTTTATCAGTTTTAATTACATAATCAACCAAGGCTTTAAATGGTTTTTCCACATTTAATCCACTTTTAGCAGAAGTTTTAATGAAATCGATCATTCCAAAACGTTCTTGAGTTTTTTTAGCATAAATATCTGCAACCATTGAAAAGTCTTCTAAGTCGCATTTAGCAGCGATTAAAGAAATTGGTAAATTTTGATAATACTTCTTGACAAGCTGTACCCACTTACCAATATTTACAAAACTAGTCATATTTGTGATATCGAATAAAACTAGAGCTCCACTTGCACCTCTCATATATTTATCAATCATGAAGCGAAATCTTTCTTGACCAGAGATATCCCACAGAATTAGTTGACACATATTAGACTCAATTTCAATTTGTTTTGTTAAAAACTCGACGCCAATAGTCATTGTAGTTGTATCAAAAAATCTTCCCTCAACATATCTATGTAAAAGGGTCGTCTTTCCAACCCCTCCATCGCCCAGAATGATGAACTTAAAACTTAGGAATTTCTTCATAACTCACTCTTTCTTTTCTAACCTATAATAGAATGTATTCAATATAAAATTTTCAGAAAGATTTTTCAGAACAATATTGTATAGATCTAGAGTTACTTTTTATGGATTTTTATCAATCAAATCAAAAGCAGAAGTAAATAAGGATTTTTTTGACTTCTTCTTCTTAGATTTAAAATCAACAGATGATTTTTGATATGTATTTTCGTTTAATTCTAAAACGAATTGCGATATTTTTGCAAGTTGACTATCCCTATAAGTTTGGATAATAGATGGAGATATCAAATATAATTGATCTTTTGCTCTTGTCACTGCAACATAGAATACTCTTCGTTCTTCTTCAAAAGCTTCAGTATCACCTATCGTTCTACTTGAAGGGAATAAGTTTTCACATAACATAGGAATGAATATTACTCTCCATTCGAGACCTTTAGCCCTATGTATTGTAGATAGAATTACTGGTTTTTCCTCCAATTGATGATCTCCCATAAACACAGTTTTTGCTTCTAAATTTGAGTAATTTAAGCTTAAATTCTCTAAGAACTTACACACGGATGGAAAATTTTTCGCATAAATACTTAATTGTATTAGATCATCCATTCTATCTTGCCAATTCTCATACTTAGTTTTTATGTGATCTTCAAGTATGGGAATTAAACGTTGAATAACTTCATCAGCATTATCATCTGGTGTAAAAAAAGTGAGTTGTTTTGAATGAGAAATAAGCTTTTTTTTTCCAATTTTAGAAATCCTTGACCCTTTTAGGTTTTCTTCTAGGAATAACTTGCTAGATATACTTTGGACGGGTTTTTCAGTTCTAGAAATTGCTTCAAATAATTTAAGTCCTGATTTAGAACCAATTCCTGGAATTATTGAAAAAATTCTCATCCAAGATATTTCATCATAAGGATTTTCAATTATCTTTAGATGGGCTAATATGTCCTTAATATGAGCTTTTTCAAAAAAAGCAACTCCTGCTCGTACTTCATATGGTATATTTTTAGCCTTAAGTTCCATCTCAATTCTGAGAGAATGAGAACCTGCTCTAATCAATATCGCCATTTCATTTAATTCAAATCCGTCTGATCGCAATTTCAATATTTGGTTTGCAATAAATCGAGCTTGATCGTAGTCATCTCCTACATTTACTTGATATGGTTTAAGTCCATCTTTTCTAGTTGGTTTCATATTCTTTTGATATTGCCTTTTATTATATCTAATTGAATCATTAGCTAAATCTAGAATCTGAGGAATACTACGATAATTAAATGTAATGGTATAATGTTTGCAATCCTTATAACGGGTTTCAAAATTCAAGATATTTTCATAGTTAGCTCCTCTAAAAGCATAGATACTTTGAGCATCGTCTCCAACAGCCATTACATTATGCTCTGGGTTTTGCTGGGCGATTTTATAAATAATCGCATCTTGAATATAATTAGTATCCTGATATTCATCCACTAAAATGTATTTAATTCGTTTAGCTACCAATTTTGCTACAAACCTTTCATCAAGTAACCTATTCCAAAAAACTAATAAATCATCAAAATCAACAAGATTGTCTGCTGCTTTTTTTTTTTTATAAATATTGAATACTTCCTGTAATTTCAAAAGGATAGGTTCACTATCAAATTGACTATATTTCCATTGAATAACTTCCTTAATTTCTTTATTACAATTAATGGAATAAGATAAAATATCTTTGCACATTGCTGCTGTAGGAAATCTTTCTTCGATCTCATCTTTAACATTAGCTTGTTCTATAGCCAGCTTCATTAAACCCCTTGAATCAGTTTCATCCATAATAATGTAATTTGGTTTTAACCCCATAGTTTTAGCATACATTCTTAAAAATCTATTAGCTAGTGAATGGAAAGTTCCCGCCCAAATTCCTTTTGGCCTTTTTCCGAGAAGTTGTTCCACTCTTTTGATCATTTCATTTGCTGCTTTGTTAGTAAAGGTTACTAACATAATTTGGCTAGGTTTTATGCCTAATAAAAGTAATTTTGCAACTGAATATACAATTGTTCGCGTTTTTCCTGAGCCAGCTCCAGCAATTACTAACATTGGTCCACTAATATTATTCACTACCTTGAGTTGTTCTTTGTTTAAATCACTTTCAAAATCCACTTCATTATAAATTTCTCTTTTCTCTGGAATCTCCTCTTCAAATGACTCAGCATAATCCTCATCATAAAATTCAAAAACATACTCTTCAGCAGGTTTGTTTTTTTCTAAAGCCATCTATTCGCACTGAAATTTATATTCTTAATTCATAGAACTAGAAATAATAAATATATTTAATGATTATTAAAAGTCTTTAGGAAAGCAGATATTTTCTAAATTGTAATTCTTTGTTAAGGATATATTTTATATCGTGATTTCTTAAGAATTTTAACTCTCTTAACACATCAAATAGTAGGAATTTATCATAAAGTTTGGAAAATCTACGAATAACATATCCCAAAGGTAAACCTTTTTTCTTAGTAGATTGAGAATTTTGAGATTGATAAACAACAAAAGCGTTCAAAAGATGTATTAGATCATTTTTACATTGGTCCTTTAAACTTTGATCACTAAATCTAGCTAACTGCAGTCCTACATTTTTAAATATTTTAAGACTTAATGAAGGTAATAAACTCCAAGCGATGGTTCGCTTAATAGAAGATCTTTTATATTGAATTGTCCCATATGGTGTAATTTTCTTCCGATAATACGAGGCAAAATGTACGGAGTAAATAGGAGCAATAATTTCATCCTTTGCCATGTTCATATAATACAACCTACCTTGATACATCCTATGTAATTCTCTTTCTGAAGATGATATTATAACACCTTGTTCATTCTTGGGTACTCTATAATAATAGGGTCCATTACCATTTAGTATCCATAAAACGTATATGTTTTTTTGATTATAATTTTTCGTTCGATTTATAAGATCTTTTCGGGTTATTTTAGAGTGCTGAATCTCTAAAGCGATTTTTTTATGGTCTATTAATTCAATATAGATATCGGCCACTTGATCACTAATTCTGTACTCTTGTTCGATTACTTTAATAGGATTATTAAGTGGAATGTTATCAAAGAGATATTTCTTTATCTTATTATGTTCAATAGATTCGTTTTTATTGTACATTTAGTCATTTTTTATCTGAACTTAAGCTTTTAAACTAAGTAGTATTTTTTTTACGAATATATAGAAGAGAGATGTCAGAACTTAGATTATATATATTTTCCATCTCATCTATATATGTTTAATTTTTACACTCTAATCGTTTTTGACGCTTTTTTAGGTATTAAAAGAAGGTAATATATAAAATATATAGAAAATACTTTTCTATAAATATATAATTATTATAAATATATATTATTAAGATTAGGATAAAGACAAGAAGGGATATATATGGAATATAATATTGATACAAGGAGAGTACAACAAACAGGTGGCTCTTCATATATAATTAGTCTTCCAAAAGAA
Source organism: Candidatus Hermodarchaeota archaeon (assembly GCA_048885535.1). Classification (GTDB taxonomy): domain Archaea; phylum Asgardarchaeota; class Lokiarchaeia; order Sigyniarchaeales; family SOKP01; genus SOKP01. The sequence continues at coordinate 10,823 of JBHLLO010000072.1, forward strand.
TGGATTGAAAAGCATGGTATTGAAGCAAAAGATACGATTGGTATACTTTCTCAACCAGATGGAAACTTACTAATAACGCCCTATATTAGTTCTCAGGAATATATAAAAGAGAAAATTTTTGACGTGGATGATATTAATAATGTCACTTATTTATTTCGATTACTTATTGGAGCCTATGTTATGGGATATACAGTTATAAAAATCAAAACCAGCAAAAATAAATTCAAACCTGAGATAAGAGAATGTATAGAAAACTTTATTAATATTGCCATGGGTCCAGAGATCATAGAGGAAACGAATCAATATATATTTATTAAGGATCTAATCAATCCTAAAGAGATGCCCTTTGAAATGACTATTAAACGTATGTACATTTTAGCTCAATCTATGCATGAGGATGCTGTTAAAGCTTTAGAAACGGGAGACACAAAATTAGCTAAGAAAGTTATAGAGAGAGACGATCAAGTTGATAAACTTAATTGGTTAGTTGAACGGCAATCACACATAGTCCTTAGAGACATTATTCTTTGTCAAAAAATGGATATTACCTTAGAGGATGCTAGTAATTTTCAGTTTATAAGTAAATTTTTAGAACGAATTGGAGATCATGCTGTAAAGATTGCTAGAAATGTATTAAAAATTGATTATGAAAAAATCGACAAGAAACTATTTAAAAGTATTACTGACGTAAGTAAAATGTCTTTAGACTTCTTAAATATAAGCTTAGATGCATGGTTGAAAAAAGACCTAAAATTAGCTAATGAAAATATTGAGTCAATCGATAAATTATTAAATGCATGCGAGAAGATTATTTTCAATACAGAGAGCGCTACTCAATTCGCTGTTGAAATAGGAAATATTATTGAAAGTATTAGAAGAACTGGAGAATATTCTGCTGATATTTCTGAAATTATAATAAATAATCTTATCTAAACTATTTTTGATTTTCAAAATTTTTTCGTACACTTATTAGCGTTGTAGTCGTTTCTATCCATCTTTTTAAATCTTTATCTGATCTACAAAATGAAATGATTTGCTCTAAATCTCCCAGATCATTAAAGATACATTCAATTAATAAATCCCATCCTCCGTAAGTTGGAGTCACATACGTAATTTTCCAACTTTCATTGGAACTTTCTAAATTAAACTGTTTTAACTTTTTTACGATATCCCACTGAGTGTCAATAATCTTAAGCCTGATCAGAATATATCCACGATAATAAATCAATTCAACACCTGAAATCTTTAGTTATACTTCTTTTCGTTGCTAAATCCTTAAGTTTATCTAAAAATTATTAAGTTTTTTAAAATTTTTCAAACTTTCTATTAAAATCACATTCTTTATATGCAGAATTTTTTTATATTAGTTAATAAAAATATGATATATCAATTTTTTCTCATAAAATTTTAACCAAAAAAAGGAGAAATTACTTGAGTGAAAACGAAATTCTATCAAAAAAGTTATTTCTATTTGTATTAATTAGTATTGCAGCTATTTTCGTAATTGGCTTAATATTTTTACTTTCGGGATATAATGATTTTTTCTGTGAATATTTCTACACAAATGATATAACATACCTCATTTTTAGTGCTATAAGCTTTGTGGGAGACACTACATTTATAATATTATTAATTGTTACTGTCTGGTATGTTTATGATGTTAAATTTGCCAAAAATCTTGCTCTGAGTATTTTAGGATCATTTTATATTAATTCATTATTAAAGGATATAATACAAGACCCAAGACCATGGACAAATATAAAAACAGGATACACTGATCCAGGCTTTCCTTCAGGACATGCCCAGCAAAGTGTAGCAGGTTATGCGTATTTGGGATATGAAGCCTATCGAAAAGGTAAAAGATACATTTCTTGGCTTTTTATAATTCTTGCATACTTAATAGCTATTTCTCGTGTAATTATTGGAGTTCATGACGTTCAAGATATTTGGGGCGGACTGCTAATAGGAATTGTATGGTTAATTTTTTTCATATTATTAGAGCCTAAAGTCTCAGAAGTTATTGGTAAGTTTAACTTGATAACAAAAATTTTGCTCTCAACAGTAATACCAATTGTTTTATTCATTGTTGCTATATTAATCTTCCCTACTTCTGATTCTGACTATGGGTTGATAACAGGTGGCATGATGGGGCTCTCTTTGGGATATGTTATAAACAAGGAGTATATAAATTATGATCCAAGGAAAATTAGTACAAAACAAAAAGTACTTAATTTTATAATAGGTATTGTGATTACTTTAGTACTTTACTTAGGTTTGAGATATATTCCATTAGATATATTAGGGCAAATCTGGGACTTTATAAGGTATTTCATCTTAGCAATAATATTAAGTACGATTGTTCCATGGTTATTCACAAAAATTCAAAGATAATTTATCAATCTATTTTTTTTATTCCTACCAATAAATTTCTTTTAAATTTTCATGATATTCGTTTAAAGATTTAATCTCAATATCTTTTTTCCGTAAATTTTCAATCGCATTAACAATAGCCTTAGCTAACTGCAAATTTATTATAACAGGAATGTTAAAATCGACTGCCATCCTCCGAATTGCATATTCATCTTCCATGATGGTCATAAATTTTTCTTCGATAGTAGTTGGCAATGGAATATTAATAACCATATCGATACGTCCATTTTGTAAGCAACTTATTATGTTAGGTTCCTTACCATGTTCATGAACCTTGTATAGGCGTACTGCTTCAATGCCATTTTCAGTTAAAACTCTCTTTGTATCTTCAGTAGCAAAAATCTTAAATCCTAGCTCTATTAGTTTTTTAGCTAGAGGTACTGTTTCTTGCTTTAAAGTTTCTCCTCCTACAGAGAGTAATATATTACCTTCAGTAAGGGGGATATCCATTTCAGTCGCTTCAAGTGATTTAATTAAAGCATCAGGAAAATCCTTGCCGAAACAAGCTACTTCTCCAGTAGAACTCATTTCTACCCCAAGGATAGGATCCGCATTATCTAACCTCATAAAAGAAAACATCGGGGCTTTTATAGCTACATAATTTCCCATTGGTAAGTCCATTAATCTATTAGGGATTTTTTTGTCCATAATCACCTCTGCTGCTAATTTCATTAAATTTATTCCTCGTGTTTTAGAAACATAGGGCATACTACGGCTAGATCTCAAATTACATTCAATGACGTACACTTCACTATTTTTAACGAGGTATTGGATATTAAATGGTCCTTTAATTTTTAGGGCTAAAGCAATTTCTTTAGTGTACTGCTCGATTTTTAAAATTACACTTGTTGAGATAGTTTGTGGTGGAATCGCCATTGTTGCATCACCACTATGAATCCCTGCATTTTCAATATGTTCAACAATAGCACCTATAAATACATTTTCCCCATCACAGACGCCATCACATTCTACTTCTCTTGAGTCAGTAAAGAATTTTGTGATAACAACGGGATATTCTTTTGATATGGACGCAGCCAAATCAAGAGTATCCTTAAGGGATTTTTGATCGTAGGAAACTCTCATGGCAGCTCCACTTAATACATAAGAAGGCCTTACAAGAACCGGAAATCCCACCTTTTCAGCAAAATTTAAGGCATCTTCTTTTGTGGTTAAAGCTTTCCATTCAGGCTGTTTAATTCCTAATTGGTCTAATAAAGTGCTAAATTTACTTCTATCCTCAGCCATATCTATTCTAGTACCATGGGTTCCAAGGATTTTTAAATTTGTTTTCCTAAAAAATTCTGAGTATTTTGTGAACTTAGCTGCTAAATTATTAGCGATTTGACCCCCAGCTGATACAACAATACCCATAGCTTTCTCTAATTCACATATATCCAAAACTCTTTCTCCAGATAACTCTTCGAAATATAATTTGTCAGAAATATCATAATCTGTTGAAACTGTCTCAGGATTATAATTAATCATTATTGCTTGATCAATTCCTAAATTTTTTAATCCCCACAAACAATTAACTGAACCCCAATCAAATTCTACAGAGGCTCCAATACGATAAGTTCCAGAACCTAAAACAATTACTTTTTTGAGATTCGATTCATATTCCTTTTCAAAATCTATATCATGATGAGAAGCAGAGTATGTTAAATAGAGATAATTTGTAATTGCTGGCCATTCTGCCGCTAAAGTATCAATTCGCTTAACATATGGTTGTATGTTTAGCCTTCGACGCATCTGTCGAATAAATATTGTATCTACTCCCATAATTTTGGCGATTTGTCCATCTGAAAATCCAAACCTTTTAGCTCTCTCAATCCAATATTTTTTTTCCTCGTCAGAGGATTCTAGTAATTCAATGTCTTGTAATTGACGTTCAAGATCAATTATATTTTTTAATTTATAAAGGAACCATTTATCTACTCTAGATAAACGATAAATTTCTTCTATTGAAATGCCTTTTTTAAAAGCTTCACCGATTCTAAAAAGACGTAAATCTGTAGGATTCCTTAATTCGTATTTTAATTCATTAATATCTTTAATATCTTCCAGATCATTTGCTACAAATCCTTTCATACCAATATCTAACATTCTTACTGCTTTTTGGATTACTTCCTCGAAAGTCCTACCTATTGCCATAACTTCTCCAACTGATTTCATCTGAGATCCAATTTTTCTATCAACCTTCTGGAATTTAGTCATGTCCCATCTAGGAATTTTTAATACTAAATAATCTAATGCTGGTTCAAAACAAGCTGTCGTAATTCCAGTTATTTTATTTTTTAGTTCTGGCAATGTGTAACCAATTGCCAATTTCGCTGCTATATATGCTAAAGGATATCCAGTAGCTTTTGAAGCTAGCGCAGAAGATCGTGATAAGCGGGCATTAACTTCAATAACTCGAAATTCTTTAGAAAATGGATCTAAAGCATATTGAATGTTACATTCTCCAATAAT
>JBHLLO010000073.1:0-15466 GCA_048885535.1 Candidatus Hermodarchaeota archaeon
TGTTTTCTTCATTTCAGAAGGTCTTAATCGTGGAATTGATTGAAGTGGTTTCTTGCAGATGGTACATTGAGCTTTACTAGGTTTTTTTCTCCAGTAGTGAGTTGTCGAATTATTACTCGGAGTTTTTAATTGTTTCCTTGCTTGGGTTTTTGATCTTAGTCCTGGTCTTGGCAATTAAGCTCCCTTTTGAATATTTTTTCTTGAAATTTGACTCTTAGAATAATATAATATAAAATTATAACAAATTAAATAATTTTATCTTTTTAATTAACCTCTCAAGTTCAATTTCTCTTGAAATTCCTGATATAGTTTATAAATATCATCCTCAATTGAACTTCTAAACTTATTGTCTTTTGTAAAACTTGAGTAGTTATATAAAACATTTTTGTAAACACTTTCGAATTTTGCTTGAATTATTTCTAATCCAGGGAATTTCATCAGATTTTCTTTTACATCTTCAAATAGTCTTATTGTTATAGTTTTATTATCTAACGCATTTAATTTTAGCGCATCTAATAGAGTTATAAAAGAGGAAGTAATTTGAGAAGTCACTCCCGGAAGATCAAGCATAGATGAACTAATAGATTTGTTTTGTAAGTCCTCACCACTTTTTTTATTATGAAAGTCAGAAAAGTCCATATCTGAGATAGTGTTTATAATGTCAATCGCATCGTAGTATTTTTCGGTAAAGTTCATAACATTTAGGAACTCAGAAAGCTGGACTTTATATTCTTTTAATTGAAAATTGATTTTTAAAAGATCATTCATACAGTTTTTAATTGATTTTTGGAAGAAAGCTTTGTTTAAATTACCACGTTGATATTTCTTATATAACGTGTGTATTGTATTGACAATTGAATAAAGTTCTGATTCAATCTCAGAATAGAGTTCATCCTTTTCGTTTTTATTTTTTTTTTTTGACATTTAATTGGCTAATATTTCAATAACTAGTGATTATATAAAAAGAAGATTTAGGGTTAATAAATTTATCTTCAAAATGTTGGGCGTAAAAAGAAGAAAAGAACCGCTACTAATATACCTATTGTTAAAGATGATATTAAAACTCTTGTAGTTGAGGAATTTGATAATTCTCTAATCGAAAGTGCTACTAATATTGGAACCCATACTCCAATCGTTATTGCATCAATAAAATGTATAATAGTCCATGTAGCAGAATTAAAAAATTCATTAAAAACTGCCGGATCAAATAAACCTAAGACATTTATGGGTTGAGAGCCGAAACCAACTAATATGATAATAATTTCGATGAGATTGGTCAAAATAAAAGGAGTAAATGAGCAAAACATCATTTTATATTTAAAAGCTTGTTGTTGGTGTAAAGTTCCACCTTTATAAATACTAAATGGACTCATTTCTGCTTCTCGATACTGTTCTTTTGCCTCACCTCCAAGAAAAGATTCTAATTTCTCTGAAAATCCTACAGCATAATTTGCTCCCTTCGTAAATAACCAAATTAATACAAACCCAAAAATGAAAAAGTATGCTAAGCCAAAAATGAAAAATGCTAAAAAGACGGCTAAGTTATAAAAAAAGAGTCTAAAGTCAAGTGGAGGGATATCTTGTATATTAAAATGTGAAAGAAAAGCCAATCCCATGAACCCGTAAAGCAAGGCATCGAAAAGTAATATTATATATCCTGGAGCTGATTTCCTACGATGATTGATGCTCCAAAATGCTTTATTCGGCTTAATGAACAGCCATAATAAAATCATATACCAGGGATCGGGGGTGGTCCATTCGGATTCAATACGTTTAAATATTGAAAAATTTTCTATTCTTTCGAATCTTAATCGTTTACCACAGAAAGCACATACGAAAAAGTCTACGCGGACCTCATTTCCGCATCTAGGGCATCGTAAATGAGTCGTTGTGGCTGCCATATTTATAATTAGAGATTTAATTTTTTATATAAATCATATAATTATAATCATTTATATGTTTTTATGAAACATCTTAATTTTAAGAAACTCATCAATTTAGTGTTAAAAAGAGAAATATTAATTATATTGAATTATAAATGATTTTCTATCTTGAATGATTTCATATTTTCTGTTTGTAAATAGTTTTACTAATTCCAAATTAGTTTTAGTGTGACTAGTAATTTCGAGGACTTTGAGCGAGGAAGGTTCTTTACTAAAAGCAATGAGCGGAATTAATTGATCACTTAAGTAGTTATCTATGGGAATATCATTCATAATATATTTCAAAATTTCCTTAGCAGTAATTTTTCCTAGCTTTTCTGAAGTTGTATTTCTTTCACCAAGAACGGTTCCTGAAGAAATAATTGCTCCCGAATCTGAATTAGCCCAAAGACAAATTCCTACCCCAGGACTAATAGAATTTACTGAAAAATAATTAATATTAGTTTCAATTTTTGTTTTGACTCTTATTTCTTGCTCAATTGATTTCTTAATCCTCTCTCCAACGTTTCTCCGAATCAAGTTTGATACTATTATTTCACCCTCAATTAAATCAACATTTCCCAATTCTCTCAGATAAAGTGATTTTAATTTAGATTTAGGAGGTATGATTGTGCATTTAATCAGAGCGCCTCCTTTTGGGTAAAATCCATGTTCTTTAATATCAATAAGTATCTCTAAACCACACTTTTTGAGGATCTGATACGTCACATTCATTAGATAGTTTAAACTTGGAGCCCACTTTCCAAATGTACCTCCTCCTTTGATAAAGATTTCGATTTTATCAGTTTGAGTGAAACATAAGCTAGAGATCTGGATTGGTTGCAATAATAACCCTATACTAGCCGCAGTATTAACATTGACATTAATTTTATCAATAATCTGCAAATTTGGTTCAAAAGTTAGTTCTTTTGTACCAACTTTGCATTCTCCATCTACAGCACTAAGTTTGCTTCCAGTTAAATTTGCTAAAGTTTGTAAACCAAGGAGGTGTTGAAGTCGTAGACCTGGTTTTGGACGATTAACTCTAATATTAAAAAATTTTACTGGTTGATTGAATAATACAGAAAAACCTACACCTAAACGTAAAATAGAGCCACCACCTTCCCCAAAAGCACCATCAATTTCTAGGTATTTCTGTTTGTTCATTACTAATTTCCTTCTAAAAATAGATCTTTAATTCGTTTTATTCCATCAGTTTGGATGATTAATTCTGCCACTTCTTTAGGAACTAAACTTTTCCATACTTTGTTATTTCTATTGATTAATTTTCTAATATTAGACCCATTATACTTTTTCTTAAATATTATTAGTTTTTTTCCTAGTTTATAACCTTTCATTTTAAATAGTTGTCTTACCCATTCGCTATTAGAAAAAATCACATTAAATTCACCCACTATCGATTCTACGTGATTTACCCACTTTTTTGCGTTAAAAATATCTGGAATCTCATAGATTTCATAATCTGTATGGTTTCTTCTCTCCAAAGCAGTTTCAATAAATTCAGTTCGTTCTTTACTAGAGAAAGGATCTGTTATTGTATTGGAAAGTTGAGAGCTACCTATTCCAATTTTAATTGATTTATACTTTTTAAATAAGTAATTAAGCACATATAGATGTCCATGATGAAGTGGTTGAAATCTTCCAATAAACAAAGGGATTTGCCTTTTAATCGATTCCTTTTTTTTATCTTTATTATCTATTTCGAAATAGTTAGCAATGTCTAATTCAGAAAGCTCTTTCCAAATTTTTTTTGAGTAATCTATATATCGCTCATTCTTTAATAAATTCATTAACTCAGGTTTAGTATAAAACCGACTAGCTTTAGGATCTAATTCCTCTGGATTAGGTTTTAATTCGGTGTCGGATTCAATTAAACCTAAAAATGTATAAGCAATTTCTAAAGTTTTAATATTTGATTCCGCTTTTAAGTCGTAGAATTTCATTTGGTTAATTGATTTTTGAGGGATTCCAAATTCTTCTTCCAATTCTCTCTTAGCATTATTTTTAATATCATTTAAGTTAAGATTTTTTTTATAAATCACATGTCCTGAAGCTGAATCTGTAAAATATTCAGGGAATTCTTTCTTCTTCTTGCTTCTTTTTTGAACAAGAAAGTTGATATTTTTACCTGGTGAGATTGCAACTATGAAGATCCTAGTAATTAAATGACTAATTTTTTTGTTATGCGCTTCCTGTCTTTCCATAGGAAATATAAATTTAGATATTTGACCAGAATGGAGATATTTTATATCTTTTTCATCAATGCAAGCTAAAATTTCCTTTTCCATGAATATAAACCTAATTAAAATTTGATTGTAATTGAATCACCAATATTAAACCCGATTTCCTCTGCTGCATTCCCTTGATTAAGAGAAATTTCTAATAATCCATAGGATCCTTCTAAAAATAGAATCGAATTTTTCGGAACCTTATCATAATGAGATGTAAAATTTCCTGCATACTTTTTATTCTTAAATATTAAAGAAATTATGCCTCCTTCTTTTAGAGTTAATAAGCTCTTCCCAATCTTATTCTCTTTTAATGGAATATTTGTAATACCATTTCCAAATTGGTCAATATAGAGAATAGTACCTTTTATTATTTTATCTGATTGGAAAACTTGGTAAACATAAGGATATTCAACAAAGTTTTTAGGATCAAACGGTGGACCAAAATTCTTTAAATCGACACTCTTGGAGATGTAAGCTCCAACGGGAGCCATTACATCCCTTCCATGAAATGTATTAGAGATTGGCTTAAGAAAATACTCATCATTTTGAATTTTAACACACTCAACTATATCATTTAAGTTAAATGTATTTGTAAATATACCATTATTAGGTCCAATAAAAAAGTGGTTAGACATTAACTTGATAGCTAAAATTTCTCTTAAAGTCCCAACTCCAGGATCTACAACTATTATAAAAATTGAGCCTTTGGGAAAGTATTTATGAGTCGTCTTAATTAGAAATGAAGCTTCGTAAATATTAAATGGAGAAACAGAATGGTTAATATCTATGATCTCAACGTTAGGATTAATCTTTAGTATCACAGCTTTCATAGTTGCAACATAGTGTTGACCTCTCGCTCCAAAATCTGTAATTAAGCCTATAATTCTTTTATTCATTTGTCCATTTTATGATTTTTTACAAGTCTTAACAAATCTCATAAATATAAGGAGAAAATTTCATTTATGTTTATATTTCTCATCTACCTTATAGAATTCTTCTAAAGCTTTAGCTTTTAATCGATATTCCTCTTCCTTTTCAAATTCTACAAGCTTCTTCGATAATTCACTTGCTTTTCTGAAAGAAACATAAGCAGAATGAAAGTCATCGTTTCTAAGGGAGGTTCTTGCATCTTGTACTAATTTATCCCTTTGCTTAGATAATTCTGGAACTTGTTCTGAAAAGCTTGCTTTTTCATTTAAAGATTCAGCTATATCAATTATATATAAGGATTCCGCAATATCAGCTGCTCTTTTATAAAATTTTGCCGCCTTCTCATAATCTATTGATTTAAGAGCTTCCTCAGCGATATTATAATATTCAGAGACCTTTTTATGCTCACCATCTTCTACTTTTTTTACGAGGTCTTGAGCAATTTTCCTTTCTTTTGTCCCTCCACTTAACATGAATTTCGTGATGGAGATAATGCTTGATTTCAAAGCTTCTGGTTTTAAAATATCAATTAATGGTTCTAAATGTTCATAATAAATGTCTTTCAATATTGGTTTAAACTCTTCTTTAGATAAATTTAATAAATTTAAACCTATGATCTCGATTGCTTCTGCACCCAGTTTAAGAGAAGAACGAAATTTTTCCGGCTTATCATCTTCATTCAATAGCAGCCCTATTATTGTAGCTGAAGCCTTTCGAGATATTTTTCCTTTAAATTTATAATAATATGAAAAAATTTGAAAATCTTTAAGTTTCAATAGATTAAATTCATTTTTTCCATGATCTAAATTCAATCTCAGGAATAGATCATTAGATACTTCGAAATTTGATTTACCTTCTTTAAAGTAATAACCCAAAATTCGGTAATCCGCTTCTAGTGGTAATAAAATTACAAAACTCCCAATTGGCATACTTATATGATCTCCATTAATTTATTGCTAAAATATAATAATTTTTAATTACTTAAATATAAAGAGTTTACTATTCCTTACAACTCATTATTCTGTTTGTTTCTTCTCTAATCGATTGAATAATATTTAAAAGCTGTGCATAGTAAAGGTTATTAGAAACCGCTTTAGCAGCCTGTCTAATTAGCTCGATAGCTTTTTTTTCTTCTTCTGTTATATTTTCTAATGACTTTTTTTCATATAATTCTTTAATTTTTGCATTAAAGTCTTCGGCAATTTCTTGAATGCTTTCACTAGATTTCATTCTAAATTGCTTAAGCACTTCGACAATAAGACGAATATTTTCATTAACAGAAATAGTCTCTTCAGAAAACTTTTGAGACATAGCTTGAATTGCTGTACTCATTTGATTAATTTGAGCAATAGTCCCATCCAATGATGAGGTTATTTGATTAATTTTATTAATCATCTCATTCAATAAATTTTCTGCCATATTTTCACCTCAACTATATCAAATTAATTATTTATAATTTTGTTGCAGAATATTGCTTTAGGTTCTTTACGGAACTTATAGCCTCAGATAGTAATAGATTTACAGTATCTTGATTTAATACTTCCGCTGATAATTTCTGAAACTCATCAAGCTTTTTTATTAAAGTGTTTAAAGCGTCTAATCCTAATCCCTCCTGTATGTTTTTTAACTCTTGTTTTGTGGTTTCTCCAATCTCCCTCAGAATATCGATGTGTTTAGTTTGTGTAATTTCAATCTCCTCCGAAAATGATTTTAATTTATCGTTTAAATTAGTAATTTTCTCTTCGATATTTTTATTTAAACCATCCAAAGATGTGTTAAGTGCTTGAATAGCTTGACCCAGTTGAGCAATTCTTTTGTAAATAGAATTTAATAAATCTGTAAGCATTTCAGCCATAATATTCTCACTATTTGATTTTTATTTTTAAATTTAAGATTTATTCTTTTTAAAGCTTTAATTATAAATATAACAGAGTGAAACAATAAAAAAATTTTTATGTTTTTATGTTTTTATAAGATTATCTTTAGGTCCATCAGCACTGAGATAAGGATTTAGAAAAATCATAGGTTTATAAAATTTCTATTAAATGGTCCAGTAGCTCAGATTGGTTAAAGCGCGGGTCTTATAAGGCCCAATAGACGTACATTGTATGGTTAATTGTCTGTTTTGCATAAAAACCCGAGATCGGGGGTTCAAATCCCCCCTGGACCACACTGTTCCTTTTTTTCGTTATGTACTATTATTATTTATCTAAAATTGTGGAAATCAAATTTAAGATCCACTTTTTTATTTGCATAAGATTTTTTAGCAATCCTGCCACATGATTGTCGGGGAAAAACTTTTCTTGGTCCAAGTTTTGAACTATTGTCATCCATTTATTCAAGGCTAGTTGCACTAAACTTGCACCATCTGCTTCCATAAATAATGGTATAACGGCAGCACTTTCTCTAGCATCACCAATAGAAAAATAAATCCTTCGATTAATACCTTTTAACATTACCAAATTTGCACATTCATCTAATTTACGTTCTACTAATATCATTTTGAGAATTTGAGTCTGAGTATCCTTATCCTTTTTTATAAATTGTACCTTTCTTTTGTTTAAGAGAGGTTGAATTTCAGTAATAAGTTTATCTCCAGTAGAACCTTTAGGAAAATATTTTGTTAATTTTATGGAATTTTCTAGTGCTTCGATGTTTGTGAATTTTTTGCTATTTGAATAAAAAATTGCTTGAAATCCTTCTTTATCCTCACTGGGAGACAATTTAATAAAAATATTTCTCATTGTTATTGAATTACAACAATGATATGCTAATTCAAACAATTCTTTTGGACTCAGCGGTTCATATGGTATTTGAATATCTTTAAAGAGCCATTGAGAAGAAATTACATTATTAAACTGAGTTAAAAGGCGATTCTCCATAATTAGATAACCTAATAGTATTTAATATTATATAGTCCTATTCATTTTTATTTATTTTTATTAAATAGATAGAGGAATTAAATAATTTGACTGATTTTACTTTTGAATAATTTGATAATAAGCTTTTTCTAGCCTATTAATAGCAAGGATTATGTCTTGTGATGTAGCACCTATTGCAGCATTCATTACAATATAAGGAGTTACATAGTTTGAACAGCACGTTCCAAAGATATTTTCTTTGGGATTGTAAACTCTAGGACCAGTTACTCTTAAATTATATAAAGCCCCTCCCAATTTAGAAATTTGGTCTCCTTTCAGGCTCTCTAAAGACATTGCTACCGCAACAGGATTAAATACATCCAATACACGCTCGTTTAATTTCTCGGCTATATTCTTCATCTTTTGTTGTAATAATCTTCTGTTTTCGTTTTGATTTTGTATCAAATTTTGATATCCTTCTAATCCTAAAGAGAGTATAGATATCAAAAAGTTAACTATTGGTGTTGCGGAAGCACGTCCTGCATAAGTTTGACTTATTTTTGTAATCGTGTCTTTATTTGGGGATGCTATGATCGCACCACCAACAGGAGTAAGAAAATTTTTGTCTGTAGATTGGATAATTGCATCAATTCTTCCTGCATCGATTCCTGAGCGAATTAGCTTCATCCACTCAGGGCTCTGAACACCGTATGCATTAATTACAATATGAACTAGTCCATTTTCCTTAGCAAACCTACTAATTTCTTTAATATCATCATTTTCACGAGGAGGGAAGAAACTTGTAATAGAAATAATCGCGAAACAGTCTTGATCTAAACTTGCTTCGATGTCTTCAATTGGAATCCTCACTGCATCTCCTATTATTTTTCCTTCAACCGTTTTTCTTTTTACACCTACTAAATCAAGACCTTTCAAAATTGAATTATGATCAATTTGGGGTAACAAAACTGTTCTTCTATTTTTTAACTTTTCTTTATTCCAATCAGGTCTTAAAGCCCCAAGACATAAAGCTAATGACATTCCTGTGCATAAAGGAACGACAATAGCACTTTCGATATTTGGTAAACCAAATTTCTTTAGGAAGTCCCGTGCCAAATAATTTGTTAACTCATACATGATAGACCCTCCTGCTGCCTTGGGTTGAGGAGCTGTTAAGAAACCGCTTCTACCTACTCCATGACAAAAACCTTGTGATGTTTTATTATGTAGTTCAGAGGAAATTCTAGCCTCTCGTTCACCTACTCGTGCTGCTCCAATATCTTTATCCGTATCCATATTCGAAAGTGTGTGTAAAAAAAATTCAATTTGCTCATCTGTCCAGGGTTTATTAGGGACACTTTTTTGTTCTAATAAAACTTTTATCGGTTTAAGAAATCTATTTAATACTAACTGTCCTCTATTTAACATATTTTGAGGAATAAGCGTAGTTTTAAAATAATCAATAATATCATTAAAGTTAATCAACTTTATCACACTTATTTTAAAGATTTGGCGGCCCTCGAGGGGAATCGAACCCCTATCCCTCCGCAGGATAACTGGGTTTGAAGCCCAGTGTCAAAGACCACTCTAACCGTCAAGGGCCATAGAAAATTAATATAATTATTAGTTGATTTAAATTGAATTTTATTATTATATTTTATTCTTTATTTATACCAGAAAATCTATTCTTAGGAAATTAGTTCTAATTACATATAATGATAATCCAATGATTAAATTTTTAAGTTTACCTCTTTGTAATTAATATAAAAAATTATATTAGAAGCAAGATTCAATGAGCTTAGTTGGATACATAGCCCGTCGGTTAATAATGATGATTCCAATTTTGTTTGGGACATTAACATTAACGTTTCTACTATCTAGACTTATGCCTGGTGATCCAGTTTTAGGATATGTATCAAATATTGAAAGAGGCATATCTCCAGAGGATTATGAACGTGCTCTTAGATTACTTGGGCTTGATAAACCGATATTAGAACAATATGCTATATATTTGAAGGATTTATTTACAGGTAATTGGGGTCATTCTGTTGTAATTGTACAAGGTATGCCTGTTTGGGATTTAATAGCTCAAAGAATTCCTCGAACTGTTGATTTAGCAGTTTTTTCGATGCTAATAGCGATGCCACTAGGGATAAAGACGGGAGTCATATCCGCAAAACATAGAAATAAATTTCAAGATACTTTCGCAAGAGGTTTCTCTTTAATAGGAGTTTCAATCCCAACTTTTTTTCTTGGTTTATTATTCCAATATTTTTTTGGTTATGTTTTGAAAATACTTCCCTTAACTGGTTATAAGAATTATACTTATTCTGATCCCAATTATGTTACTGGTTTTAGACTAATTGATGCATTTATTTCTGGTGAATTTTATATAATGTCAGATTATTTATATCATTTAATTTTACCAGTATCGGTTTTAGCTTTCCATATGTTAGGAAACATTACTAGACAAACTCGTTCAAGCATGTTGGAAGTTCTCCAAAAAGATTACATTAGAACCGCAAGGGTAAAGGGTTGTGAAGAAAAAAATATTTTGTACACTCATGCAAGGAAAAATGCCTTGATACCTACAATATCAATAATAGGATTAAATTTCGGTGGGCTGTTTTCTGGGGTTGTTCTTACTGAAGTTACATTTAACTTTATTGGTGTGGGAGATTTGTTAACTGCTGCCATTACTGTTAGCGATTATTGGGTGATAAATGGTATTGTGTTTTTTATTACTATTTCTTATGTAATTATTAATTTAATAACCGATATAATATATGGCATATTAGATCCTAGGATAACCTATTAAAATCCTATTATTATTTAATTATCTTATCCTTAATATCATCACATTTTATTCTTCTACTTCCAGGAGTCATTAATCCTAAATTATATACAGTATCTACGAAATTCACGATAATGTGAGATGTAGCCCCAAAAATTACATATAATTTGCCATCGGGGGCTTTGTATTTAAATTTCCCGACACCAATCTGATCTCCTTTCAGTAAATACGTTTTCTCTTTATAGTTTTCTTTATTTGCGAAAAAAGTAACTGGAATTTTTAAAATTTCTTTTACTTCTCGATCTTGTTTATTCAATTTAACTCCCTCATCTATGAATCCAACAAATGGAGTAATAATAAATCCTTTTGGAGTAAGATGATCATCGATACATCCTAAAAGGTTTACATCTTTCGGAGATATTCCCAACTCTTCTTTTGCTTCTCTTAAAGCTGTATCTAATAAATCGCCATCTGAATGAATATCAAATTTTCCTCCAGGAAAGGACATTTCACCTGAATGTTTATCATTTACTCTCTTTGTACGACGAATCATAACTAGATTATAAGGGAGATCTTCAATGTTTTGAATTAAAAACAATACAGCTGAATTGATAAAAGGTACCTGTTGCATTTTGAGCCGTTTTGGAGAATAAAAATCTTTAAGTTTATTTCTAATTAAAGTCTCATTAAACATGAAATTAATTGAATTCATTCCTTAATTACCAATGTCAATTTATTCGAAATTTCCAACGATTTGTTTCCGGTATTTAATATACTCCTTTAATTGTTTAATTTTTTCAAGTTTAAATCTATTTATTCCTAATTCTGACATGTGATAATTGAATATTTTCTCAATAAATGTAGATATCATATAGGCTGTGGCTCCCCAGATTGTGTAGTTTTTTTTGTTTATAATATCAAAATAATTAAAATAAAAAATAGGAAACTTCTTATTTTCAATGGTAATTGCCTGTTCTTTAAAATTTTGTTTTTTTATGAAAAAATCTATTGGAACTTTCAAGATACTTTGAACTTCTCTATCATCCTTTACTAATATTTGATTTTTGTCAATTGTTGCGATAAAAGGTGTAATTATGTATTTGGTCATTGTCGGAAAATCATCAAGACACCCAATAATTTTTACTTTATTCTTTGGAACTCCTATTTCTTCTTCTGTTTCTCTTAAAGCAGTATCTCTTAAAGTTTTATCTAAATTTGGTTCAAATTTTCCTCCAGGAAAAGATATTTCTCCTCGATGTCTAGAGCCCCTTTGAGAACGATGAATAAGAATTAATTCAAAAGGCTTATTGTCATATGGAATTATTGTAAACAACACTGCGGAGCTTGTAAAAAAAGTATCCTTAAGAGAGACTCTTGATGAGGAATTGCAATCATAGGTTTTCTCTTTTATGAGAGTTTCATTGAAAATTAGATTTAAACTATCCATATGTTTTAAAAAGATTTTAAGATGTTAATTAATTAAAAAACATAATATTCAATCCTAATAAAATTTTTTTGGAGATGCTTAAAATTGAAACTCCCAAAAGAACTCAAAGATAAAAGAGATTTAACTAGTGAAATGAATAAAGGAAAAAATTGTTCAATTAAAGGTTGTAATGACGTAGCCATAAGATCTCTTTCAGAAAATAAATGGAAGTCATATTTGGAAAAAGCAGATCTTAAGTACTTAGAGAATAAACAAAAGAAAATCTTCCTATGTAAAAATCATTATAAAGATGTAAATAAATTGCGAAGATCTCAAGAGAAGCTGTATCAAAAAAAGGGATTTCTTGAAGATTCTTTTTCTATTGGCAAAATTAAGAGATATGATTAATTATGAAGATCATGGTATTAAGATCATTTCTTCATATAAGCTGCTAATTAATGAATATTGAACTTCAATAATACCAATCGTAAGAAATGCTAAAGCAATAAGAAATATTATAAAACCGATTAATATCTTCCTCATAATATCGATAATTAATATACTGGAAGTTAAATAAAGTTAATTATTCAATAAGTTTTTCTAGAGTATCAATTTTCACGTCAATTTTTTTAAGTTTCAAATCAAACTGCTTTTCTTTTTCTTTATAATCCTGTTCATTGATTTCTTTTGCAGAATATCGACCTTTATTGAGGTTTCTCTCAGCCTTTAACTCAGATTTTTCCATTTTTAACTCTTTTATCCATAATTTCATCCCCGATATTAAATCTTCTCTCTCTTTCTCAAATTCTGCTCTCTCTTCTTTATATTTCTCTCTTAATTGTTCAAAAGTATCTTTATCAATCTTACGCAATTTGAATTCTTGAGTTAAATTTTTCAGTTGGAAAACTCTTTTATTAATATCATCTTTAATCCTTTGAACAATAAATGGTTGTGCCATCTTTTGTTGGACTTCATTTTCTTTTTGCTTAAGTTCGTTAATTAAAGTTTTTATCGCGTCAGTTTTTATATTAATTGATTTCTTAAACTCCTCCTCTACATCATACCGCGGGTCATTTAGAGACTTTTGAATCTCTTTTAATTTTTCTATTAACAATTTTTTGTTCAATTGTATATCATTATATTCAATATAAAGGATCATTTGTTCTTTAACTTCAAATGGCAAAGGTTTTTCTAATTTTAGGTCTTTATGTTTTATCTTCTTTTCTTTCTTTATTTCAATTTCCTCGAGAGGTTCCTCTTCAATTTCTACCTCAGTCGGTTCTCCTTTGATTTCTCTTACTTTTTCTTTAATAATATCTTTAGGTTTCTGAGCCTCCTTTGGCTTAGGTTTTTGAACATCACTCAAAACAGGTTTCCCGCATATTATGCAATATTTATCGTTAGGTTTCAAGGGATTCCCACAATATACGCAATATTTTGGCATTTTTCACATATTATAGTATAATTTTGATATTATAATAAAATTAAAATACATTTAATTAAATTTTATTGTAGTCCAATATTTAGAAGATCCATTAAGAATCTGTGAATTAATTTCTTCTTTAAAATGAAAAAACTTCTAAAAATAATATACTTTTCTTTTGATTTGAATGGTTAATATTAGCAATTTAGTTCCAATTCATATTGGATTATTTGGACATATTGATAGTGGGAAAACTGCTGTAGCTGCGGTACTAAGTGAAATTATTTCCACTGCTGGTATTGATGCTCATCCGCAAAGTAAGGAAAGAGGTATTACCATTGATCTAGGTTTTACGAGTTTTGTACTAGATAATTATATAATAACTTTAGTTGATGGTCCTGGTCATGCTGATCTGATTAAAATTAGTGCCTCTTCAGTAGAAATAATCGATTGTGCACTAATTGTGATAGATATAAATAAAGGTCCACAAGTTCAAACTGGTGAACATCTAATAATGATTGAATCATTGAACATTAGAGATATTATAGTTATATTAAACAAAACAGATGTATTTAAGGGTGAAGTAAATCAAGAAATCCAAAAAACTAGAGAGTTTTTCAAATCTACTACTTTTGGAGCTCAGATACCTATATTTACTGTATCTGCTAAAGAAAGGACCGGATTTGAAGAGTTAAAAAAAGGGATCATAGATAAAATTAGGAAATTGAATATTAAAAGGATCACAGGAGGAAGTATAATAATCCCTATAGACCATCATTTTTCAATAAAGGGAAGAGGAACAATAATAACTGGTACGATTTTGCAAGGGACCTTAAAATTGAATCAAACATTACATATTTTACCCATTGAAATTTCTGGCAAGGTAAAATCAATTCAAATATTTCGTCAAACAGTTAATACAGCGAAATCTGGTGATAGAGTTGGTATTAACATTAAAGGTATAGATGCTAGGAAGATTTATCGAGGTTGTTATGCAACTGATAATAAAACTGCTTTTGATTATTGTGATTTAATTGAAATTGATGTGAAAAGAAATAGAATTTTTAAAGCAGAGACTAATTTTGGAACACAACTTCATGTAACTATTGGAATGTTTACTACAACAGGATATATATACCCTTATTATGAAGTTGAAGGGAAACAGATTCAAATGAGTATAAACAATAAACTAACTCATTTCAAGGCTTTTTTATGGTTGAATAACAAAATTTTAGTTAGGAAGCAAAAAACGTTAATACTGCTGACTCGATTAGATTTACCTCCAACAACTTTAAGAATATTAGGTTCAGCTGAATTGATTAATGTTCACAAAGAAGCACCATTGGTGTATAGATATAAAACTAAGATTGGAAAGATTAAAAACCCGTCACATCCTCAAGGAATAATTTGTGATGGTTTAGCCAAAAGTTTAATTGGTGCTAAAAAGATTGTAGGTCGAAAATTGGAACACCCTTTTACTAGGGTAATTAGTCCATTCGGAACCAAGGGATCTGTAATTGTGGCAATTGAAAATGGTCATCCTCAAGTGAAAGAAGGTGATAATGTCGTTTTGAAGGAACTTAGAAGTTTCAAACTAAAATCTAAAAAAGATTTAAATGTATAAAATTAATTTATATTATTAATTGAGGTAATAATAATGGAACAATTTCCCACATCTGAAATTGATATTGATCAAGACATTTTAGATGAATTAATGCGTAATTTAGAACAATTGGAGAGTTCTACTGACCTTGAAGGCACAGCTTTAGTGTCAAAAACAGGATTAAGAATCGCTAGTTCTGAAACTGCAGATATAGTTGCAGATGTATATAGCGCAAGTCCCGCAACCTTAATATCC
>JBHLLO010000074.1:0-15463 GCA_048885535.1 Candidatus Hermodarchaeota archaeon
TGGAACACATTGTAGTTTTATATAAAGAAACAGGTACTTGTATTTTCTTCAAATCTTATGGATCTGAACAGATTGATCCTGAGCTAATAGGAGGATTTCTAACTGCTGTATCCTCATTTGGGAAAGAAATGGTTGCACAAGAAGCTTTAAATGAAATTTCATATGGAGACAAAATGTTACTTTTAGCTGATGGTCAATATATAAGAGTAGCACTTGTATTATCTAAAAAAGCATCATTAATTCTAAGAAGAAATTTAAAGCTATATATTGACGCATTTGAAAAATTATACAAAGATATTCTTCCAAGTTGGAGAGGCCAATTAGTACACTTTAGGAACGCTGATCAAATTGTAGATGATTATTTGAACACTTCAATAATTTTACCACATCAAATATCTTATGATTTTTCGAGTGTAAAGGAACTCAAAAATCCTAATTCAAGAGATGTATTAAAATTAGCACATTCTTGTTGCGAAGAAGCTGAGCGGCAATTCTTTTTTATAGCTACATTGTTAAAGGAGGCTTCTGAGAAAACCAATAAAGATACTGCCGAAATATTTATGGGAGTTAAAGAATTAAGGGATAAAAAAATGCTTATACCAATTGAAATCTCTAGCCTTGAAGCACAACCTGTTTCACAGCAAGAGATTAACCTAATTAATCAAAAAGTCTCACAATTGACTACTCTCTCCCCAGAAGAAAGACAAAATTTAGTAACCAATTTAGCACAGATGGGTCCTGCTGAAAGAGAAGCTTATCTTTCCAGCATAACTGAAAAACACAAAATCGTTTCTGCCCCTATTAAATCGAAGGTTGGTACTCTTGAAATTGCAGATAAAAAATCGGCAAAAAATGGAGTAAAGGAATTATTCGATCGAGCTAATAAAGCAAAAAGCAAAAAGAATTATCAAATGACTATAGAACTATATAGAGATGCCGCAATGATCGCTTCAAACTGGGAATTATCCAAAGAATTCATAAAACTAGAAGAACTTATTCGAAAAACTAGAATTATAGAATTAACATCAAAGAAAAAGGAATTAGAAAGCGAAGCTAAATTATCCATTAAAAAGAAAAACTATTTAGAAGCAGCCCAAAAATACAAATATGCATCAAAAATAGCGTCAGAGATCTTCAAATTAGGAGTTACAAACATGACAAAAGAAGTTAAAAGATTGACCAATAAAGCAAATGAATATGAAAAGTTAAAATAATATTTTTATTATTACTAATTTTCTTACTTTTTTTAAATTATTAGATCAAAAAAATTGGATATTATTCTTTTTTTAATCTGTAATCCCGTTTTCAGTAATACTAAACACAGCTTCTCCTTCTGGAAGATGAGGAGCATCGACTATCTTAGCTATTCTTTGTTCTCCTTTTCCTTTCCTCAAATAAACTCTAATGGTTGATCCGTGAGCTACTACATTACCACCTGCTGCTTGTATAGGATTTCCATAAAACACATCTGGTTTTGATTGCACTTGATTTGTAACTGCTATTCCTAACTCTGGGTGAATATCAGCTAATCTCAATAGATCATGTAAATGAGAATTTAGGATTTGTTGGCGATTAGCTAAGGTACCTCTCCCAATATACTCGCTTCTAAAGTGACCTATTAATGAGTCTACTATTATTAATTTTATGTTTTTTTCCTTGATTAGGTTTGCTGCCTCTTTAATCAAAAGAATTTGATGATCTGAATTATAAGCTCTTCCAAAAATGATATTCTTTAATACTGTATTATGATCAAGATCAAGAGCTTCAGCCATTTGAATTATTCTCTCTGGTCTAAACGTACCCTCTGTATCAATATATAATGCTTTACCTTCAAGACCTCCCTTTTCTCGTGGTAATTGGACATTCACACATAGCTGATGCATAATTTGAGTTTTACCTGTTCTAAATTCCCCAAAAAATTCTGATACACAAGCTGTTTCTATTCCACCACCTAATAGGTCATCGAGCTCTTGGCTTCCTGTTGATATCTTTGCTATGTTTTTTCTACGCTCCCAAACATCCTCAGCAGACTTAAAACCTATTCCAAGTTGTTCCATAGATGATTTAATCAATTTTGTTGTTGTTTTTTCACCTAAACCAGATTCCTCTTGAATAATACTAGGAGGTGTATATGCTATTGACTCAAGACTATTGAAACCCGCATTAATAAGCTTTTTTAATGTCGCCTCTCCCACCCCAGGGAGTTTTTTGACAGCATCAACGCAGGTTTGAGCATCCTTATTAAGTATATCGTCGTTAAAATCAGAATCGTCCTCTTGTTTATTTTCTATATCTTCAACTTCTTCTTCAAATTCTGCATCATCTTCGTAATTATCTTCATCTATTTCTAATTCTTCATCTTCAATTTCTTCTATTTCTAATTCTTCATCTTCAATTAAGTCTTCTTCATCCTCATTTAATCGAGCAAACTTAAGATGCTCTTTGTGAATTTTTCCTTTAGTATGATTCCTTTTACATTCAGTACAATAATAAGCTTCTCCATTCTCTTTACTATCCGTGCTTTTAATTTCACTAGCTTTTGCCATAAACAATCACATAGATTTTAAAAATTAGTGTAATTTAAATATTGAAATTATTTATGGTATAAATACGAGGAAAAATATTTTAAATAAAATAGAGTTCTAATTTTTCAATTTTTAATTATTAAGTTATTAAAAAAATGAATAACCACAAGAAATTTTAGTATGTGATTGAAAAATGAATGAAGAAATTGAAATAGAGTATTATCCAAAACTTAAGGATAGCCATTTAGAAGAATCAATAAGATTAATCAATGAAAGAAAGGAAAAGTGGGATAACCCCTTTTTTTTCGACACAAAATCTTATATTGAATTAGATAAGATTAAAAAGGTAGTAGATCCACTTATATCTGAACCAATTCATAATATAGTTGTATTAGGTACAGGGGGTTCAATTCAGACTTTTTTAGCATTAAAGCACCTCTCAAAGAAAAAAATTTTCCCAATTACAAGTTCTCGAGCAGTAGAATTGAAATCATGTTTAGAAAATACAAAGCCTGAAGATACAATAGTTATTCCAATATCGCGAGCTGGAGAAACTCTTGACATAAATTCCACTATTGGTACTTTTGCAAAAAGAGGTTATCAGTTCTTAGGTCTTTCTTCAACAGGAACTATGAATCAAATTTTAACAAAATTAAAATGCCCGATTCTTGAAGTTCCAGATTTAACAGGAAGGTTTGCAGCCTCTATATCTAATGTTGCCATAGTTCCAGCTTATTTAGCAGACATAGACGTAAATCTTTTCATAAAAGGCTTAGAAACAACTTATAACAATATTTTAAATCGTGATACTAACTTTGTTCATAAATTCTCTGCCCTAATATATGCTTTATACAATAAAGGATATCGAGTATTATTCTCTATGCCGTATTCTATCAATCTTGAGGGTTCAGTGGGTCTTTTTGTCCAAGAAATTTCAGAAAGCACCGGAAAGGATGGAAAAGGCTTAATGGGAACTTATCAATCAGCACCTTTATGTCAACACTCTGTATTAGAATATCTTCTTGGCGGAATGAAAGGGATCGTTTTACCTATAATTTGGACAGTAAAAAATGAATTAGTGGATATTTCTTTAAATTCCACTCTTCAATATATTGATAATCAAACAGCACAAACAATAATAAACTACCAAGCAGACGCAACATTTCAGGCGTTACTCGAACAGACCGTACCAGGAGCTAAAATCTCATTAGAAACTCCAAACGCCTATAACATTGGAAAATTGATCGCATTCATTCAAAGTAGTGTATATTTTCTTTGTCTTCTATTAGATGTTAACTGGGCAAATAATCCAAAAGTAAATATAGGGAAAAAAATATGCAATAAAGCTTTATTGAATAAATTATCAAATCAAGAAAGAAAAAGCATCAGGAAATCTGTAGCAGATGTATCATTCACTGATTTTATCTGAAGTGGTTAAGACTGATTTATGAAAGCATTATACAATGCATTTATTGCTCTAATACAATTATTTCTATCAATAATTGCTGTAAAATTCAAATCTGATGAACCTTGAGCGATGGCTCTTATGTTAATTTGATTATCACCTAAAGTTGTAAAAACTTTACCTGCAATGCCAGGAGTATCTAATAACCCAGCCCCTATTACAGCAACTAAAGAAATATTATTATTTATTTTAACTTTGAACCATTTTTTACCAAAAAATTCAGAGTTCTTTAGTAGCCTGTTAACTTTATCAGAATCTTTATAATTAATTCCAAAAGTTATATTATTTTCAGATGAACTTTGAGAAATAAAAACTATATTTATTTTATTATCGCCTAAAAGAGAAAATAATTTTGAAGCAGTTCCTGGTAGTGGGACCATTGTATCACTTTCTAACGTGACCATTGTTAGTTTCTCAATTGAAGTTATAGCTTTTACAACGTTGTTTTGTTTAATAATTTCTTTAGATAGAGTTGTATACTCTTCCGAATTGGGTTCCTCGAAGCATCTTATTTCAGAAGGAATATTACCTTTTTCATTTACATCTAAAGATATAGGATGTAAGATTTCTGAGCCAAAAAAAGCTAATTCTTTAGCCTCAACGTAAGATAGGTTTTTTAATAGGGAAGTCTTTTTTGATATCTTTGGATCAGCATTTAAAAGACCTTTAACATCTTTCCAGTAAATAACCTTACAATTGTAGTTATTTCTCAATGAGTATGCTAGCACTGCAGCTGTGAGATCAGTACCTCCTCTGCCTAGAGTTGTAATCTTTTTATCATATGTAGATCCATAATATCCTGTTACACAAATAATATCAAATTTTCCTTGCTCTAGAAGGGGGACTAATTTCTGTTGAATGAGCTTTTCGGTTTCATCCAGTAAAGGTAAAGCGTGCCCAAAATTATCATCAGTTAGAATTATATCATCTGATGAGATATAGAAAGCATTAAATTTGTTATACTTTAAATACGCTGTTAGAATGAATGTACTTAGCCTCTCTCCGTAAGAATAAATCAAATCTTGGATATCTAAACTAGGTCTTATTAACCGTATAACCTTACCTAATTGCGAAAGTTCTTCAATGTTATTTCGAATAAACTTTAAAGTATCCTTATATTCAATTCTATCTTGAGGAATAATTTGATTTAATAAATTATAATGTAAATCATAGATTTCTATAATAAGTCTATTACATTCTTCGTCTTCCAAACATGATTTTTCATAAAATTCAATTAGCTTATTTGTAATTCCATTTATTGCAGAGCTAGTAACTATTAATATATCTTCATTTTTATAAGAGTTTAGAATTTTGATTATTTGATTAAAAGATTCTTTATTTTTTATGCAAGAACCTCCAAATTTCATTACAGTTAATTCATTTCTTTTTACTAGATTGTCCATCTTAGGATTTTTTGCAGGTTTTAATTATTATGTGATCATTAACGTATATTAATAGGTTTTTCGCAAAAAAAACTAAAATTGACACACACGTAGAAAATTGTTCAAACTTGTTTTATCAATAAAGAAGATTCCTTTAATAGGTCCTCTTTAATTCTATTTTCCATGTTATAACCTTCTTTATAGATAAGCTTTTTTATACTCGCATTTATAATCAGTTTCAAGCAGCTCATACAAGGAAACGTTGTAGTATATAATGTGGTATCTCCTTTTATTGAAGTTCCATGAATTGCTGCTTGAATTATGCAATTTATTTCTGCATGCACACCACGGCATAATTCGGGTTTTTCTCCACTTTTTAAGTCTTTTCTTACACATGTTTCCGACGTGCAATGTTTAAAACCAGAAGGAGCACCATTATACCCCGTAGATAGAATATAGGAATCTTTAACTAAAACTGCTCCGACTTTTCGTCTTATACATGTGGATCTTAAGGAAACAATTTCTGCAATCTTTATAAAATAACTATCTTTAGATATTCTTTTATTTTTAGGTTTTTCCATTAAATCATGGAAATTACATTAAAAAATTAATATTTAATTATTAAATCTTAAACAATGTGCACAAAATGTAATAAATGGATTCCGACATTCATTTTGTTCATTAAACTCTACAATAAATAAATTATTATTAAATAAGCTACTCCAACTAAAATAAAAGACGAATAAAACACTAAAAGATTATTGTCAAACATAATTTTCCTTTTAATAAAGCCAAGATTAAGTGTAAATGAGAAAAATAAATGAGGAGTCAAAATTCCAAAAAGCAATACCGGTTGGAAGTATCGTATAAATGGTTTACTAAAGAATAAAAGTACAGCAAAAATGAACACAGAAAAGAATGTAATCTCAATAATTCCTGCTTTTTTAATTCTTAAAAAGATATATATTAGACTTAAAACTCCCACAATAATTAATCTAATGTATAATGGTAATACTTCCTCTCCTAACTGGTTGAACCGAAATATGAGATAAACATAATTTTCTATGAAAAAGATTGGCATAATAAGAAAGACAAAAACTATTGGCACAGTGCAAATTAAAAACTTTTTCATCTCAGCCCAGTCTTTTTCTATTAAAAACTTAAGAAAGAAAAATCCAATTATTGGGAGAGTGTACATTTTTGCTACAACTGATAATGCTAGGAAAATATAAAAAAGATATCTACTCCATTTCTCATCTTTTGGATAAAAAATTAAAGCTAAAAATAAAAAAATAAAAAATAATGAGTCTGTTATATGGTAACCACAATTTTCTAAGCTAAATATATTATTCAAGAAGAAAAAAGGATTAATTAAGAACAATCCATAGATATATTCCCGATTATGTAAATTAAACCCTTTTAATACGTAATAAAACAATAAAGCTGCAAATATTTCAAAAATAAAAGCCCAAAAGGCAAAAACTTCAACCATCCCAAATGAAAGTATTCTAAAAAGATCTAAGAAATACATGGTAAGAGGAGGATAATAATAACTACCGTTAAAATTAATCGCAACATCCCCCCATCCCTTGGATGGATTTATTGCGTGAGTGTAATAGTAATAAAAAAGCATAAGTAATCTGATTATAATTCCAGCAAAAATTAAAATTATTCCTTTATGATCCAAGATTTTTTCTATAAAAGATTTATTCACTTGATTTTCTTCATTTCTCATTTTTTTCACTAAGGATAGTATAAAAATCGATATTATTCATTAATCTAAAGATCTATTAATTTTAAGATTTAGTGAAAAACCCAATATAATGAAAATTGTTAAAAATCTAAGAGAGATTAATATTTACTTAAAAAATGAATTAATTTTTTGGGTAATATACTCAATTTCCTTATCTGTTAAAAATGGATGCATTGGAAGGCTAATTAACTCATTTGCAAATTGTTTTGTTATTTTATTATCAAAGTGTGCAAGATGTTTGAATGGCAATGTTTTTTCAATAGGAATAGGATAATGTATAATAGTAGGAATCTTATTTTTAGTTAAGTAGGTTTGGAGTTGATCCCTTTCTTTTACTCTAATCGCATAAATATGGTAAACTTGTTTATCTATATATGGAGCTTTTTTTGGCGTGATTAAATTAATATTATTGTTTAACAATTCATCATATTTCTTTGCGATCTCAATTCTCATATCATTCCATTTGTCTAAGTGTTTTAACTTTTCATTTACTATGAGAGCTTGAATAGTATCTAACCTATTATTCCAACCTTTAAAATTATAATGATACTTAACTGATGACCCATGATTTCTTAGGGATTTTATCTTTTTATACAATTCCTCATTATTTGTAGTAATAACTCCAGCATCTCCGGCAGCTCCTAAATTTTTACCGGGGTATAGAGAAAAAGCAGAAATCTCCCCTATGTTTCCGACTTTCTTATTTAAAACCATTGCTCCGTGAGCCTGAGACGAATCTTCTAATACTAAACAATCAAATTCTTCTGCAATTTGCAGAATTTGTTTCATGTTAGATGGATGTCCATAAAGATGTACTGGAATAATCACACAAGATTTCCATTTATTTCTATTTTTCTTTAAATATGACTCTAAAAGATCGGTATCAATCTGATAATAGTTATCGCAGTCGATTAAAATTAAATCATATATTATATCACTAAGATACGTAATAGCTAAAGCTGTTGCTATAAAAGTATTAGCGGGAATTACTACTCCACATGGAGATTTCAAATCAAATGCTGCCAAGCATAACTTTAAAGCATCAGTTCCATTTGAAACACCAATAGCGTATTTTGTACCACAATATTGAGCAAAGTTCTTCTCAAATTCTTCAATAGCATTTCCACCAATGAAATCAGACTTTTTAAAAAGTTCATCCAATCTTGGTGCAATTTGCTCTCTTATAACATCCCATTGTTTCGATAGATTATTAAACATGATTTCCATAGTATCATGCCTCTAATATTTTTAAAGTATCTATAGTTAACTTTTCTTGTTTGATTAAATCTTCATTACTGAATGAAAAAAATGCTTTAATTGCATTTTTCAATGGTTCATGATACTCACTACAGGGATAACTCAAGTTTCCTGAATATATTGGAAAGCTTAAATTAGTAGAATCTTCATATTCTAAGAACCGCTTATAATCATCCCAAACTATAAAATAATTATCAAATTCAAAAATACATTCTCTAACTTTTTTTCTGTAGTGCCAACTAGCATTTATACAAGCTAAAAAATCATTAAATTGTATTAACCCTAAACAACTGTCATCTTGCTTAGACTTTTTGTTCCTTTTATAATCATTCCATTTGATAGCTATTGGTTCTTCTGTAAAAAGATATTGAATAATTGAAATGTCATGAGAGGCTAAATCCCACCGAGCATTTACATCAAATCTCTCTGGACCAAGGTTTAATCTATTCATAAAAATACTCCTGATCTTACCTAATTTACCACTTTCATAATCTCTCTTTATGGTTTCAATATGCGAATTAAATGTAAAAATCCAATCAGTAAATATTATTGTTTCTCTTTTTAGTGCTATATCGTATAAGAGCTCTGCTTCGGCAGATGAGGTCGTGAGCGGTTTTTCACAAAAAACATTAATTTCTTTTTCTAAAAATGACTTACAAATTTCAAAATGGGTCTCTGTTGGTGTTGTAATAAATACATATTCACAATTCATTTGTTTATAATCATTTATAGCGGGATAATCTTGATAATTACTCTTTTCTGGGAAAGATATATCACAAACTATAATATTCCTCTTTCCTAGATTCTCTAAATTTCTTAAAATTATTTTTCCCCAATAACCCATTCCAACTATTCCAATTTCCATATCAATTCTACTCTTTTAATCTCCTTATAATTCTTGCGGGATTTCCTGCCACAATACAATTTGCTGGTACATCTTTTGTTACAACTGATCCAGCTCCAATAATAGAATTATCTCCTATCTTCACGGGTAATAAAGTGACATTTGAGCCCACGCGCACATCATTTCCAAGTATTGTATTTTTTTTAATCCAATTCTCAAAATTCGGAGAATCAACGAAAATATCATTTGTAAACATAGTTCCATGACCAATAAAACAATGTTTTCCAATTATCACACCATCACAAATAAAGCTATGACTTTGCACTCTTGTCCCAGCATCAATAATAACATTTTTTTGAATTTCAACAAATGGTCCAATAAAACAATTATCTTTAACAGTACAACCATAAAGATTAACAGGTTCAATAATCTTTACATTTTCTCCTATTTTACAATCTTTTATTGGCAATTTAAATCCTAGGAAATGTTTATTATTATTTGTTTAATTTCTTAGATAATAAATGTAATAAATTAAAGTTTTATTTTGAAGTTTACCACAGCTAAAAATGATAATCTGAGTTATTCTCTTTTATTTGATAATTTTATGTAAGTTATTAGAGTTATAAATTCCTTAATTTATACTTTAGTAATTCTATAAAATTTTTCAGAATTGATTTAATTATATAAAATGGGTGCCTAGCAATATTCTTTTCAATGTGATTGACTGGAATTTCATAAAATTTTATCCCCATCTTTTCTATTAAATATGCTAATTCAACTTCTATAAAAGGTCCTTTACTTGTAGTATTTGATACCAAAATTTTGCCTATGGGTGTCTTAAAAGCTTTAAGGCAATCTACATCATTGTAACCTGTACTAAAGAGGAGATTTACTAGTATTGTATGTATTTTAGAAATAATAACACGAATTAGATTACGTTCAATTATACTTCTTTTATGAAATCGTACACCAAGAATGATTGGATATGCATCAATAATCTTATAAGCGCGCCCTATAAAATCTAAACTAAAGGCTAGATCTACTGGATAGATAGTAACCATGTCAGAATTTGCTTGAAGTATTCCATATCGATAAGCTTCTCCATAAGAAGGATTAGGCAAAAAAAAAGACTTAATGTTAGCATATTCATCTGCTAATTCCTGTGCTACATTAGCAGTATTATCAGTGCTACCATTTTCAATAATTAATATTTCAAAATTCTTGCCAATAATTTTAACTAAATAATTATTAATAATTTCAATACTATTACGAAGATTATTTTCTTCATTATAGGCAGGAACAATGACGCTTATACTCTGTGCTTTTGGCATTGTATTTCTTTATAGTTAAGTGTTAATTTGTTCTAATTCTTTTAATTTAAAATTATAACGGAAAACTGAGTATCCTCCAAAAAACAAGAGAAAAGCGCTTCTAAATATGTGATCAATTATAAATAAGGATAATATCTCGTAGAATCCTCCTGGGAATAAAGGATAAAAAAAGTAAGTAAATAAAGCCCCAAAGGGTTCTGATATAACCCATCCTCCGGGTGTAAAAGGAATAATTTTACTAAAAAAAGTAAGTAATATAGCTAAGATTAATACAATTATGTCTAATTGAAAACCTAATGCATAGAAGATTATCACTATAACAAAGCCATCAACAATCCATACTGGGAATCCTAAGAGAATTACGTAAATCAATTTTCTCTTATTTTCTTTTAACTTCTTTATACCTCTCTTAAAATTTATTACAAATCTTCCCAAATAGTTGGCAATCGTGGGTGAAATTTTTGTTATTATTTTTAATATTGGATCTGTCTTATATAGCAAAAGAAATATCGCTAATAGTATACCAATTATTATAATTGCTCCGAATAGTAAATAATATTGCATATTTAATCCTAAAAATTCTCTTGAGCTAACATCACCAATGTTACTTAAATATAAATAAATTAAAGCAAAACAACTGATAAAAAATAATAATATTAGATCTAGTATTCGTTCTACAGCAATACCTGCTGTTGATTCCCCTAATCCAATGCTCTCATGATCTCTTATAATAAAGATTTTAGCTACATCTCCTAATTTCCCAGGAGTCAAATCGTTTATAATAAATGAAGCACCAGTGGAAAATAAACAATTAGTATATTTGACTTTGTGGTCAAGACCTTTGAATATCAATTTCATTTTGTAGGCTCTTAATAAAAAGGCACAAGCATAAGTTAAAATGAAAAGTATTAATCCTATAATTCCTACTGTGATAATTTTTTGAATAAGACTAGGAAAATCCACGACATAAACCATAAATATGATTAAAATGATAGTCGTAATCCCAATAAGTAGTCGCTTTCTCTTCTTTAACCAATTTAAAATTTTATTGGTATTATCTTCATTCATGAATAGTAAATCTAAATTTTCTTTTTATCTTAAATTTTTTTAATTTTTTTGAATAAATTTCGTTATTTTATGATTCTATTATTATTAGTAAACTAATGAACATTCACAATAATCAGAATGGACAAGATAATAGATGAAGAGAATAAAGTATTAAATTTTTATCAATCTAAAAATCTAAAAAAATATTAAAATTGATTTATTTGTGATTTTATACACAAATTTTATGTTATTTATAAGAGGTAATTGATATGGAATCTAATAAAAAGAAAATTGTTGAATCTGTACCTAATTATAGTGAAGGAAAAGATACGAATATAATTAATCAAATTGTTAATGAGATAAAAATTACACCTAATACTAGAATTGTAGATATACAATTTGACACAGATTATAATCGAGCAGTTATAACTTTTGTGGGGAGCCCAGAGGCCGTTTTAAAAGCAAATATTGACGCTGCGAAAAAAGCCATCGAACTAATTGATATGAATAAGCATAAAGGACAACATCCCAGAATTGGGGCTGTGGATGTTGTACCATTTGTACCAGCACAAAATGTTACAATAGAAGAAGCTATTGAATTATCAGTGAAATTTGCAGAAACTATGGCAAGAGAGGGTGTTCCAATTTATCTATATGAGGCATCTGCTCTTAAAATGGAAAGAAAGAATATAGATAATATAAGAATTGGAGAATATGAAGGATTGAAAGAAGCTATTAAAAAAGATCCTGAACGTAAACCTGATTTTGGACCTTCAGAACTTCATCCTACAGCGGGAGCAATAATAACTGGTGCTAGACTACCTTTAATTAGTTTTAATATCAATCTTGGAACTAAAGATGTAAATATTGCTAAAAAAGTAGCAAAAGCTATCCATTTGCGTTCTGGTGGATTAGTTAATATAAAAGCAATGGGCACAATTTTAGAAGGGAAAGATTATGTACAAGTTGGGATTAGTAATATAAATTATAGAAAAACACCACTCTATAGGCAACTAGAGCTTGTAAGAATTGAAGCTGCGCGATATGGAGTTAATGTTGTAGGATCTGAATTAGTTGGAGTATTACCTCTAGGAGCTGTGCTTAATACTCTAGAATATTATTTAAAATTAAAGAGTCCTTCTAAACTTGAAGAAAAGCATTTGTTAGAATATTACTTTAATTTTTGATCAAATTACTGAAAATTATTCTTAAATACAATTTTTCCATTTTTAATAACTTGGTCGATTAAATTTACACCAAATTGGTAAGGTAAAAAGTTAAAGTTGGGTATATCAAAAATTAAAATATCTCCCTTTTTTCTAAATTCAATGCTTCCTATTTCATCTTGTCTTTGAATTGCGCAGGCTGCATTAAGAGTAGCAGCAGTTAAGGCTTCAGAAGGAGTCATTTTCATATTATAACATGCTAAAGCGATTATCATTTGCATTGATTCAGTCCAACAATTCGGGTTTAGATCTGTTGCTAGAGAAACTGGAATTCCAAGATCAATAATCTTTCTAGCGGGAGCATATTCTTTGAGCATTAATGAAAATGGAGTTCCTGGTAATAGAGTAGCAACTACACCTGCTTTAGCTATCGCTTTTAATCCCTCATCATTCGATTTTAGAAGATGCCCAACTTGAGTAGCATTTAATTCAGCTGCCAATAATGCCCCATTTGTGTCAATAATTTCATCAATATGAATTTGGGGTTTTAAACCAAAATGCTTCGCAGCTGTTAATATTTTTTTAGTCTCTTCAATTGTAAAAATCCCTTCTTCACAAAATACATCACAAAATTCAGCTAAATCTTCAGAAACGATTTTTGGGATCATTTCTGATATTATTAAATCCAGATATCCCCGCTTATTATCCTTATATTCCGGTGGAACCATGTGTGCACCTAAAAAAGTTGAAACTATATCAATTGAATGTTCATTATTTAAAATTTTAGCTGCTCTTAGTGATTTAATTTCATTTTCTACATCAAGACCATATCCTGATTTAGTTTCAATTGTTGTGGTTCCAAACTTTATCATACGGTCAAGAATTTTTTTCCCATTCTCTACTAGTTTTTCTAAACTTGCTTTTCTTGTTGCTTTTACTGTTTTTAAAATTCCACCACCTGCGTTTAAAATTTCAAGATAACTCATCCCATTTAATTTCATTTCCAACTCATTTTCCCTTGAGCCATCAAATATGATATGAGTATGAGGATCAACAAATCCAGGAGTTACAAGCTTGTTTCTCGCATCGATAACAACTGTATCTTTGGTTATATCGTAAAATGAATACAATTCGTCTGTTGTACCAACGAAATCGATGATACCATTTTTAAGCGCGACAGCTCCATCCTCGATAACTGCAAGATTCTTCATATGATCTCCAATTCTTGGGACTCCATATTTTGAATCTAAAGTGACCAATTGATTTGCATGAATTATTATTAGAGTAGGAGATTGAACATCTGAAATAGCAGAACTTATCGATTCTTGCTTCTTTTTAGCTTTTTTTAGAGAAACTGTAGATGTTACATACATATTGTAAAAAATGATTTACTTTTCTTATTTTTGATTAATTATTTCAACTAATTTTTTACTTTTCAAAATTTCCAAACTTTTTTCTATGTAATCTGAAAGAATAACATCATTATCAATATGTGGAATCACTTGTCTTATGTAATTATGGCAAGATTCTAAATGTTTGCTTGATTTCAATGGTTTTCTAAAATCAAATGCTTGTGCGGCACAAAAAAGTTCAATTGCTAAAATTTTTTCAAGATTTTCTATAATTTTTAATGTTTTTCTTGCACTAATTGAGCCCATACTTACATGATCTTCTTGACCCATTGAAGTAGGAATACTATCTGCACTTGCAGGATAACATAAGGATTTATTCTCGCTTACAAGAGCAGCAGAGCAGTACTGAGCAATCATAAATCCTGAATTTAAACCAGATTCTTTTATTAAATAGGCAGGGAGCCCCCATTTTCCTTCTAAAAGCAAATATATTCTTCGATCAGAAATATTTCCAAGTTCAGAAGCAGCCAGACCAACATAATCCAAAGGTAAGGCAAGTGGTTGACCATGGAAATTTCCTCCACTAATAGTATCATTTTCACTAAAAATTAAAGGATTATCTGTTACTGAATTTAACTCACATGTTAATTTTTCAATTAAGTGAGCTAATGCATCTCTAGAGGCCCCATGAACCTGAGGTATGCATCGAATAGAATAAGGATCTTGTACTCTTCCACAATCTTTATGTGACTCAACAAGTTGGGAATCTTTCAGAAATCTTCTCAAGTTTCTAGCAACAATTTGTGCTCCTTGATGTGGTCGAAGATTTATTAATCTTTCATCAAATGGTTGGGGGGAACCCAAATAGGCTTCTAGGCTAAGAGCTCCAATTATATCTGCATGTTCAAGACAATTGAGGAATTTTTCAATTATTTTTACAGCAAAAGCAGATATGAACTGAGTACCGTTAATTAAAGCTACACCTTCTTTAGCATTGAGTTCTATTGGTTCTAACCCATTTTCATCAAGAATTTCTTTAGAGTGGAGATATTTACTTCCATCTTTAGATAAATAACCTAAACCTATTAAAGGCAAAAATAAGTGAGCCAGTGGAGCAAGATCTCCCGATGCACCCACTGAACCTTGTTCAGGAACTAATGGGATATAATTATTTTCAATATGCCAAATTATACGCTTAATTAGTTCTAAAGAACAGCCAGAATATCCTTTAGATAAAGTATGGACCTTAATAATTAACATTAATTTAGCAATTTCTTGATCAACAGGATTCCCTAAACCAGCGCTATGACTTTTAAGCAAATTTTCTTGTAATTTTCTAGT
>JBHLLO010000075.1:0-14618 GCA_048885535.1 Candidatus Hermodarchaeota archaeon
GTGAATAAATTTTCGTCTAATCCAATACCACCATGAAGGGCAATTTTAGATAGACATAAGCCTGATTCATTATGTATAGCTAAAACTGTAAGAATGCTTGTGATGTCTTTAAAGTATTGTGCTTCTGATAACTGCTCTACATCTAGTTTTCTTGATTTTTTTATTTTTCCTTTAGTTGATCTTCTAACTACAATTATCGTAAATGTAATTACCATAATAATAACAATGATAATAATAACAATGATAATTGTTAAATCGAGGGGAGGGGTTCCGTTATGAGGCCCTTCGGAGATGCCTTTAATTAAGTTTACAGAATTAGAACCAAGATTCCATCCAATGTCTCGAACATAAAAGGTAATAATTAGACTACCATCATTTAGTGCATTCCATGCGTCTTGGTCAATTGTTCCGTTCTCAGTAAAGTAATATTTTTTACCACTATCATTTATTTTATACCACATGGAATAAATGTAAGGATTATTGATATTAATGTTGAATTCAGGAGCATTATCACCATATTCACTTGAAGTTGGAGTATTTATCGTAATTATGGGAGCCCCATGATTCGCTATAGGAAGACTATCATTTGCATTAGCAGGACCAGGAACATTAAAAGGAGTATCACCAATATAGTCATTATTTAAATCCATACCAGTATAATTATCCCAATAATTCCCAATCATAGTATTATTCCAAAAAGTTGATGTTCCATTATCAAAAGCATGAATTCTATTTGAAATAAAGGAATTTCTATAAAATTTATTATTAATATCAGATGTATCCTCAAGTTGAACACCAAAGTTAGCATTGTCTTTGATTATATTATTGTAAAACTCATTGTTGTCGCAATTTATGAGTATTCTAATAGCATAATTTACTGTATTATTTATAAAATTTTCAAATACTTTGCCATTATCACAGGCACTCATAAAAATTGCCCCAGAACCACCTGAAATTATATTGCTAAAAATTTCACTTTGATGAGCTATTAACATGTAAAATCCATAAGAACAATCTATTATTTGATTATTTGATACTGAATTCTGATCAGAAGTTACCAACATGATTGTATAACTATTAATAGCTTCAAATATATTTAGTGAGATATTGTTTAGATGACAATCGTTATCAAATCTTATACCATAATCTTGCTGAAAGGTATCCATATTTTTAATTGTATTATTATATATCAAGTTTCCTTCACAAGAATCTTCAATAACTATTCCGTAAATATTATTATCGCATACCAAATTTCCCATAATATAGTTATTATCACAGAAACTTCCGAGATATATTCCAGTATCCTGGAGATTTGTTCCCTTGTTTTTGACTATATTTCCAATGATTTTATTATTAATACAATTTGAAAATAAATATAATCCCTGGCTATAATTAATATCACCGTTATTAATTAATCTATTTCTTTTAATTGTATTATTGGCAGAATTTATCATGCTAATCCCTGAATCTATGTTGTATAATAGAGTATTATTAATTATTGTTCCTTTATTCGTATTTTCTAACTTAATTCCATCAGTAGTACCGAAGATTGTAACGTTTCTGATTTTAAAATAAACATTAATGGAATTTTCAATAAGAATACCACAATCAATTGGAGAATCAGTTGCATCAATTGTCATATTTTCAATTAAATAGGGGTTATTCCATGTACCTGAACCAGAACACCAATCAGTTTCATTAGCAGTTGTCCAATTTAAACCAGTAATATGGATATATCTAAAGTTATTCCAAAATTCTGCTGATTCTAAATTAAATTCTCTAATTTTTAAATCCTCTTGAGAAGTTTCAATAAAATTATCTATATCAATTTGAGTAGAAATTGAAAAAATTATCAAAATTAACATCAAAAAACTGAAAATACTTTTCATTCTTGTTTTCATCATAAGACACCCCTTTTTTCCCTTTTATAGAAATTATTCTAAAAAAAATATAAAGTTCATAAATTTAGATTTTTGTCTTTGTCGCAATTTTCAAGAGGTACTAAAATGAGTTAAAATGATATTGTTAGCCAGAAATATCCTCAATTGAGACATTTTTTATTATAATTTAACAACCAAATCTACTAAATAGCCGAATTGTCAAATTTAAAAATCACTTTATACTATAATGTCATAATATGAATCTATAAAAAATTTTTAAAGATAGTTAATTTAAAAGGGAGTCTAATTGATCGGGTGAAATCCAATAAATAGAATTCTTTTTAGTGAATCTTAAAAGACAATTGAATTATAGAAAAGAAGAAAAATGATAATTGCTTTTTGGATGGGTTATTCTATTAAAAGCAGTAATTGGCATAGATCAAGCGCTCATGGGAATTTTTGCATAATATAAGATATAATTTTACAAAATCCATTTAACATCTAAAAGTTTTTCGTTCAGAAATAAAAAAAGTGATGAAAAAATGGCACAAGAGACTAAGGATTTTGCCATAGAATTCAATAATATTGAACCAAAAGAATATTCACCTAGAGATAATAATCCTTCTTCTTTAAAATTAAACCATCAAAGTGTTCAAAAAATAATAAACATTGCTTTAGAACTCTCGAAAGAAAATAGATTAATTACTTCTGAGCTGCTTTATAATGTTGCAAAAAAAGTTTTAAAAATTCCAGGAGGAGGGCTTAAAGAAATAATACAAATGTTGTTTAGTAAAAGGATCTTAGTCGATAGTTCGCGATTTACAAAAATAAATGTACTAAGAAACAAGACTAGATCTTATATTTATCATTTAATTAAAACTCACATCGGTGCTCATTTCTCATTTTTAAAATCAGAATTATCTCAACTAAATAAGAATAAAATGGGTGTAGGACATTTTACTTGGCATTTAGAAAAGCTACTTAGCTTTAATTTAATTAAAAAAGTGAAAGTAAAGAATTACACAATATTTCTTCCTGTTGAGATTAGCCCTGAGGAAGGAATTCTATATTTCGTTTTAAGAGATGCTGTAAATAAGTTAATTATAAGTCTTTTACTCGAAAGAGGAACTGTTAATAAAATGGAGTTGTACAATGAATTGAATGTAAAAAGAGCAAAGATATATTATAGGCTAAAAAATTTAGTTGAATTAGGGATAATTTCACCTAAATCTGATGATAAAAAAACAGTCTCAATAAATTCAGATAAAAAGGATTTAATAAAAAAAATTATCTTAAACATTTTTTCTAGAAACTCTTTATATTTAGATTATTAAGAGTATGGTGCTTCAACTATTAATATAACTATACATGAGGGTATTGCTAATAAAAAGAGGTATTTATTAGATAACAAGTCAACTATTTGTTTGTTTGACCTTACTAGTCCAATAATTCTTCAATTTGCATATAGTTCCTTTTAAAGAAAAAAGAACTTCTCTTTATTTAATTTTATTCATAAAAAATCCTTCCTTGTGATTTTAAATAGATCACTCACCCTATTTTTTATTAAATTTCTTAATAAAAATCAAAAATGAAGAATTATGGAAACCAAGGATGCTATTAAAGAAAGAGAATTCAACGCAAAACCATTCAAGATTGTATATATATTCATGTTTGCGTTTATTCTAATATTCGATGTTATTATGATTGTTTTACTTTTTACAGTTTGGGCGAATTTAGCGACAATAGTATATGTGTTTATAGAAGCTCTTCCTTTTGGAATGATTTTCTATCTTTTATTCCTTGTTTCTCCGGTTGTTAAAGTTGGTTTTGAAATTTATGAATTGGTAAGATTTTCTCGATTCTTGAAGTCAAGCAATCAATCTAAAGAAAGTGCTATTGATGTAAGTAGAGGTTTTAAGGGAACCAGAATATATCGAATATATTACCTTGTAATACTAGTGTGTTTTATAATATGGATGGAGATATTTGACTTTCAGTCGA
Source organism: Candidatus Hermodarchaeota archaeon (assembly GCA_048885535.1). Taxonomy (GTDB): domain Archaea; phylum Asgardarchaeota; class Lokiarchaeia; order Sigyniarchaeales; family SOKP01; genus SOKP01. The sequence continues at coordinate 3,882 of JBHLLO010000075.1, forward strand.
AATTTTTAACTTCTTCTGATCCAGATATAAGTTATAGATACCTTACCTTCTCAAGATTTTACTGGTGGTTTGCGATTTTACTCTTTATTCATATACTACCCATAATAATAGGTCCAGAAATTATAAAATTTTCTACTGATTACTCGAACAGGAAAAAATTAATTAAAATGATATTAGGTATTATACTTTGGACGATTCTGTTAATCCTATTGTTGAATATTGATTTCTTTATAGCTTTAATTGTTCTTATCATAGCGAAGATTAATAGTCCATAAAGTTCTTTTTTTTTTTCTCTTTTTTTTGCGATGATCATGCTGCCTAGTTGATATACCCAAATTTGATTCAAGTGCTTTTTGAAATTATCACTTGAAGATAATGTGCTTCAAAAATGAGAGAACCTTTTCGATAAGAGGAAGTTAAAAAATTAATAAAAAGGAATAGAAAGATAGAGATAATTTTTTCACTCATTTTTGCCCGAACTGCCCCTAAGAACACCCTGCAAGAATAGTTGAGCATGAGACATAAGTATAATATTTAGCACATAGGTTATATCAATTAATAGATAAATATTTACACGAAATGTGCCATATCTAGCGTTTCCTATTAGTAGATCAGAAAAAACAAATAAACTTGATGCGATCAAAATGAAATAACGAAAAAGCTTTGATCTTTGATTATATCCCATCCCGAGCCAAGTTATACATGCCATTGAGCCAATAGCTACAACATACGGGACTACTATTAGTGATTCTGTGCCGTTCCAAACAAAGGCAAAAAATACCACTGGGATGAATATAATCCAAAATATAATTGATATTAAGAAGACTTTACGAAGTTTTGGATGACTCATTTGAACTTTTGGGCTAATAAAAAGTATTCCGGAAAAAGCTATAATTAAGGAAATTTGCATTAGAAGATATACTAACATTCCAATAATAAAGTCATAAGCAATAACAATTGTAGCAACAAGTCCAACAACCATTGTAATTAAAATCCAGTTTAAAAAACGGTTTGAGTTAAGTTGACGATTTTCTATAGGATTTGTCCTCTGAATGATCTCTTTAAATTTTTCAGGATCTATAGAATAAAACCTTATAATAAAAGTTGAAACAGTTACTAAAACACTGGCTAGCCATGCAATAATCAAAATTTTCGATCCTTGAATCTGATTAATTATTTCTGAGATTAAAATCATTATAAAACCTGATATTCCTAAGACGATTGGTAAAATTATTCTCTTATAGTTCATTTTTTTATCTCCTCCATCTTAATTTCAGATAAATATATTCATTAAATTAATCATAATTAATGAAGATTTTTCAGGGAAAATCTCCCTGAGAAACCAGTACTATTATCACAATTGCACCAATCCCACTAACGAGAAAAGCCCATAAACCATCACTGAACAAGGTCTCCCAATAACCTTTCCCGTATTGGGAAGTTAATGCACCCCAAAATGCCAAATTGATAGCTAATGCTATAAGAAAGGTAAGTATCGCCCATATACCAATATATAAAAGTACAGGGGATCCTCCTTTTAGTTTCTTTATAAATTCTTCATGCTCATCTTCACTTTTCTTGATCGCTGTCGTTACAGATTCTAGAGTGAGTGTTCCAGTTTCGCTTAATTCCATAGCCCTTTTAATTAAGAATTCTTTAGTCCATTTTCTAATTCCTTCTTTTGCTTTTTTATGTGCTTTCTTATGGTCCCTTTCTACCGATCGATTTACATAGTCTTCTATCACTTGATTAATTTTAATGGCGGTTTTTACTGTTTCGAGAGTGATAATACCTGTTTCGCTTAATTCTGTAGCCCATTTGATTATATTTTCTTTATCTTTTGCTTTCCATTCTTCCTTTACTTTTTTGGATGTTTTCTTCCATTTCGTCTCAGATATAGAATTTATATAGTCCTCTACCATATGATTAATTTCGTCATTACTCATTCTAATTCCCTTATCATTATTACTTTAAAGTTGTAATATTGGATTTAAACTTATTAAGAATGAATAGAAAAGATCATTTATATTTATTAAGATTAAATGTAGATTACTCTCCTTTTAGTTTTGATAAAGGTTTAAAGAAAAAATAGATAGTAATGATTTTAAAAAAAAATAAATTATATTTTAATTGAATTATTCATAGAAATCTGTATTTTATCTTTTCCTCTATGGAGGACTGGTAAGCAATATTTTTTTCTACTTCATCCATAACAAGTTTAGCACTTTCAATCTCTTCATTAAGCACTTCTTCCTTAGTAGCCTGTTGCATTTTACTAATTCTTTTATCTGTTATTTCAAATGCATGTTGACTCCAGCTATATTCATCATTAAAAGAGAACCATATCTCTTTATATGCGTTTCTATGTCCTCCGTCTTTGGCTAATGGTTTATCTTGAATACTAATCTGAGGATCTGCTAGATAACACCAATCTAGAATCACCCAACCTAATCCTTCTTCAGTATCAGGTCTATCAGCTAAATAAGTAGCATATGCATGACCACCTAATGGAGCTGTGGGAGATTCTTGTACGTAGCCAGCACATACTTTTACTCGCCATGAAGGTATCCCTGCATTAATCAGTAACCCCGCTGTTAAAATTGCTCCATCTTCACAGTCTCCAATAGTAGATTGAAGTGTTTCAAATGGAAACTGCCAAAATTCTGGACATTCTACATTTACATCATCATATACATAAGTTAGAAATTCGCATACAAATTTCTGACATTCTAAAGCAGTCTCATCAAAACTATTCATTCGTAAATTTTTAGCATCAATAACTCTCCTAATTATCTCATCTTCTTTATCGATAAATGTTCTTACATCTATACTGATCATCTTATTATAATGCTCCCCTCTCAAAGCTCTTCCACGATAGATAATAGGTGAACGCTCCCATTTAGTATTCCAATATTCTGGACCATACGATTCCATAATTCATACAATCTCTTTAAATCTCATTGAATTTTAATTAAATATGATTGGTTTTCTAATTTTAGTAAAAATTAAAGTAAATTAAACGATAATGAATTTTGTAAGAAACATAAAGATTTATACATTATTATACACTGTCATTTTCATAACTAGCTAACCTTGAAAATTAATTGTAGAGTACTGGTTTTATTTTTTAATGAATAATTGGAATATTAAGCAAGAGCAAGCAACTGTCTTGGAGGAATTAGAAGATTTAATTGGAAAACCATTTCCTATATTAGATCATTCTGATGAGCTTTGGCCTGGAATCTATCAAAAAATTGGAGTAGAAGTTGAGTCAAAAGAAGTTGTTGGATTGTGTTTACTTGGTTGTAGATTGGAAAATCTCCCAACTTCTATAAAGAAATTAAGATCTCTAAGAAAACTTGATCTTAATTATAATGAAATTAGGATTTTTCCAAAACTGATTTTAGAATTAAAAAAGCTGGAACTACTTAACCTTACTTCTAATAAAATAACCCAATTACCCGAAGATATAGATAAAATCACAGAACTCAGAGGACTTCGTTTAAATGGAAACCGTGATCTTAAAGAGTTCCCGGCATCATTTAAAAATCTTGTTAAGCTTAAAAAGTTGTCTATAGCAAATATGGGGCTAGGTAGACTCCCAGATATTAATTTTTTTCCTGAAAAAATAGAAGATTTGAGTATCTCAGGTAATGGATTGAAAACATTACCTGAGTATTTGATTGAACTTACATCATTAAAAAAGCTTGGTTGTGGTTCTAATCTATTTGAAGTTATCCCTGAGATAATTTTTAGACTAAAATCATTGGAAAAGCTCCATATGAGGGGTATTCGTATAGATATGAAAGCGTTGCCAGAGTCAATTGGTAAGTTAAAGAATCTTAAATTTTTAGACGCAAGCGCCTGTCTTTTAAATTCCATTCCTGACTCTATTGGTAATTTAACATTACTGGAAACGCTTGATTTACAACAAAACGACTTTATTGAGGAGCTCCCTGAAACTATTGGAAATCTTAACTCACTAAAATCGCTACTCCTAGGCTACAATAAAATCATAAAACTACCCTATTCGATTGGAAATCTGCGAAGACTTGAAGGGCTTTCATTACGACATAATCAACTCGACTCAATTCCGAATTCTTTAGGAAATTTGCAAGCTCTTAAGTGGCTTAACTTAAATAATAATCAACTTGATTCAATTCCTGACTCTATTGGAAATCTAGAGAATTTATTATCATTGAACCTTTCACATAACAAATTGGTAAAACTACCTGATACAATTAAGAATTTAATTCAACTTAAAAGTTTGATTTTACATCACAATAATCTTACTTCTCTCCCTCAAGGAATAGGATGTCTTAGAAGCTTAGAAGAGTTAAATTTGAATAATAATACTATTGAGAAATTACCTGATTCATTTAGTGATTTAAAAACATTAAAGGATTTAGCCTTGAAAAATAACAACCTTCTGAGGCTTCCATCTTTTGAAAATTTTAAGCTATTAGAAGTTCTAAATTTGGAAGGAAATAATCTTAAGTCATTACCAGAGAATTTTAATAATCTTAAGTCACTTCGAAAATTATATCTATATCATAATAACTTAGAAGAAATTCCAGCTAGCATTCTTAAGCTGTATTCATTAGAAGAATTGTCGATTATAGGTAATAAGTTAAGCTCTATCCCTGAAGGTATAGGGAATTTGATTTCAATTCGTGTTTTAAACTTAGGGAGAAATAATTTAACTTCTTTGCCAGACAGTATAAGTCGATTAAAAAGTCTTGTAGAACTCCATTTATATGGAAATAAATTTATCAAAATTCCTAATTCTTTAACCTCACTATCGAATTTAAAGATTTTAGATTTATCTGGTAATAAAATTACCGAAATATCAGAAGGTATTGGAAATCTAATCGAACTTGAAAATTTAAATTTAGATTGGAATGAACTAAATTCTCTTCCAGAAACTATGAAATCCTTGAATTCTTTAGTTGAATTAAATATTAATTCAAATAAATTTGAAATTCTTCCACCGTGTATCGGAAATCTTACAGGACTTATAGTATTAAAGATCGACCTTAATCCCCTTAAATGTTTACCTACTTATCTTTTTGGGATGGAAAACCTACGAGTTTTATATATCGATGATAAATTAGTGGAGAATTCAAAAGAAATTATTGAAAAGCTAAAAAAAAAGAAAATTACTATAATCTAAAAGAAGGCTTATTTAACATTTATAATGATCGCATCTACTACAAATACGTCGCTTCTGAAGCGTAAAGATGAAATTGTGTGACGGTGACAAAACCAAGCCGCTTGTAAAGATTCTCTGCTAAAGGTGATGAATGTAACACTACAAGTTTCTGACCAGCTTGTTTTGCAGCCTTCATAGTTTCAACCATCAAGACGCTTGCTAAGCCTTGTCCGCGTTCTTCTGGTTTTGTCGCTACGCCATAAATGCCGACAGATCCATCACCATAATATGAAGCAGCCTTTGCAATTGGAACTCCATCCCGCCATGCCACCCAGACGTGAGCCTTTGCGCCTGGTTTTCCAATGTTGAAACACCTAAAAATTGTTTGTAGTTTTTGTTGATAATCTGAAGGTACACCCCAGCGCCAGGCTGTAAGCTCTTGGAATTTATTGACTTCACTTTCTTCAATCGCCTCACGTATTTCAACACCAGCAGGCAATGAAGGTGCTTGTGGTAAATTTGCTAGGTTTCGGGCCATACAGGGAATTATTTCGATGTGAATCAGACCACGCTTCTGTAATCGATCACCTATATCGAGAGGTGATGAGGAAGGGTGCACAACCCATAGAAAAGAGACCTTTCGGTGAGTAAAGCGACGGATTATTTCGTCTATTTTTTGATTGATATTCTTCTCCACTTGAAACTTTAGGATCACATTGTATGGAATAATTGGAATGGGAGTCTCAAACCACAGCGCATCGCCTTCATCATGAAGTGCACATCCTGGTGCAAGTCCAAAGTTTGACCAAGTCTCCCAGAAATTGAATTCAATCTCATGTATTAAAGCTTCTGTATTAAAGCCAGAAACACTACTTGGTCCATTCATAATCTCAACTCTTATTACTGCTTAACGAGCGGTTTAATATTTTTACATAATAGTATGTATTTTTTTTATTTATTTTTTTTTAATTAATTACTTTTCAAGAGCAGGATTCGAACCTATTAATTTATATTCTACATTTGTTTAGGAGATTATGGACATGGAATCAATTATAAATATAACATTATCTAAATATAACTTAATTTTTTCAATCCTAAAATTCGAAATCATGAAAGAAATGAAAACAAAAGATGCTGAAAACGCAGAAAAGGCATACCTAAAAACGATAGAAAAATATAAAGAGTTAGCTGAAAAAAGTCCCGAAACTTATTTCCCAAAAATTGCAGCTACACAGAATAACCTTGGAATACTTTATTGGAAACTAGGAAGGTATGGGGAAGCTGAATTCGCTTATCACGAAGCATTAAAAATTGGCAAAGAATTGGCTAAGAAGAATCCCGAAGCATATAAACCTGTTGTCGCATTAACGCAAAATAATTTTGGTTTATTATATGCCGATTTAGGAAGGTATGAGGAAACTGAACACGCATATAAAGAAGCATTAGAAATATATAAAGAGTTAGCTGACAAGAATCCTGATACATATAAATCCAATGTTTCGATGATGCAATATAACCTTGGAATATTATATTGGAAATTAGGAAGGTTTGAGGAAGCCGAATATGCATATTTAGAAGCATTAGAAATAGATAAAGAGTTAGCTAAGAAGAATCCCGATGAGTATAAATTCAATGTTGCGATGACACAGACGAGCCTTGGAAGATTATACAACGATCTAGGAAGATATGAGGAAGCTGAACGCGCATATCAAGAAGCAATAAAAATAAAAGAAGAACTAGCTAACAAGATTCCTGATGAGAGAAAAATCTATAAAGGTTAACTAAAATTATTTAACCTTTATTTTAAGATAATAATTTATTTATTTTCGAATCCTTCGATTCGAAGGAGCTCTAACCCTAAACTTTTATGCCTTAATAAAATAGGAATATTATTTATAAACTCCCAGTCAATTTTTTGTTGTTCATCAGTTAAAGCGTTAAATGGCACTAAAAGTGGGTGTAATTTTTTATTATTGTCTCTTATCTCAGAATATTTCCACCCATTAATCCATCTCTCTGCACACCAGCGATTATGTTCCATTCGTGCTAGTTTTTCGTTCTCTTTCTCAGTAAAGCCCTCAAAAAGAGTAACTTTTTTACCTTGCTTTTTCATTTCTTGGATATATTGATCTTTCTGTTTTTTTGGAATAATTTGGATATTTAGGGCTCGGAGTTTTATAGGAATATGATCAGCTTGTTGACGATTTGAATCTTTGATAGCTGGAGAGAGTTTATCCCATTCCACTATGAAAGGCATTCTTTCCATAGGTAATTGCTTCTCTTTTTGTTTTTCCTTTTCTTGTTTTTGTCTATAATCTTCATGTATTGCTTTTGCTATTAGGTCCAGCATTTCATTTATAACAATTTCATGTGAACATGTATAATTAATCAATCCAAAGGCGCTTATTGGGTAATTACTGGGTAGTTTGAAAATATCTTCATTTTCATCCAGATAAACACTTATGGGGAAATGTAGTTTGATAGGGATTTGCTCAGAATCCAACTCAGCTTCGAATCTTGCTAACATTGGAATTAAATCTACCCCAAATTTTATAGCATTAGTCTCCTCTTCAATACAAATTATTATAGCAGTCACTGGATGATTTTGATCTATGTATTTTATTTGAGCCTCTACCTTTTTCAAATTGTTGAAATTTGAATTCAAAAAACTGATATCAGTTAATGGCTTCTCCCATCCTTTCTTTTCACTCAAGATTTCAGGATAGTGAAATAAAAAATGTTTTTCTAATGCTTTAGCTTTTTTTTCAAGAATCGTTATCTTTATTCCTCTATCATCAGCATAATGACACATTTTAATAGCTTGTAAAAGCACACTTTCTCCTAAATGCCCAAAACCTATGATTAATAAATGAGGGTGTTTGATTTTATCTCCTGTGTCAATATCAATTTCAAAAGGTGTGGAGAGAAATAACACACGAGCATCGTTGGTGTAATTATTATATATTTTAATTTCAAGGAATTCACTATCTTCCTGAAAAATATTATGTTTACTAAAAGAACTATAGAGATGCTGATCTTTTATATGAACAAAACACTTAACTTTTTTCTTATGTTTTTTTTTAATTATATCTTTTGCATTGATTGCAATTTCCATATTTTTAGAATCTTCTTCCGTAAAAGCAATTAAATGTTTTGCTTTGCAAATATTTGCTTTATTAAGAATAAACGCATCCGAATAATTACCATATAATATTATAACTCCTAAATCATCAATTTTTGCTTTATATTCATTATCTAATTCTTTTGATATGACAACGATCTGCCTCTTCCTTTTTCTTCTCTTTGTCGTCAATATTATACTTTTTATAAGTTCAGAGGTCCATTTGTTTAATCCACATATAATTATATGATTTTTAAAGAATTTCAATCGTAATTTTGTAAAGTGCTCTTGAAAGACGGTTATTAAAGTTAGTACGGCCAAATAAGTAAGCGAAAGGGGACATATGAATTTAGCGATTTCTAGTGGCAACTCGGGGGGAATTATCTCATTCTGAAGGGCATAAAGTCTTAATACTTGAAATAGGATATTAGACGGACTTTGTTGCACAGGGTCTCCATCAAAAGCTAAAAAATAGCCTATATAACCTAATACGAACCCAATAATACCAGCAAGGGCATTAATTAAGAATGCATAAGTCTTCCAGTTTCCTTTTAACAATTTCTTGACCTTAAGGCTAATATCTTCCTCTTCTGGTGGCTTTCTTAAATATTCTGGAAGATAAATGTTTATGAAATTAAATTTCTCTTTAATAGACATATTTCACCCGACGATATTTTAATTTACTTAATTGTAAATCTATTTGGTATCTCTTAATATTTAAATATTTCGTGTTTCAGATTCTGGATTTATTAATTATAAGTCCGATGCAAACATGATTATCAATCCCATGTAATATCAGCTAATAATTCTTTCTCATCTTCAGAAATTACATTACCATCCTTATCAACACAAATTTTTTTCCGGTAATCATACTCACGAGAATTATTTTCTTCGAGTGATCTAACTTCCGTCACTAGAATACTGTATTCATATATGATTTCCCAGCAGTCTTTATTGGCGATCTTAATTTTCTTCGGATCGTTAATTTTACCAAGATTGTAAATAGCATGTGCTGAAAAGCCTCCATCCGTAAGGTTCCCTAACCGCTCATTCTTTTCAATGTTTTTCCGAACAATCTCTTCGATTCTTGATTTTGAAAACATTTATAATATAATCCTTTTTCAATTTACGGATTTATTTTTTCATTTAAGATATTGATTTTATTTATAAGTATTCTTTTCTGGTACGGTAAGGTTAAAAACTAGATTTTTATACTAGATTTTGATAATAAAATGGGCATAAATCTACCATAATACTGTTTGTCTTCTCTTTTAATGAATTCAGTTAATAGTTTGTCAATCGCATTGTACATAGGATCCTTTCTTATTAAATCCATAACAGTATTCTCATTAATTATTTTATGAGTGGTTCTTAAATTTGACATGTCGGAACTAATTATATTTGTACATTTTACATTCCATTCATGTGTATAACCAGAATCTGTTTCTATTTCCGATACTTTTATATCATAAATAAAATCGGCGTTCCTATTGGAAAGCTCTTCATGATATGCATATAATTCGACATCAAACGAGTTTTTTAATTTATATTGAAAAAAGTATTGAGAAGCATAACCTAGCGCATCCCCGTCAAACATTTCGCAAGGAAGGAAAGTATTACAAAAATAATAAAGCAAATCTAATCTAAATAAGACCGAATCAGGTATCCCATTATCATACTGTACTATACTTACATGAGGTTTTTCATTTTCCCAATGAAAGTTAATTTTGGCTGTGGTCATCATTCATCAATGTTAGTATATAACCTTTATAATATTAATTTATGTTAGGATTTTAATTTGAATTTTTAAATTTTGTCCCAATGTGAATAGAATGGGAAAGCAAGTGAAAAATTTCACTTTTTCCCAAATAAACCAAAATTATCGTTAATAAATTTTGTTAAGATATATTATTAAAGGATTGGCCTTTTTCGATGATTCTATATAGATTCTTTCCTAAGATTTTGAATATATCTTCTTCATGATAACCTCTTTTCACTAATTCGGTAGTAATATTCGGATATAAGGCCGCAGTTTCTAAGCCTTTGGGAGGGGAAGTTCCCCCATAATCACTACCTATACCTACATGATTAGGACCGACTAAATTTATAATATAATCAATATGGTCAATTAACTCTTCCATACTCACCGTTTCGGGTTCCATTTCACTCCATATGGCGTCTAGTTTCTTCTCTAATTCTTCTTCGTTATCTCCAAATTCCACTTTTAATTGTTTTTCCTTAATTTTATATTCTTCATAAGCCTTGGTTCGGGTGAGATTGTATTTATCACTGATAAATCCAGGATTAAACGTAACCATTATTACTCCTCCTTTGTCGGAGATCATCTTAATAATATCATCTGGAATATTGCGTGAATGATTACATATACCTCTTGCATTGGAATGGGATGCTATCACTGGCTGTGTAGACGCATTTATCACTGCTATTTGTAAATGATCAGGTA
>JBHLLO010000076.1:0-14232 GCA_048885535.1 Candidatus Hermodarchaeota archaeon
TCGTACTCATATGATTTCTCACCAAGATAAGAGTCTGGAAATTGGGGAAGCTTATTTTTTCGCGTCATACAGAATAACATATATAAAAATCAGCTAAACTATTTAAATAGGTAAACGAATATATATTTGTTAAAAATAAACTGTCCCACATAAATTGAGGTAAATTATAATCTATTAATAAATTTAGAGAGTAAAATGGCTGAAAAAAAAACTATTCTAGTTGTTGATGACGAACCAGACATTGTAAATCTCACCCAGAAATTTTTGGAACTAGATGAGTATCACACAATCACTTGTAATAATGGTAAAGAAGCTCTGAAGATTGTGGAGGAAAAATTTGATGAGATAGTCCTAATCCTACTTGATCTAATGATGCCTGGTGTTAGTGGCTATGATGTGCTCCGAAATATAAAGACTAGCGACACTTATAAAGATATATTAGTAGTTATTTTTACTGTAAAAAGTTTTAATGAAGATATTCAGAAAGGAAAAGCATTAGGTGCTGATGGCTATATTACAAAGCCATTTTCTGGTAATGATTTACTAAAATATGTTAAAAAACTTTTAAAAGAAAAAGGAAAGCTGTAAGCTTTCTTGCTTTTTATTAGAATTGTTTAGTCAAATATAATATATATTTTAGATTAGATAAAAAAAGTATACCCAAATCAATGTTATCATTAATAATATTAGAAGAATACAAAATGATTTTCTAATAGTATGAATGATGTGAGATCGAGGTTCTCTATCCTTTTGATTTAATAACTTCGGAAAGAGATTATGATCGTGGGGCTCAATTTGATACCAATATGATGTAGAAGACCAATCATCCCTTCTATGATTATCGTGACCATGTTCTATAGATACGATTATTTGTTTATTAAAATAAATCGGATCTTCGATATGATAGCGATAATAAGTAATTTTTCCCCACCAATTAAAGCCACCTGGTAGAATAGTACCATGATAAGGAGCATTATATTTAGTGCTTTGACTGTAAGCTTGATTAACATAGTCCTCCGTTCCAGTTCCATATAAGGTTGGAGTCGCCTTCTCAATATTTTCATCAATAAATATCATATCATCACCTTCACCAGGCCAATTTAAGAACCAAGGTAAAAAAGTTATATTATCAATATCTAAATGACAGCCAACATAATGCCCTTTTCCTCTTGCTTCAAGTATTTTATAATTATATTTTAGAGGTTCACGATTCTTCCCAGAGAACATAAACTTAATAGGTTTTCTCTTTTTAAACTTTTTCCCTGTCTCAGGATCTGCTTTTTTCACAACAGGAGGATTTTCTCTTCGCCATTGTGCATGGAATCTACCATAACTATTAGAATCATCAAATTCCTCCTCATAGAACTCATAATCGACATAAAAATACATCTTAAATTTTTTTGACGTATCGTTTTCGATGGTTATTTTGAACCCGTTTGAATATGGCATTGGCCACCAACAATTGAATCCTCTTCCATTCCTTGGGCTCATTTGTAGTGGAAGAGACACAAAATTTTTATGCTTTGCATGTCCCATCCCGAAAAAGTCTCCAATAGGGACTTCAACACTGGGTTTATCCTCAGGTTCACCATCCCAGTACATTCTAATTATAATGTTCCGTAAAAAATGTTTGGCTCTGCTAGCCATAGTACACCAAATATGAGTAATACACCCTGCTCCTTTTTCTTCTGCTATGGTGATTTTTTCTCCAGGAGTTATAGTAATCCAATCAATATTTCCTCCTGTCTTATCATAACTTGATATTCTTCTTCGTTTAACAGAATCTGGTCTAATTTTAGCAATATCATTTAGACTTGACCTACCAATGTTCATAATTTCTCATCTATTAATTAATTACTTTATTAATATTTAAGGCGCAAATTTTTAAATAAAATTAATAAAATTGTTTTATGAATTAATTAAATATAATTTATCAAATTTTACAATGGGGGTAATTTAATTGGATTCTACATCATTAAATATTGTAGCAATTTTTGCTCATCCTGATGATTTATCTTTTTTTTGCGCAGGGAGTCTGACAAAATGGGTTGATGAAGGGCACAATGTTTACGCAATTTGCTGTACAAATGGAAATATTGGAACGTTAAGGACAGATTTAAGTAAAGAAGATGTTGCTAAAATGCGAGAAAGAGAATTAAAAGAAGCGAATAGAATATTAGGAATTAAAGAAACAGTTATAATGGATTATCCGGATGGAGGGTTCATTATGGGACAGGAGTTAAGGGAAAAGCTTACATATTATGTGAGAAAACTACGTGCTGACCGAGTATTGACATTTGATCCCTGGGTTTCATATGAAGTACATCCTGATCACGTGATTGTTGGTAGAATGGCTTCAGAAGCAAGTGCATTTGCCGCTTTTCCATTATTATATTCAAATCAAATAAAAGGCAATGTAAAACCATATACTTGTTCTAGCGTATGGTTTATGGGATTATTAGGGCACTATCCTAATTGTTTTGTTGATATTTCATCTACAATCGAAAAGAAAGTCGAAGCAGCGTTAAAATTTGAAGCAACCTTAACTCTGTTAGCTCAATTTTTTGCACCAGACATTGATCCCGTAAATGTATCTCCACAAGAACTAAAAAAGTTAGAAAAGTATGCAAATCGATTATTACATTCAATCGCAGTTACTATTGGCAAAAAGTCGAATTTAAAAGCTGCTGAAGCGTTCTATATACAAAAAGTATTACCTGGACATTTTGATAACTTCCTAGAGTTAATGAATGAAATGTTGGGAAACCCTAGTGAAGCACCTAAAATATTCTAATCTTTTTATTATCTATTATCGAAACTCTTAAATAAATAATAACACCTAAACATAATTATTAAAAATTTAATCCTTAATCTTTCAATGAAAAGAGGATAACGTTGGTTTTAGAAGCAGAAAGTGATAAAATTCCATTTTTTAAGCAATATTTTTCAGTAATTATTTTAGTGGCTAATATTGTCGTGTTTATTTGGCAAATGCTAGATCCTACTGGTAATATGCGCATTGAATATGCATTTCGACCCGATGAGTTTTTTACAGGAGTGAAATTATGGACTCTAATAACCTCAATGTTCATGCATGGTGATATCGTTCATATAATTATGAATATGTGGTTTTTTATTGTAATTACGGACAATTGTGAACATGCTTTAGGTCATTTCACATACCTAATCACGTATTTAGTTTCAGGAATCTGTGGTACATTACTTCATGCTTTAACTGCAGTCATTATTCCAGTCTGGGGACCAATTTTAGCAGAAATACCTTCTTTAGGGGCTTCTGGAGCAATCTTTGGACTAATGGGCGTCTATTTAATCTTGTATCCACATAATAAGTTCTATCTTCCTTCAGCAACAGGCACCTCAATGAGAAAAGTAAATGCGGGCTACTTTATACTAACCTATTTTATAGCTGAATTAAGTTATGCGATTTATTCATTGTATGATCCATTTGGACTTGGACAAACAGCCCATTTTGCTCATGTAGGGGGATTTATAGCGGGAGCTATCATAGCAGGAGTTTATAAGGGAATTAAAGGCAGTTCATATAAGAAGAAGAAACCTTAGGATGCAATTTTAAATTTCATTTTTTTTAAGTTATTATTCAGATTTCTCTTTTTGTTTCATTGAGATGTTTTTAGTACAACTAAACGTTTTTAAAAAAAAAAAAGATTTTTTAATATTTATCTACTCAAGGATTATATTTTACTTTTCCTTCTCCTTTTTCGCAGACTTAATATCAAAACTAAACCTATTACAGTTCCTCCTATAATTGACGAGATGATAATAATATATCCCAGAATATCGTAAGGTCTATCCGGAATTGTCTTATCAATTACTTCAGGATCGACAGCAAAGTATGCTTCATAATATTTGTTATCATATCCTACCGCAGAAATGGTCATATTAAGCAAAATAGGGTCCTCTGTGGGTAAAACAGTTATTGGGTCTACTGAAACAAGGTAAGATCCTCCACCGAGGTTTAGAACACTATTACTAACCTCAGTTCCATCCCACCACATTTGAATCATCGCAGAATCAATACCATTGCCAGTTTCATTATATATAAAGAAGATAAATTCAAACTCATCGGTAGAATACGAGTGATAGACAATTTCAACGTGAATCAAATTAATTGTCTCCTTGATAACTGTTCTTTCCTCAAATCCCTCTCCACCAGCGATATCTGCAGCGTAAAATCTTATAGGAATATAATCATCAGGTCTTAAATTCCAAGCTGTTTGATCTATTGGTCCTATTACTTCTGAATAGAAATTATCTCCCTCTATCCAATTCGTCGGCAAGGTAAGAGAAAAATTTGTTAATCCTCCATCTATAGTATACCAAATGCTATCTAGTAGATAATGATGTTGGATGGTAATATTAAACTCAGGAGCGACTGTACCAAACTCTTGATTAAGATCAGGGGAATTAATTGTAATTAAAGGTTGCTGGCGAATTGCTTCTGAATATTTTAGTAAAACAAATGCATCGGATACTCCATTATACCAATCTGTGTATCCTGAAATATATATATCATAAAGAGGATTTATAGTAATACCAAAGGCTTCAGTAATCATTGAGCCTGTCCATCCCCATGTTTTATTTAAGAGGAGTGAACCATTTTTATCATATTTTAAAAAACAGAAATATTCACCAACAGGACCATAGCAATAACCAGTTAGATATATATTGCTAAATGGGTCACTGATTAAGTCTTTGCAATTACTGCCTGAATATTCTGTATAAGTGGTATTCCAAATTTGAGATCCTAAATTATTATATTTCACTATAAATATTCTACGAGAACCTCCACCGAAGCTATCAGTATATCCTGCAATATATATATTATTTTCATTATCAGTTGTAACTGATTCGGCACCATCTATATCGACCCCTCCCCATGTTCTATTCCATAATTCATTACCTAAATTATCATATTTTATTAAAACAGCGTCACTCGATCCAGCACCAAAACTAGTTGTATATCCAGTAAGATATATGTTATTCTGCGAATCTACAGCAATATCAACACCGTATCTTCCTTCATCGGCAGGTCCGCCCCATATTCGTTCCCATAATTTTGTGCCAGAATTATCATATTTTATTAAAACAAATTCATTTGGATAATCATTTGCATATCCAGCAACATATATATTATCATCAGAATCTATGATAACGCTTCGTCCTTGTGCCCTATTCAATCCACTCCAAGTTCTATTCCAATAATTTACACCAGAACTGTCATATTTAAGGAGGATAATCTTTTCTTGAGCAAGCAAAAAACCATCGATTGTCCCGACAACATAGATATAATTATTAGAATCTACAGCTACATCAAATCCTCCATCATCATTAACCGTACCCCATGTTACATTCCATTGTTGGACTCCTAAACTATTTGTTTTAATGAACAAACCATCATTACGACCATACGGTCCGTTCATTGTATACCCTGCTTGATAAATATTTCCAAATGAATCCACAGCTACGCCTTTTCCGCCTTGTACACCTCCATCATTCCATAATCTATACCATTCTAATTGATATTGATTAGATTGGGAAAGACATAGGGGAAGAGTTGTAATATTATCTATGTTTCTAGATTTGTCTGTAAGTGTGATATTGGAACTAAAGAGAGAAGAAAGTATAATTAATATTCCCAAAATTAGAATTATCTTACTTTTTATATTTTTTACCATTTTCATTAGAATTCACCAAAAAACTCGTGAGATATTATTAATTCTGATAAATATATATTTAACACTTATGTATAAATAGAATTTAATTTCAAGTTAAATATCCTTAATAAAAGTTTTTCAATAATACAAATTTATAGAGCGTACAGAGATAGATGTTTAATTAAGGTTCGAAAATAAAATGCCGACCAAAATTGTTGTCGTTGGAATGGGGTATGTTGGAATACCTATGGCTGCTATGTTAGCAGATGTTGATGATTTTTTTGTTACAGGAATTCAACGAAGATCTATAAGATCAGGATGGAAGATAGATTGGCTTAACGATGGTAAGAATCCTTTTGAAGGTGAGGAACCTGGATTGGATGAACTAATCAGTAGAGTAATAAGAAATAAAAAATTCTACGTTACTGATAGCTATGAATCATGTAAAGATGCAGATTATATTTTGATTGATGTTCAAACTCCAGTTGAAATTGAAGACAAAATACCAAGATATGAATCCCTAGTAGAAGTTTCTGAAAAAATTTCTAAACATATGAAAAAAGGAGTAACTATTATTATCGAGTCTACAGTTGCTCCGGGGACTACAAATAATATTGTTCAACCCATATTAGAAGAGGGAAGTGGACTAAAGAGAAGTGAGGATTTTTATCTTGTTTTTTCGTTTGAACGAGTTATGCCAGGGAAATTGTTAGAGTTTATTACTGATATCCCCCGTGTAATTGGAGGAGGATGCAATGAAGCAAACGAGAGAGCTAAATTTTTATATGGGAAAGTAGTAAAAAAGGAATTACAAATAACAGACACGCTTACGGCAGAATTAACAAAATGTATAGAAAATGCTTATAGAGACGTGAATATTGCTTTTGCAAATGAAATGGCATTATTGTGTGAAGACTTTGGGAGAAATATATTTGAAATTATTACATTAATCAATCAAAGGGAAGACAGAATGATGCATCTTCCTGGATCTGGAGTTGGTGGTCATTGTTTGACAAAAGATCCATGGTTACTCCTATATGGTTATGATCGATATACTCAAAAACAAAATAAGGAAAAAATAAAAATAATACCTGATTCCCGAAATCTAAATGATTTTATGCCTAAACATATGGTGGAGTTAATGGAAGATGCTTTAAAAGAAGTAGGAAAATTAGTTGATAATATAAAGATTTGTCTTTTAGGAGTTTCTTATAAAGCAAACACAGATGATACTCGAAATACTCCCACTGAACATATCATAAAAATTTTAACAAGTAAATATCATTCACACAATATCATATATCTGGCTCAGGATCCCTATGTGAAGGCAAAAGATTACAACCTAACTGATTTTACTAATGATTTTAATGAAGCTGTGTCGAAAGCGGATGTGCTAATCTTTACTACCAACCATAAACAATATTACAATATAGATTTAGATGATTTAAAGAAAAGAGTGAGAACCCCTATCATTATTGATGGGAGAAATATATTCAATAAAAAGATGGTTGAGAGCAGAGGTTTTATATATAGAAAAGTAGGAGAAGGCGCTAAAAATCCATTTTAAAACGATATTTCTTATTGAATTATAATCCTTTTTATCTCAAGCTTTCACATAGCTTATAAGACTAAATCCTAATATTTTTGATTTAATCCTTGAGATTTTTTTTGTTTATTTTTTTATGTTTTGTCTTTTTTTTTAAGTACCGGAAACATGCAATAACGCCATCAATAATTCCTCAACTAGTACAAAACTTATTATCAGATTCTGATTCATCAAGTCTATATTTCCATTCAGACATTATTTAATCTATTCTTTTAATTTTTTATATAAAATAAGAAATAGAAATTATTAAAGAATATTTCTTATATTTAATAATTTTAGGAATATACTAAAGTTTTGAAATCTTTTATAGAACATATTAAAAAGATAGCAAACATTTGGCGGTCTTGTCATGGGTATAAAAAAAGAGCTTAATGAAATGAGAAGAAGTATAGAAAGAATGGCTGTAGAATTACATGATACAAATAAAGCAATAAGAGAATCGTTAAAGTTAACTTCTGATACAATAAAGGACATGAGTGAAAATTTTTCAAAAACATTAGAAGAATCTCTTAAAATTATGCGAGATATGAAGATTCAGATGGACATTAAAGACACTATCTTTAAAACTCTTGGAATCGATGGATTATTAACAGACTTTTTGAAACGGAAGAAATAGTTATTTCTAATAAAAATTTCATTTTGAGGATCAATATTCTTTTTGCCTTCTTTTAATCACAAAATACATAATTGTGAGAGATACTAAATAAACTATAGTTATAATAAACCACAAGGCAAATTCAGTTATTGATTGATTAATTAATGCTTCTATGGCTTTATATATAAAAAAAACACTAAAAAGACTTAATAAAGTTATCCGGAATCTTAATTGTCTATCCATAATATAAAGTAATTTCTCAATTCTTTATTAAATAAAATAATTTTTAAAATTAAAAGTATAATAAAGATTATTAAATTATGTTTTAATTTTATGATAAAATGTCTAAAAATCCTCCTTTTTGCTATATTTGTGGAAAAAATTGTGAAGATTTCCTTGATGAATGTTATTATTGTATTTGCGATATCACTATCTGTAATGATTGCATTGATTCAGTTAGAAAAGATGAAACTTCTTGGATTTGTCCACATTGCAATGAAGTACGAGCTATAGGGAAGACTAGGTTATTTAGGAATACATAATTCCTGAATCACTCTAAATTTTATTTCATAAATAATTATAAACTCTCCAAATTTCTATTTACTTAATAAAAAAATTGATTGATATTCATTATGAGTAAAATATCGAAAATATTGGAAATCAATAATTGCAATAAAAATTCTCTCTTGAAAGCGATTTATACACCCAAATTTTGGGAGGAAATTAAACCAACTAAGAAGTTAGAAGCCCAATTCATCGCTCCTAATGTTTTATATACTAAGGTTTATGATGAAATTAATATAGTTAAGGTTCCAATAGAAATGGAAGGAGAATTAGTATTAAATGATAAAGGAGAGGACCCAGGTAAAGGTAGATTAATAGAATTTAACGTGAGAAACAATAAAGATGTAAGGGAATTAGAAGGGCGGTTAAGAGTTAAAGAATTGAGTCCTAATAAAACTAAAGTTGGAGTGTTCATAGAAAATTTCGTTTTAAGTAGCGATTTCCTTAATTTAATGGGTGGTGCTGCCGATCTCACTTTACAAATGAAAATAACAGACATGTTAAGAAATCTAGAGAAATATTGCAAAACTAAAAAGCTTGAAGAATTATTATAAAAACAAAATCAAAAGAAATTTATTAAGGAAGGTTTTTAATTTATTTAGAAACAATATCTAATAATTTTGGGTTAAAAAGAAATGAATATATGGATTTTAGATTCTCAATCTGGAATTACATTACTCTATAAATCGTATTTAGATTTAGCGCTAAATGAAGATCTAATTTCTGGCTTACTTACTGCAATCAACCAGTTTACAGTGTTCGAATTAAAACAAGGAATTGAAAGTATTGATATGTCTGGTCTTAGATGGGTATATCTAGAAGAGAAAGAGTTAAACTTACTTTTTATAGCTGCTGCTGAGAAAGATGTTAATGCTGACATCTTAAAGGCAAGATTAAATATAATAATGTTGACCTTCATACAGCAATATGCCCAAGATAGAGAAGAATGGAAAGTATTATGGAAAGGAAATACAGATCTTTTTAATCCTTTTAAGGAAATAATTGATGAATATTATTCCCAATGGTTAACAGCCGAAAATATAACAACACTCGCAGAATATTTTGATATATTGGGAGTATTTCAACAGATTTTAAATTTATTAATCAATGTTATTGAAGCTCATTTTCAACCCGCCAGTAAGGAAAGAGTTTATGAACAGATAGAGAAAATGTTTAAAAATTATTTAAGCCACGATTATGTACAACAACATCAAGAATTAAGTAAATTTTCTTTTGATAGAACTACTGGGATCAACATTATTAGTATAGACCCTAAAAATGTTGATATGATTATAGTTGAGAAGCAGATTGTGAATCTAATCAGAAGAATCACAGAAATGATAAAATCAGAAGTAGGTTATCAGAAATCTTTGAGCTTTTTTATAGAGGAAAATATTTTTGAATATCTAGTATCGAATTTATCATTACTTAATGAATTAAACCTGTTTAAATTCCTCCTACGGCTATTTTTATTAAATAAGTAATATTTTATTAAGATTTATTAAAAAAAATTTATTTAAAATATTATTAATAATCTCTAATCTCAAGTAATTTCATAATGAATATCCCTGTTTTAATTATTCTATTCATATTATTTATATTAATTATATTAAGTTACTCAATGAAAAATGCTGATTTTGTTGCGATTTCCTTAATATGCATGTTCACTGGAGCAACAATCACTTTTTTAGTTTTAGAGGTTCAATTTACAGATTTTATTCAAATGATTGAATGGGAAGCAATCATAATTATTCTAAGTATGAGTTTAATAACAAAAGTTGCTCAAGATTCAAATATTTTAGAGTTTGTAGCAGTTAAATTATTTAAATTGTCAAGAGGAAACCAGAGAGCATTTTTATATCTACTATGTATTATAACTACCTTACTAGCTGCAATAATTACTGACGTAGTTGTTGTCTTGATTTTAGCTCCGGTTGTAGTTAGATTGTGCCACTTTTTAAAAATAAGGGCGGGAACTTATTTATTGGGAATCACTATATGTATAAATATAGGTTCTATGATTACTCCCTTTTCAAGCGGCGAAAATATAATCATTTCTACATATAACTGGTCTCCGCCTGTACCTGAATTAAACACTTTGTATTTTATTCAATATTACTGGATTTTTTCTTTCTTATTATTATTTTTAACAATCTTTCTAATAGATAGATTTCTTTTATCAAAAGAACCAAAAATTGAAGATCAACAGAAAGAATTCGTATTAGAGTTAGTTGATGCTGACATTATGATAAAAAGCAAGAAGTATTTCTACTTTAACAGCATTGCAATAATTATAACAATAGCATTATTTGCAATTTTACCCCTTCTCTATTTAACAGCGATTATTTCAGCCTTAATTCTCGTAATTGCAAATAAAAAATTTTCAAAAAAACCAATGGGAGAATTACTTAGAGATATTGAATGGGAAATCATATTTTTTTTCATTTCATTATATGTTATTGTTGGCTCTCTTATAGAAGCTGGATTTGCTGAAATTTTTCAAGCTATTCCTTTTCAATTAATAGATCCAATACTTCTGTCTTTCTTATTACTTATTGCAATTAGTTTAATATCAGGATTTGTAGCTAACACTCCTACAGCGTTAATATTTTTACCTATCGTAAATACTTTAATAGATGGTTTTTCTTTTCCGTACATTCCTCTAATATTTTCCTTAATAGTTGCTATAAATCTTGGGGGGAATTTTATTCCACAAGGCGCAGCGGCTGACATGATGACTCTAAAAGTAGCAAGAGATAGTGGGGTGGAAAATCTTAATTATAAAAGATTATTAAAAATGGGGGCAATTTTCGCAACGATTCATCTACTAGTATCAATGTTATATTTACTAATATTGATTCCATTCTCAGGGTAGATTATAAAAGATTTTCCCTTTAAGGGAAAAAACCTCTTAATTCTATAGCTTTAGCAAGTCTCCCAACAGCAATAATATAAGCTGCTGTACGGAGTTGAATCTTTCTTTCTTGTGAAATTTTATAAGTCTCTTCAAAAGCATCTAAAATAATTCTTTTTAACTCCTCATTAATTCGATCTAATTTCCAAAAGTATGAGTGAATATCTTGTAAATATTCAAAATACGAAACACATACTCCTCCACTATTTGCCAAAATATCAGGTAATACACTTATTCCCTTTTCGAATAATATTTTATCAGCCTCTGGAGTTGTGGGTCCGTTTGCTCCCTCTAAGATAATTTTGCAATTTAATTTATCAGCATTTTCCTTTGTTATTTGATTCTCAATAGCAGCAGGTATTAAGACATCACATTTGCCTGTAAGAAGTTCTTCGTTTGTAATGAATTTATAGTTATTATCTTTATAATCTTCTAGATAATCGCCTTGATTGACCCATTCTAAAAGCTTAGGAACATCTAATCCCCCTTCATAAAATATACCCGTTGATATATCCGATACAGCTAAAACTCTACATCCATCATCATAAAGTAGTTTAGCAATTGTACCACCTACATTTCCAAATCCTTGTATAATATAGCTTAATTTTTTATAATCATAATTTAATTTTTTACAAATTCCCTGTAATACAAAATAAAGACCCATACCTGTTGCTGACTCTCTCCCCACAGATCCTCCTATTTCAATAGGCTTCCCGGTTACTACACCAGGAATAGATCGTCCTTTTTGCATTGAATACGTATCCATAATCCATGCCATGACCTTCTTGTCTGTCGCTATATCTGGAGCTGGAACATCAATATCAGGTCCAATGACGTTAATTATTTCCGCAGTATACCTTCGGGTTAATCTTTCTAGCTCTCTTTGTGATAGCTTCCGTGGATCTACACATACACCTCCCTTTGCTCCTCCTAGGGGAAGATTAAGAAGCGAGGTTTTGAATGTCATCCACGTTGCTAAGGCTTTAACTTCATCTAAATAGACATGTGGTGAATATCTGATACCACCTTTTCCAGGGCCTCTAACAGTAGAATGATGCACTCGATAGCCTTCAAAAATTTTTAAAGATCCATCATCCATCATGATTGGAATCGAAACAATTAAAGAACGCTCAACTCTTTTAAGATATTCCGCAACATTCGGATCCAAGCCCATTTCCTTAGCAACAATATCGATTTGCTTTTTGGCAACGTCAAAAGGGTTTATTTCATTTACCATTTGTTCATTCCACATTAGAGAATAAGTTAAAAAATAATTAGACAAGTTATATTTTAAATTTAAGAAGAACATAAGATATAAAAGTTACGGATTAAATCATTAAATCCCTAAAGGAAAGTGTGAATTTTTGAACTTTCCCAAGATCTTCCCCTTATTAAATTGAAAACTGTTTAAATAATTGTCCCCATTATATAGAAATATTGAAAAAAAAATCAAAAAAAAATAATAATTGACTTAATTAGGTAGATAGGGATAAAGATTATGTCTGAAAGTTTAGATCCATTTAAAATTTCGCAAAAACAATTAAGAGAAGCATGTGATTTAAAAGAGATTGATAATGATATTTATCAAACTTTAAGTGAGCCTGAAAGATTTGTTCAAGTCAAAATCACCATTAAAATGGATGATGGAAATATTAAAACCTTTAAGGGATTTCGAAGTCAATACAATTCAGCAAGAGGTCCAATGAAAGGAGGTATACGTTGGCATCCTGAAGAAAGTGCTTCTTTAGTTAAAGCTCTCAGCGCATGGATGACTTGGAAAACAGCGTGTGTAGATATTCCACTTGGGGGCGCGAAGGGGGGAATTATTTGTGACCCTAAAGGGATGAGTAATAAAGAATTAGAATCTTTAGCTAGAAGCTATATTCGACAACTAGCTGACTTTATTGGTCCAAATATTGATGTACCCGCACCTGATGTCTATACTAATCCGCAAATTATGGCTTGGATGATGGATGAGTATGAAAAGATTATACGTAAACATTCTCCTTCTGTAATTACAGGTAAGCCACTATCTTTGGGTGGAAGCGCTGGAAGATCAATAGCGACAGCTAAGGGAGGAGTATTTACAATTAGAGAAGCAGCTAAGGATATTGGTTTAGAACTAAATGGAGCAACTGTGGCGATACAAGGATATGGGAATGCTGGTTCATGGGCTGCTAAAATCCTACACGACGATTTAGGGTGTAAAATTATTGCAGTTTCAGATTCAAAAGGAGGTGCATTTAGTCAAAATGGGATTGATCCATATAAAGCAGCAAGTCATAAAGAGAAAACGAGAAGCGTCATAGGCCTAGAAGGAACAAAAACTATTAGTAATGAAGAATTGCTTGAACTAGAATGTGATATTTTAGTTCCAGCAGCTTTAGAAAACGAAATCACTGAAAAAAATGCGAAAGATATTAAAACAAAAATAGTAGCTGAGTTAGCAAATGGTCCCACAACTCCTGATGCTGACAGAATTCTATTTAATAACGATATACTTATGATTCCCGACTTTTTATGCAATGCTGGTGGTGTAACTGTTTCTTACTTTGAAATGGTGCAGGGATATTATATGTATTTTTGGACCGAAAAAGAAGTATTTGCTGCTTTGGACAGAATAATGACAAATGCTTATAGAGCGACTGTAGAGCATGCTAAGCAATATAATACCCATAATCGAATGGGAGCCTATATGATTTCTATCGATAGGGTTATTGAAGCTATGAAATTACGAGGCTGGATTTAATTCTTAATTTTACTATATTTTCATTTTCTCTTTTTTATCAGAAGATAATAATCTATATAGACTAAACTTATTTTAATTCAAGCAATTACTTTTTATAATTAACTGCAA
>JBHLLO010000077.1:0-14204 GCA_048885535.1 Candidatus Hermodarchaeota archaeon
GTTATTATATAGATACCTATAGCGTTGGAGATTATGTTCGTTTTTATATCTCAATTTCAAACCTACAGAAAACTAAAACATATGAGATTGCATATACGCAATCAGCTACTTTAGGCGATGGAGATGCTGGGAGTATTAGTAATTTAGCTCAACAGTTCATGTCTACTGTTTCTCAAACAGATTTAATTTATTATATATCGTCTGTACTAGATACAGACTATAGAAATTTTACTTTAATAGCTGGTATCAGATTTAACTGTGAAGATAATCTTGCCACACAATTTGATCTTGATGATTTTGATAGAGCAGTTATTAATTCAGTTAATTTAACTTTTACTTACGAAAAAACAATAGATCAGCTTTCTTCTATTTCTTTTGAACAAGTAGGAGATAGACCTAATGATCTTAGTAGTAATACTATTGTAGTTAATGAAGCAATTCTCAATTTTCAATATAAAATTAATGATACTTGGCCCACTGATTCTCCAAATTCAGAATTTAGAATTTTAATTAATGGAATTCAACATTCAGAAACCGTTAAGCTAAGCAGTGCTATAACAACATTTAAAGATGCGAAAACTGGGGGATTCGATGTCACTTATTTAATAGACGAAAATAAAAACGTTAATCTTTCGCTTCAAGTCTATCTTGCAGATCAATTCAACTTAAATCGGATTATTAAGATTTCAATAGATAATGTTTACCTTAATATTACATATACTGAGATTATTGAAGATATCGAAACAAGGAGCGAGCTATATCTAAATAGCGATAATAAAACTCTTGATCCTGTTATCTCAATTCCTTTAGGAGAAAGTTTGAATATAACAATAAAATATTTGGATAATGAAACAGGAAATCACATTTCAGGAGCAACAGTTAATTTAGAAGGGAAGGTTTCTGGAGTTTTAACTGAAGATCCTGGCTCTGAACAATATTATAGGATCATTAATACAAATGATTTAGGAATAGGTGTTAAAACTCTAACTGTAGTGGCAGAAAAGTTAGATTATGAAACTAAAACCATTCCTTTTTTTGTCGAGGTAACTGAAAGAGAAACTGAATTACTTTTGTTTTTAGATGGTATTCCAAAAAATGATGGTGATACTATCCAAGTAAAAGCCAATGAATTGATAAACGTGACAGTTTATTATAGAGATAATATAACCAAGCAATTTCTTAGTGGAGCAACTGTAACTTTATTAGGAATTGGAAATTTAGATGAAGCACCAGGACATTATAATTATACTATAGATACGGATGATTTGGGTCAAGGAATTACTGCTTTTACCGTTTTTGCACAGTTAGAAGACTTTAAGCCTCAAAGCGTTCGATTTTTTGTTGAATTAATTGAAAGAGAAACTGAATTGCTATTATATTTAGATGATGTTCCAAAAAATGATAAGGATAAAATTATAGTCAATATTGATGAATTCATAAATGTGACGGTATATTATAGAGATGATATAACCAAACAACTTCTTAGTGGTGCAACAATAACTCTAGTGGGAATAGATAATCTAACAGAAACAGCTAGTTATTATAATATCACTATAAATACTAATGATCTAAATCCTGGAATTACTGTATTTACTATATTTGCGCAGTTGGCCAACTATCGCGCTCAAAGTATTCAATTTTTTGTTGAATTGGTTGAAAAAGACACAGAATTACTACTCTTTTTAAATGGGGTTCAAAAAGTTGATAAGGATAAAGTTGATATTCAAGTTGATGATACTATCAATGTGACGGTATATTATAGAGATGATATAACCAAACAACTTCTTAGTGGTGCAACAATAACTCTAGTGGGAATAGATAATCTAACTGAAACAGCTAGTCATTATAATATAACCATCGATATAAATGACTTAGATCCTGGAATAACCGTTTTAACAATTTTTGCACAATTAGATAATTACCAACCCCAAAGTATTCAATTTTTTGTTGAGATAGTAGAAAAGGAAACAGAATTACTTTTATTTTTGGATAGCAAACCAAAAAATGATGGTGATAAAATTCAAGTTGAAGTGAATGAATATATAAATGTAACAGTATATTATAGAGATAATGTAACAAAGCAGTTTCTTAACGGTGCAACTGTTACTTTAGTAGGAAGAGGTGACTTTAGTGAAACAGGAGGGCATTATAATTTCACCGTAAACACCAATGATTTACTCCGAGGAATTACTGTTTTAACAATATTTGCACAATTAGATAATTACCAACCTCAAAGTATTCAATTCTTTGTCGAAGTAGTCGAAAGGGATTCAAATTTAACACTATTTTTAGGAATTGATGACATTACTCCTGATCCAGTCATAGAAGTATCAATTGGTGCTATACTAAATTTGATAGTGTTATATACTGATAATCAAACTGGTCTTCCTATTAGCGGAGGAACAGTGCAACTGATAGGGGAGGGTTTAGTGCTTAATTTCACAGCAGATATTGGTCAATATTATTTAATTCTTGATACACGTGATTTAGAGATTAGAGTAAATCTTTTTACTATTGTGGCTCAAGCAAACAACTTTCAAATTAAAACCATAGATTTAAGAATTACTGTTAACAGAATAAAGATAATGCCTAGTACATATTCGGGAGAATCTTATCTAACTGGATTAGAAGGGGGTCAAGTAACACTACAAATTATATTAAATAACACAAGTTTACTTCCTTACGGAGAACTCATTAAAAATGCGAATTTGACCTATTCATGGGATTATGGACAGGGAAGGTTCTTGGAAAATAATGGTATATATGAAGTAGATTTAGATCTAAATGTACCAGCGGGAACATATACTATAAGAATATATGTTCAAGATGAGTTTACCGATTATGTTTTTGAATATAATTCTGAAAATGGTCATGTGATATCATTGATTGTCAATGCAAGACAAGGGTTAGATTTGACATTGTTACTCATTATTTTGTCTGCTGGTATAATAGGTCTTGTAACAGCTTTTGGTTTATATCAGAAACACTATAAGTATCCTCCATTGGTGAGAAAATTAAGAAAATTAAGGAAACAGATTAAAAAGGGGAAGAAAGTAAAACCAAAAGGATTTAGTAATCGAGAAAATATAACAAAGGAACTTTTTGAGGGGCAATTCCAGGAATTAAAACCAATAAAGTCTGAAAAAGGTTTCAAAGTCCAAGAAAATCCTAAAATTGAACAAAAAGGAGGATTTTAAATGCCAAAGGGATTAATAATAACAGAATGGTCAGAAGATAAAGGGTTGTTCGCTAAATTTAGCTTCCCAGACACCTTAATTGTTGATTTAGATGACATGATGAGGATATTCTATGCACATATCACTGGTGCGGGAGAGGCAGGTAAGGTTTTAGTCAGATTAGAAAAATCTCGTGCTAATGTTTCAAGTTACTTTACGGGAATGGAATCTGAGGTACCATATATGATAAACTTAATGTTAGATTTAGGTGAAGATCCAGAAATATTTGGTGAAATGATAATTTCTCAAATAAATCAAAATATCTTATTATACTTAAAACGAATGAATCAATATCCAAATGAAATCTATGAAATTAATAAAGAGTTAACTAATTACGTAAAAAATTCATTATCATTTTTAGAACGCCTAAAAAGTTTAACTAAAGAACAAATAATGGCTCAAATTTACACGAGTGAAAGAGGTAGAGTTATATTAGAGATCTTACAAGAGTTTTCATTAACAAAAAAAGAATTACAAAATTTACTTGAAATAAAAACTGGAAGATTTATAGCAAATCTCGATAATTCACTTGATCCTTTTGTAAAAACTGATCTAGTTAGACAGGATTGGATTGAAGGTGATTCCGATATATCTTTATTTCTCCTTTCAGATTTCATTATCATGAGATCTCCTGCCAACAAGTTAATTGAAGATGCTAAAAAGGGATTACCCAATCCTTATTTAGCTAGAAAGTATCTTGAGTCTGTAACAAACTTTTTCTCAAGTTACGAAGTTAAATTTGACGATAATTTGAAAATTGCATCCCATATGATTAATCCAGACATATTTGATTATATTATCCTTCTCAGAGAAAAACCGTACCCCATTAATAAATTTCCTAAAGGTCCTGGAGAAAGTTTTGAGCAAGTAAAGGCTTTCGTAAACACTTTAGAAAGGGATAATGTTATTGTAACTCTGGAGGGTGAAGATAATATGATATGGATTTTCTTATTAACTGATTTAATCGCTAAGACTTTCTTTCCAGAATATTTGATTGATAATATTGGAAAAGCATTTGCAGAGAACAAAATAAAAAAGAAAACTGCAATTAAACATTTAGAACTCCTTGAACAAATTTATAAGAAATAATTATTTTTGGTGTACCTAAAAAAAATGTCTTTAAAAGAAGATGAATTTAAATCAACTAAACAGGTTCTAGAATTAATTGGATTAAGCCAGGAGGAGGTTAATACATATTTTCATCTAACTGGCAGAGGTCCAGTTTTAACTGGAGAAATTGCTCTTTTAATTAATGTTTCTGAAGAAAAAGCAGCTCAAATAGCCAAAAATTTACTTAACAAAGGTTTAGTAAGAGAAGTTCCCGGGAAAACACCATTCTATGTTGCTCTACCACCTTATACAGCCTTATTAAACCAAATCGGGCAATTTAAGAACGTTGTAAAAGGGATTCGAGAAACTACTCCTAAAACTTTAGAATTGAAATTTCATGAAATTGAAGAGCAATCAGCTAAACTCGGAAAGTTAAATGAATATCGTAATTATATTCATATGATGAAGGAGAATCTACCTGCTCAATTAAAAATTCAATTTAGTAGAATAGAAAAAGAGTTAGAGAGTGTGAAGAAATTTCAAGAAATCCGGAGTTTTATATTAAATCTGCGAGAGATAGTCCCCGATGAAATCATAAAGGAATTTGGATTAGTTGAAGATCGGTTAGAAAAGATGAAAGCAGAGATTTCAGATGCTTTTGAAAAACAATTTCGAATTGGGGCATTAAAAAGTATGGCAGAAAAAATAGTATCACGAATCATTTCAGAACAGTTCATAGATTTAACTGATTATTTTAAAGAAAAGTTTGTAAAGGCAATTGAAAATACTCTTGATCAAGTAACTAATCAGCTTGCAACAATTTCTGATGCTGCAGGAGAGATGACTACAGATCTGGGAGATACTTTCACTGATATTGAAGGAAGATTAAGAGATACTTTAGAAGATTTAGATAAACGTATTTCTTCAGTCTATGAGGATGTAGACAAGGGTATTGAAGAGTTAAAACAAATGTTCCAAAAAGAGATATATAATACTCTTGAAGAAGATATAATGCTAAGTATTATTAAGCAACTAGATTTATCAGAAGATACCATGACAGAATTTTTTGAGCGATCAAAGAGAGCTTCGATGTTATCATATAGAGATGTTTGGTTTGTAAGAAGTATTGAAGGAATGAAAGCACAAATCAATGAAACTTTAACACGTGTAAAAATGAGAGTCCATATAATTGCACCTAGTTTAGATGATATAGATATTGTTGCAATCTCAAATGTAAAGAAACATATAAACGTGAGAATATCAACTAATTTTGATTGGAATAATAATAATCATAAAAATATACTTGCTCAAATCTTAAAATATCCTAATATAAGTATCCGTCATTATCCGCGAGAAAACATATATGCAATCAACCGCGATTTTGAAGAATTGGTTGTATGTGCAGTGTCAAAAACAGAATTAGAAGATTTTGAGATAGCCGGAATGGGTTCCATAATCGAAGAGCATGTTAAATTATTCGCTGGCGTTCTTGAGGAGGTTTGGATGCAAGCAAAGAAAGTTAGTGATGAAGAAATTAAGTATGCTTTAGGGGCAGATTTTCAATTACCTGCACAAAAAGAAGTTAAACCTGTTATCCCCAAAACCACACCCAAGCCTGTAACTCAATTAAAACCAGAACCATCATATATACCAAAAAAAGTTGAACCACTTAAACAAAAACCTCAAGTTGAAAAAAAACCTCAAATGAAATCTAAACCCGCTATTGAAGTTCCTAAATCGGGTCCTATAGATTTAGCAGGAAAGTCCATCTTAGAACTATTTACTGAAGTTATAAATAATTTAGATAAGAAAGTAGGTACTGAAATTTCTTCTGATATTGAATTAATCCGGAATAAGCTTGTGGAAGAAAAAGGATATTCATCAGTCTTAGGACAAATGAGTATTACAATAGCTTCTCTAAAAATAACCCCTAAATTACTTACTAAATTTGAAATAGAGGAAACCAAGAAAAAGATTCAATTTTGGATGAAAAAGTTAAATATAAAATAAAACCTTAAACTTCAACTTTTTTTAAAAATTTTAATAAATTAAAACCATTTTCATTTTATATCTATTTATTTTAAATATTAAACAAGATTAAATGAATACTATTTTAATTTACCCCCAACTTGAATTCACTGGAACACAGATTCCTACTCCTCCTTATTCGATTTTGTTTATTGCAGATTATTTAATCAGCAAAAAAATTGATGTTCAAGTCTATGACTTGCGATTTGACTCTACATCGAAGGTGATAAGTGCTATATCGGATAAAGGACCAAAGTATATTGGTATATCTGTAATGACAGGACCACAAATTAATCATGCGCTTAATATTAGTAATTTAATTAAGGAAGAGTTTAATAATGTTAAAATAGTATGGGGAGGTGTTCATCCTACAATTGTTCCCACCCAAACTCTTCATAATAGGGCAATAGATTTCGTCATTCGACGAGAAGGTGAGAAATCTTTTTATGAACTCATAACTGGAAAAAATCTAAATCAAATTGAAGGGCTTTCATTTAAAAAGGATAAGAAAATATATCATAATCCTGATTCTGATTTACTGAATAGTGCAGAATTAAACTCTTTAAGTGTTCCTTGGAATCTAATAAATCCAAAACACTATGTAAAAAGTGGAACTTACATAAGCATTACTAGTCGAGGTTGTCCTTACCGATGTGCTTTTTGCTATAATACTCTTTTAAATAATGTATGGAGAGGATGGACAACTGATAAATGTATCGAGGAACTAGATAAGGTTTTAGATTTTGGTGTAAAGAATATAATTTTCTACGATGATAACTTTTTTGCAGATCTTAAACGAGTGAAAACACTTTTTAACTATTTTAAAGAGAAGGAAATAGCATGGAAAGCAGAATTACGTGTCGATAGATTAAATTATTCATTAGCTAAAGAAGCAAAAGAACATGGTTGTAGTCAAATGTACTTTGGAGCAGAATCAGGGTCACAGAGAATATTAAATGTATTAAACAAAAATATTTCAATAAAAAATATAATAAGAAGTGCTAGAATTACTAAGGCTTTAGGAATTAAGGCAGATTATAGTTGGATGATTGGAATTCCAAGTGAAACTAAGAAAGACATCAAAAAGACTCTAGTTTTAATCAAAAAGACTAAAGAGATTAACCCTGATTGTGAATTTTCTGTAAAAATACTCTTCCCTTATCCTAATACTCCAATTTATGATAAAGCAATACGCATGGGATTTAATCCACCATCTAATCTCGTTGATTGGGGAAAAATTCGAAGGGAAAGGGCTCAAAGGTATTTGAAGCATAGAAAATTACTTGAAATGATCTCAATTACTAGCGCAATTGTTGGTAAAAAAGTTTTTGAACAAGAAAATGTACCAATATTTAAACTAATTAAAACCCCAGCAAAAATTAGATGGAAAAAAGAATTTTTCGGCGCAGGAATTGAAAACATCTTATTTAAAATCTTTCGAAATATTATTGAAAAAAGAATTAGTAGTAAAGAATCTAAAGAATATGACCCTTTTTCTCAAAAGTTTATATTTAAGAAGCAGAATTAGATACTCTTACAAATTATGGGATAAATTAAAAAAAATAAGATAATATTTAGATATTTTAAATTCTCGAGTCACTCGTAGCAGGAACAGTTTCTACTCTATTTCGGTTATAGATTTCAGAAAATATATTAAAGAAATCTGCTTGTCTTTGCCTAAAATGAACTTTTTCCTCATGTTTGTTTTGCTGCAATATTAGTAGCCATTTCTTCAATTTGGGATTACCTTTTTTATCGGGTTTATATTGACCTTCCTTAGTACGTACGACGACCCATAAAATTATCACTCCTGGTTTCTTTTCCTGTATATTCTGCACATCGTGCCATCGGACCCACTTACTTTTTCCCATAGACATATATGAACCTCTCATATATGTAACATGAATCCTCCAGGCAAACCCATTGTCAGTCACTACTAAAAAACCATTCTCTTTACTAAGTCTGCATTTTGAAGTAATTATTGGGTCACCTACATCATCTTGACCCATCATTTTATCATACTTTTCAACTCTATCTTCAGAAACCTCCCAACCTTCCATTATTGGCATACAAAATCACGTTCTTTATTTTTAGAATAATTGGATTTAACTTTTTATTTTTAAAAAATGAATTTTTTGGATAATAATAATTATGTTATATGCTATATTTAATTGTTTTTGATTTCAATACAAAAATATTAACATTATTCAAGAATTAATAAGAAATCAATATTGATTATTATATGAAATCAATATTAAATATTATTTTCAAGTCTCTAAAACATGGCCAGAGTGAGGGGGCGGATTTCCCTCACTCCAGTACCAGTTAAAATACGGATATGGAAAAGAAATTAACTTGAAAATATGGCTACCAAGGAATTAATTAAGAAAATTAAACTTAATACCGCAATAACTATTGTAGCAAACGTAATGACTCCATAACCAATTTTGTATAGTACATCCTTCTGACTCTCATTCATTTTCTAAACTTCACCATCCTGCATCTTGTTTCATTTTTAATGATTACATTAAAAACTACAGTCAAGGCAAAAGCCATCATTATTGACAAACTACTCAATACAAACAAATAGTTAGCTAATAGCCGACCAATTACAAATAAGATTAGAAGCAGGCCAAATATGCTTGCTAAGATGATCACACTCTTAATAAGAACGTATGATAAGCTTTCTTTAGGATCTATCACATCCTCCCTTCTTTGGATGCTGGATTTAGCTTCAGGGATTTTATTTAGAATAGGATAAGGTTTTGACTCCATCACTATGAATGGTACATAATCTTCCTGAACACATTCTTGGCACATGCTTCTTTTCCACCTTTTTTGTAGATGAATTTAAAAAAAAATGAAAAGAGTTTAATAATTCCTAAATAATCTCATCCCGTAGGAGTTGGTAGCCATCTTTGTCTTAACGTCTTTTATATTCATGTAATACTCGTGTTTATTAGCATAATCTTTTACTCGGCTGAGTTTTGCCTTAATTTCTTCAATTTTACTGAGCTTTATTTCCTTTCTAACCTCAGGAACCTCAATTAGGATTATTTCCTTTGGTTTCTCTAATATTTGAACCATTTTTCTTTCACTCTTTTTCTGTTTTTTTATTTTTTTTCCTAAAATTTATTAGGATTTTACTTTATTTATAGGTTCGTGCTCCGGACTTTTTACCGAAGTACGAACTTCGATTGAACTGCGGATAATGTTCTGAAGTGTAAAGCTTAAAAGGAAGTTTTGATAATTTATATATAAGAAGATAGGTATATAAAGTGATAACTATTGAGTAATACTAAAGATTTGATATACCCTCCGAATGATATATTAAAACCATCTCTTCTGGAAAAAAATTATGAATTAATAATTCTTTGGATGCTTAACAACAATAATTCATGCGGTTGGGCTGATTTTACAGAATATATTAATGAACAATTAATTCCAGAGTCAACTCTTTCAACTTATTTAAAAACCCTAAAAAGACAAGGATATTTAGAAAAACCTGAAAGGAATACATATAAAATTACTGTAGATGGTAAAGATCGTTTAAATGAGTTATTGTTCATAAAAGAATCTGGAGGAGCTGTCTTAAATTATCCTCCAAAAATAATTACTGAAAAGAGGAATTATGATCATTGGATTTTATGGATGTTATATAATAACGAGTCGTGTAGATGGTCTGATTTTACTAACTCCCCATTAAGCATAAATCAATCATCATTATCTAAAAATATTAAAGAACTTTTGGATAAGGATTTAATAAAGAATGAAAATAAGGAATATACCATAACTCCACTTGGAAAATCTGAATATTTTAATGTGTTAAGAGAATATGAATTAGATCGTCAATCAATTTTAGAAGAAGAGAGTAAACGTATTCATGAATTTACTACCTTTACAAACGAATTCTTTAATAAATTTGGAATTGAGGATAATAACATCAAATTTAGATTCCTAAATAACGTCTTAAAATTAAACTATTCTAAAGTAGAGAACTTATTAGAAGATGAGGAGGATTTCAACAAGATTTTACTATTCCTATCAATTAATCATCCTGATCAATATCCAGATTATTTTTCACCTGAGCGATTTTCTCATGAATATAGTATTAAAAAAACCACTTTAGATTTTTTTATTGAAAAGATTGTCGAAGAAGAATTCTATGATATAAAATTTTTCAAATTTGAGGTTCCTCCAAACAAGGTTTACTATTTCCAATCAAATGAGAAAATCGAACGTCTCTTAAGAGCAATAATTGATGATTATATGACACGTTATACATATTTAAATAATTTAAATCAAAATACAACCCAAAATGTACCAGCATTAACAATTTCTAATATAATTGAAAGCATATTAAATGAGATATGTGATCACTTATTTCATAATAACTTAAAAGATGCTTTAAGAAGATTTTTGCCAGAATATATTCAATATTTAGCATATAAAATTGAAACTGAAAAAAAATTGGGAACAGGGGATTCAAAATTGGAGAGTTTAATTTGGCAGACAATATCATCAGAATTTGAGACCTTTGCTTCTAGAGGCTCTGAAGACAAGATTGGTGAGAATGAATTGAACTATACATTGGATTATCAAGTCTTTGAAGCTTTAAACCTTTTTTACTTAGATAAGTTGAATTATATTGAATATAATAATATCCATAAGGATTTTGAACCTTCAAATTTAGAACTTCTCAATGAAATTATGCAATTACTTAAAAATGGAGAAATAAATGAGGCTAATAATTTATTTAATGATAATAGTCAGAATTTAAACAAGATTGAAAGTCTAATCATTAATGATATTATAAAAACCTCCCAATATAGGTTTGAAGAATCAATTGAAATAACTAACCATTTAATTCAAGGATTTCCCAATAGTTATATTGGATATTTATTTCAATCAATAACATACTTTTTGTTGGATAATCTAGAAGATTCTTTAAAAGTTATTGAAAAGGGGATAACTAAAGCGTTTGATATTTCATTAATCGCTCAAAAAGCTCAAATCTTAATAAAAAAAGATGAAGAAGAAGAAGGATTAAAAATAATTGAAGAAGCAAATATTAAACATCCAAACAATATACTTCTATTACGTACTCAGTTCTTAACGCTTAGTTGTGAGGAAGGTGTCTGTTATAGGTCGCCTGACATACCGTTAAAAGCATTAAATGCTGCAATCAAATTAAACCCAATGGATAAAGAGCTTCTAATTTTAAAGGCAGTAATATTATGTATAACTAGGAATTATAAAGAAGCAGAAAAGTTAATTACTGAACAAATAGGTCTTAATCTTATACCCAAGAATCCTCGCATTCATAATGCTGCGTTTTTATTATTAGTTTATTCATATATTGCACGTCATAAATTTGAGGAAGCTTTAGAATTTGCAAATATAGGTGAAACTAGATATCAGGATTCTTCTTTCTCTTTCCTTACGAAAGCCTTTGTCCTTGGTTATTCATTGGTATACAATGGTGAATTATCTGAGGTAAACTTAGATAGTTTTAAGGAATATATTGATAAGGCAATTAGCATCGAAAAGAGTAATTTTAATAAAGCCCTTTTTCTACAATCTAAAGCATACATATTAAGAGAGCAAGGAATCAACGAAGAAGCTCTGGATGCAATTGAAGAGGCGATTCAATTAAATCCAAAACATTATGATTTTTATCAAAGAAAGATTCAATTAATTATTTCATTGGGGCGGGATAATGAAGCAGTTGGATTAATTGATTCTATGATGAAAGAATTTCCAAAACAAAGACTAAAATTGTATAAAATAAAGTCATTTTTATATTTCAAACTTCAAGATTATGATACAGGTATAAAAGTTATCGATAAGGTACTTGAGGAATACCCAGATGATAAACATTTACTCAATAATAAAGTCTATTTATTATTTAAATTAGATAGGGTAGAGAGGGCACTTGAAGCAGCAGAAACATTAATCAATATTGATCCTGAAGATGGTAATTCTTACGATACTTTAGGAGAGATGTTAATGGAGATAGGAAAATATGAAGAAGCTCTTGAAAACTTTGAAGAGGCGTTAAAATTGAATCCTTCAGGATGGTATATAGTTGATACATATAGGAAAATGAGTATATGTCATGAAAAGCTTGGTAATACTGAGGAAGCTCAAAAGTGGCGCGATAAAATGGAAAGCACTGAACCAAAAATGAGTCGCTTCTATAAAGATATGCATGAGAGAACATCTAAAGAAAAAGACCTATGATTAGATTAAATTAAATTAACATTAGTGATGAAATGGGATATATACATATAAAAGAACTTCAAAATAGTGCTAAATTTGGTAGGGTATTACCAATCGATTTTGATAATCAAATTCATTTCTTTCCAACGGAAGAAATATTTAACGAAATAAAGGATTATTTTACAAATGAAGGTAGTCCTGACTATATATGGTTGAAGGGAATTAATGATATTAATTATTTTTTTGGATTTAGTCGTCTTCTAAATAAAATAAAAGAAACCTTTCCAATGCAAAAAATAGGAGTATATGTAAATTCCTCTTTATTTAACTATGAAAATGTCCGAATATCACTTTTGATATGCGATTTAGTTGTAATTAATTTAAACTCAGTTAATCCTTCAAATTTCCATAAAGCTTGTGCTTGTTCTGAGGATACTAATGTTCAAGATATTTTGAACGGGATTAAATTATTTAGAAATGACTTTAAAGGAACTTTTAGTATATTTACAATGTTCTTAAAAGATATCAATGATAATTTGAATGATGTAATAGATTTAAGGAAATTTCTATTAGAAGTGAAACCAGATCATTTTTCGGTAAATGTATTTACAGGAAAAGGATTTGAGTCAATTTCTGATGAATTTAAGGATAAAGTTAAGGATACCCTAAATAATCTTCCCTTTGAAGTGTCATTTACATTCTAATTCTTTTTTATCCTTTTTTATTGTTATAGTTTTCATTCTAATATTAAATTTTTAAGAAAGCATGAGAAAGTTTTATAATACTAATTAGCGTATTTAAGAAGTAAGTATAAACAAAAAGTAAAGATAAAAACCTTAACTGCTAGTAATGAAATTGTTTCAAGCTCGTTCTAATAGAAAAATCTTGAAAAAATTAAGTTCAAAGTTCCCCAAAATTAAAGAAGCAATAATTGTATCAGATGAAGGGATGCCCCTTAATTCAACGCTTTCTCAGGAGATTGAACACGTCAAAATTGCGGGAATAACACTGGCAATTTTATCAGCTGCTAAAAGACTAATTTCTGAGACAAAAAATGGCAATTTTAAGCAGCTTTCTATTAAAAGTTCTGAAGGTTATCTAATTGGTTATTGGTTGAGTAGTAAAAAGCTATTATTTATTGTATCCCCCGAAGAACTAGCTCTTGATTCGATATTTTGAGAGGTATTATTTTTTCGATCTAAATTAATAGATGAAATTGACTTTTAGTTCAAATCTCTATAAATGCATTTTTCTATATAATTTCAAGATCAACTATTTATTTTCTAATTTTCTTTAATATTAAAAAGATATTTGATGATATATGGCTAAAAAAGCTGATTATTATAAAATTCTGGGTATTAAGGAAGATGCTACTGAAGAAGAGATTAAAAAAGCATATCGTAAATTAGCGAAAAAGTACCATCCTGACCTCAATAAGACTGATCCAGATGCCAAGGAGAAATTTATAGAATTAAAAGAAGCTTATGATATATTGAATGATCCTATAAAACGCAGAATTTATGATCAATCTGGGTATAATCCTCGAAACATTGACATGAGTGAAATTTTTAGGAACTATGACTTCATCCAAATAAGAGAGATTCTTAGAGAAATATTTGGTATAAATTATAGAAATGAGTATCATAAACCTCCACCAGAAGGTATGTA
>JBHLLO010000078.1:0-11606 GCA_048885535.1 Candidatus Hermodarchaeota archaeon
AAGGTAGAATCAACTTAGAAAGCTTTATTAATAATCAGATAAAAATTAGATTTATTAGAATTTTAATCCAATTTTAGATAAAAAATAATAAATAAAATAAAGTAAAGAGGTTAAAAAGATGGGAAAAAGAGGTACCTTTGGTAAAGCTCTATCAATAATTGGTGCTATTGTAGGGTTGGCAAGTATTTTACTTAGTTTTATTGCTCCTGAATTGTTTGCTTGGTATAGGTATTATGTGTCTGGATTTGGATCATCAGGTGGTTATTATCTTACGGGATTTGGAACTGTGGTTTCCATACCTCCTTCTTCATTTATAACACAGTTAGCTATTTTAGAGACAATTGGAGGATCGTTGGTAATTCTTGGATCTATTTTATGTATAGTTGCTACTGTTAAGAAATCGAAAGGTATGGGGGCTCTTGGTGGATTATTAATGTTGTTAGCTCCAGTTCTACTCGTAATTGATTTTCTAGTAGGTATGAGTGAATTTGCTGGAGTAATTGCAGATAATACTGAGCTTTTCATCACAAGAAATTGGTTCTGGGAAGATTTCTTTGCCTTGCTTTATCATTATATCTGGGGTGTGTGGACTGGCTTTTTCATGGGTATAGCAGGTGGAGCTTTAGGGTTAATCGGTGGAATTGCTCTTTAGTATAGTAGAATAGATAGAAAATATTTACAAACAGTAGGTTCTATTAAGTTGTCCCAGCTTATTTCATGTAGCAATTTAATGAAGAAAGTGCTTCTTTTGTTAATTTCTTAATTCCCTCAAAGTTACCCTTAGAAATCAAATCTTGCTTTACGATCCAGCTTCCACCACATGCTATAACGTTTGGTAGTTCTAAATATTCTTTCAAAGTCTCATTATTTATCCCTCCTGTAGGAATAAATCTCATATCAGGGTATGGTCCTGCCATACTTCTGAGCATGTTCGGACCACCCGAAAGATTTGCGGGAAAGAATTTTACAATTGTTAGACCTCTATCAAATGCCCATTCTACCATTGTTGGGGTATTTACTCCGGGAATAATAGGGATTTTTTCTCCTACACAATAATCTACCACTTTAGGATTGAATCCCGGAGTTACTAGAAAACAAGCGCCAGCATTTATGGCTTTATTCACTTGTTCAATTTTCAAGATGGTACCTGCTCCAACAAGAAGATTAGGATAAGCATTAGTGAGAATGCTAATGGATTCAGCTGCGACTTCCGTTCTAAACGTAACTTCTATAATTGGAAGTCCCGCTTCAATTAAAGCTTTTCCTAATGGAATTGCATCATTTACATTATGAATAACGGCAACAGGTATGATTTTTAACTCTTGTATTTTTTCAAATATATTCATTTTAAAGCAGATTATTTCAATTAAACTGATAATAGGAATTATTTTTTGTTATTTAAAATATCACTTTTACTTTTTAATTCCCAATAGGAATCTAAAATAAGTTTTGATCTTCTTTGGTCTAACAAAAATAGCAGGAACTTTTCTTTTATACTCAAGATAAGAATCTCCAAACCTCTGAATAAGCTCTCGTTCCTCGACAAAATACAAAAGCATGAAGATAGCAATCTGGAATACACATGTGGAGATTAAAGAATAGATTGAAAAGCGAATTAAGAAACTTCCTATATTAATCATAAAAACTGCTAAATAAGCAGGATGTCTCAGGATAGAATATATCTCGTGTTTTTGGATTTCAGATTCTTCAGGATAATAAAGATAAACTAATGCCATGTAATCAATTCCAAAAGTAAAGAAAGACCGAACTGCGGTTAGCATTCCAAGGATTAAAAATAACGCACTCCCTATTAATCGAATTAATAGGTCATAATATGATACTATGGGGATGAGAGAGATTAAAGAATCTGAGAAAAAAATTGTAAGAGGATTCGTAGGAGGGATTAAATAAAGGGTGTTAATGGGTAGATACGAATATATTATAACTGAAATAGCTAATGGAAGCCCAAGCAGAAGATAATAAACTGCTTTTTGATATGCTAAATTCTTATATTTGTATTTCAATTTCTCTTTTTTGAACCACACAGCAATGATGTTCAAAAATCCTATAATTACACAGAAACAAATCCCAAATATCGGTATTATAGGTTCTAAAGCTACAAGATAATAATTAGTAGGATATAAACTGGGTAAGAGAAAGGATATGGAAATAATTGTTAAACCGAGAAATAGTGCTCCTAAAACTGGTAAAAGAAGCCGATATAGTCTTTTTCCTTGTAATCCAGGCAACTTTTCTCGGAATTTTTTAATCCCTTTTAATTTCATATTAGTATTAGTGTTTTTTCGAATAGTAATTTTTCGAATAATAATTGTCGATTATAAGATGAATAGAAGAATCATATTTTTATTTAATTTTTTGTCAATTGGGAAATATTATACCTCATTTCTTTTTATTGCAAGTGGATTTTTTTTATCCACACATTTTTAAATGGTTAGAAAAATGCGCAAATCTTCTAAAATTTTAACATTATTTACTTTTTTAATTCTTCCAATATCAGTGGGCATGCTATTTGGATTTAACTTAGCCTTTAATACGGAATCTATAGATCTTATTCCTATTGATATTGGTCCCGAATTAAGAACAAAAGAACTACCCATAAGAGGGTCATTTTCTCATAAAGAAACAACATCTGGATTAAAAACAGCTCAAACTGACTATTATCAAATTGGAGATCTATTAGATTGGTTGGTACTTGATGATTATAATGGCGAAACTTTTTTTGATACCTTTGAATTAAGAGCAATCGGAACGGTAGCAGAACTTTGGGTTCAAGTTGATATGGCTTATCCAGATGGTCGAGAAATTCCTATAGTAACTGATGAGCAAGCAGATTATATGTTGCAGGAATTCGAGAATGAGATAGGTCCAATTTGTAATAATTATTTTGGAGTCCCTGATTTTCATAATGGGAGTGATTCTCAGTTAGTAAAGGATGGAAAGGTTCCAGAAGGTACCTATGAAGACGAGAGTGGAAGGACCGTTATCTTAGTATCGAATATTAGAGATACAGCATATTATGTTAGAAGTTATCCTTACTATATTGTAGGGTTCTACTGGTCTTATTTTGAAAGGCAATTTGACAGGAATATCATTTCAATTGATAGTGCTGATTGGGAAAACCGTGTTGGTGATAATGCTGCTAGACCAAATTTATACGAGGCTACTGTAGCTCATGAATACCAGCATCTCATTCACGATG
This sequence comes from Candidatus Hermodarchaeota archaeon, assembly GCA_048885535.1. Taxonomy (GTDB): domain Archaea; phylum Asgardarchaeota; class Lokiarchaeia; order Sigyniarchaeales; family SOKP01; genus SOKP01. The sequence goes on from JBHLLO010000078.1 coordinate 3,221, forward strand.
ATTATAATCCATTAGATGATAGTTTCATGAATGAAGGATGCTCAATGTATGCAGAACCTTTATGTGGATACCCTATTGATTGGGGATCGATTAATAGTTTTCTTGCTACTCCAGATAACTCACTAACAGTATGGGGAGATCAAGGAGATATTAATATATTAGCAGATTATGGGCAAGGGCTACTATGGTCAGTTTATTTAAGTGATCACTATGGTGGTGCTGACTTTATCAGTTATTTCGTCCAAACGGGAATTCCAGGAATAGAAGGTATTAACAATGCTCTTGCTTATTTTGGAGCCACCGTTGAATTCGAAGATGTTTTTCAAGATTGGATACTCGCAAATTTACTGCATACAAGTGAAATTGGAAATGGAAAATACAACTATGTCTCTATTGATTTAGAATGTGCTGATGCAGACCCTATTAGAGTGTATGATGTTAAGAGACCTTGGCTTCCTCCAACTACTGGAACTGATTTTGGTCAAACAAAAACTATTTTGCATAAGAATACAGGAGTTTATTTAGTAAGCTCCTATGGTACAGATTATTTCATGTTAAGTGGATTGAGTGAGTCAATGAGTCAAGAATTTATTTTCGATGGTGATGATGTAGCACATCCTCCTATATGGATAAGAATGGATGAAGATGCGGATGGAGATCTAGAATGGTACTCAACAAGTGCTGGACCAGAAAAGGATCTTTCAATGACAACTGTCATTGATGTACCTACTGGCACTGCCACTTTATCCTTTGATACATATTACGATATTGAATCACTTTGGGATTATGGGTTTGTTCAAATATCTGATGACAATGGTGAAACCTGGGTCTCATTAGAAAATGAGTATACAACAATGGATCATGATCCTGATGCTTATCCTGCAATTGTAGAAAATCTACCTGGTTTAACTGGTTCCTTTGGATGGGACACTATGAGTTTTGACCTTACCGCTTTTGCTGGGCAAACCGTTCTTTTAAGTTTTAGATATATGACCGACTGGGGAACTGAAAATCCAGGCTGGTGGGTAGATAATATCAAAATCAACGACCAATTAATTGATAACGCTGACGATACAATTGCTTTTAGCACTCCTCCTCTTCCTGAAACGGATTTTATAGTATCTATTGTTGATGTTACAATTATAAATGAAATTCCACACTATAATGAAGTATTTGAGTTATCACTTGATCATATTAATGAATATGGTTCCTTAGATTTAAGTGGTTATATACATGAAGAGGGATATCTAATTGTACTAGTTACTCCTACCGTAGGTCCTGCAGATTATACATATGAAATAACGAGATAAAAAATATTAACTCATTTCTTTTTTTTTTCTTGTCTAATATTCTCCCGCAATAATTAATATAAATATGTTAACTACTGGTCTAACACAAGTTTAAAAATTAAATGAATAAATAAAACTACAATAGATTGAAAACTAGAAATAATTCAAAAGGTTATGAAGAAAATAGACCTGATAATAATCGGTTATGTTGCCATAGTTATTTTAGATTTTATTTTCCTTATGATAGTACAGAGATTTGATATATTATTAATTTCAGGATCTCTAGCTCTAATCCCTTTAATTATAGTACTAATTCGAAGGAAGAGGGATTGATATGGTTGGTATTTCTTATTTTTATATTAATCTTATAATTAATCTTTATATCTTAATAGCCGTGTATTATTATTGTATTAAAATATATGGAATAAAAGCAACAATAATTACTAATTTGTCTCTTTCATCTTTAGTGTTGATACTTATTTTCACAAGTACTTACGGTATAGCGGATTTGGGAACAGACTATCCTTTTTTTATACTAAAGGTGGGAGAATTCGAAATTAATACAGATGTAATTACTATCTTTACAGTGTTTGTCGTTGTTTTTGAACTCGCACGATATTCTTTAAAAAAATCAAAAGGAACTGATTTATCTATTAAAGATATAATAGTTGTTTCTATTGTAGTAAGTTTATATGGAATTCTTTTTCAGCTCCTTATGGATCCAACTGCAGCAGCTATAGGACTTTATTATTATCAAAACCCTCCTGAGATTAACATTTTTGGATATCCAATATGGTTTATCACATCTTTTGCAATATATGGATTGTATGCTTTCATCTTTTTATTAATTGAACGTTTTTACTTCCTTAAAAGTAGCAAACACCTTTAGAAGAGAAAGACCAAGCAAATTTCCCCTTACAGAAAAAGTAATTTATAAAAAATCCTCTATTAAAACTTGTCTTTGTTTCAATCTCTTAATAGTGAATTTAATATTTTTAATCTTCTCCTCAGCATAGTTCATTGCTATTTTTTTCGCTTCCTCTTCATTTTTAGCGCTAACTTTCAACTTTCGATAGGGAAAAATATGGAATCTTATCTCTGCTTCATATTCTGGCAATAAGCTCACCATAATTATTATAGTACTATTGAATAAATAATCTAAAAGTATTTAATCATTTTGTCCTTAATTTAAAATTTTAGACGAATCTAAATTATTTAAATAGTAGAGTATCCTCCTTTTTTTTTATAACTCATTTGTAGTTTTAAAAAAGTTAAAGTGATATATTATGGGGTCTTCAAAAGGTTTGTTAATATTAACTTTACTAATTGGAATAAGTGGACTAGGTCTCAGTGGATACACTCTACTTTTTGCGTTACCCGCAAATACACAGCAAGCGCAATCAGGTGTAAGAAATGTTTGGTATACTTCTAATCCCAATTCAGTTAACGTAAATAGCATTGATACAATTATTCCGGATCTTAGTATCATTGCAACCATTAATTCTGGCGAATCATTATATGTTTTATTCAATTCAGAAGTTTATTTTGAATCTCAGAGTGGAATAGAAATTCTTTTTGTATATATAAGTTTAAATGGTCGCAAGATTTTAACACCAGTTGCGACATTTGGAGCACAATATGGCCTTAAAGTTTGGGGATCAATAACATTACAATATTCTAATCGTACAATATCTCCTGGAGTCTACAATGTTAGTATGATTGCTGTAGTGTCAGTTGCTACCCCTCTAAAGTCCTTATATGATATGACACTATTTGCGTTTACATATCTTTAATTAATCTCTTTTTTTTTAACTAAAGAGGAAAAAAGTACATATTATAGAGGTTATCACTCCCTCTAACGGCACAATTCCCGGATATAGTTTCTCATTCTATTTTGGAATAATAATTTTATCCATCATAGCTTTAAGAAAAAAAAAGTTAGATCTAAAATAAGTATAGTGTTTTGGTGTTTATCTCATATTGTTTATAATGGCATTAGCTGTGTCATGAATATTTTTCATTAAGTTGGATATTGTTTGCATCATTACTGCCATTTTATTCTGTGCTTGCTGTAGTAACTGCGCTTGCATTTTTGAAATTGCTTCATTAACTTCTTCAATTTTCTCTTCTGTGGCACTTTCCAGTTGATTTGCAAGACTAATTAATTTATTACTTGAATCTATTAACCAATCAATATATTGGGAAATTTGATCGCTTTCAGCAGGACTAAGATTCTTTCGCATCTTTTTTTTAGCTAAAGACCTTAATTTCTTAGCTGCTTTACGCAGTTTTGAAATCTGTTTTTTTCGATCATTAGTCATTAATATATCACATTTAATTTTTTCTTAACTATTATGATTTTTAGGGAATTCTGTAAGATAATTAATTCGATTCTCTATTTATATTTAAATCTTCCTTTTTACCTTTTATTTTGTAAAATAATCTGAATATGGAATTAGACTCTTGTTCTCTTTTATCTAAAAATCTTTTTATAATTTAGTTGCTATGATTGTTCTATGAATGAATTTGAAAATCTAAAAATTAGGGGCGGAAGAAATATCGCTATTAAAGTACCTTTCCATCTATATAACCAAACTATTGAATTTTATCGAGATATTTTAGGATTAAAGGTAATAGAAGAAACTAGAAATGGGTTTCAATTTAAATTTGGTGAAGTAAATCTTTATATTGATAAAGTAGAGCATTTGAGTCAAGCTGAATTATGGCTGGAAATTCACGTAAATTCGGTGGAATTAGCATCAAAATATTTTGCTGCGAAAAAGATTACTAGATATGATGAGATTGAGAAATTACCTGAGGGTTTTAAAGGATTTTGGATATTATCCCCTTCTAATATAGTGCATTTAATCTCCCAAAATAGTTAATTTATATATAGATTTAGTTATTAAAAGAAGAAAAAAATAGGGTTTAGTTTTAAATATTCTCTTTTTTCCTTATGCTGATGATTAGAATAGCAAGTGTGATCAATGCTGATATTATAATGAATTCTATCATCCAAGGAATAGATGGTGGTAATAAAGTTTCAGCATCGTAGGAATATGGTATATCTATTTGATTATTATCTTCTTTAAGCTCTATAATTTCATCTGATGGATCAACTAAGGCACTAATAACATAATCGGTTCCATCAATAAACCAAGAGAAGAAATCTTCAAGATCTAAAACAATCACAGTTGTCTGATTTACATCCAAAGCAATCGGAGTTATAGTTCCATTGTATAGAGTAAGTGAGAGTGAATCAATCCATATGAATAGCGTGATATTAGATGCAATCTCAGTCCCATTATTAAGTATTGTAATTGTTAATATATCATTAATAAGAGTATATGTTTGAATAAGTAAATCGGGAAAAGTACCTGATGGGAGATAATAGTATTGCAATATCAACGAATTATTGTTTTCATTAAGCTCTAAAATTGTATCGCGTGGATCAATCCTTATCGTGATATTATAGGTTTCTCCTACTGTAAACAGATGTGAATAATCAGATAAGTTCACGTATATTCCAAATATAGAGCTGATGTTGATATCAACTGGAGATAGAGTATTATTAAATAATATAAGTGAAAGTAGTTCAATTTCGACGACTATTTCAACCGCGCTTGCATTTTCATTTCCTATATTAGTAATATTAATCCAAAGTTCTCCAGATGTTAAAATATAATTATCTACTACTAAATCAGGCAAGAATAGATTTGGTCTATAATGAAATTCCAGATCAACCTGGTTATTTAATTCATTTTGCTCGACAATTTGATTTTGTGGATCGATGTTGACGGTAATATTGTAAATTTCTCCCCATGTAAAATTCTCATGAAAAGATATAAGGTCAATTACAATCACTTCAGTCTCATTGGTTTGGAGATCGAAGGGAGTTAGGGAATTGTTATAAAGAATTATAGGGATCGATTCGATTCCAACTAGAATTTCTACTCCAGTAGTATTTTCATCTCCAGAATTTTTGATTGTAATTGTTAAGGATGAATTTGTTATATCATAATCGAATAAGAGAAGCTCAGCTAAAAGTGGAGGATTTCCTACAAAGGGATATTCCATTAGTGGTCTATCATCAATTCCATTAGGAGGAATGAAATAAGGTGTATCACCGATTTTATCATTGTTTGTATCATTTCCTATATAATCATCCCAATAATTTCCTATATCATTTTTAGTCCAATGTGTATCTGTGCCTGAATCCTGACCCTGAACATTATTTTGGATAAAAGCATTATGCGAAAATGTATTGTTTATAGCTGTGGATTGTGTTATGTAGACACCATTTCCACTACAAGATTGGATGATATTATTTTTAAATAGATTAAAACTTGAACTAGAGGCTAATTGAATGCCTGAACCAAAAGCACTGGTAATATTATTTCCTTTGAAGATATTAGAATCACATCCCATTTGGAGTAAGAATCCAAATTGAACACTCCAAATCTCATTATTTAAGATACGATTTTGATCAGCATCAGATAGTAGTTCAATGCCACGACTCGTTCCGCTAAAACGGTTTTTAGTACAAGTATTGTTGTCGCTCATACGGATATGAAGTCCTCCCAACCCATTGGAAAGACCTACATTATCATGAATAGTGTTGTTCCTACTATAAGATCCTATCCATATACCATAGTTGCCATTTGAATTTACAGTATTATGTGATACATTGTTGAAATTTGTGTTTTCAAGATCTATCCCTGCAATATTTTGACTGAAGGTATTGAATACCACTTGATTTTCTTGACCTCCATCTTGGTAATAGCCATTGGTGCATTCTGTAACTGTATTTAATAGGACATTCGAATAGCTTGTAAATAACAGTGAGATTCCTACCGTTACATTATAAAAAGTAAATGAGATAATATCACAATTAGTGCAATTAACAAGTATAATCTGCCCTGCATTAACGAAATTCGCAGCGTTTAATCCATCTTGATTAAGATAATAATAGATAGGTTTCCCATTTGCCCTATTGTTAGCATATATAAAATTCGAAACTCTTTGAACTGTTGAGCCACTGACATATATACCACATCCAAACATCTTATTGTTTGAAATATTGTTTTCTGATGAACCAGTAAGAATAATTCCTCCGTGAGATACATCAACAATCGTATTATTGATTATTTTGTTGTTATTACTGTAATAACTTATATCAATACCGTAGTATCCATTGTCTATCAATTCATTATCAATAATACTATTATTCATAGAATCATCCAAACTAATACCCCTACTACCTCCATGAAGAAATTTATTATTTATTACTCGATTTTGAGTGCAATCAGATCTAATACGAATACCATAGGAGTTAAATTGCCCAAAATTGTCGTCAATCAAATTATTACTGCAAAAATCGTAGATATCAACCCCATATAAACTTCCCGTGACGTTATTATCATATATAGTATTATTATTGCAATTATTCCTAAGATAAACACTTGCTATATCAACATCGATTAAATCATTATTGGTTATAGTGTTATTATCGCATAAGTCTAATAGATATATTCCATCATCCATTCTTGAGCCTAGTTGATTTGCTGTGTTGTTAATAATAATATTGAAATCGCAATCGTCTTGCAGAAAAATTCCTCGTGGAGTATAAATTGGACTGGCACTACTACTGGTACATCGACTCACATCATTCTCAACTAATGTAAAATTATCGCAATTATCGTACATATAAATCCCAAAATAATTGGAAGTAAAGTTACAATCTATGATCTTTCCATTAGTTGAATTAGTAATATACAGACCCTTCTCATCTTCGTCAATTGCACCATGAGCTTCCACATTAATGAGTTGAAAGTATATTTTGCGAGAATTCTGTATAGATAATCCATATTCAGCGCTTCCTATAGATAAAGTCAAATTCTCAATAATATATGGGCTATGAAATGTTCCTAATCCGCGACACCATGGCTGTTCTACTGCCCAGTTCCAATTTCCATAATGGCTCCCATTAGTGAGAGCCTGATTATCAATAGTTAATGAAGTATTCGTCCATGATGCTGAACTTTTCATTTTTAAAAATATTTCTTTTTGGTAATCGCGTGCTTGATTTTGAATAACTGAATTAGAAAGTATTGGAAATAGAAGAGAGATTAATAGACAACATATGATAAAAAATGTTTTAACTTCTTGAAATCTTATATTTTTGAACTTAAGCATTTGATTATAACCAAAGTTATGCTATAAATTACTTTGATAAAAAAAATCCAGTTATTTATACGTATGTTAACTTTGAGAAGAAGATAATAAAATCAAATAAAGCTACTTCGGTTTTTAATTTACTTGAAAGAATCTTTTAAAGAGTATTATTTAATATTATAGTTTTGCATTTTAGCTTAAAAATCAAAGTTTAAATAAAAACCCGACATAATTAACTATTGCAAGAAAGTCTCATGATTGCGAAATTCATCATACTTAAGTAATCAATATTAATAGGAATTAAGTAAAAATAGGAGGAATAAAAGATTGAAAGATTTAACAATTAGCTTAAAGAATGAACCGGGGATGTTAGCCAATATGGGTGAGGCATTAGGTAAAATGGGCATTAATATAGAAGGTTTATGTGGCTTTCCACTAAGGAATGAAGCAATTGTTCACATTCTGGTTGAAGATGAGACCACTGCTCGATGGGCTCTTGAACAAGCTGGTTTTGAAGTACGTGCTATTCGTGAAGTAATTGTTATTGATGTTGGTCATAGTGTGGGAAAACCAGGAACAGGAGGTAAGATGGCTAGAAGGATAGGTGATGCTGGGGTTAATATTGACCTAATTTATTTTGCTGAGAATAATAGAGTTGTTATTGGAGTTGATAATTTAGAAAAAGCTCGTACGGCTATAGGGATTAAATAGACTTTTTAAAATATTTTAAGATATAACAATCAAGAATGACTGTAGAAAATTTAACACAGAAGTTAAAAAGATGCTTTTAAGAGCCCAGAAGAATGAAATTACAGAATATCATATCTACAAAAAACTTGCAACATCGTTTGCTCTTGGTGTGTTTATAAAAATAGTTTTCAATATTTAAAAAAGGAATCACTTTAAACTCCAATTTGTGAAAA
>JBHLLO010000078.1:11706-14201 GCA_048885535.1 Candidatus Hermodarchaeota archaeon
TAATTCGCTTTATAGTCTACCATGACAATCAATTTTATCCTAAATAAGTACAAAGACTACAATAATACCCATAACGATCATAAGCACCACCCATATCACTAAGAAAACATACCGGTACTTAAATAAGGGTGCAGTTGGATCTTTTGGGTGTTCTGTCTCGTATGCTGTAGCATAATGATAGCGAAAGGTTGAGTATCCAAACCCGAAAACCAGTCTCCATGCGACAAACCCTTCAAGTATAATAAAAAACCACAGAAATAAGATTGAGATCATAGGTAATAGAACAGCACCCAGTATACATAACACGAGTAAAATTATTGTCAAAGTAGTGAAAGATATTAAACGTCTTTCCATATTCAACACCATGAAATTATTATTTTTGTTATTTGAATTTCTGATAAATTATAAAGTTAAATGCATATATAAGGATTTTTTTTTTTATAATTCAGTGAAGTTACGATTCCACAGGAAGATTAATAGTGAAACAGGGTTTAGTATTACTATTTCACGACATTTCTACAATATTTTTATTTAATAAAAGAAGAGTTTTTTAATTTTCATTTGAGCTTAATAAATATTGAAAATTAAAAGATGATAAAAATGGGAAGAATAGTACATTTTGAATTGAATGTAAAGAATGTGGATAAGGCAATAAAGTTTTATGAAAATGTGTTTGGTTGGGAAATTAAAAAATGGGAAGGTCCTATTGATTATTGGTTAATTATGACAGGGGAAGAAAGCGAACCGGGAATAGATGGTGGTCTTGGTTATGCGGAAGAAGATTTTCCTAAATTAGTAAACACTATTGAGGTTGATGATGTTGATGCTATCATCAAAAAGATTGAAAATAATGGTGGAAAAATCGTTCGTCCTAAACATGCTGTTCCTGGAGTGGGTTGGTTAGCATATTTTGAAGATACTGAAGGGATTACAACTGGAATAATGCAAAGTGACCCTAATGCTAAATAATTCTTTAACTTTTTAAGGAATTAGCATAATTTGATTTTACGGAAAAGCTTAATAATAAATTTATTCCAATTTTTTCCGGTGAATATACTTTATCTTAATCGAGTTATTCATCAAGTGCTTAATTTTATATATTGAGAGTTTTAATTATTTCTATAAAGGTATCAAAATAGTTTAAAAATTCTTTTAGTAGGGTTTCTCTTAAATCAAAGTTATTTAATGCACTTAAAAATCAGGTGATTTTAATTTTAGAAAATGAAAAAATTGGTAAAAAAGGTTTTAGTTTTATAGCAATACTCTTAATTGTCTTAATAAGCTTTAATCTCACGCCAATATTAAATCAGAAAATGGTTTTTGAGGACAAGAGTAATCAATTGACTACACCTCTAGATGAGGGCGTAAAATTAAGTGATTTATCATTGAGTCAATATTCTGGAGTAGGAAAAGCTCAAAATGTAACGGAATATGGGGAATCGTTCTTTTTAAATAATGATATCAATATCACTAACAATGAAAATGCTTCAGTTATCATTCCAAAAAATTGGCAGGCAAATACAATTTCGTGCAATGTTACTAATATATATGAGTATGGGGCAATCGTTATGAACCAAACATTCGATAATGGGATTGATCAAAAAAGTTGGACAAATTATACTACTGGAAATCCAGCTAAATTCACTGTTGGGTATTATAGCAATCCAACTGGATCTAATGATTCTATCTATATGAAGCTTGATGAAGATGGTGGTAATTGGCAAGATACATCTTCATTAGTTAATTATTCCTTTCCTCTCTTCCGTGACAGTATTCCTTATGAAGATTGGTATATTAAATATAGCGTAAAGTGGGTTATGACTGATAATTCATGGCGTGATGCTCTCCCAGGAGGGAGTAAATACGTAATGGGGTTGAAATTTTTTTATAAAGATGGAACTAGCACTTTCCGAGAGTTTAATTTAAAAAGACCTGCTGAGATTGTGAATAATACGTGGTATCATATTACAATGCTTGACCTCATATCTCCCTTCCCTGAACTATATGAATATAATCCTCCCGCGAATGTAAGTATGTATTTTTCATTTGGAGTCAAAAATGCAGCTTACAGCCCTGTTGGCTCTTTGACGATATATTATGATAATATTTCATTTGAAATTCAGGCCATTCCAAAACCTTCGACAATGGACCTTAGGATAACTGATAATGCAATTGGTGGTTTAGAAAACCAACCTGTACTCGATTTCCCGAAATTATTTGGAAAAGGCAATATCATTCTCGAAGGTGATTGGCTTGGGGGACTAGGAGGAACAACTTATGAATTTTCATTTACTTCAAATTCTACAGGATATGCTTTGATAAATACAAATTTTCATGTAATAGCAACTTCCCATAGTTTCACTACAACGAGTATTGGCTCTACTGGAACTGATTTTATAGTAGAAAATGGGAGTAAGATAATTTGGACAATGAATATCCCTATAACAATTCCAGGTTCATACTCAATAAATTATTATTTTAATGTGTCAAAACCA
>JBHLLO010000079.1:0-11687 GCA_048885535.1 Candidatus Hermodarchaeota archaeon
ATTTATTTTTTCTCTGTTATAAGTGATGTTACAAACAAAGATGAATTAAAATTAACAATTGAAGAGGAATCCACTGTTAAAGAAGTTGTAGATAAAATAATTCAATATTTTGGAAAGAAATTTAGAGAACTCATATTAAAAAATCCCAATGAGATAAATGATTATATAATAATTGCAAAAAATGGAAAGGATGTCCGTTCTTTAAATAATTTAAACACGTTTTTACAAGATGGAGATGAAATCTCTTTTTTACCAGCTATTGCTGGAGGATAATTAAAGCGCTAAATGGGATGATTAAGCTTCATTAGATTTTTTTAAGCCTTAGCACCCACTCCCTTGGTTTTGAATTAATAGATTTTACTTTTATTAGTATAGCTAATTTTTGGCGTTCGCAACTATGTGGTATATTTTTTAAAGCGGGCTCAAAATCTAACGTTACATCTAAAATATCATCTTTCTTAAGTTTCTCAAGTTTTAATTTAGTATATACAAAAGTCATTGGACAAACTTTTCCTCTTATATCCAGAGTTTGAATATTTTTTTCTTTTTTGTTTTTAGTATTTATCTGCAGAAATCTTCACTCCAATAATCTGTAATTTCTTTAAATTCTTTTGGACTATCGCCACAAGATTTACAATTAGTATTTCGAAGAACTTCAATGAAACTAAAATTATTCTTAAGAATATCAATAAATAAAATTTTATTTACTATTAAATCTCCAATATTTAACAAACATTTTATCGCTTCATTAGCTTCTATGCAGCCAAAAATACCTGGTACAAAACCAATAACCCCCGCTACAGAACAAGTCATGTTTGGGTCCATCCCATTGACATCATCAAAGATACATTTATAACACGTAGTTTTTCTTTCAGGAATAACTGTCATTATTTGTCCATGGAATCTTAAAACTCCCGCAATTGTGAATGGGATATTTAAATATACACAAGTATCATTGATTAACATTTTAGTTGGGAAATTATCCGAGCCTTCTATTACAAAATCAGAATCTCTTAAAATATCTCTTGAGTTTTCAGGTGTAATTCGTTCAGTGATAATATCAATTTTGCAATCAGGGTTGAGAGCATTCAATTTTTGAACTGCACTTTCAGTTTTATTACTATTTATATCTTTAGTATGATAAAGTATTTGTCGATGTAAATTAGACATTTCTACTACATCAAAATCTATTAATTGCAAATTTCCTACTCCTGCAGCTGTTAAATAGTAAGCTGCTGAAGATCCAAGGGCTCCTAAACCAATCAATGAGACTTTAGATTTCAATAATTTTTTTTGTCCAATACCCCCAATTTCATTTAAAATTATTTGACGAGAGTATCTTTCAATTTGATCTTCAGTTAAATCCATCTCTAAATCTACTTCAATATTTCAATTTAAAAAATATTTTGATTATAAAAAAAAGATCAAAAAAATCACATATTGAAATTCTACGAAAAGTAGATTTCATTTCAAAAACTATAAAATTTTCTGATGTTTAATTCAATAAATAAGTGATAAATTAATTTGATTACGCTATTGAAGGGAAATCATGAGAAAAAATAAGTACATTGAACTTTTTGGGGATCGAAATTTTTTATTCTTATGGATTGGGACTCTTGGATTTGGTTTAGGAGGTGCTATATTTTCAATTAGCATTAACTGGTGGGTTTTAATTGAGACTAATTCAGAAGTACAGCTTGGAATTGTCAATACATTCATTTTTTTACCTATGTTAATATTTTGTTTCTTCTCCGGAATATTAACAGATATTTTCAATCGTCTAAACTTAATGGTATTTTCTCTGTTATTGCGTGGAATTATTATACTTATCTTTCCAATACTCCAATTTCTTGGGATCATTGAAATGTGGCACGTATATATTTTATCATTTCTTCAAGGAATATCATTTCCATTTTTTCTCAATTCAATAAATGCAATTATGCCTGAAATTATTAAAAGAGAAAACCTACATCCCGCAAATGCTTTAGTTGATTCAGCTATGTGGTTTTCAAATGTAGTTGGATATCTATCTGGAGGTTTTTTAATTCAATCACTTGGCTACGTAAGTCTGTTTACTATTTCAGCATATACCTTAATTATGGGGGGGTTAATGTTTTTCCCTATAAGATATACATACAAAAGTAAGACAGAAGGTATTTCTCTTCGCAGTGTTTTCTCAGAGATCAACAATGGTTTTAGAATAATGAAAAATGATTCTGTTTTACTAGTTTTAATAATGACTTGGACAATAATAATGACATTTTTTTCTAATGGACCTATGTCAATTGGTTGGCCAATTTTTGCTGAGCGAATATTAAATAGTGGCTCTGAAGGTTATGGTATATTAGTTATGTCTGTTTCAGCAAGCTCATTGATAGGAAGCTTATTAATTGGTCATTGGGGTTCTAGAATTAAAAAAGGAAAGCTTTCTCTAATTGGGTATATATGGGGCGCAGTTGGAATTTTTGTTTTTGTCTTTACTTCAAATTTATTTGCTTCAGCTTCAACTTTGTTTTTATGGAGTTTCTATTTTCCTTTAATTAATATTCCTTATTGGACAGCCATGCAGGAAAGAGTACCACATGAAGACTTAGGAAAAATAACAGGTGCTTCGTTTACTTTAAACTCTGCTGTTATTCCAATTTCTACAATGATGACAGGATATATAATGGAATTTGTTTCGATCACTCTTCCTTTTATTCTACTTGCTACTTCTTTTATTTTATGTTTCTTTATAATATATTCACATAAAAAGACTAGGCATTTAATATAATTTTATTTAATAAGCTGTGATTTTATTAAAAATAATACTTTTAAAAATAATTAGAATAAATGAATATGAATAATAATGGCTAAAAATACATTCTCTGAACATTTATTCCAATATCGTTCAGTAGAGAAGAGAAAACTAATATTATCCTTACTTATAACTTCTACAGTTATGGTTTTGGAGATTTTTGGAGGTATATTAACCAATAGTATCGCATTATTAAGCGATGCAGGTCATATGTTTACACATTCTTTTGCAATTGGCATAAGTTTACTGGCAATAATTATTGCAAGAAAACCTCCTTGTCACCACAAAACATTTGGTCTATTTCGAGCAGAAGTTCTAGCCGCCTTCATTAATGGGCTTTTTCTTATACCAATAGTTGGAATAATAATTTACGAAGCAATTCTTAGATTTATAAATCCTGAGGAAGTTTTTGGTTTTTATATGTTTTTAATTGCATTAATTGGATTGTCTGTTAATATAACGAGTGTTCTCATTTTACGTGGAAGCCAAGGAAAAAATTTGAACGTAAAAAGTGTATTTTATCATATGATTGCTGATGCCGCATCTTCTATTGGAATCGTAATTGCATCTATTATTATTTATTATACTGGATTCAATTTCTTGGATCCTATAGTAAGTCTAGGGATATCTATTATAATCCTTTATTGGTCTTGGAGCGTTTTAAGGGAATCCACTAGAATTTTATTAGAAATGGCTCCTAAAGGAATGAATATAGATATCATTAGTGAAGATTTAAAACAAAGTTTTGATGAGATTATTGATCTTCATAATGTCCACTTATGGACAATTACTCCGGATATGTTAGTTTTTTCGGCATATGTAAAAGTAGATGATAAAACTCTGAATAGTAACCAAGGAGATTTAGTTTCCAAGATTAACAGTTATTTAGGTGAGAAATTTCATGTTATCGAATCGACCTTACAACTGATATCAATTAATGACCCCGAATTTTGTGAAATTTAAAAAGATGTAACAATTGTAATAATTCCAACTGTTAAGAAAATTAATACAGATAATAATTTTAAATAAAATTTTGGTATTTTTTTAGCTATTGAGCCACCAATCAAAATTCCTATCCATGCTACTGTTATAAGTGCAAGAAATGAACCTATCCACACTTCAATTAGGGGATTTGTGGAAGCAAAGGAAATTGTAGCAATTTGCGTTTTATCTCCTAATTCCATAAGAGATATAAAACCAAACCCTGCTAAATATGGATTTTGTCTTAATTTTGCAAATTTTGATGGTGCTTGAATATCTTCACTCTCTCCTTTTTCCTTATTATCACTTTCTATGATTTCATCACTCTTCTTCCCTCTATCTAAATAAAGTGATTTAAGAGGGCGGGTCTCCAGAAGTCCAATTATTATAAATATAATTCCAGATGCTATGGAAATGATAAAAATAGGAATTAATTCGGCGATTATTGCCCCAAAAAAGACTCCAATAGTAACTATTAATGCAAAACCTAAGGTGACTCCTATGCCAACTTTATAGAACTTATCATATTCTAAGGCAAGGTTAAACACAATTAATTGAGTTTTATCCCCTAATTCACTAAGAAATAGAAATCCATAAGTTACTAGAATTACCACAAAATCCATGAAGATTTAAATTATTACTATTTGATATATCTTTTTATATGTTAATCGTTTATCATTCAGGCTTATTGCTTCACTTTATAAATATTATTAACTATATGATGATCCTAGTGTATTATGGAGTTAATTTTATTTATATAGACTATAAAATTCACAGAGATCTAAGTAAGTCGCTTTTCCTAAATATTAAAAATACTTATATTAGATAAGCCTAAAATTTAAATGATCCAATTCGAGTATATACTTAGTAAACATTTAAGAATTTTTATGGTGATTTAACTAATTTCAATCATAGATTTGCCCATTCCAATATTTTTGGCATTTAGAGAAGGATTAGAGGCTGTTTTGGTTATAGTAATAATTGTATTATATCTTAAGAACTCTAAACAAACTCAGTATTATAAATATGTTTCCCTTGGTGGTTTTTTAGCTATTTCTGCAAGCATTCTTTTCGCTGTGTTATTTAATATCCTTTTTGGTGGGTTTTCTGGCATCGTAGAAGAAATATTTGAAGGTTTCACATTTATTATTTCAGGAGTATTTATAATCACGTTAATCCTATGGATGAGTAAAGAAGGTCCTAAGCTAAAGCAGAGTATCGAAATGAAAATTGAGGAATCTATTGAAAAAAGAAAGTTATTGTCAATTACAGGCCTTATTTTCATAATAATACTGAGAGAAGGAATTGAATTAGTACTTCTTTTAACTGGAGCTACTTCAGTGGGATCTTTGGGACAGGGAGAAGTGATAATTGGATCTTTAATAGGATTATCAATAGCGACCTTAATAGGATTATTGACTTTTTATGGAATTAAGTCCATCAATATTACTAAATTCTTTAAAATAACAAATGTAATTCTGATATTATTTGCGGCTGGCTTAATTACATATGGTATTCATGAGCTAATAGAAGCGGGACTTATAAATCCAATAATCCCAGAAATATGGAATATTAAGTCAATTCTTCCTGAAAGTTTTCCTGATGGAAATCCATTAACTCCAGAATTTCTTGAAATTATAGGTTCCATTATGAAAACTCTATTTGGATACAATGCTAATCCTTCCCTTTTGGAAGTTGTAGTATATCCTGCTTTAATAATATTAATAAGCATGATTTCTTTACTTTTATGGAGAAAAAGCAATAAAGCAACTTTAAATAAAGAAAATCTTGAGAGTAAGTTAAAAGTAAAAGAAATTATAGCTTAAATTTTTCCTTTTTTTTTAAACATCTCTTTCTATAAATGACTAATTTGGGCATTTTTTATTATTTTTTATTCTAAAGCTTTATTAATTAATTCCATCAGATCTATCATTTTGAGATTTGAATTGAGAGCTTCTATCGCGATAGATGCTTATAACTTAAATCAATATGAATGTATCTTCCGATTTGCCATTTTAATTTGCTATTTTTCTCCTACGCATTAGGATTAATAAAACTCCTACAAATCCTAATCCCCCTGAAACTGAGGTGATTGCGATAATAATAATATTGAGAAGCGATCCTTCGGTAAAACTTCCATTATCTTTATCCAAAGTATCAGGATCTACCGCCAAGTACATCTCTACGAACTTATCTTCGAATCCTTCAGCTGAAATTTTCATTTTTAGTAATATTGGATTTTCACCTGGAGGTACTGTTATTGCTTCTAAAGATACATAATATAAACCATTCCTAAGATTCTTAACGCTATCAGAGACATTAACACCATTCCACCACATTTGAACTATTGCATAGTCAATTCCTTGATAATGTTTATCATGAATAGAAAATGTAATATTAAACTCATTAATAGAAAAAGATTGAGAAATTACATCTACATATAAAAAGTAATCGAGGATACATTTTATAACAATTACCTCATCGAATCCTATATAACCAACCGTATCATTCGTATAGAACCTGATGGATACTGGACCCTCTCTTATCTTATCCCATTCTGTTTGATTTATTGTTCCAGTAAAGTTATTAATTGTGAAATTAGTTGTTCCTTCATCTAAGGTATACCAAATCATGTCTAAATTCGGTTCTTCAATGGAAAGATTGAAGTTCGGAGCAGCACTCCCAAAAGCTTCATTTTGATTTGGAGAGTTGATCTTGATATATGGTGCGGAATTATCAAACTTCACGAGAATCATATCCCTAGACATGGTTACAAAATTAGCTATATCTCCTACAAGATAAATATTACCTAATGAATCGAATGCCAATCCATAGGAATGTCCACCATTACCTACGCCCCATGTCTGATTCCACTGTAGCTCACCCTTTCCATCATATTTCACCAGCACCATCTCAGAATATCCAGAACCTTCTGAAAATCCTGTGAGATAAATATTTTCTGACGAGTCCACCACGATTCCATAACCTAAATCATAATCTCTTCTATCCCACGTACAATTCCATTGTTGAATGCCAGTGCTGTTACATTTCACCAAAACCATATCAACATCTCCCTCTGCGATATTTTCTGTAAAGCCTGCGAGATAAATATTACCTGATGAATCCACTTCTACTCCAAGACAATTTTCATAATCACTTCCACCCCATGTACGATTCCACTGTTGAATGCCATTCCCATTGTATTTCACCAGCACAATGTCATAATCAACTCCTCCAAAGCTATTTGAACGTCCCACAAGGTAAACATTACCTGAAGAATCCACCGTCACTTCATAACTAATATCATTGATATTTCCTCCCCATGTACAATTCCACAGCTGCGATCCGGATCCGTTATATTTCACTAGAACCATATTCAGACCAGGCTTTCCAAAACTACTTGTACCCCCCGCAAGATAGATATTATCTTGCGAATCTACCACCACTCCATAACCATAATCGTTATTATGTCCTCCCCATGTATGATTCCACAGCAGCGAGCCAGATCCGTTATATTTCACCAGAACCATATCCTGACGTCCCGCTCCAAAACTCTCTGTATATCCAGAAAGATAAATATTATCTGAGGAATCTGCTGCAACTCCCGTGCCATAATCTGATTTGCCTTCTCCTCCCCATATACGGACCCACTGCTGCTCACCATTTCTATCATATTTCACCAAAACAATATCTTCAGTATATGGCGGATCTCCAATAGGGTCAAATAGTTCTGTATAACCCACAATATAAATATTGCCTGCTGAATCCAACACAATTCCTGTTCCTGCATCAGACTCTTCTCTACCCCATGTGCGATTCCATTCGTATGCAACTGGGTTACCCGCAACCAAAGAGGCTACAACATTCTTATTAGCTTTTCCATCTTGAGTTTTAATGATAATATTAGTTCCTTGTACCATGAAACTAAGATATAAGATTACAATAAATCCCACAAAACAGATTTTTTTATGGCTCATTTTTAATTACTTTATTGGGCAATTTTGGATTATAGAATTATTAACCTAATTTTCTATATATATCTTTGGTGTATATCCTTTTTAGAGATGTTAGAGCATAAGTATCTTAGAGAGGTACCCTGCCAATCGAATCGAAGTTCTTCAAACTTCTTAATTCTTTCGATTTGTGACCCTGCGCATGCATAATCGATAATTGTGTTCATCATCAATAAGAAATATAAATGAATTAATCCTTATTTTTCAATTATAGATCAAATAAAAAGATAGATAGGATATGAATGAAAAGTAATAACTTTTTACCTTCACCTCCAGAAAGACCCTTTAAAAAAATAAAAATTGGTGAACGATTTTTACTCGATTTGTTCTTTTCTTTTAGGAAAAAATTCTTTAAACATCTAAAGATGTATTAATTAATTCCATCAAATCAATCATCTTTATACTCGAATTAAGAGCCTTTAAAGCATCTAATAAGTTTCTGAAACAAAAAGGACAAATACTGACAAGATAATCTGCTCCAGTTTCTTCTGTTTCTTTAACTCTGCTTTTCGCTATTTCTAAAGCAAGATTTGGGAATCCTTTCTTGACACCACCACCAGCACCGCAACATTTTGCATTTTCCTTTATAGTTTTCATTTCAGTTAGGTTCGCTATATTATTTAATAGCTCTCGAGGTGCCTCATAAAGCGGTACATCACCAGCATTTCTTCCAGTATGGCACGGATCATGATATGTGACATTAATCCCTAAATTACTTAAATTAATATTATTCTTTTCTATAAAATCTTTGACAAATTCCACGGTATGCATTACTTTAATATTAAGATCCTCAAGAAAATTCGCATAATCAACTTTTAACGTTCTAAAACAACCTGCACAGCTTGTAATGATTGTTTTAATCCCACTCTTTTTAAATAATTCATAATTTTTTATTGCTACAGTATTAAAGGCATCTCTATTTCCTGTCCTTAATGCTACACTTCCGCAACATATTTCATGCCCCCCATATACAGAGAAATCAATATTTAGTTTTTTTAAAATTTTCGCAGTATTTATAGCTACCGTTTGAACTTCCGGAGTTAAAGCAGCGGTACATCCAACAAAATACAACACATCTGCCTGTTCGGTATATGCATTCTTGATTTTGACGTCTAATTTACTCATCCAGTCCATTTTTTGTTTATTATCACGTTCATAGGGATTTAATAACTCAACCATAGACTTATTCATTGGAATATGCGCTTCTAATCCGCAACCAGCATTTATTAATTCTGCACGCAGAGCTTCATACATAAGGGCATTTTCCATATCATAAGCACATGTTTCTGCACAAGCATTGCAAGTGGGACATTGATAAATGATTTCTGCCATATCTTTACTTAATTCTAACTTTCCTTGCCAAAGCGATCTTATAATTTGCATTTTTCCTCTTCCAAAGAAAGGTTCAAATCCAGTTGTGTGATCTTTTGCTACACATACCCCCCATTTTTGAGGATCTGCTGTATAATCAGTTGCTTCTCTACAATCACCACAACTTATGCATTGAAGGAGAAGGTCCCCAAATTTACTTAAATATGGAAATTTTAGTCTCGGATTAAACTCTGTTATGTTATTTCAGCCTCTATTTGCTTTTTATAATATACTTACTTATATCATCATCATAACTATACATGTGGAACTTATTAGGGCTTAATAAATAATTAGGGTCTACAGCCTTTTTCATATTTTTAAAAAATTCTATGAATGTGGAAGTATATGCATCAGCTTCTACTAATGATTGGGAAATAGCCTCTCCAAGCCAATAATGAACTCCACCATATTGAACTTGATTTATAAGTTTTTTATGCCACATCTTCATAGAAATTTCGCGTTGTTCATCAACATTATCAGCATTAAATCCCCCTACTATTACGCAATGCCCATTAGGCATAAGAAATATCACAGTAGCGAATAGGGAGATACTCTGTGATGGAAAATCACCTCGATTTTGATTATCAAATTCATTACTCAAATTTGCGGCTTCAGGAATTTTTGAGATAGGAATCTTATGACAAGTGGTACAAGATATCTTAGGGGGAACAACCGAAATATATTTATTGAAATAATTATATGCATATTTCAAATTGAACTTCCAATCTTTTGATAGAGGGGCATCTAAATCCATTTCTTGGTATTCAAATGGTCTCGTATCATTCTCCATTATTTCGGATATTTTTTTCAGATAGATCTCTAAGATCTGCTCATCCATTGCCTCCACCAGAATTGAAAAGACAGGTCCTTTTAATCTCGGTCTTTTAGTGGGTTTATTCTCAACCATGGTTGACAAGATTTGTAATAAAGCAAGAGGGATAACTAATACATCATGTAATCCATCACGAACTTCTTTCCTTAGTTTATATAGTAACTCTACAACCTTATTGTAGTCATTCTTATTTAGCATATAATATCTCTGTGCTTTAAAAGGAGTCTCAGGATATAAACGTAAGAATGCTTTTGTTTTAATCCCCATTGTTCCAACATCACCCATAAATAGACCTGTAAAATCAGGAGCAACTCCATATCTACAAAAAGGTTCCGCATACTTATTTGCAGCAGCCCCTGTTCTAATAATTGTGCCTTGAGGATTTGGTAATACAGCCTCTACACCTAAACAAATATCTGGAACAACACCATATTTTGTAGAACCAAAACCAGCAGTACTATTAGAAAGTCCACCTCCTACGGTTGCGGAGAAACCACTTCCTGGACCAAGTACACCTGTAGTCAACCCTTTTTTATGTAATTGTGAAATCAAACTACCCCATGTAATTCCACATTCAACTTCACAATAAAAATCATCTTCATTAATTTCTATGATATTATTCATCCGGGTAATATCTATGAGGATTCCGCCTTGAGAGACAGATCCACCCACAAGATCTGCACCACCTCCTCTTGGAACCATATGAATTTTATATTTGTTCGCAATTTTTACAATTTCCGAAATCTCTTCTGAAGTCTTTGGTCTGACTATCATGTCTGCCCATCTATCAGGGAACGCGGGATCTACATTACGCGAGTAAGCTGCTTTCATGAAATCTTTATCAGTAATGAATTTAGATCCTACGATCGTTTCTATTTCCTTATATACTTCTGTTAAAGAACCCAAAATAATCCACTTTTATTTAGTTAATAATTATAAAATAGATGCTTTAGATTAATAAAAGTTTATTACTAGTTTTAGTTAACTTTATTAGAAAATAAGTAGCATATTTTATTAGTTAAATATTATATCAGAAGTGTGAGAGTATGGGTTTTGTAAAAACTCCAAAAGAATTAGAAGATTTAAAAAGAAAATCATTTGACTTTTATGATGCAGAGTTTATGGCTGTATTTTGGGAAACAAAACCAGAAATCGTTAAGCGATTACTTCCTCCACCCTTAAAACCAGTTAAATACCCCGTAGCACAAGCAATGATTGCCAATTACCCTAAAACTAATTTTGGGGTGATTTATAAAGAGGCTGCCCTCTTTTTATTCGGAGAGTATAATGGTGTAATTGGGGCTTATTGTCTGGCAATGCCAGTAGACAATGATATGGCACTGATTGGGGGTCGAGAGTTATTTGGATACCCTAAAAAAATGTCCAATATTCAATTTAAAAAAGAGGGAAAAACCTTTGAGGGATGGGTTGAACGTCATGGAATTCGTTATTTTGAATTAAAAGCGGAACTTAACAACAAATTAAATGCAAAAGATGCCATGAAAATTGTATTAGATTTAGGTTTAAATCCAAGCAAACCAAGAAGTATAACTTATAATTATAAATTTTTTAGATCACCACTTTATGAAGGATTTGATTTCAACCCGCGTTTAATAAGGGAAGAAATAACAATGCAAGCCTCTGAAATGATATTGGGAGAAGCTGAAGTGAAGTTAAATGTATCTAAATATGA
>JBHLLO010000079.1:11787-13678 GCA_048885535.1 Candidatus Hermodarchaeota archaeon
ATAACCCTGTTTTTTATACCAAGAAGCTTTCATCCAAAAAGGTAAGGAAAGCCCCCATGCCACTATACCTTTTGCACCCTTTGATTTCACGTCTTCTTCCGCAGCCTGAAGTAACTTTATTCCATATCCCTTTTTTTGATGATTCCCTATTCCTTCTTCATACCCATGAACCCAAATACAATTGATAAAGTATAAATCTTTACCTTGTGCATTAGAATATTCAATTGGGACATATTGAATCATACCGACGCATTTTCCACCATCGCTTAATGCAAGTTTTACTCCTAAACCTTTTTCTTTGATTTTTTCATACCATTTTTCTTTGTGGTTTCCTGCTTCTTTCATCTCATCTGACCAATCCTCTAAACAGACTAAATAAGTTTTTTTGTACTCTTCTGTAAGATCTATTATATCCATTATTTCGCACTCGTTTTGAAAATATTAGGTATAATAATATCAGCTAGTTTTTAAGATTACATAGTGATAGATTTTTTGAATTCCTAAAGTAAAATTATAAATTATTAAATTATTTCTTATGAATATAGAATGGTCATCCATTTTGAATCGTCTGGTAATTTTAATTCCGGAAGCCCTTCGTTTAGGGCTTTAATATCAAAAAAAGCAAGGGTAAATATTCAAATAAACGAAAATAAGATATCTTTTCAATCTGAAATAGATAAAATACGTTATGATGTTAAATTATCAAACATCAAAGGGTATTCTATCAGAGAAAGAAATAGGATTTCAGTTATTGAATTAATAGATCTTCAAGAAAATCTCTATACCTTTTTTCCCCTTTTAAATAAATATAGCTCTCGATCAAATTCAAAAAGGTTAACAGAAGATTTATTTAACCATATCACAAGATTATATGTGAAAAATGAAACCCCCATCCTTTTTGAAGCCAAAGGAGCTTTTTGGGAAGGTGATCCATCATTAAGTAATTGGAAATCAAATTTAAATAATGGAAGAATATTATTAACTGAAAATTATATCTCTTTTAAACCTTTCAGAGAAGAAAGGTTGTATCAGATAAAAGTTTTAGATATCAAAGAAATAGTGGGAGAATCAAAAGATTTGGACCTATTTATAAAAATAATAACTAATCAGAATAGAGCTTTTAGTTTCTTACTTTTTAAAAAACGTTTTAAATTTTACACGAGAGATAAGATAAAAACAGAGAAGTTTCTTGAGTTATTAAAACAAGTAAGAATTTATAAAGATTCTGAGCAAATTCGGTTATTTGAACTGGAAAAAAAACGTATTGAAAAAATTAAATCTATGATTAAAGTTTCTAATAGAATTAAATTAGAGATGATGAGAATTGCACTGGAAATGGATGAAAAGAATTTTACTAATAAAGTCTTTGAATGGGCAAAGAAGTTTGATTTTGTCATTGATGGAGAATATCTAGTTGTAAATAATGAGAATGTGAATGATTTTATTCTAAGTTTGAAGGTTAATGAATACATTGATATTAATAAAGTAAAATGTCCATTTTGTGAAAACATAATTGAAGCAGAAGTATTAATTTGTCCTTACTGTGGAAAAGAGATTAAAATCTAAATTAGGGGGATTATCTTCTTTTTATCACTCCAATTCTCCCAGCTATCTTCTGCCTTGAAGTTCCTTCTGAAACGTCGAAAAGACCTTCCTCAATTAAATCATAAATGGCGTGCTTTAAAGTAATAAGAGGAATTTTTTGTAATTGCTTCATTTCAATTAGTTCGTCGACAGTTAAAGATTCACCAGGGAGCAAAATAGATTTAATGAAGTTCTTGATATCTCCTAGATTACTTGTTATTGTTATTATATCTCGATTTTCATCTTTTGAAATTTTCACTTCGCTTACGCTAATTTTTGACATTAAGAATTTTACTTGTTCTTCTAA
>JBHLLO010000080.1:0-13382 GCA_048885535.1 Candidatus Hermodarchaeota archaeon
TGATGATAAATAAGGATTATATTAAGTCAGTTTTGAGCCACAATATTCACAAAACCTAAGGTTTTCAGCATCTTTTAAGTTACCCCCACACGTAGGGCAAAAATTTGGTTTCTCAGGAGCAGGAGAGCCTTTTTTAATAACCTTATACTCTATTGGTTCTTTGGATTCTTCAAAATATTCAAATTTATGACCACAATTATCACAAAAAGTTATACCAACACGTAAGTATTGATTACAATTTGGGCACATTGTGATAAGTTTTAAACCACAATTCCTACAATATTCTGAATAAATGCTAATAGGGATATTACATCTAGGACAATGCTTTTGAGGTTCCCACGAAAAACGAATAATAACGAGTGCAATTATTATTATGATTATAATGGGTATGATTATGGATAAAACAAGTAATACGTCAAAAAATAATAGAGAGATCAATAAGGAAAATATAAAAACTCCCAATAGGAGGAGGGCTATAATTGAAAGGGATTTTCGGTTATAGTTTCTATAACTCATGATAGGAGATCATTAATATATAATTAAAATTCTTTATTTTCTTGCCAAAAAAGATTATGGTTATCTATTTAACAGATAATTGTTTTGTATTACAGTATGGACAGATTTCTGTGCCTGATTTTATATTTTCTCCACATGCAAAACATTTAGTGTACGATTCTCCATATTGAATTTTCTGGTCAATGAAATCTTTTGAAGTGATTTTACTATTTTCAAATTTTTTTTCAACCATGTTAACTCAATTAATAATAATATATTAAAAATTTGATTGCTATTTAAAAAAAATATCAAAGCTCTATAAAAAAAATGGAGTCCAATTTTTATTTTATTTAAATTTGAAATAATGACAAAATTTAAGAGTTTAAATTATTTTCTAATAATATAACAAAAAATTCAAAAATTTGCTAATGGAGTGGATTAGATATTCCCGGTTCGCACGGCTCATTAACAAAAGCAGGAAAAGTAAAACAACAGACTCCAAAAATTGAGAGAACAGGAGTAAATTCATCAAAGAAAAAATCTCCTCGTGTCAGATTTAGAAAATTATACACTAAAAGATTTGAGGAAGGAAAATATAGTGGTCAACGTGATTCTCTTGGCGCTAAACGTGCTACTTATTCACGTTAATTAATTTTTTATTCGATTACACCAATTTTTCTTAATTGATTAACTAAAACTTGGCTTTGTTTATAGTAATAAGTTGAGTTATTACTATCTTTAGCTAACATATCAAAAAAATCACACATTAATAAATTCCATCTTATAGCTCTCTTTATTCCCGGTATTTCCTTTACATAAACAGCTAATCGACTTTCAACACCCTTAAGCAGAAATAAAGCTTTTCTTGAATCAACACGGTGATGAATGTAAAATTCAGCTAGCTCTAATATGAGATCATAAAAAATATGTTCATACTTCTTATCTTCAAAATCTAATCCAACAGCATCAATTCCAGATCTTAATAATTTCTGGGCTTGAGATAAATTCCCAAAATTCTTATAATATTTTGCTCGAAGAAGATAATAATTTAATTTAACTTTGATAGAATTGGTAGTCAATTGAAAAGCCTTTTTAAGAAAAACTTTTGATTGAGTAATTTGACTTTGGGATAAATAAATCAAACCTATATGAAGATATGACATTCCGAGAAAATCTTCTGTGTTGATTGAATGTTCTTCCTCTTTTTCTAAGAATTTAATCATAATTTCGAAATGTTTCATCGCATTAACAAAATCTTGTCTGTTAAAATACCATTTTCCTAATTTATAGTGTATTGCTATAATATATTGGATGGGTACTTCTCCTGATTTTGCTACTGCGAGAGCATTCTGCAAATAATTAAGAGCAATCTCTTCACGGTTTAGTAATGAAGCAATCTTTCTTAGTTTAAGTAGAATTGAAACAACTATTTTCCTTTGACGATTTTTGTTAAATACTTTTAAAGATTTATTGAGTAAATCTGTTGCTTCATCAAAGTGATAGTTCTTTATTAGTTCTTCTGCTTCGGTATATGTAATCAGAGACTCAATGGTTTCAAAGTTAACAGGTGGTGAATTTAAAAGATCATTATGAATAGGATATAATTCTGATTTTGAGATTAGGCTTTCATAGTGAAGTGGAGAAAAAGGAAAGTTATGTTGTTCTAACTCAAAATCGGTGTTATCTAAATCTCTTGTAGGTCTTAAATTTAAAAAATCATTTTGAACAATTTCTCCTAAACTGATTATTTCTATCACAGAATTTAATAGCGTTCTAGAAAACTTTATCCAATTGCCTATAGCTTCATTCAATTTAAAATCAGATTCATTAAATAAATTAAGCATTATATATGGAGTGTAGCAATCAAAAAAGGAACGAATGTAGAATTTATTGTACTCTAAATCTTTAAGGTAAGTAAAGAATCCTTTTTCTAAAATGAAGAATTCATCAAATTTCTCATCATTCGAAAAGAAGAGCGTCTCAGAAGCTCTAAGCTTTGGAACACCTCTTCCCAATTCCCAAGGCAATTTGAATGTTGGGTGCAATCCAGTACTTTTTATTATCTTTACAAAATCTGCTACATAGGAATTGTCAAATTCATTAAACTTTTCTCGTTTATTGAATAAAGATATCCTTATTCGATTTATTCTAGAATTCTCGTTTTCATCTTTTATTGGATCTGGCATTAAAATATTTAACAAATCGAGTAAATCGCTTTCTTTCCCTTTAATTGGAAAGTTGTGTTCTATGGAAACTCGCATAGCGAGATCTCTGAGCATTCTCATAACATAAAAAATAGTATTATTAGTGCCTTGATTTAGATCCCAAAATTTAAATGCGATAGAGACTCTAAAAGTGACTACTTCAAAAGGTACATTAATTCGTATTGGTAAAAAGACTGGTAGTTTTATAGTAAATAACAAAGTTTTTTCCTTATTAATACTGTATCTAAAATAGTTTTTAGTATACCCATAGATTTGCCATCCGTTCTTTTCTATGGCAGTTCTCAGATTTGATAGTTCATTATTAGAAAGGGGACGAATTGACATAAAAATAGTCGAATTGATTTACTTAATAAACTAATAAAGTTCAATAATTTTAATCTTTTCTTTAAGTATTAACAAGTATAAATACTTGGATTTACTTGTTAACTTTGAATATTTATAAAATGATAATTTCAATTTATAATGGATATCGCTGAATTTAATAAGGAATTAAAATACAGAGTTGCTAAAGCAACTGGGCTTGAAAATAATAATAAAATTGAAGAGGCTATAGATGAATGGGTTGCAATTACAGAAATGGTAATAAAGACGTCTAAGACACCTAATCTAGAATTTTCTTATCGATCAATGCTTATTGATAAAACAAAACAAATTATTGAGCACATTAAAAGTTTAAAAATAAAACTTTCAGGAGAAATTACAGCTATTGAAGATATTTCTGAATACAAAGAAGAAGA
The DNA here is from genome assembly GCA_048885535.1 of Candidatus Hermodarchaeota archaeon. Classification (GTDB taxonomy): domain Archaea; phylum Asgardarchaeota; class Lokiarchaeia; order Sigyniarchaeales; family SOKP01; genus SOKP01. The sequence continues at coordinate 3,458 of JBHLLO010000080.1, forward strand.
TGATATCCAATCCGTCAAAGCTGAAGATACAATCGAATCTAAAGAATTTAATGAAGAAGTTACTGAAGTAGATTCTCAAGAACCTATAGAAACTAAAATCATTGATAAAAGTGAATTTAAAAATCTCCCTAAAGGATTTAAAGAAATTGAAGCTTCAAAAGATTTCGAAATTATTACACCTCATGATAAAGATTATATAAAGAAAATCTTATCTGAAGACAAACCAGATATGAATGTATTTAAATTTAAAAAAGGAGAAAATCAAAACCGGATGGATCAAAACAAAACAATTTGTTTTGCATGCGGCATAGAGTTGGCATTTGACACAAAAATATGTCCTCAATGTGGAACAAAACTAAAGTAGTATTTTCTCTCACTTTTTAAATTCTATATTAAATTTAGGTCAACTTGATAATAATATCAAAATAAGCATCATCTTTAGAAGAAGAAGGATGTATTTCTTTAATGTTACATACTACTTTCCTTTTTAACTCTCTTTCAAGTATTCCTTCAGTAATTCCACAAATTATATAAAGATGATAATCAAAATCGGTTGTATCAAATAAGAAAGGTGAATTTTTAAATCGAAATGTGGCGCTTTTTCCCTTAGGATCGATTCCTATAATTGAAATCTCAATATCAGGTGAAAATGGGTCGTAAACTGGATAAAAACTTTTAAAGCTCTCTAGATGTACCCTAGAAATTGGGTTTTCTTTCAAACTTTTCATTTGTTTAAGAATGCTTTGTCCGAAAGTAAATTTTATATCTTTAATAGCTTCTTTTCCGATTTTCTTTGCTAAACCTTCTGTATCAGGAATATATTTTTTGAATCGTGAAATTAAAGCTTTATAGTAAGAAATAGCTAATTCTAATGGGATATAACTTCTTTTACTTGTAAAATATAATTTATAGGCCCCTATTTTCTTACTGAAAATTTGATTTTTAAGTTCTAAGATAGATACATATTTGGATATAGTATTTCGAGAGAATTTGGTAAAGTTAGCTATATCTGAAACAGTTACCCCACCAGGATTATCCCTAATACATTCAAGAATTACAAATTCATGATTAATAGTATTCTTTTTGTTGGTCGTAAAAATTTTTCACCATATTAAGGTATTTAATATTATTCAGTGTTTTTTGAAAGAAATATTTATATATTAATCTATCAAATAATCAATATAATAAAATATTGATCAATAATATTGTTGATCATTAATTATCAAGTTTAAAATATGTCTAAAAAATCATTAATTATATCTGTGATATTACTCGCTATTGGCTCAGGTTTAGTTCCTACAGGAGTTTTACTTGAAGATTATATAAATGAGATGGTTATTAATTCTCTTGACGAGGGTCTTTTAGGAATAGAAGAAGAGGCGATTCCTTTAATTGAACCAATGATAAAAGAGAAGGGAATCCCTCAAACACTTAGAGGCATCAGAGATTTGGGAATTCCTATTCTTGAAGATATGGTAGAAGTGACCTTCGTAGCGGTATTAATTAATACATTTGTTAATACAGGGGGAGTTGTGTTTAGCACATTCTTTCCTCCTATAGGTAGAGAAAGTTTCTTTAATAATGACACAACAGGAGTTTGGGTTATTTTTAGCGGTATTTCCACCTATCACGGGGTCCCACTTAACTTTACAGAGGATGCTCAAAATAGGATATTGTACGGTAATAGCACAACAATCCCGGGTTATATCTCTGGTATTCAAGGCCTTCTCAACGATACTTCGACAGGTGAGGGTGTAGCGAACTTTTTAGCTCAATTTTCTGCCGCCAATTCAAGTGGGACTGATAAATTAAATGAAACTATGCAAGAGAATTATAACTGTACATGGTATCAATTAACTAAATTAAATGAATATATTAGTGCTTATCTTATAGACCTTGTAATACCGATAATAATTGCCAATAACTTACATGTGGATTATATGCCACAATTAGCAGGGCTACTTTCGGTTAATGCTATTGCCAAAGCATTATTCATGGAACAATGGGCAAATGGAACTGTTCTAAACGAGACTCTCTATGAAGGAGGGATCGATTTTAGTGAAATGCTTGAGAATGTAAATGAAACTTTAGTTGGGTTTGAAGTGGGGCGTATTAATCCTTCAAATATAACCCGAAAATCAGCTTATGCATTATTCAATGAAATAGATTATCCTAATGCCATAACAAATGACAGTGGAATTGAACAGTGGGTTAATGCATCTAAAAATGATACGATAAAAATATCTTTAATGAATGAATTTAATCTTACTCTATCTCAAATAGATATGATCCTTTTTTGGTTATTCGAAGAATCATTTCAGGATAATATTGTTCCTGAACTTATGAAACTTCCTCCTCCAGATGGTGTTGGTATGAATATTACTGAATATGCAAGAGTTCTATTTTTGGAACAGTGGACAAATGGAACGGTAGTAGGTGAAATTATTTATCCTTATGGATTTCCGCTCCCATTAAAAGCTGCTACCATCTATGGGTTTGAAATTGGGTATGTCGATCAATCTCACCCTGTGATACCTTCCAATATATCTTTAGTATCAGCAGAGTCTCTATGGGACGTCACAAATCCCTTTTCATTGGTAAACAGTAATGGTTTAAAAGAGTGGTATGATGCATTAGCCAATCCTAATTCTGCTGGTGCTTATGGATTACAAGTGGCAAATAAGCTTAATAAAGATCAAATAGCCATGATATTCGCTTGGTTACCAAAATTTAGGGATAACGTTATGCCTTTTCTTGCACAAGAAGACCAAAATCTTCCCAGTGATTCAACATCATTTGCTAATTCAATAGAGCTTGGAATGATTATTCCAGGTGGAATTTTGATTGGAATTGGTTTAGTAGGTATAGTGAGTAAAATTTACCTTAGAAGGAAGGAAAATATAATCTAAGAAAAATTTATCATTGATGTTAGGAAATGTCAAAACGAATTGTAATTGCATCAGTTCTGTTGGTTGTAATGGGCTCTGGTCTAATTACTGGTGGTATCTTAATTAAAGATTATATTAATGAACAAGTCGTTAATTCTGTTGATGAGGGTTTATTGGGGATCGAAGAGGAAGCCTTACCGATGATTGAATCAATGATAGCAGAATTAGGTATACCTAGAACACTTAGGGATATTAGAAAGATTGGATTAACAGAAACCGAAGCAATAGTTAATGCAACTTTCTTTATGTTTCTAATTAATATGACTTTACATGAGCCATCTGTATTAGGGGTTGTCCCTTTAGAGCTATTATTTGATCGTTGGATTCAATGGGTATTAATTATTCCTGTTACTTACAGTTCATCTCTGCAAGGAATGGGTTATCCTCCCATTAAAGGGATTTCAGAATACCATCAACAAAATCTTTGGTATGGAAATGCTAAATATTTTTTGATCAATGGAGCGGATACACTTCCAGGTTTAGTGGGTAATAATACATTAGGTACGGGTGTTTTAGAATTTCTTGAATTATATGATAATGCAAATGGAAATCCAATTTTAGAACAAGAGCTTGCTGTTGGTTATAATACGACTTGGATTAAACTTACTAAATTAATTGAATATTATAGAGATTATTTTGTTCCTATAGCAATCCCAATGTTAGTAGCAAATTTATCTACAATTATGCCAAAATATTCTGGGATGAATACAAAGGACATCGCAGAGATGTTTTTCTTTATGCAATGGGCAAACTGTTCTTTATTTGAAACAGGTATAGATCTGAGCTCAATGGTAGACGATTTGGAGGAACCACTTTATGGATTTGAAGTTAGCAGATTTAATCCTTCGAATATCACACTCAGTTCGATTTACTCACTCTGGGATGATAATGACATAAAGGCAATCACCAATGACACTGGAATTAATGAATGGATAATTGCTATCAACAATATAACAAAACAACAAGAGTTAGGGGAGTATTTTCGTTTACAACCCTACCAAATAAGTATGTTGTTAAATTGGTTATGGGTAGAGTCATTTAAATGGAATATTGTCCCTGTACTTATATTACTTCCACCTCCGCTTGGAGAGGGAATGACTTTATCGGAATTTGCTAGAAATATTTTTTTAGAAGTTTGGACCAATGGAACGGCTGATGGTAAACGCTTATATCCATATGGCTTTCCGCTCAAATTAAAAGCAGGTACAATATATGGATTCGAAATTGGTTATAGAGATCAATCTCATCCAGTTATACCCACTAATATATCATTAGAATCTGCAAAGTCTCTTTGGAATTTCTCAAATCCATATTCATTGGTAAGCAGTATCGGTTTAAAAGATTGGTATTATGCTTTAGATAATCCTAATTCTGCTATTACTTACGGCCTGCAGTTAGCAAATCAACTTACTTCTAATCAAATAAAAATGATCTTTGTATGGTTACCAAAATTTCGGGATAACATCATGCCATTCCTTGCACAAGAGGATCAAAATTTACCGATGGACTCAACGACCTTAGGAAATGTGATAATGATTGGAACTATAGTTCCTGGAGGTATTTTAATTTCGCTCTCTATTACTGCTATAAGTAGAAATTTAGGCAAGAAAAGAAGATTAAAAACGTAAAATCAAGTAAACTATTTCTTTTTATTTTTAATATTTGTGTATTTTTTAATTGCTCTTTCTCTCCAAATTGTATTCCATCTTTTAAATCCGGATTTTACATACTTCTCTCTTCTATAGAAATTATAACAAACCCAATTATATAGGATAAAATATCTTTTTACTCCACTTTCTTTCGTTAGTTTTTTAGATTTTATGCCCAAATCATTCTTTAAATGAGAGATAAATTTACCTTCAATTGCATCTTGTAGTTTCCCTTCGATAATTGAATTTTCATAATTAATACCCTCTTCATAAAAGTAGTTTCTAACTTCATCAAAAATATTTCCTCGACAAAGTACTATCTTTTCTTCGTCTTTATTAAAGTTTAATTCCCTTAAACCTTCCTTAACTAATTCTAACGTTCTTTTATAAGGTGCCTTATTTTTCCAATTTTCATTTTGAAATAGCTCTACTGGCAGTGTTTTGAAAATTATTTGTCCAGTTTCTTTTCTTAATAAGCCAATAAATGCGTTCCCAACTATGTCTCCAGTCCCAGCATCATCAATTTCAATCGTCATTTTAATGCATGATTTCAAAATTATTGTAAAAAGTGTTTATTTTTATCCTCAATTTCTGATCTTCTTTTTCGCATTAATTCTCTAAATTGTTTAGCTTCTTTAGGATAATAATAGTATGTTACAATCCAAAATGTTCCCCCTAATAGATTTATAAGCAATACTAATGAAACTGAAAATGGTAATAATGAGATGTCTTGTTCTATCAATGAAGATAAGACTAAATTTCCAATAATTGCACCAATATTTACCATTACACTATTAAATGCATTCGTGGTATTTCTTACTTCAGGAGCACTTACTTCTGAATATATCGCAAATTGATTACCTACTGAGAAGTTTATGAAGAAATATCCCATAAAACCTAAAATTATAAAGATAATCCAAGAAAATGTAATTTCAATTATGGTCCCTGTAAAAAAGGGTAATAAGTAAAATCCTAACAAACATAATGAACCAAGTACAACTCCTATAAATGAAAAAATAACACGCCCTTTCAATTTTCCTGAATTATAGTATTTATCTCCTAATCTCCCTCCAATAATAACTCCTGGTAAGCCTCCTGCCCCAGATATTAGATAAAGAATAGAGGCATATAATTCTGAGCCACCACCGCTAATTTTTATACCCAAATAAAAAATACCCCATAATGCAATTGTAGAAATTGCAATACCTTGACATAGTACATAAAGTAAAACACTTAGGACGGATTTTTTCTTAAATAGGGTGAGTAGATTACTAAAAGTAATTTTATAATTATATTCAATTGAAGCTTTAAGGTCAATAAACTCGGGTTCACTACTAGCTCTTTTAGGGTTAACAGCTTTTAACCCATAGATGGATAACGGTATTAAACCTAGGAAGAATCCAGCCCCATATGCATATCTCCATCCTCCAGATCCAAGATAGGTTCCCAAACTTCCACCAAGAATTACTCCAACTCCAACACCTAAAGCTAAACTGACCTGCATTGTTCCGTATTTTTTAGCTCTATCTTTAGGTGGAAAGAAATCACCAATGATTGAATACCCTATTGGTAAAAATGCTCCCGATCCAATAGCAGCAATAGAGATAAATATTAAATAGAAAACATAATTAACAGCTAAGGATGCTAAACCATAACCAATAATCCAAATGATATTGGTATAAAAAAATAGCCATTTCCGTGGAATTTTTTCTGAGATTTTATCGCAAAAATAGCCAAAGAATAATGAGCTTACTATAGATATTATATAAAATGCAGCTATTGACAATCCAATAGCAAATTCAGTGGTTCCAGTTAAGAATAATATTAAGTTATCCAAATTAGCAGTTAAAACACCCGTACAGTAAAAAAGGGTCAAATACAAGAACCATATTGAACGAAAAGTAGTTAGTGCGATTTTACTTTTAGTATTTGCCATAGAAGATATCACTTATATGAAATAAATTCTGTTCAAAATGATAATAATATTATTGTATTGAGAATTATTTAAAAGATTATAGTTCTCATGAAAAACTCTTAATTATATCATTTTGATTTATAATGGAATTTGAAATTTTAGTTATAGGAAATGAAATTCTAATTGGAAAAACTCAAGACACAAATTCAAATTGGATGGCTAAAAGAATTGCAAAGTATGGACATAAATTAAAAAGAATAACTACTATTGGAGATGATATAAATGAGATATCATCATTTTTGATTAAAATCTTAAAACGAAAGCCAGATATAATCATTACCTCTGGAGGACTTGGACCAACCTGGGATGATAGAACTTTAGAAGGTGTAGCTAAAGCATTGAATAAAAAACTTGAGTTAAATCAACATGCTTATAACTCAATAAAGAAAGCCTATGAGCATGCTTATCATAGAGGTCTTTTAAGATTAGAAGGAATGACTAAAGAAAGAGAAAAGATGGCTTATCTTCCTCAAGGATCGACACCCTTGCCGAATACAGTTGGTACTGCTCCAGGGGTTAAGTTAACCAAGGAAAATGTTAAACTTTTTATATTACCTGGTGTTCCAGCTGAAATGAAAGCAATGTTTAGAAACATTATAACACCAATGTTAAAAGAAAAACAAGGTAAATTTGTTGAGCAGAGTTTTCTCATTTCTAGAATTGGAGAGAGCCAAATTGCTCCTTATATCACCAAATTAGAAGAAAAATATCCGCAACTTTGGATAAAAACTCATCCTAGAATAGGATTATCTGTAGAAGTAGAGATTTCTATTACCTGTTTCGATGTGGAGAATGGAGAGGAATTAGTTAATAAAGCTTTAAATGAAGCTAAAGAAATAGTTTTGAATTTGAATGGCATAATAAAACAATAATAATTTAAATTTCTAGATGCCACCTCGCATGTGGAATTCTCAATAAACTCTCACCATAAAGGTGTTTAGGTTTATATCACTGACATCTTTATAAATTTTGTATTTCAATATTTTCTATGTTTTCATCAACCCTAACAATTCCAGGTTTCAAAGAATCAATGGTTCCAATAATCCAATTCTTAATCCCTCTACTATAAAGTGTATTAGAAAATTCTTCTGTTTTAACAGGATCAATCACCATCAACATACCTCCCGCGGTCTCATGACAGGCACAACTATCAAAAGCATAACCTAATTCAGTTGAGAGCTCCTTTGATAGTTTTATAGAAGGAACTTTTTCTAGAATCGCTGATAAATTAGAATTTTGTAATAATTCCTTAGTATGACCCGCCAATCCAAAACCAGTGACGTCAGACATAGCATGTATGAAAGAGAAATCTTTGTAAGAATGTATAGTCTTTACTACATTTTGGTTTGACGTGGTCATAATTTCAATAGCAAAGTTTATAGATTTCTTTAACTCAACTTCTGAATATTGTTCCAACATTTCAGGGAAATCTTTTAAAATTCTGTATGCTGCCATTATTGCCTGAATTCCTATTGGTTTTGTAAGGATTAATTTATCTCCATCTCTAACGCCTTGCTTTTTAATAATCAAATTCCTTTGGATATAACCAGACGCTTCTCCACCTATTAATGGATCCTGAGTATATATAGTATGTCCACCGACTATTTTAGAATTAATTTTGTTCTCCATAAAGTTTTTAATCCCTATAAGTATTCTTTCCGCAATATTCATAGGCATATTAGTATTTATCCCTAGAAAAACTAACATCCCCGAAATTTCAGGCACATTCATCGCAAAAATATCGTTTGTCACATTGCATGCTGCAATTTCACCTTGAATTTCTGGTTCATCTACGATTGGGGTGAAGATATCCAAATTTTTCACTAGAACTAAATCACTATCAGGTATCGGTAATACAGCAGCGTCCTCAAAGTCTCCAAGTATTCCTGCTTTCCGCAATAAATCTTCTAGACTATTTGGACCAAGTTTACATGATCAACCGTGTATTTTAACTTGTGAAGTAAGTCTATACTCTTTCTTTTTTTCCATATCTCACCTCGATGTCTTTTTTAATTTAGAGTAATTTTATTGTTTTTGTATAATCAACAAACTATTTTTTCGAAGTTGATATTTTTCGAAATTGCTAATTATATTTTAGTTTATCCATTTTTTCAATAAACTTATTGATGATTTCGATAAATCGAAACTGTTAGGAATAAACTAAATTTTTATTAGGGTAAGAGGAGATCAATTTTCTTTGTTGTTTTGCGAGTGATATCGAACGGATCTCTATAATACAGATTAAGCTTAATCTCATCTACAGTTGGATCTGCTAGGTTTTTCTCAATATTCCTGTCGATTTTAACAACATAATTAAATTTAAATACACTCCCAGACTTCAACTCACTAAGATACAAGTAGCTTGGAAAACTCTCTTTCATAATAAACGTGAGATATGAAGGTATTTTCAACGAAATCTGGATTTCTCGAAATTCGAAATTTGTAGGGTTGTTTAATTTAAAATTTAAATACATTTTATTACCTATTGTTTTTATATTTTTGAAAAAGAGTAGATCTTTAGCTTCAATAATATCATCTTCAAGTCGAGGTGAGTAGAGGTTTTCATTTATTATTTTTGCATTTAGTTTTCCTTTATGAATGAAGTTTAAGATAATCTCTTTTAAATACTCAACTTCTAATTCTAAGTATGAGGCAAGGCTTTCTAAATTTATTGGATTAATTACTTCTAAATAATATTTAATTTGGCTCAAATAAATTTTGCTATAACCCTTTTCTGAGAAGTTTTTAGATTTATTAATAAGTAATTCTTTTGCTGATACAAATTTAGTAATAAATGGTCTAATATATAAATTAAAAATGTCATTTCTCTCTTCAGCGACTTTACCAATTATATTGTCAATTTGAGCTTCATAATCTTCGATAAAGTTTTGTATTTGCCTTGAATTCATTTCAATAAGTTTCTTTGCATCACGAAATTCACTCTTTTGAATAAGTGTATTTAATTTTAAATTCAGTTTATCAAACCCATCATTAAATTTTTTAAAACCTTCGATGCCTTGGGTTATTATCGATTGAATATGCCCTTGAAATAATTGAAATCCTAATTCATTTTTGATTCCATTAACTTTTAATTCCTGTTTATCTTCTTTGGTCGTTTCTACGAAATAATTTACTATTTTGTCTTTTATTTGTTTTATTTTCTTATCTAATTCACTTAAAAACTCTTGAATCTGGATTTTTGATTCAACCCATCTCCTTACTAAATCTTTAAATATCTCATTAAATTCTACATTATTTACTAAAATGTCTCTAATTTCATCATCAAGTCTAAATAGATAATTTCTTAATTGCGTAATTTGAGTGAGACCCTCTTCTATTTCTTTATCTTGGGT
>JBHLLO010000081.1:0-7372 GCA_048885535.1 Candidatus Hermodarchaeota archaeon
TTAATATACGGAAGTAATCTTTTTATCATTTCTGGATTGGTACCATTTGTATCGATATTAACATATTTTCCAACTTTTTGAATTTCTTTACACAATTCTATTATGTCTTTTTGAAGAGTAGGCTCTCCACCACTTACACTTACCCAACTGACTAATAAATTACTTTTCACATGATCTAATATTTCATCAATTTCCAAATCCCTTCCTGCTTCAGGGTTGAGTAAATATTTATTATGACAGAAAGAACAGTTTAAGTTACATCCAATGGTGAAAATAACCATAGATGTTTTTCCGGGAATATCTTTTGTTGAGATATCAACAATTCCCCCAATTCTCATAGTATCACAAGAATAATTGACGAGCTATTTAAGATAGGTCTATCTAACATATCTATTTAATAAATCAAGTATGGAGTATAATAAATAAATTTAATGAATAAAACAAGTATTCTGAGAGGAATCGAATTTTAAAAGAAGAGTTTCTTAAAACCTATTAGAATTTTACTCATAAATTAGTGACAATTTCGATTTGCTACCAATATAAGATGCGATTATTCTTTCTTCGATTTCATGAAGTTTTGAGCTTTTGAAACTACTGCAGTTCCAATCGTAGCTTTTTCTATCATTTTTATAAATCACACTGCAATGTATCCCATGATATGTGCCTTTTACGTATTCTTTCCCGCAAACTAAACACTTTTTCAACATAAACACCAAAAAAGTAAAAAACTTTCTATTATGTTTTTTCGTTTCTTTACTTATAGTATCATTTTTTCCTATATAAACCTTCCCATTATATTCCCTATCTATCATAAAAAGTAAGAAAAAGATGTACATCGACAAAAACCATTGGGTCACTTAAAGAAAATGAACATTGTTCAATGATAACTTAATAAATTAAAAAAAATTCAATTTGAAAAAGATGCTTTATAATTTTTATGGTAGAATATTGAAAAAAATTTAGAAAGGATGATTATAAAGGAATATTATAGAGGGGTATTTTATTATGTCGGGAATAAGATCTCTTAGATCATCAAAAGAATTGTAATTGTTAGTATTACGATTATAATATATTTTCAAAACCTTTTTTAATATTAATTATTTTTCTTAATTACAAATTAGTAAAATTTATAGTTACTAATCAACAAAGGTAAGGGATATTATGGCTATTGATGATCTTATAAGTTTTTTAAAGAAGAAAGGTTTTAGAGATACATTGGAAGTATTAACTCAATTTAAGAGTTATAAAGTTGATAAACATACATTCTACAATGAATTAAACAAATTCAGCTATTACAATTCGTTCTTTCGAGTGAAAGATGATTTAATTGATAAAGGCTTGATTGAAATTGAGCACAATCAAAACAATAAAAAGAAATACGTCAAACTTACTGAAAAAGGCTTGAATATATATAATAAATTAGTCGAAATTAATAAGCTAATAAATTCTAAGTGATTTCACGAAGTATTAATCCTTTAGAGGATTTTTATTAATTTTTCTTATTTTTATTTATTTATGCATTTAATAGTATATACAAAACATGATATTTAAGAGACTCATAGTAGGACCTTTATCGACCAATTGTTATATTTTTGGTTCAGATAAAACTAAAGAACTAGTCATCATTGATGCTGGTGGCAATCCAGATAAAATAATTGAAGTAATTGAGAATCACAACGCTCGACCTATAGCGTTATTATTAACACATGGTCATTTTGACCATACACTAAAGATCGGAAAAATCTTGCGATATTTTGAAATACCCTTGATGTATAATAAAAAAGAGTATGATTCAGGGGTTTTTTCTCAAAGAAAAGCTGACAGATGGTTAGTTGAAGGAGATATAATAAAAATTGGTGATTTAAGCCTGCATGTTTTAGAAACTCCTGGTCATTCCCCTGGATCTTTGTGCTTTTATACAAAAGATGTTAAAAAGTTTGAGGATTTAGAAATTGATGGAATCATATTTTCTGGAGATTTAATTTTTCGAAGGAGTATAGGACGATCTGATATTCACGGAGGAGATCCTAACCAACTATTTGAAAGCATTAGAAATAAATTAATGTACAATAGGGATTTGACAGAGAACTTTTTAATTTTTCCAGGTCATATGGAAATGACGACTCTTGGAGAAGAATCTCGAATGAATATGTTTAGAAATTACTTTCTTTAATTGAAATTGTTTTTCATTTAATACTTATTTAATAAGATGATAATTTTTTAAGTACAAAATATATTATATTATTAAAAATTAGTTTTTACTAAGATTAATTGAGAGTAGATTAATTTGATTAATAGAAGTGAAGTCAAGGCAATAATACGCCGATTTGAGGAGCGTGAAGGAATTCGAGGAGTGATTATCTGTGACTCAACAGGATTACCAATAGATTCAAATATGGATATAAATATGAGTGAAGAAGTGGCTGCTTATGTTACATCGCTAATTGGTAAAGGAAAGCAAGTTGTTGAAGCATTAAATGAGGGATCTTTGAAATTCATTAGGTTGGAGACTTCTAAAGGGGAGACAATGATTGCTCTTGAATCTAATCTGATTTTGATAATTTTGAAATAACTCTTGGAAATTTTTTTTAATTTTATCTTATTAATTTATCGCTAAGAGTATAATTTAAGAAATTATATACTTGATAAATTTAAATTTCTTTAAATTATATATATATTTAAGAAAATTTCTCGACTCAATTTAGAAAGGTAAAAAGGTTTAAAGTTGTATATATATGGATAAAAAAGTAATTGAGAAGAAATTAGCAGAATTAATGGATATCGTTCCTGAATGTGAAGGATTGATTGCAGCAGATACTAATGGTAAGGTTCTCGTTGGCCAAACTATAATTGAAATGGATCATAATCTTATCGCTAAAGCTTGTACTAGTATAATAAAGGATTCAAATGCTTTAGGAAAAAATATCAGTAAGGGGAAATTGAAAACTACAACCATTGAACTAGATGAAGGTTTTGCAGTGCTAGTAGGATCAGAAACCTTAATTTTAATTGCATTAGCTGGTCTTGATGGTCGTTCATCGCTTAGTCTTCTAAAGCGAAATTTGATTTCAATCTTACAATAATTATATTCTCTCTTTTTTTAAAATAAAGAAAAATAATTATAAGGATTAGGACTTCTTTTTCTTTTTGTCGTCTAGACCTTTTTCTTCTAGTAATGAGTCTAAGTCAGTTTTTTCAGTTTTAACCTCTTCTTTTGGTACACCCTTAATTTCCGAAATTTTAACATATTTTCCACGCTTAAGTTTCTTTTTAGTGGGTTCCTCGATTGGAGTTTCAATACGTTTTATAAGTCTCCTAATGAAACTGTACATAATTAACCAGAATAATATAAAAACCGTTATCATCAAAATAGTTATAAATGGAATAAAGTAGTCCATTAAGGGTGGATCATATGTACGAAATGTGATTGAATAATGAAATGTCACGTACTCATTTGTAAGAATATTTTGAGCATCTAATGAAACATTAATGGTGATTCTTTTCACACTAGATATATCCACTTCAAGGATAATTATTGTAGATTCACCCGAATTCAATCGATTAAGAAGGAAATAATCTATCTGTACAATTCTGTTTGCTAAACTTGGTTGGGTAGTAAAAGAGATATTTGATGCAGGTATATGTAAACTAGATGTTCCGTTATTAGTAACTGTTAATTTGATTGTTGTTTTTGTATTTCTATATATCTGTGGAGTATTTTTAGTTATTGAAATAGAAAGATCATTTAATTCTCTATAGAGATCTACTGTTATGTTTTGATAGTTGCTTAACCTAAAAGGATCTCCGGGCCAAATTAACCTAAATAATAATTGGTCTTCTTCATTTAAAATTAATGTATCAATTTCGAAGTTAACAAAACCTTCATTATTAGATAATTGAGATGATAGATTTTCCCACGCATTATCATAATATTGAAGAGTCACGTTTTTTAAAGGTAACGGTTCTCCACTTTCAGTAGATATAATTGCACTGAGGTTAAATTTTTTTCCACGAATAGGTGATTCAGGGTTTATTGTAATATTTGAAAATTTACTATTCTCTTTTAAAGGAAAAGATTTGATAAAATCCTTATAGCTACTTACATAATTTTTATCATAGATGTTTACAACGAAAGTTGTTTGATTTGGCAAATAAATACATTCATTTAGGTTAAAGGGTTTTAGAATAGATACCCCTGATATTTGCTTATCATATTTTAAAGCTAATAAATAACCTTCAAAGTTATCCTGTGTGCTATTAACTATTAAAGAATAATCTGAACTTTCATAAGTTCCCAAATTCACATCTTTATTTTGATATTTGATAAAAATTGTTAATTTAGTTAATGCTCCTCCCTTTCTGACAGGCGCATTAACCCCTTGCCAGATTCCATCATTAAATAAATGTGGAATATTTAAATCTAATGAAAATTCTTGAGTATCTTGCCCTAGAGGATCACCTTTTAGCTTTAATGTCTTATAGCTCGAAGTTACTTCATCTATAATCCATTTATTATTTACTAATGAGAGTAATTGAGCTTTAATTCTCACACTCACATCGTTAAGCTCAAACATATTTTGAAGTGTAACTTTAAGGTTGACAGTTTCATCAGGATTTAAAATCGTTTCATTTTGGAGAAAATGTTTTAAACGAATTGGAATTTTTACTCCCCCCACTCTAAAAATATACTCTTGATTGATATCATAATATTTTACTGGATAGAAATTAGGTCGGTCACTTACATTTACTGTTCCTATAAGGATCGAATAGCTCTGAAATACTTTATCTACTCCTCCTGATAAGATATTTTTATCTAATACGGGCTCATAAAAAAAATCGTCTAAGTCAACATTATAAGAATCAATATAGAGTTTAAGTTTTTTACAACCAATAGCAGAACCGTTAGTCCAAAAGAAACCAAGGTAATAGTTTCCAAAATAGCCTAATGTATTTCTTATTTGTAAGATGGTATCATTATTGAAATCATATCGTAGTAATGATCCTTTTATAACACCAGTTGCATCAATTCTCGACCCTCCAGGATACTCACCTCCAGGAGTTTCTGGATAAAATAATGTAACATTAGTACTTCCTCCTTTTGGTGGATTACCGTTTATATCTTGAATATCAACTCCTGCAGTCATATCATCTCCAAACATAAATCCATTTGTTTCCCAGAAAGTCCCACCATAGTTATTAAAGCTATGCATTTGATACACAAGATTCGGACTAATTGCTTTTAAGGTATATGTACCATAGATTCCATTTATCAAAGTAGTATTCACTATTATTTTATCATATCCTAATTTAAAGATTTCATGTGATTCTCCTGCTGTACTTGGGAATAAATCCTCATTATTTGGGTTGGTCAGATTATTAGCTACATAAGAACTGGGATAAACAAACCAAAATTCAAGGAAATTCCAATTATTAATATTTGTATGAGATATTGTTAGATCAAAACTTAAATACCATTCAGGTAAGGCATCATACGTACAATTGTAACTGGTCGTCGTTGGCTCAATCCAATAAGCTTTAACTGAATATGTGACATTAAATATAAAACCCTTTATAACAGTCTTATTCCAATTAAGATCAACCTGAAAATCGTTTGGAGGAACCGCACTTACATGAGTTGTAAAGTTATTTTCCCATTGTCCTAAACCCCAAGTTAAATACGAGCTATCGGCATATTGACCTGTATTATCAACTTGATTTTGTATTGACATATTTTGAATGTTTAAATTATCATCTTCAGAAAACCATAAGTCTGAAGGCATATATCCACGAGTGACATTTAATTTAAATGAACTTGAATCTAGCCGTTCAGAAAGATAAGGTATAGCAGAAGGAACAGTCTTTCGAGCAAGATCCCAGCTTAGACCATTATTAACTGTTATCCTTAATTGATGGTCAACTCGATTATCTGGATCTCCGAATGTATCCATGGGTATTGTAGTTAGACTATATACATTTTCAGAACGATTAGACTTAATTACTATAAAATAGTTAAAAAGTTTTAGATTTAGTGTATTAGCTTCATTGAACTTGAAATATGTTAACTTGTCCTCATTATAATTTGAAACTATAAAAGAATCTATCATTCTACTATAATTTGGTGAAATATTATTTGCTCTTAAGTTAGTTTGAGTTCTAACTATCGTATCTGTTGCTTCATATAAAGTAATATTTAATTCAGCATGAGTAGCTAAACTCACATCTAATGTACGAATAAATGCATAAAATCCATTTACAGTTGTCTTTTTTCCTTTTAAATCAAATTCTAAGGCTACATAATCATCATTTGTAATTGGTAGGTCAAAACCATAGGTTGCATAATCAACTAATTCAGTAACCCTTACTGTATAAGACCCTACAGTTGAATTTCTATAATAGAATTGAATGTTATTCACATCAGCAAGATTAATAAGATCTAAATTTTCATTTATAGTTCTCACGTCATAATTCATTAAAGTAGTACCAGCTTTAATTAATATAGGCTCTGTTACATTTTTCCATGTAGACTCAGACATATCATACATTTTTATTGTTAATAAAGTATTCGAAGATGATCTTAGAGTAAATTGATTAATCAAACCCAAAATGTATGTTCTATCAAAATTTAGGTTTATCGGAGGACTTCCCCTTACAAATGATGTGCCAGTAAAATCAGCTGCTATGGTAAAATTGATTATACCACCAGATGAACTGAATCGAATAAATGTTGAACTTTGACCATCATCTAAATCACCAAGGTCTAAAGGATCTAGGTTTGTTCCTGTATGTACTGTAATATTTGATAAGCTGGTATCATATTTGAAATAGATGAATTCACGGGCATTTAAGGCATCTGTATTTTCTAAAACATAATCTGTAGTATAATTATTCTGAAATGTAAAATTGAAGTTACCGTATGAAAGATATCCTGTATCAGTTGAAGATATTGAAGGGATTTCGAAATATTGGTTATTATCAATGGTATATGAATTATTTTCAGCATAGATTCTTACATCTTGAGGATCTCCTACTCCTGTTATATAATAATCTGATAAATATCCATCAGAGCTTGAAGATAAATCCTCTTGATCAATAAATACATTATTTTGATTATTTTCTATATTGTAAAGGTTATTATGATAAAATTGTATACTTGAAATAATTATAGACAATAGAAATAAGCTTAATAGTAAAATTCTTTTAATTTTCTTTTTCCTCTCCATCAAAAAACAACCGTCTATCTCGAATTTTTTAGTTATAAAATAATTTAAAAATATTAAAATTTGCCAATTTTTTTAAATTTATTACCTATTATTGCAAATTGACTTAATATTATAAAATGTTTAAATTATTTTCATATTTAGAATAACTTATA
>JBHLLO010000081.1:7472-12954 GCA_048885535.1 Candidatus Hermodarchaeota archaeon
ATATAAATATTGATTTTGCTATCATTTCAGAACCTTCTGGGCTTGATCCTTTACCTAAAGCGATTATTTTAGGAGAGAAAGGACGGTTTCTAGTTAAAATAATTACTTATGGAGTTGCTACGCACTCAGGATGGCCTTTCATGGGAAAAAATGCGATTTTGATGATGAATAAAATTATTTCTGGACTTGATAGAATTGATGAATATGTTACTCATGTTGATCCACCTATGCCATTAACTAAAATCAAAATATTACTTAGTAGAGCTTTCCCAAATGAAGAAATTTTCGAAAAAGTTTTTGCTGAACAACCACTACTTAATAATGTTCTTACATCCTTAACTCAATTTACTAAAAGTGTAAATATAATTAATGGTGGTATAAAAGACAATGTGGTTCCAGATAGATGTGAAGTAGTGATAGATTTTCGATTATTGCCAAATCAAGATCCAAACGACATTTTAAAAGCTTTAAAAAAGTTAATAGAAGAAGATATAGGATATCCTCTAAAAGATCCATTAGTGAAAAGTGTTGATGATATATATGTCGATCTTAAAATACTACAACAATCTGAAGGATCCTATTGGAAAACCTGGGAAGAATCCTCAACTCTAAAAGAATTGCAGAAAACTATAGATGATGTTTATGAGAAAAACTCTTTTTTTACATTAATGCCCCAAAGCGCTGACTCTAATTATTTACGTAATGATGGATTTTGTCCCCAAACTGTCATTTTTGGTCCTGGAAAGGGTTCTTCAGTACATGCTGCAAATGAATTCATTGAAATAGAAGATTATTTGAAAGCAATAAAGGTTTTTACATTATTTGCGTATCATTTTCTAACATAATGCCCAACTTATTACAATAAAATTATTATTTATTAAATTAAATTATTTTAATAATAACTCTAAATAGATTTTCAGTAGAACTAAAT
This sequence comes from Candidatus Hermodarchaeota archaeon, assembly GCA_048885535.1. Classification (GTDB taxonomy): domain Archaea; phylum Asgardarchaeota; class Lokiarchaeia; order Sigyniarchaeales; family SOKP01; genus SOKP01. The sequence continues at coordinate 8,404 of JBHLLO010000081.1, forward strand.
TGAAAGATTTCAAAATTGAGGATTCAATCATTTTGATTGATACATCTAGATCAATGTTAAGGAGAGACTTTAAGCCTAATCGATTAAATGCTGCCTTGAATACAGTCAAAGCTTATATACAAGCAAAATTTGAAATCGATCCTAAAGATAGAATAGCACTTGTTTCTTTTGGAGATAATGCAAAGAAGTTATGTTCCATTACTTCCCATGAAAAGACTCTGCTTGATTCTCTAAAGAAAATCCAAATTTCTGGTAACGGGTTATTACATGAAGGTATTGCATTCTCCCTACAATTATTAGTAGAAGAGATGAGGAAAGTAGGAGGAAAAACCAATAGAATTTTCATAATTTCAGACAACAAAATAATTTATACCGAAAAATTAAAAAAAATAGTTGATATTGCTAATGGGTTGGGTATTTATATAGATTCTTGTCAATTAGGAACATCTGACGATTATTCAGAAAGTATTCTTAACCAGATAGCTAAAATGACAGGAGGACAATATGGATTCTTTAATAATTCTAAAGCATTATTGAATGCTGGAAAATCATTTGCTTCAAAAAAAGAATTCAAAGAGTCAATAGATTATTTTGCACCATCTCAGGATAAAAAAGAAACGCCTTTGGTGGGGGAAATTGCATTATCTTTGCGTAGACCAACTCTTTTAGATATTAGGTTAATGATGAGTGATAATGATAAATTTGGTGAGAAGTGCCAAATTTGTCACTCTATAAAATCTCCTATTACAAATGCTGATTTTTATTCTGAAGGGAGGTATTGTCCATCATGTGATCGCCCAATGCACTTGTCTTGTGCCGCAATGTGGGCAAAAAAAACTGAAGAAAAAGAGAGAATTTTTAGGTGTCCATTTTGTTTTTTTCTTTTAGAACTACCTACTTCATTTTCAAAACTAATAGAAGAGAAAGAGGAAAGTATTCCCAAAGTAAGAATTGTAGACAATGGAGAAATAAAAACAACAAAAATGATTTTATTTCCACAGGAAAATATCCTTCAACTTAACGTTTCATGTTCTTATTGTCATAGCATCTTCCTTGGAGAATATGAAGTGTACCAATGTGAGAAATGTGGAGCTTATTATCACGAACCTTGTTTGGAAAAAGTGGTAAAGGAAATCAAAGGATGTAGGAATTGTGGAGCTCAAATTATCAGCGATTAAGAAGTAAATTTAAAAGATAGAATGCTTTTTATTAAACGTATTAAAGCTAATAAATGTTTTATATCTATACATGTTTAATCGGTGATTAGTTTAAGTAAAACCCGCAAAAATAAGTGGATAATTACTAGTGCTTGGCCTTATGTGAACGCAGATAATTCTTGAAAGTCTTAAGAATTAGTGAAATTCCACATCTAGGCAATCTAATAGGAAGCACCTTATCAGCAGACGTATTCGCTCGATTTCTTCGAATGAAAGGAGATGAAGTATTATTTGTATCGGGCTCAGATATGCATGGAACTCCTGTAGCAGTTGAAGCTAAAAAGGCTGATGTTTCAGTGGAAGAGTTAGCTATAGCAAATCACAATAAAATAAAGGAATTACATGAGAAATGGAAAATTTCATTTGATAACTATACACAAACGCATAATCCTACGCATATTGAGTTTGTACAGAAATTTTATTTAGATATTCAAAAGAATGGATATATCCTAGAAAAAGAGACTGAATCTTTGTATTGTGAAAAAGATGATTTATTCCTTCCAGATAGGTTTGTAGAAGGGATTTGTCCTCACTGTAAAGCTGAGAAAGCGAGAGGAGATCAATGTGATAATTGCCAGAAGTTACTAACTCCTCTTGAGCTTAAAGAGTCATACTGCTCGATATGCGGTGCAAAACCTAAACTTCGAAAATCTAAACATTGGTACCTGGATTTTCCTAAGCTTCAAAACCAACTTAAGAATTTAATTGAAGATAATAAGATTATTCCTCAAAATGCACGTCAAATGTGTTTAAATAGTATTGAGGAAGGACTTCCTGAAAGAGCAATCACACGAGATTTAGATTGGGGCATCCCTGCACCATTTAAAGGAGCTGAAGGAAAAACTATATATGTTTGGTTTGAGGCTGTGTTAGGCTATATTAGCGCTTGTTTAGAATGGGCTAATAAGTTGATAAATCAACCTAAAAAATTTGACTATTTTTGGAAAGATCAAAATACCAATACAGTTTATTTTATTGGTAAAGATAATATAATTTTCCATTTAATTATATTTCCTGGACTCTTAATGGCATATAATGCTGATAAGAAGGATTCTGATAGACTGGTTCTTCCATATAATGTCTCTTCTACAGAATGGTTGATGCATGAGAACGAGAAATTCTCAAAATCTAGAGGTATTGGGATCTGGATTGATGAGGCATTAGAATTAGCACCCTTGGATTATTGGAGATTTAATCTAGTATACAACCGTCCCGAATCTGGTGATACTTCATTTCTATGGTCTGAATTTGAAAATAATATTAAGACCTTAAATGATAACATCGGAAATTTCATTCACAGAACATTAACCTTTATTGATAAGCAATTTAATAAAACTATTCCAGAAAAATCTGATTATGATGAAGTAGACAACATTTTTATTGAAAAGATTAATAATATAGGCTATCAAATTGGAGAAAGTCTAATTAATTTTAAATTGCGTAAAGCTTTGCGGGATATAGTTAGCTTTGGAAAAGAGGGAAATGTCTATTTAAATGATAAAGCCCCCTGGCATTTAATAAAGAAAGATAAAAGAAAGGCGGGTCATGTATTTAATATATGCGTTCAAGCAGTTTACGCTTTAGCAATTCTTTTAGGTCCATTTATTCCAGATACATCTGAAAAGATACTTTCATATTTAAATAGTCCAAGATTGTCAGAAGTATCTTGGGAAAGTATAAATAGTAATTCAGTTAAAGCTGAAACTAAAATACATAGTCCACAACCTATTTTTCAAAAGTTAGATATTGAAGAAATAAAAAATAATTTATATGTAATTAGAGAAAAAAAACTTCAAGGTGATAAGAGAGAGTTGATTTCATATGACTATTTTAAAAAACTTGATATTAGAGTAGCAAAAGTACTATCAGTTGAAAAAGTTCCTGAAGCCGATAAATTAATTAAAATTGAAATAGATCTAGGTTCAGAGAAAAGGACACTTGTAGCTGGTCTTGCCGAACATTATAAACCTGATGAGTTAATAGATAAAAAAATTATAGTTTTAGTTAATTTGGAACCAAGAAAATTACGAGGAATTCAAAGTGAAGGCATGTTACTAGCCGCTGTCGATAATGGAAAAGTATCTATTTTGATACCAGACAAAGAAATAAATATTGGAGCCAAAGTCGAGTAAAAATAGGATATATCTTACTAAAGTTTTAAAGAAAATACAGGATTCAAACGAGCTATTACATCTCCTAAATCCAGTTGTAGGATTTTTAGGATGACATCTCTCCCTCGATATTCAAATTGTAATTCTTTTACATTCTTTACAATTTTCAATCTATCCTTGTTCTTCACTAAATCACACACAAAATACCTTTGATCCTTATATTCTAAAACTTTTCTTACATTTGAAATATCTGGTAAACTGTAACCTCCTCCATGAGCCAAAATATTTACATTTCTTAATAATTCTAACATTTCTAACCTTTCTGCTCTTTCCATAAAATTGTTATTTTTTAAGGTTATCTCTGATAAGTTTTTTCTCCCAATAAACAAATAGCATGCCATATCTGCTCTAAGAGCAGTAGGAAAAATGTTTGAACTAATAAACTTACAATTGATATCAGTGCAATTACTCCCTAAATACATATTGTTATAATCTTTCAGAAATTGATGTGGTTGATTGCATATCATTTGAAAGTCATTGCCAAATAAACGACTTGCAATAAGTTCTCGTTTTAAGTTTGAAAATTTTAAAGCTTTTTCATTAAAATCCAAGTAATCGTCAGCTTCTGAATCAAGAAGTATATATTGGTTACCAAAAATCGTGTCCTCTTCTATTGCATACTCTTTTAGTGTTTTGGAATGATCAATATATAATCCTATTCCATATTTATCATCTCTAAATTCAGGAGCAGAACCATGGATGAAAAAGGTATATGGCGGAAAATCAATATCAGTTAGATTTTTTGTTTTAAAACAATTTATAAAATGATTAGAGATATCATAATCCCAATCAATTGATACTTCAGTCTTTCTTATTGTTAGAAATAATTCTGTTGATTTGATTTCATCGATTTTTTTAATAAGATCATAAGGATCTGGTAATTCATATAATCCTCCACATAATATACCACAACAATTTGGTTTTACATTAAGAAAGATTAGTTTATCGTTTCCATTACCCCAATTTAGTCTCCCTCCGTATCCCAAACCGGAGTTCCATCTAAAATTGTTTCTTGATATTGTCTCATCAGGAGATGATATAAAAGTTGCTTTGGGTTTGAATCCGTGTCTTTCTTGAATAAGATGAAATTGAGTAAGTCCGTATTTCATATTAGATCTACACAATTTTGAGGCCCCATCATTTAAACCTGTTGAAAAAATAAA
>JBHLLO010000082.1:0-12488 GCA_048885535.1 Candidatus Hermodarchaeota archaeon
CTTTATAAAAAAGGAAATGAGCGATTGGTATCATTTCGAATTGTAAATCGTGAAGAGGGTTATATTGAGGCTCAGTTTGAAGGAAAGGCAAATCCTAATACCATGTGGACAACCGAATGTTATTTGAGTATCAATGATGAGAATATTAACGATCCAGAACGAGATTGTGATTGTGGCATAGGTTCGTCTAATGGATTCTGTCCTCACTTCTGGTTTGTGTTTTTTATTACCTTAAAATTAGGATTTTTCGATATTAGTGATTGGAAATTAACCTATATACCGTTTGGGATTCAATCTAAATTAGATATGATAGATTCACTAATAAAGGAGAGGATGTAAATGGGTATTGGGTTTAAATTCTTGACTGTAAGGAGGAAGACGGTTATTGAAATTCTTACCGACTTTATTTATAAAGAAGATCAGCAGAAAGACAAGAAGCAAATTAAGGAAATGGTGAAGGGATGGTTAGATTCGTATTTAGAAGAGCGTTATTTTGAGATTCTGAGAAGGTATAAAATTAGCGAAATCGAGGAATATCTTGAATTGAAATTTAAGATAACTATTAATGATGAGATTTGGGATTCATTAGGTCTTTCTTTTTTTAAGCATTTTCTTAAGGCTTAAATTGCTTTTCCTTTCTTCTTTCTTTGTTTTTTCTTTTTTTTTTGAATCTAATTGTGCAACATTTTTAGCTATTTTTTAGCGATCAAAGTAATGTCACGTAGCTAACCATCCTCCCCAAATATTTGAATTAGAATATTTGGGCATGTCATTTTTCAGGATGCTAATAAAATTCTTCTAAAAATAAATCTCAAATGTTGTACAACTATTAATCATCTGTAAAATATGAGTTTGACTTCTTTCCATTTACTTCAATTAGGAATTCACTACTTAGTGAATAATAATTATTTTGCGTTATATGGATTTGCTTCCTGTTTGGAATGAGGTAAGGAGAATAGCTACCTTTCTAACCTAAATTACTTTTTTTTAGTCTTATTATAATTCTAATAACCATTTAAGAAGAGTAAATATTTCCTTTTTAACTTTAACAACATGATTCTTTTTCAAAAATATTATTTTTCCAATATAGATAGAAAATAATCCAAAGCGGATTTATTAGTTATCCTTTATAACTTATTTTACTCTAGGATCTTGATATTCTTAACATTTGCTTTCTTGCCCTCTATTATTTCCGTGTTTTTACTTTTACAATAGTTACATTGAAATAACTGAAGTCCTGTTAATTGGGCTTCTTCATTTAAGGTTACTATTGAAATTTTTCCGCATTTTTTACATCTTACTTTTCCGGGTAAAATTTCTATTATCAATTCTGCGCCTTCTGCGATTGAGCCTGAAGTTGCTATCTTGAAAGATTGTTTGAGCAATTCTGGCACTATCAATGTTAACTCACCAATTTCTAAATAGACTTCTATAATTTTTTTAGCATTATTCTGAAGAGCAGTAGCTTCAGCGATTTTAAAAATATTATAGGCAAACGCAAATTCGTGCATAATATATATTTATCTCTTTAAATCTCTCTTTTTCAATTCCTTCGCTAGTTCAATTAGTACCTTAGATTTTTTTTTCCCTTTTGTATCTATTAAGATCCTTCCTGGTTCGTCCCACCAGGTTCTCGAATACTTATATTGGCTTTCATGTTGAACGTCATATCCTAAATTCTTCGCAGCATTATAAAGATCATTTGAATGCACTTTCTCAATGGCAAATTTTCTTGGTACACGTCTCCCTTGTGCTCTAGTTCTCCTCAAATCAAAATATTGAGGCCAAAATATGATAAAAGGTTTTCGAGAACGCATAAGAAAATCAATATTTGTTTATATTAAAAAACTTATAAATTTAAAAACCCTCTAAAAAATTTAAAAATTATTAGTACAAATTATAAAGATAATTAAGAATAAATAGAAATCAAGATTTTTAACTAATAAAAATTTGATTAATATCTATCTCTCCTAAGGAAACCCATCTCTGAAATGGGAGGGTAGTCTAGCTTGGTATGATACTCGGCTGGGGTTTGTTCTGCGTTTGCAGACCTTCCGGACGCCGAGTGGTCGGGGGTTCAATTCCCCCCTCTCCCATTCATAGAATTCCGATATTAGATCAAATGACTTTAGATTTAGGGGTTCCATTTAACTCTTAATTAAAAGGGAAGTACTCGACATAAGTTTATATGCAAAATTTTCTATTTATACTTCAGATAACATAATTTTGAGTAATAGAAATGGGTAAAATTCAAGAAACTGAAAAAGTTACTCGCATAGCAGCTATAATGGGTGGCATAATAGGATCCATAAATTCCATTATTCTATTACTTGAAGTATCCCTTTTTAGTTTAAGCTCAATTATTTTAATTATAATGCTAATCATATCTACTTTGGCGATACTTCTTGGTATTAAACCGCTACGATATACCCCGGTGTTTTTATATATTATAGGTGTAGCAATATTATTCACTAGTTTCATTTCAGGAGGGATAATTATTATGGGTACTACTATCGGATATTTCTGGGGCCATGATAACAGGGGGATAATAAGAGGTTAATTTAAAATAAGGGTTTTCTTTTACTTATTATTGATTTAATAATTTAAATTATTAATTTAATTAGTGCTATAACTTTTTAAGTACAAATTTGTTATTGTTTAATAAAAACCATTACTTTAAGAAAGTGAATCATGTATGAGTGAAATACAACATTCGGATGTTGGTATGCGAGTTTTTGCGATAATTGGTGGCCTAGTCTCAATTATTGAATCTATTTTGATATTTTTTAATATTGGTGTAATGCCTTATAACTTTGGAATAATTGGTGGAATTTTATCATTAGTATTTGCTATTTTGGCAATAATTTTAGGTATACACCCTGTTCATTATGCGCCAACATTCATAGGGGCACTAGGAATTGGTTTAATAATATGTGCAGCTTTAATTGGAGGAATTCTTGTAGTTCTTGCTGCTTTCCTTGGAGCTATAAGCTAAGTTTTATCTTATATTTTTTTAATTTTTTTAAAACTTAATAATTTAAATACTTAAAATTAAGTTATATGGGATAACGCTAAATCTAGAGCTCCTTTTATTTCAGAAGGCTTTCCTACTCGGGAAGTGTCTATAATTGTGTAGTTTATACCTATATAGATTGCTCCATAGGCTTTTCCACCACCCAAATGAACTAAAGTTCTATATATCAAGTTTCCAGATATTCCTTCTGGAGCAATGATTAAATTAGATTTGTTTCTAATAGCATCTTCAATTAGTATCTCATTATGTTGGATCTCCAATTTGGGATACTTTTCTATGAAATATTTTACTACTTTCTGAGCTGAATAAATCGTTTCGTCTACATAGTTATCACGGCCAATATCACTAAGCCTACCTCCACTTAATATACTAATGCTTGGCTCAACTTTTAAGGATTTGAATAGAATAATTGCTTTTTCAATAAAGTTGATCTTTTTCTCAAAATCATTACACTCATCAATACCAACAGGTCCAAAAAAGAATTGGTTTCCTTCGAACGTCTCAAGTAAAGCTAAACGATTAATAACATCTATATTAAGTTGTGTTTTTATCTCTTGTAAAAATTTTCTTGAACTTATATTTCCTCTTATAGCAGCATTGATTACTTTTTTTTTCAAATAATTTATAATTTCTCTTTCTGGTTTACTACTTTCAATTAGTTTGAATTTAACTTCTGAAATCAGTGATTCTTTTAATAACTCAGCTAATGCTTGTTTTGTACCAAAGATGTGGAATTGACAATGGTTTTCTACTAAGTATTCTTCAATAATCTTTATAATCTTCTGATTTTGAGAATAATCCTCTCCTAGACCAATTCCTAGATTAAAAACTTTTCCTTTGATTTTTGATTTAAAAAAATGCAAAATATCCATATTGAGACAGAAACATATAATTATACATAGCTAAAATATAGATAAGCTAATATTATTGTTATCGAATTATAAAATCCATGGGTTATAGTTACTGCGATTAGATTCTCCTTTCTCCAATAAAATAGTAAGCCCAACAATAGTGAAATAGCAAAATAAGGGAAAAAATTTAGTAAAAAAGAAACTACATACTCAATTAGAGTGTCGTAAGCCATTACAAATATCCCAATTAGATGTATGAACGAAAATAGGACTGCCGTAATAATTATACCCCATATTTTTCCAATATTCTTGACTAATCCTTTTTGCATGAAACCCCTAAACAGTATTTCTTCAGAGGGACCTATTATAATTACCATTGTAAGGATTAGTAAAATTATAGCTAATATATCCGAATTAGCGATTATAACATCTATTTCATTTAAAGAAACCCCTGCTGAAGAAACAATGTCTATACCAAAAATAAGCTCTAAAAGGAGTTCCATAAATAATGAAACAAAAAAAACTAAAAATATAGCACTAATTGCGAATCCTAAACCTAGTAATACTTCTTTTAATATTCCCAAATTATTATATCCTCGTGAGGAAAATCCTAAAAGAGCTAAGCGGTTGCTTAATTTAGAGCTCTGGAGATATTTTCTTATATATATTACTGGTACTAGTATAAATATTAATTCAATAAAAGAAGATACAATTACAAAATATGGGCTTAAAATGATATTAATTAAATCTTCTAAATTTACTACAAAGAACATAAAGAAGATGATTGTCACGAAAGCTATTAAATTCATTAAAATAAAGGCAGCTAAGGGTATTCCTATTGATGCTAAACTATTCCATAACTTTTTTTCACCCAAATTCAATATTTCTTCATCAGATATTTTATCTTGGATTTTCTTTTTATAAGTCATCCTCTCAGATCTCAGAATAGTAGATGATTCCGTAATCCTTTTAAGTTTAATTAACTCAAGATCTAAACCACATTTCATACAATATTTTTGTCTTTCTATTTCAGGCAATTTTGTCCCACATGAGGGGCAATAGATCCATTTTTTTTTATTTAAAGAATTATTTATTCGAGTTTCTTCATTCATATTTATTACTATTTAGATATTGTTTAATATTAAAATTAATGTGTAAAATAACAAAATAACTTGTTATTTTCTCTATTAGTTGGATTTACAAATCCATATCTTTCAAATTGCACTGGTTTATTTAATGGGATATCTAACAAATTTATTTCTCCATATCCCTTTGAGATTGTACCATCTGGGTTTAAAATTGATACGTCTACATATTCATCTTTAGGAACCCATTGGATAATTGGATATTCTCTATTCAACTTTAAACTGTGATAATTGCATTTAATTTTCTTAGCATCTAAATTTAGAGCTCCAATCTCAATATTCATCAAATCTTTCAAACGAATTATATCTTTTGGCTTTAAAACTTTAGCATCATATTGAGAGATGAAGATAAAAATTTTCCCTTTTTTCGCTCTACCTCTAACTTTTCTACTTCCCTGCTCTGGATTTGAAGGTATTAATAGAGGTTCAGCACAATATTCTAAGAAAGGAACTTTTGAGATCTCAATTAATACAGGGTTTTCTACATAGAAATATCTTTCTGAAATTTCGTCAATGATGTCTTTATTTTTCGAGTATAACCAATTTACATCGAATGTGATTCCTGATAATGACATCCCTAGATCAAATAAGACATCTCGTAATGCTTCGGGTCTTATTCCTCTTTTTGCAAGAGATTGAAGGCTCCAAGTTCTGGGATCTTCCCAACCATCATATATGCCATTCTGTATATTATTTCTTGCATCTGTTTTACTTAATTTCATATTTGGAAATTTTAATCGTCCATAATGTAGAAATTCTGCTTTTCTCCATTTAAAATGTTCCCATATGAAACTTTCAATAAAGTCTTCTTTAACTAAATCCACACCTCTAAGAATGTGTGTAACTCCAATAAGATAATCATCAATCGCCCAAGAAAATTCAAGCATTGGCCATACAATATATTTTTTTCCGACTCTAGGATGCTCTGCTTCAGAAATCCTCATAATAATTTGATCTCTTAAAGCAGGATCTTTTTGATCCATACCTGTTTTTAATCTTACAACAGCTTCACCTTCATTATATTTTCTTTGGAGCATTTTATTCCATTCTTCTAAATTCTGTTCTAAAGATTGAGCTCTATGAGGGCAATTTTTCTTTTTATTTTTATAATTTTCCTTAAATATTTCAGCTGAACAAAAACATACATATGCAAGGTTATCTTTGATTAGTTTTTCACAATAATCATAAAAGATTTCTAATCTATCACTTTTATAATAAACTTTTGAATAATTAACACCTAACCATTTGAGACCTTCTTCAATTAGGTTATAAGCTTCTGGAATTACAAATTTAGCTTTAGGACTATCTCTTAATGATTTAGGACTCCCAATTGTATCATCAAAAAAAAGAATTAAGTCTCCTGAATATCGTTGAACATACTCATCATTTAACACAACCATTCTAGCATTACCAATATGTAATGCTCCACTTGGATATGGAGCTAAACGCATAATAATTTTTTTATAATTACTGACATTTGGTAAATCTGGTAATACCTTTTCCTCCTCTTTTGGTTCTTTCTTGTCCAAAGCATGAGGATCCAACTTTAATAATTCTTCAATTTGCTGCTCAAGACTCATGCTAGATATTTCTTCAATGATTTTATCCAAAAGAGGGTTTATTTCTTTGGCTAAGGGCCTCAAATCTTCTCTTTGTGCCATCAATTTGCCCATAACTGCTTTTTTATTAGGCTTACCTTCAAATTCTACTGCATTTTTAAGACCATTTATCCATAAGATTTCTTTTATTTCTTTTTCGTTCATATATGGAAATCATCTAACAAATGGAATAATTTACTAAATTTTAATTATATCAATAATATAATTTTCAAAGAAATAATTCTTTTAACAATTTTTAAATAATATTAATAAAACCTTAACGAATCTTAAAAAATTTGATTTAAAGAGATGTTTTTTAGGGGATATATTTTAATAAGGCTTAAGACGGTAGGAACAGAGTGGAAAGTTGTTGAAAAACTTTCAGGTCTTAAGTCAACTGATGTTCAAGAAGACTGGAGAGTAACGTATGTTACTCCCATATATGGAGGTTGGGATCTTATAGTGGAATGTTCCTTTACTAAATTACAAGAGTTAAACAAAATAGAATCTTTTATACACTTAGATGAGGATCTCTCCCAATTGATAGAAGAGACTACAACTTTAATTGGAACTAATTCAAATTTTAATTAATTTTTAGACTGCTTTCGTAAAATTTTACATTTAAAATCTGAAGTAAAAACCAAGATAAGAGGCGATTGTAAAGCCTAAAAGTATGAATATAACCAAACCAATAACTAAAATAATAACTTCATTAAGTGAATCTTCTTTAGCGATCGATTTTAGATTTGATATGTCTTTTAATAACCACTTTCTATAAGCCTTGGTAGGCTTACCATCAGTTAATGGACTTGTACCTGTTAATTCATTGAACTTCTTTTGAGTGCTAAGGTTATTAAAGGCTTTATATGCTGTATTTTTTGACATTCTACTATAGATAACTTTTAATAAAACAAGGATGGAAACGAAAATTGGAAAAGAAATATACCAAAATCGAGCAAACCATAAAAACATTCCCATAATAATTGGTGATATGAAAAAAATGACGAATGCTATTATCGAGAATACACATACAATAATGAGAATATCCCTATTTCTTTCAAATACCATTTCTTTTATCCAATTTTTAAATACATTATTTAATTCTAAATTTATTGAGCTAATTAATCTTACTACAGTTTCCTTATAAATTAATTAAAGAAAATTATTAAAGATTTTTATGTTAAGAAACAGTTATTTATGAGTTTTTTTTTTTAATATCTCTGTTAAATAACTCAATTATGTCAGTGAACTCAATCTCTGATAAATCATTTATGATTAAATCCGCATTAAAAAACTCACTCCTCTCATGTGTGGTAGTGAGCGCTATAACTTTCATTTCTGCTCGTTTAGCAGCAGTAATGCCGACAGGAGCATCTTCAACAACAATGCAGTTCTTCGGGCTTAATTTTAATTTTTTAGTGACAGCAAGAAATACATCAGGAGCAGGTTTTCCAGTTTTGACATCATCACCAGTAATTATACAATCAAAATAATTTTTTATTTTTAGAGTTTTCAATAGAAGTTTCACATTAGCTGTTGGTCCACTTGATCCAACAGCTAATTTAAGTTTTTTATCTTTAAGGCTTTTGATTAAATCTAATGCTCCAGGCAAAGGTTCTAGTTTATCCTTAACCATTTCACGATAATATTTTTCCTTAGAATTTGCCCAATTTTTGATTTTTCTTTGATCAATATCAGGCCCAACTAACTTCCTTATAATATCAGAACTAATTTGACCAAAAGTCTCCTCAAAAAGATCTTTTGTAAAATTTTTACCGATTTCATTAGCTAGTTTCACCCAACTATCAAAATGAATTGGTCCAGTATCCGCTAACACCCCATCCATATCAAAAATGACGCAATAATTATCAAACATAATTTTAACTGTTGAAAATGACTAGAAAAAATTATAGTTAATCAATAATTATAATTTTAAAATACAATTTTTTTAAATTTTTATAAAAAAGGCCTGGTAGTCTAGCATGGATAGCAATTCTAGGCTTAATAGCTTTGCATGAACAGGGCGCTGGCTTGCGGAGCCAGATGTACATTGAAAATATTCCTGTACTGGAAATCGAGGGTTCAAATCCCCCCCAGGCCACTTAATTATTCAATAAAATTCAGGATTTCAGAAATATCATTCACTTTTTTATAATTCTGGGTCTTAATTTCTTCTTCGAAAGGGAATTTAAACATTCTTTTGCAAAGTATTGTTGTTGATCCCACTCTATTTCCTCCGACTATATCACTCGGTTCATCCCCACAAACTATACATGATTGTGGCGAATTTAATCCCATTTTTTTAATAGTATAAAGAAATATATCCGGATCTGGTTTTCTTTTCCCAAATTCTGCAGATGTGACCACGGCATCAAAAAAATTTAATAAATTATACCTTTTAAGCAGATTGATTATTGTATTATGATGTGGGTGATTAGATAGAACAGCTAATTTGAGATTTTTAAATTCTGATAATCTTTCTAAAGTATCTTTCGTTTTTTCAAAGGGAATCCATTCTTCCTCTTCATAAGAATGATATATACTCGCTAATTCTAAAAAAAAGTTTTCATCTGCATTCTCAAGATTTAATTCTTCCCAAATTAGTTCGAATATATGAGATGTGGGATATTCAATTTTAGTTTTAATACTTTGTCTAAAAAGCAGGGCTCTTTTGGTTTTAAATAATTTAGAAAATCTCTTTGTTATTGCTTCATTATCTAAGACTTTAGTGTTTCTTAATTTTTCTAGAGTTTTTTTAAGTCCTTTTCTATAACACTCAAAATATTTTTCAAGAGAAACCTCTTTAAATTCAAATAATGTGAAGCCAAAATCAAAAATTAAACCTTCTACTTTCATACTCATCCTTATTAAGATTTTTTTAAAATTTTAATCTATCTCTCTCTTTTTATAAGTCGAATCTGATTTAGATTTGTTAAATTATTAATAATAAACAACTTTTTGAATTAAATTAATAACTTAATTGAAGAGTAATGTCAATTAAAAAATGGTTAGAAGATGAGAAAGTCGGTGAGGAGAGAAAAAGAAGAGAAGAAAAATATAATAAGTTATCTGAGAAAGAACAAACTGAATTAAAAAAGAAAAAGATAAAACAGATAGTTCAAAAGGAAAAAAAAGAAGCAAATTCAAAATCAGAATTTCTTAATGAGGTTTTAAAATTTAATGAATGGTTAAACCAAAGAAAATATATAAAAGGAGATATAGATAAAATTGAAACTTGGATAAGGAATTTATACAAAAAGCTTGCTTCAGACATTGATAATGTTCAAAATGACATGGAATTAAAAAAGGCATACAATCAAATTCCTGCTAACTTTTTAGATGAGAAAACAAGAATTGCATTAAATAAAAAGTTAAGAAAAGTCAGCAGAACTTCATCTGATAATTACTTTCTTAGAAAACTAAACAATACAATAAAAGAAAGATTAAAAGAAGCGGAGTATTATGAGATTTTAAGGAAACTTCTAGAATAACGATCTAAATTAATAATTTTCTTTAATTAATCGAAACTAAAAAGAAATAAAATGTGGTTAATTTGTCCTATTGCTGGAGTTGGAACGCGTCTTCAACCCTTTACTTATGCTAAGCCTAAAGCCTTTTTAAAGGTTGCAGGTAAAAGACTTATTGATCATATCCTCATTAAATTGAAAAAGACATTTCCAAAAAACACAAATATTTGTTTTGTTTTAGGGTATAAAAAAAGGCAGATTGAGGAATATTTAAAACGCAAATATTCAGATTATTTTCACCTACAATTTGTTGAACAAATTCCGTTAGGGTACGAAGCAGACACTCCTTTTTTTAGTGGTTTAGGAGATGCTATTCTTTTAGCTAAAGATTATGCAATTAATGAAGATTGCTTTATTTTTCTGAGTGATCGACTACCTTTAGATGACTACTCATCTATTCTTTTAGCTTATCATCAGGGTGAGTGTGATGGTGTAATTAATATAAAGAATGTAAAAAACCCTCAATATTATGGTGTAACTATTTTAGATGAGAAAGGGTATGTTAAGAAGATAGTGGAAAAACCAAAGGATTTCCTTTCCCATTATGCAGTATCTGGAGCATATTTATTTGGAAAACGATTAACTCCAAGATTATTCGAGTTGTTAGAAGAGCAGAGCCAAACTAAACTTGAAAATGGGAAGGAACACCAATTAACTCCCATAATTCAAAAACTCATTGAGGAGGACGCAAAACTTAAAGGTAATGAAATGAAAAATGAAATTTTAGATTTTGGTCGTCCTGAAAGCTTATTAGACGGAAACCGTCATTTACTTTCTGAGTTAAAGGGAGAAGATCCTTTATATGAAGATTATTTTCATACCGGGAATATAATTGATTCAAAAATAGTTCCTCCCGTATTTATTGGAAAAAATATAAAAATATCTAATTCTGTAATAGGTCCTAATGTATCGATTGGTGATGATTTAACAATCGATAAATGCATTCTTTCTGAATCCGTTATCGGAGATGGTGTAATAATGAGAAAAATAATCTCTGCCAATAGCATAATTGGAGATTATGCCATTTTAGAAGATTTAATAAAAAATAATATCACTATTGGAGATTCTACTTATATTACTACCTCTAATATGAAATCTTTTTAAAAGAAATTATTTTAATTATAATTTTGGTCTTTTATTTTGCCAGGGAGCAATTTCTTCAAAAGCTTTTGAAACTTTTAATACTGTTAACTCATCAAACCTTCGTCCAATAATCTGCATTCCTATAGGTAATCCCTCTTTAGAAAAACCAGCAGGAATTGAGGCTGCGGGATTACCCATCATATTAATAGGAAAGGTAAATGGCATCCATGCTATAGGAGATACTCCTTCTCCATTAATTTCAGTTGGAAACCGAATACCTAATCTAAAGGCGGGAATTGCCGTTGTAGGACTTATGATTACATCATACTCTTTAAATTGACTATAAAATGCAGCATATATCTTTTTACGTAATGCAAAAGCTTTCATAACAGAAATACTATCATAACTGAATCCAGCATCAACAGCTTTAATAAATTCAGGATCTATTTTGGCCCTCCATTTCGTTAATAATGATTTTAAGTCGTAAGCATAACATGCCGTCCATAGAGTTAAGAAAGGTAAATTGGGGGCTCTTAGCTTTATTTTTACCTCACTAACTTCCCAATCTAATTTTTCAAACTTTTTAACAGAATCTAATATGCATCTCTCAACGTCATCATCAATCACTTTTGCATAGCCAAAATCTATTGAGTATCCAATTTTTAACTTTTTAGGGATTTGTTTAATTTCTTCACTATAATTGATCTTTTGCTCTGGTAAACTTTCCATGTCACCTTCATAAGGACCTTTCATAACATCTAACATAAGAGCTGCATCTTTAACGTATCTAGCAATAGGTCCTTGAACTGATAATGAGTATCCTGCAAATCCTATTGAGGGATATTGAGGAACTCTCCCATAATGGGGCTTAAGACCATAAACTCCACATAGTGCAGTTGGGTGCCTTAAGGATCCACCTCCATCGGATCCCTGTGCTAAAGGGCTTATTCCACTAGCAACTGCCGCAGCAGCTCCTCCACTTGATCCTCCTGTTGTTCTTTCCAAATTCCATGGATTGAGACTATCCCCAAAAATTAAATTATAGGTCACTCCTGCCCATCCAAACTCAGGAGTATTTGTCTTTCCTAAAATTACACATCCTGCTTCTTTTAATCTTTTAACAACAATTTCATCCTCCTCGGGAATAAAATTCTCGTATATTTTTGATCCAAATGTAGTCCTAATTCCTTTAGTAAATACTAAATCTTTTAAGGATGTGGGTACTCCATGTATTAAACCTAACTTTTTAC
>JBHLLO010000083.1:0-12028 GCA_048885535.1 Candidatus Hermodarchaeota archaeon
GCTACTACTTGTTCAGCTGATGTTCCAAGAGATCAAATTGAAAGCGCAGAAAAGTTTTATTATGAGGCAGATTATTGTTTAGTATCAATAGGAAGAGCTAGAGAATCTAAAAATCTAGGACTTGAAAACTTTGGAATTCAAACCGAAAGAGGGGCGATTAAAATTGATAGTAAAACTACCGAAACGACAGCAAAGGGAATATATGCAATTGGAGATGTTGCGGCTTCAGGGGCTCCAATGTTGGCTCATGTAGCCAGTTATATGGGAGATGTGGCAGTTGCAAACGCTTTATCGAGTATTGGTAACTTTCCAGTTAAAGCAAAGACAACTGATTATATTGTGATTCCAGCTACCATATTTACTAATCCTAATATCGGTTCTGTAGGGTTAAGAAGAACCCAAGCAAAAGATCTGGGAATAGATGTAGCAATGGGTAGATTCCCATATATGTCATTAGGAAAGGCTAAGTGTATGTCTGAGGAAGACGGTTTCCTTATGATATTAGCTGATAAGAAGAGCCATAAGATAATTGGAGCATCCTGTATTGGAACCGAAGCTCCTGAATTAATTGCTTCAGTTGCTGTAGCTATGCAACATGGTTTAACCACCCATGATTTAGCAGAAACAATTTGGTCTCATCCAACCATATCAGAAATGGTTTTAGAAGCTGCTGAAGATGTATTTGGGATGGCAATTCATAAGAAAGGAAGACCAGTTTTTCATTAAGAACTTCATTTAATTAACGCCTTATAAAATTAACTTTGAAGGAAGAAAGTTTATTTTTTCTTATTTCTATTTCACGATAACCTCCGACTAATTTTGGATTATGATAACCTCCTAATCCTAAAGCAGGAGTTTGTACGACAAAAGGGGCATGCAATGTTATGTCTTTAGCATTGGTATATAGCTCTGAATATAAATCATAGAATACAGCAGCAGGATTTTCTAATTTTTTCAAACTAAAAGGGGGAGCTATAAATACCTTCGATTTCTTACCTTTAGGATCTCCTAATCTAAATTCCTTTAACTCATGCGTGTGACCAGAAAGTGTTAAAATACTATGTTCCTTGCAAAATTCAATCAATTTTTCCCAATTAGAAGAGATGGTACCGAATTTTACATCAAATTTACCATCTATTCTAGCAGTAGACAACTTTTTGCCTAGATTCCTTAATACTGTTTCTTTAAATTCATCTACTTTATCTAAAAATTCCTGAAATAAATCTTTTTTACCCAATTTCTTAAAAATACCGACTGTTTTCCTAGGATTAATCGGTGGTCCATGAAGAAATAAATACAATTGATCTTCTTTATTCTTTTTAATGTTAATTATATTTTCTAAATACTTAATCTGTCGATTAGAGAGTCCCGTTACTGAAGGATGTCCCATTAGGAAATCTCTAATATTTTTATATGAATCAGAACCAGAATTTAAAAAAATTAAAAGGTGTCTACCAAATCTAATTGAATAGTCTAATGATGAATTTATTTCTAATAAATACCCTTTCAATGCCATAAAGCTTTTAGTGATTGAGCTTATCGGATTTACTAATAATCTTTCATTTAAAGCTAACGCTTCATTTGCATTTAAACCAAGTTTCTTATATAAAGTACCCCACCTAAAGTCATAATGAAACGGACGATAATCATGATTTCCAGGAATAGTGAAAATAGGACATATTAACTCCTGTCCTTTAATTACACCTCTCCTTTTTTTTTGAGATGAATTCAAAAGTATATCTTTAAACGTCTTCCAATTACTATATTCAAATTCAAAATTAAGAGTTTTTCTTGCATCTTTGGGTAATTCTGAGAATACAGTAAAATCCACAATATCTCCAGTTATAACAATAAAATCTAATTTATTGTCTAATACTTTTTTGTTCATTTGTTTTATAAATTTCCGGAAATTATTATTTGGATTAATGAAACGTCGAACTAATGGTTTAATTACTAAAGGTTTAGAAGCTTCTTTTTTCTTGAATAATCGTTCGAAAAATGAAAGTGTTTTTACACTTTGTTGAGCAATCTCAGCTAATTTTTCATTTTTAAATATTGCAGTCCAATTCTTTACAATACTATAAATATTATCATTGCGTTCTGCTAAATGCAAATCTGTCGCATGAACAAATTGGAAGTCTTTCCATTTATTTTTAGAAATTACGAATGAATGATGATTAATTTGCCTCTTTTCATGGCTCGGTTCATGAATAAAATCAAACATAACAAATGTGCGATACTGGAGGAATTCTAAAACTTCATCACTTAGAGAAAAGTTGATTTTTACTTTATGATAAAAATTTAGATTATCAAAGATATTGTGCTTTATAAGATAAGATTGAGGACTACAATAATTGTCATACTCTGGGTTATCTATAGACGTTGGAGAGACTATTTCAGTATGCATTAAAATAACATCGATTGGATCTCCTCGAAAAACACGATGTTTTAATTTATCAATTTTCTTCTTTTCTACAAAATCAAATTTTTCTCCTTGCGAATCAATAAGTTCATAACCTTCAGTTGACTTCTTTACTCTTTCTTTTTTAAATTTACGAAATAATTTTTCTTTCAATCTATTCCAAAAACCTTTCTTTTCTTCTCTTTCAGCCTTCTTGAGTCGTTTTAGTCTTTCTTGTTCAAGAATTTTCTTCAATTTCCATTTATATTCAAGGATTGGAACAAGGGTTATTTTATGTCTTAAATATTTTTCAAACACGTTTGAGTCAGAGATATTACTAACAAATAAAATATCTGTTTCAAACTCTTTCTTTTTTAATCGACGACCAATCCTTAAAAATAAAGGATGTCCTAAATTAGGATTAATTAATCGAGCTTGTTCCACGCTGTTCCATCTAATAAATGTTAATTTTTAATATTTTTTTTTTAAGCAAGTTTCATGAGAGAGTTAAATAATAACCCTCTTAATATTAAAATTCTAATGATTTAAAAAATTTTAATTTTAACCTATTTCATTCTGAAAGTTAAAGATGTATCTTAATAAAATAGAAAATATTAGGAGTATCCTTTTAATATAAAACCCGCTATTCAGATTAACTTATTATTCAGAATAATCAGCTAGATTCACGAATATTACATTATCGCCACGAACAACGATGCTTCCTAGATCCTCGTGCTCCTCTCGAATGTTACCATCTTCATCTTGATATTCGAAAATCTGACTTGTTCCTTCAAGATATAAGTTCAAATGTTCATCAAAACCAGCTAACGATCCACGAAATAAACGATTACGTTTCACTTTTATGAGAATTACTTTATTCATTGAATTTTTCAAATAGTCAATAGGTCTATTTGGTTTTCTTTCCATATTTAATAACTCAAAAAAAATATTTAAAAAATCTACTAATAATATATGAAATATTAAAAGTGAATTAAAACCTTTGTATTTCGGTCTTTTTAAAGTAGTCAAGAAACTTTTCTAGTTAAAAAAATAAAAGTTAAAAATAGTAAAATACGCTTTTGTCATCATATCTATATTTTTATTTGATTAAATTTTAATATAATAGTAAGAATAAGAATAATTAAGGCCCGTGGCGAAGCATGGATATCGCGGCAGCCTCCTAATTATCCTTGTGGAGACAGCTGACGGACGGGGGTTCAAATCAACAAGTTCGTTCAATTTGTTGAGAACACATCCCCCCGGGCCTGCTATTATTTATTTTAAAACTTTTTAAGTTATTATTTTTTTATCAATTTAATGAAAAAGAAGTATGTTACTACCCTTTCTTATTTAAAAGTCGGTATAAGACCATTATTACCGAATTTTATTAGAAAAATCTTCTTAATTGTTAACCCTCATGGAGTTTTACCTATAGTTAAGCTTTTGGCATTACTTTTTAGAACTGGTTTTCCTAAATTCGGTGTTAAACGGTACCCAGAATATATGTTAATTTTAAAGGATGGAACAAAATTAGCTACTGATGTTTATGTACCTAAAATAGTTTTAAAGAAAAAAAGGAAATGTCCCACAATTTTAATACGCTTACCATATTGGAAAGATAATTTTAGTGTTCTTGGATACGCTTATGCAGCATATGGATTTGTGACCATTTTGCAAGATATAAGAGGGACGGGTCATTCAGAGGGCTTTAATTATTATTTATTTACTGAAAGAGAAGATGGATTAGAAACACTTGAATGGATTTCTAAGCAATATTGGTATAATGGTAAGATTGGAATGATTGGAGCAAGTTACTTCGGTATTACTCAATTAGCGTTGTCATGGGATAATAAGTATTTAACTTGTATAGCACCAGCAATTACTTCAACTTTAAACCTCTGGAAAAACAATGGAGGGCTTCAAATACATGAGCTTACAAATTCAATTTATAGAATTATGGTCAATATAGTATCCCATCGAGATGCTCCTAGGGTCGATAAATTAACAAATTTAATGCAAGAAAGATATTTGAATCCAAGATATGCATTATTCAGTGATTCAACTAGAAAAAGAAGAAAAATTACATTATCTCAATTAAAAGGGAAATCAATCAACGAAATTCAGGATCTTTTAATAAAATACTATGATGTCAAAAATTTTAATCCCTCAAAGCGAAATTTAAAAACTTACTTTACATTTCTGAACGATTTCTTAATAACACGTGGTCTGGACAAGGATACAGAAAAAATGACAGGTTTTTTAAACATGGATGTAAAAAAGTTTTCACAACCTGCCTTAATGTTAACAGGATGGCAAGATATGTTTTTTGAGAAACAGTTAATAGACTTTTTGGAAATTAAGGCTAACGCTACAGGCTTAGCAAAGGAATATACAAAATTAATAATTGGTTCTTGGGGTCATGCAGCATCTGGTCATCCAGAAAGTCGATTAAACAATGCAGGAATTCTGAAGTTCTTTAAAGAATTTCTATGTCTTGGTTGGAATAAAT
Source organism: Candidatus Hermodarchaeota archaeon (assembly GCA_048885535.1). Taxonomy (GTDB): domain Archaea; phylum Asgardarchaeota; class Lokiarchaeia; order Sigyniarchaeales; family SOKP01; genus SOKP01. The sequence continues at coordinate 4,911 of JBHLLO010000083.1, forward strand.
ATTGGTTAATGGATGATGAAAAAGCATTTCCTGAAATCGATAAACCATCTATTAAATACTGGGTTATGGGAAAAAATATTTGGAAATATACTGAAAGATGGCCTCCTGACGGGGTAAAATATCAAAAAATCTATATACATTCCCAAGGACATGCAAATAGTGTAAAAGGAAATGGTTTTTTAAGCTTTGATAAACCAAATGAAGAACCCGAAGATCAATACATATTCGATCCTTTAGATCCTGTAATTACAAAAGGAGGGAGAAATCTGGGAATACGAAAGGGTTCTCGAAATCAAAAGGATGCTGAAAAAAGAGATGATGTCCTGATTTACACTTCAAAATCTTTAGACCATGGTCTTGAAATTACAGGACAGGTTAAGATAATATTATACGCCTCTACTTCTGCAAAAGATACAGATTTCATGGTAAAGCTAGTTGATGTTTATCCACGAGGAAGAGCAATTAACATTTTAGATGCTGGTGTTAGAGCAATGTACAGAAATGGCGAAGATAATCCTTCCTTAATTGAACCTAGTAAAATATATAGGTATGAGATCAATTTAGGAAACATTTCAAATTATTTTAGAAAAAGACATCGAATAAGAATAGAAATTACTTCTAGTAATTTTCCTAGATTCGATATTAATTCTAATCTTGGAGGAGACACTCATCTTGGAGAGTACATTGTTGCAAACCAAAAAATTTATCACAATCAGACATATCCAAGTCATCTTATAATACCTACTGTTCCTGAAAAGTCAGAGAAACCTTAATTTTATTCTTAGGTAAAGAATCTTATTTATCGTTAGGTTTCTATGTACATATCGCTTCCTATTTTTAAAATAGATAAGTTATAAATAAAATTGGAACACAAATATATAATGCCAAATTAAGAGAGGTGAAAAATTTGCCAAAAAAAATTTTAAGAGTAGATATGACTAATCTCGTAACTAAGTTTGAAGATTTACCTAAAGACTATTTTGCACTTGGTGGGAGAGGAATGACTTCAACTATCGTAGCAAAAGAGGTTCCTCCCACATGTAACCCCTTAGGCATCCATAACAAACTTGTTTTTGCTCCAGGAATTGTTACAGGTACAGCAGCCCCTTCTTCTGGTCGATTATCAGTAGGTGGAAAATCTCCATTAACTGGAGGAATTAAGGAAGCTAATGCTGGAACTCCATTTGCTCAAATGCTAGCAAGAATGCGAATTGGAGCAATTATAGTAGAAGGCAAACACAAAGGAGACGACTATTACTTATTAAAAGTCACTAACAACGGTGCTGAATTTATAAAAGCAAATCAATGGGTAGGAAAAGGATTATATGAGGTTTATAAAGATTTACAAAAAGAATTTGGAGAAAAAGTAGGTATTTGCGGTGTTGGAATAGCAGCAGAAATCCTTGGAGCAATGTCAGGAATTTGTTTTAACGATCCAGAAGGACTACCAAGCAGATATGCAGGTAGAGGAGGCCTTGGAGCGGTTATGGCATCCAAAAAACTCAAATTTATTATAGTAGATGAGACTGGAGCTCCTGGAGTTGAAATTGCTAATCAGGAAGTCTTTAAACAAGGTATCACAAAATTAAGAGATGCATTAATGTCCCATGATGTCACAAAGGTTGGAGGGGCTCTCAATTCGTATGGTACAAGTGTTTTAGTAAATATTATGAATGAAGCTGGAGGGTTACCTCAAAGGAATTTCTCTGCGGGTCGAGACGATAGATCCCAGAACATCTCAGGTGAAGCAAAGGCAGAAGCTATTAAGAAAAGAGGAGGCACAAGACCTCACTTCTGCAATCCTGGGTGCATTATCCAATGTTCTGAAGTATGGACAAAACCTGATGGAACAGAGCCGGTTGGTGTTTTAGAATATGAAAGCGTTTGGGCTCTTGGAGCAAACTGTGGTATTTATGATTTAGATGATATTGGAGAACTCAATCGGGCTTGCAATGATTTAGGAACTGATACAATTGAAGCAGGAGATACTATTGCTGTAGCCATGGAAGGAGGATTAATTGAGTTTGGAGATGGAAAAGGCGCGTTAAAACTCATGGAAGAGATTCGAAATAAAACACCAACGGGAAAGATATTAGCTAATGGAACAGAAATCACGGGCAAGGTTTTAGGAGTTACAAGAATCCCAACTGTTAAAGGTCAAGGTTTACCAGCCTATGATCCACGACCAGTCCGTGGAATTGGAGTCACATATGCTACGACACCAATGGGTGCAGACCATACAGCAGGTTATTGTATTGCAACTGAAATACTTGGGGTGGGCGGCGAAGCAGATCCAAGGGATACTAAAAAAGCAGATCTCTCTCGAAATCTCCAATTAGCAACAGCAGCTGTAGATGCAACCGGATATTGCTTATTTATAGCTTTTGCTGTTCTCGATATTCCCTCAGGATTAGAAGGTGTTGTCGAATCATTAAATGGCGTACTAGGAGCGTCTCTAACTGTGGGGGACGTTCCTAAAGTTGGCCAGCAAATAATCGATATAGAAAGGAAATTTAATAAAGCTGCGGGATTTACAGCTGTACATGATAGACTCCCCGAATTTTTTAGTGAAGAGAAGGTTGCACCCCACGATGTAGTGTTTGAAGTAACTGATGAGGAATTAGATAAAGTTTGGGGACCTTAAGATTACCATAAGATGACAATTCTAGTAAAATTCTTCGGGAACTTAGTTAGTAAAATAGCGAATAATGAATCGGAGAGATCAAGTCCTTTAAATATCAATATCAACAGTGAAGGTATTGAATTTGTTGCTGACATACTAAAAAAATTTTCAATTGAAGAGAGTGAAACTAGTCATATTTTTGTTAATGGTGTATATGCTGGAATTAAAAAGAGAGTAAAAGATGGAGACCGAGTAGGAATATTTCCTAAGAATATGGGATTACTATATAAATGGTATTTTACAAGGCATGAGGATGAATAAAGAAAATAGATATATATCAGTAACAGTAAAATTCTTTGCAGATTTCAGAAATTTTGGACCGGATAAAGCAACCTTAGAGGTACCAATAGGGAGTAAGATTCAATATCTTCTTGATAAATATGAGATCCCATATATTAAAAGGAATTTGGTAATTCTCGTAAACGGATTACCACATAAAAAACCTGATGAAGAAATGAAAGATGGAGATATTATCGCCATTTTTCCACCAATTGCTGGTGGTTAAAGTCAAAAATATTTTCTTTTCTTTTTTATTATATTTGTTTAAAATCAATTTAATTTTCATAAATTATAAATAAACTAAAATTAGGGGAAGTTCTTTCAGAAAGATTCGACTTTATTAGTTTTTAATAACTTTACCCCTTGTATTGCGCCCCAAATAACAAGTAAGTAGACTGTTACCTTCTGAAATGCTGCATTATAAAGGAATATGAAAATATATAATAGAATAATTACACTAATAATGAAACCAGTAATGGCGTAATAATTTTCGTACTCGCTATTTAATAATATAGCTATAGAATAAATCAGTATTGCAGCAGCAAAAGATATAAAAAATAATCTTGTTGTAAGTATATGTGGCTCAAAAAGAAGATTTCCAGGAAGGATTGATAATAGAGCGAGATTAGGGCACGAGAACAAACCTAGTAAAGATCCTATAAAGCTTAGATACCTTTCGAGAGTAGTTTTTCGAAACTTTGTTGTCAATGCACACCAGAAAGGTATCAATAGAACTGCTGTAATTGTACAAGTTGATGCAAATATGATATAACTTGGGATACTTGGTTGTCCATTGTTATATGATACAGTATGACCTAAATGGCTGAAAAAATTTTCCCAAAAGGAATATCCTCCAGGATAAATTATCATAGCTACTATCGTTAGAATAATAAATTGAATTCCTGCACCTATTGCTAAAATACTACTCTGTTTTCTGGTAATTTTAAACATACATCGAATTATCTATAATTACTTTCTATATGAAAAGTAGTTAAAATTGTTTAAAATAGTTTATTCTCATTAAATTAACTGATCATCTTTAAAAATCGCATGTTGAATAATGACAGTATGAGGTTATTTTGCTTTTTGCTGATTATAAAATTTCTCCCAATCTTCCTTTAAGAACCCATAGCTTTTAGTATCAACATATTTTCCATCTTTGTAAAAATCGTCCTTAATAATCCCTTCAAGAGTAAAGCCCACCTTTTCAGCAACTTTCCAAGATCCGACGTTCTCAACAGCGACTCGCCCACTAATCTTATGAAGATTTAATTCCTCAAAACCATATTGAAGAACTAATTGCACAGCCTCAGTTGCGATATCATTGCCCCAATATTCAATTTCGCCGATATATATAAAAGCGTTCGCCCACTGGTTAACCCAATTAATTCGATTCAGGCCACAGGTTCCTATAGGTTTTTGATCTTGCTTATGGATAATGGTAAAATCAATAAATTCTTTGAACTTCCCATTTGGAGGATTTTCAAATCTTTCTTTCATGTTTTCAAATATAACTGGTATAGGACCACGAAAAAAGCGGCGAACCTTTTGATCACTCATCCATTTACAATATAAATGAACATATTTTGCACTTGAAGGAATTAAATCTACAATTTCACCCTTAATGAATGTATTGAATTCTTTACTTTCCATATATTATTCATCAGTCTAGAATAGAAGTAAGTTTAAAAAGATGATTCACCTTTTTTTAGCCAATCTCTTTTAAAAAGAGCAAATCTATGGTTATCTACAAATTTTCCATCTACATACATTTCTTCTTTTAATACCGCTTCTTTTTGAAAGCCTAGCTTTTCTGCAGCTCTTAATGATCTCTTATTCGGAGTAAATACCCCAGCATAAATTTTATGGAAATTTAATTCGGTAAAACCGTAATTAATTAAGAGTTTTGAGACTTCTACTGCTATTCCTCTTCCCCAGTATTCTGGTTCTCCTATTGAAGCCCATATGTTTGCATTAAGATTAATCCAATTTATATGACTAAACCCTGCTTGACCAATTGGTCGTTTATCTGCCTTATGATAAATAGTGAATGCAATGAAGTCCCTTAAACGGCGATCTTGCTCGGGCTCAAACCATTTTTTAACCTGATCTAATGTGTGTGGAAACATTTGTCGAGCATAATGTCTAACGTCTGGGTTATTCATCCATTTGCAATATAGATTCTTCCATTTGGAATTTTGAGTTACTAAGTCTATATTTTCGCCTTTAATAAATGGATAAACTTCTATTTCTTCTTTTTTTTCTTCCATTTACTACTCACTTTTGATTTTCATTTTTGTTCTTTTTCTTTTTGTTTTAACCAATCCTCTTTAAAAAGGGCAAATTTATGATGATCCACATACCTGCCATCAACATATGCTTCTCCTTTCAGAACCGCTTCTTTTTGAAAGCCTAATTTTTCTGCGGCACGAAGAGATCTTTCATTTGGTGAAAATACTCCAGCAAAAATTTTGTGAAAATTTAATTCTGTAAAACCATAATTAATTACCAATTTTGCTGCCTCTCCAATGATTCCTTTTCCCCAATACTCTGGTTCTCCAATGAGGCCATAAAGATTTGCATTCCTATTTATCCAATTTATACGACCAAAACCTATATCTCCAATCGCTTTCTTATCTTGTTTATGCCAGATGATAAATCCAACCCATTCTGGCATTTCTCTTCCTCTTGGTTCATGCCATTTCTTTATTTCTTCAATAGAGTGTGGAAACATATTTCTAGAATAGTGGCGTACTTTTGGATCATTAACCCATTTAGCAATAAGGTTAGCCCATTGAGAACCGGGTGCTACTAAATCAATTCGTTCTCCCTTTATGAACGGAAATGGTTCTGTTTCTTCTTTTTTTTCATTCAATTTTAATCATCTTTCAGTTTTACATTTTATCGAGATATCTTATTAGTATATTAAAACATTCGATTAAAATTTTTTGTTATTTCTAGCAATTTCTTTTATAATAATTCTTTTAATTCAATATTCAATAATTCTTAATGTTAAAAATTTGATTTTAAAGGCATTAACTTAAAGATAATCATCTTTTACTCTTGTAAGTGCTGTGAATATCAGAATTATAACCCCATTAATAATAAAAAACCAATATACGCTCAAAGCATCCACGATAAGCCCTATATATATTGGATAAAGTACTGCCATTGAGAGACTACCAAACATATTTATTGTGCTTAACACTGTTGCTCTATTTTCAGATTCAATTTGATTATTAATACCATGTGTATATAACAAAAATCTAGGATACCCAAATGCCACAAGCACAAGAAGAATTACCATACCTAGGATTGGATTTGTTGTGAATCCTAAAGAAATAAATGCTAAACCTGCAATAATGTCCACCATAATAAGGATTTTTAATTTCTTTTTAACTCTACTGAGGATTTTAGGGAGTAAAAAAGAAAAGAAAGCATTTACCAAATTCATCATAGCTAAAATAAAACCCCAGAAAAGTAATGGGATACCCACCGCGGTAAGATAAGGTTGATATGTCCAGAATAGGAAAAAGATGAGGATATTTATAAATAATCTATCAAAACATAAAATTCTTAAGATCTTATTTTTTCTCAGTTCTTTAAATCCATCCTTAAGGATTGAGATATAATTTGTTGATTTTCTATTATTATTAATTTTAGGTTCATGATATGTTAATGCCGTGATAAATACGCCAATATATATTATTCCTAGCAAAGTCATTGTGAATTGTAAGGATATGAATTCAGCGATAATTGATCCAAGAGGAGCTGAAATTGTTAGAGCAATTAAATTAAACATCTGAATATTGCCCATAATTTTGGGTAATTTTTTCTCTTCTCCTGATACTTTTAGAGAACTAAACATTAAAGCTTCTTGTGTTCCGGAAGCTAATGCAATACTTAACGCCCAAAATGTTTCAGCTATATAAAATAAAAATAAATTTGGAATTATACTATATACGAAAGCTGCAATAACAACAGTTAAAGCCGATAATAATAATGCTTTCTTCCTTCCTAAATAATCAGCAATAGCTCCTGAGGGAATTTCGAGAATAAAGATCATAAACATGAAGTATCCTTGTAATACCATCATTTGTGGAAATGTAAGACCACCCCACTCAGTCATATACGGTAGATATACTCCCCTAACGGT
>JBHLLO010000084.1:0-8382 GCA_048885535.1 Candidatus Hermodarchaeota archaeon
TTATTCATATCATTTACGAATAGTTCTTTATAGAAATATTCTCTGTCAAACTCTTCATGGAAAGATTCTTCACTAGCGCGTAGATTATCTTCAGCTACCTTCCGCAATATTGCATTCTTAAGGATATCTGAAAAAATTCCTAGGATCTCGAGATTTTCTTCATTCCAATATTCTTTTTCAACTAAATTATCAAAACACATCATACCTTCTAATTGATCATTAATTTTTATTGAAAGAACTAAAAGATTTTCAATTTTTTGGTTTTCAAGAAAAACTTTAAAACTCTTCGCTCGATTAGGAAGTGCTGCGATATCATTAATGTAGAAATAATCAGAGGCATCTAATTTCTCAATTACCCATGGAAAATTGTTAATAGCTATAAATGGAGGTAGCTCAATTTGAGAGTAAATTAATTTACCATACCAAATATAATTTCTCTTCATGAAACTATATGTATCACTAAAAATATAAATATAAGCTCGTGCAGCACTAATAAAATCTCCTATATCTTTAAGAGAATCATAAATTGCTTGATTAAAGTCTTTTATGCCAACAAATCTCGAAATAATTCTCGCAATAACACCTCCTAACTTGGAGATTTTCTTGAGATCCTGTTCTGTTTTTTTTTGCTCTGTTACATCATGCCAAATTATTTGATAGAACGTTTCATTACCAATCTCGACAAAAGATGATTGCATATTTGCCCAAATGAGATTTCCATCTTTTTGATAAAGTTGAATTTCCAATGGTGGAAAAGTTGTATTTCTTTCTTCCTTTTTAAGCCTATTAAGAACTTCCATGAGATAAGTTTCATGAATTATTGAAAGATCTACGAATTTTTTCCCCATTAATTCTTCCCTTGTATAACCTAAAGCCTTTTCTAAAGCAGGATTACAATCAACAATGGATCCATTTGGATTAATTAAAAGAATTGAAAAAGGTGAATCTTTAAAAAGGTGGCGATATCTAATTTCTGAGTTCTTTAGCTTAATTTCAGCCTCCATTCTTTTACTAATATCTCGAATTATGTATTGAATAAAGACTTGCCCGCCCATTTGAACTTCACTTACGGATATTTCAACAGGAATAAGGTTACCTGAATTATCAACTACATCTAACCTTAAAGGAAGCGGATTATTAAGCTCATCAAATATTTCGGCATTAAAATCTATGTTAATAATATCGCTTAATAATTGACTTGAATGGGATCCGATACAATCTTCAAAAGGGCGTTGGAATAATTCTTCTGCCTGCTTATTAGCATCTATTATAATTCCTGATTTTTTATCAATTATTAAAACCGCATCTCGAGCAGCCTTAAATAAAACCTCATATCGTAATTCAGCAATTTTAAGTGCTTCGATGGAGGGTTTATATATATCAATTTGATGAATTAAAGTACTATGAGTATCTTTAAGGATCTCTAATACTTGAATATTGTTTAAATAATTATTTTTTATGTTTTCAAATTGTTGAAGAATGAAATGATTAAATTGGTTTATGATAGTTTTCGGAATCTTATCATTATAATAGATTATTAAAGATAATGGTAATAAGCCACCTCTAATACTCTCATCGGCTACATAATCAAAATAAATCGCAGCATTTGAATTCAAGTGAGGAAATGGTAAGATTACCGAAGCGCGTTTAAATTCTCCTCCTCCAAAAATATATTGTGAGATTGAAAAGCTTTTCACGGATATTAATTCGGGATTCTCAAAAGCATCTTTAGGGTAAACATCTTCTATTTTAACCCCAAGATTCTCATCCCATCGGCAAAATATTATCCCAATGTCTCTTCTTGGAGTATAGGTTTCTATCCTCTCTGCTATTTTAAGTGAAAGCCAATTAAATGCTTCATCAACATTTATGTTTTTAACTCCACTTGTAAGAAAATATTTCAATGGCATTTTGCCAAGTTTTTCCAATCCCATTGCTTCTACTAGATCATTTGCATCTGGTTCTTCTAAATCAATCTTATTAAAGAGAATAAGAAGAGGTAATTCACTTAACTCTGGGATTGCAACTACTTCATGCAATAACTTACGTGCATCTGGAAACTTTATTTTATCGGCGACATCTAATACAAAAATTAAACCATCTTGTCCTTTTAGATAAGGTTTCCATATTTCCTTAAATTTAACTTGACCAGGAGTATCATAAGTTAATAAAGATACATTATTAACTAAGATTCGAGAAATATCTACATTTATTGTTGGAAATATTGTTCTTGAGACGGCCTTTCTCCTCGTTCGAACGATGGTTGTTTTTCCCGCCATTGAAAGTCCAAAGATTAACACTTTTGCTTCTTTTTGTTCAAATATAACACTTTCTTCTGGAAAAGATGTATTAAAAGTATTTAAAAGGGTTTTAATCTCCATTAACTTATCTCGATCACCTTGATAAACTTGTGAGTCTACATAAAAAGCTTTGTAAGCTTTTTTAATTTTCTTAAATTCTTCAACAAACCCTTCTAAAAGTTCTTGAGCTAAGGTAGTTTTAATCTTATTTTTATTATCAACAATTATTGATATTAATAGCCGCTCTTTTTTTGTCCTTGAATATTTACTCGGTATATCAAACAATAGATTAGCCGTTTTAAAAGTACCAAACATATGTATAAAAAAACCACCTTCATAAAGCTCGATTAAGGTAGGAACTTGTTTAAGATCATCCCTTTCAATTGTTTCAGGTTCTTTTAGAAACGTATATGGAGGGAAGAACGGATTCCGGTGACTCAACATTAATATTCTCAAAAATAGTAGCCCTTATCTGTCATTACAAAACTAAGCTTTCTTACTAATTAATCGAGTTATCTAATAAAAATGTATTTAATATTTGTATTGCAGATAAAACTCTTCGAAATATTCTTATAATATGTTTATAGCTAATCAAATTCGAAAAAATGAGCATAATTTTACTCGGTTTAATAGTCCAAACCTATTTAAAATATAAAATCTAAAATGAACTTATGACAGAACAGTTTGCACAAATTGGTGATATAAAACTCTGCTACGAAATACTTGGGAAGGAGGATGGCTATCCCATACTATTAATTCATGGATTTGGAGTTAAAAAAGAGGTATGGATGTCTCAAGTGGGCGAATTATCTCGACACTTTAAAGTCATTAGATTTGACAATAGAGGATCAGGAAAAAGTAGTCGACCAGCAGGAACAACTATGGAGATGTTTGCTGATGATACTAAAAATTTCCTTGATTACCTCCAAATAGAAAAAGCTCATGTTATGGGATGGAGTCTAGGAGGTATGATTGCTCAAAATTTTGTTTTAAAGTATCCTGAAAAGGTAAATAAACTAGTTCTTATCTGCACAGTTCCAGGATATCCAACTGAGGAAGGACCGGAGATATATAAAAAGATGCGTCTTCAAGAATTGGAACTTGGACCAGAAAAAGCATTCTGGGAAACTGCCAGAGCTAACTTTCATTCAACTTACAGAAGAGAAATGGAAAAGGATCCTAAAAAGAAATTTTTTGGAATCTGGTCTGCGGAGGATTTCATCAAAATGCTAAGCATAGATCCTGCTACTCCACAAGACATTATGAATCAAGGAGAGGCACTTAAAACACATAATACCTATGATGGATTAAAGAAAATTAACAATCAAACCCTTTTAATAGCGGCTTCCCATGATAGATTGACTCCACAAGTAACAATGGAGCAGATGAATCAGGAAATCCCGAATAGCTCTTTAGTTATCATTGAGAAGGCAGGACATTATGCTCCGATGACTAGAACTCCTGAAGTTAATAAGGCTATAATGGAATTTTTGAAAAAATAAATCTTTATTAATTCTCACTCTATTTTTATTTTAAAAATAAACTATCATTAGTAGTTTCTCAAAAGTGGTTAAAATGAAAAAAAAAATCTTCTTACTTCTAGGATTTTTAGTGATTATAACCTTAATGACCCCTTCATTTTCCTTATTCATACCAAATTTAGGTCTTGATGTAGCAGAATATAGATATAAATCATCCGCATTAACAGAAATAAATAGTGTAATAACTATTAATGACCTACCCGGAAGTTTAACAAATTGGACGTGGGCTAAAAATCAAGGATATTGCACTGGGGAAGGTACAATAAGTGACCCTTATGTAATTGCAGAATATTTCTTTAATACCTCAACAAATGCTGATAATTGCTTAAATATTTTACATTCTAATAAACCCTTTATAATAGAGGATTGTCTATTTAAAGGACATAGTAATTTTGCTGGTGTAAGATTAACCAATACAACAAATGGATTATTAAGAAGAAACGAACTTTATCAATATACAGGAGCACTATTTTGGATTTATAATTCAAGCTTGAATGAAATAAGTACTAATATTGCTTCTGAAGGGAGTTTTTATGGAATATTAATAGATGGATTAATGGGGCTTTGTCATTCAAATCTTATTATTAATAATTTTGTCTCCTATAATATCGAAGCAGGTATTCAATTAAGAGGGCTTTCTATCTCTAACCAAATTATTGGCAATACAATTCAGAATAATTCAGAAGGTATAGATCTATGGTCATTGGCTAATAATAATACAATTCATTCAAACATGATCAGAAACAACACAAATTATGGAATTGGAATTGATTCTGATTATAACATTATACATCATAATTGCTTCATAGATAATGCTTTGCACGCACTGGATGATGGCTTAGATAATAACTGGGATTATAATTCAAGGGGCAATTACTGGGATAATTATACAGGCTCAGATAACAACGGTGATGGCATTGGAGATGCTCCGCATGATATAACTGGACTTGCTGGAAGTACTGATAATTATCCTTTAATGAGTTGTCCTCTAATCACAGCACCGGGAGGGATTCCCGGATATAACTTAATTCTATTAGTAATTACAGGAACAGTGATGATAATAGGCATGATTTATCTTAGTTTAAGGAAGACAGCGACTTTAAACTCAAGGAAATTATCCTCCTAATACTATTTTTTTTACCTTCTTTAAAAAAATCAGATCGGAGTTAATAATTTACAAATAAATTGATTATAATTAGCAATATAAGACATCCCAAGGGGTTTTTCTATCCCTGTGAATAAATATTCTTCCAAATAAAAATCACCAAGCTGCCTTGATTGATTATATTGTTCCTCATTTGTAAATCCTAAGAAAGCTACAAATTCTGAATTATTAGAAATGTTATGAAATACTCTCATCCAACACAATTTTTTCTTTACTTCTTCAAATCGTTCTTTTCTTAACCCAAGATATTTATCTTGAACTTTGTCATTAATCAAAGCGTGTATCACAATAAAGATACCATATAAATCCGAATAATTTCCGACTGAAAACGCCTCTTCATTTTTACAAAAAATTTCAAAATAGGGCTCAGGACCAAAACCAACAGAAGCAAATCTATCATCTCTTCTAGTTTTTAAAATAGATTGGGCTGCATCATGATGCGCCTTCCCGTTAATCCATTCTGTTATTGCCCAGATAATGTGTGGTTGTACTTTACATTGAAAGAATTTTCTAAAAAGCACACCAATCTCTTTATTGAACTTCTTTTCCGATTTAGAAAGATTTTTAAGATAATCTTCTAGTTTGCCATTCGGCACAAAATCAGTACAAATTGTAAACATTTTATCATCCCATGTAAAATAAGTGAATTACATGAATCTAAGCAAGGTAATTTTTTATATCTTTAGCTTATTATCTATAAATCTGCTGTTAAAAAGAAAAAAATATTTTATCATTAACTAGCAATCCAATTAATGATAATTTGCTGACTTTAATTAAACTCTGATTTTAGTGATTCAATAAATTCTTCTAATAGTTCTAAATTGAAAAAGAATTTGAGTGGTATTTTTATTGCATTATCCCAGATTTCCTTCCATTCTTTTTGAATTCTTCCATATTTATCTACAATTTCTTCATAAAATGGATAAGGTTTGAAACCACCTTCTGATGATTGGGATAATTTCAGCCTATCTAATCCATCGAGAGCATCTATATAACCAAGAAATAATGTATTTTTGATTGATGCAGCTAATTTTCCTACATAGGCAATAAAAAATCCTTCTTGCTTTACTATTAGATATACTATTTTAGGTAGAAACTCTTTAAAATCAGTTTGTATGAATTCCATGTCATACTCTTTTTTTACAGCACTTTCTACAAAACCAGCAAACGTAAATTCAAGAACTCTGAAACTTATCCATTCATTAGGATCAACTTGATTGAATATATCATAGATTAATTTGTAAGTTCTTCGAACAGGCTCTTTTAACTTAGGTAATACAAATTTAAAATTATTAGGATGAGTTCGATTAAGGCGATTGATAGTATCTTGAGCTGGTTTCATACGAGGATCTATTTTCAAGGCATTATGTAAGCACTTCCATCCCTCATCTAGACGACCTAGATTTATTAAAGCTAAACCTCGAATATACCACCCATCAGACTTATATGGGTGATAGTGACATAATTCATTAGTTACTTCAACTACTTCTTCATCTTTAGCTGCTTGAAGTAGGACGTTAGCTTTCATTAATAATGTAAACCATGCGTGGGGCATTAATTCTAAAGCTTTGTCATACAACTCAATTGCTTCATCAAATCGTTTTTGCTGTGCTAAAGAGGTACCCTGATCAGTAAGGTTCATAAAATTTTGCATCTCTTCCATTGAGGGAACTCTAAAAGGTTTCTCTAGTTTAGTTTCCTTATCAATTTTAGGGATGTTTTGTATCTTCAAATCTTTAAGATCCATTGTCCCAATACTGGGACCACCTAAGCCAAAATGAATTATTGGTACTTTATCTCCACCTTTGCCTACCTGCGTACCGCATTTTTTACAATATTTATCTCCAAATTTAACGGGATTTCCACAGTTATCACACGCATACTCTCCTTGAGAAACGGTGCCACCACCTTTCCCAAAAAATGATTTACCGTCAATCATAGCTATAATGTCTGATTTGTCTAAAGCTGGATTAATTAAAATAGCCTCCTTTTTTGCTTTTTCTGCTTCTTCTGTTCTCCCTAACTTCTTTAACACAACAGATTTATTATACCATGCCTTATCATAATTGGGATTTATATCTATAGCTTTTTCGTAACATTCCAATGCTTCTTGATGTTTATTAAACCCTACTAGGATGCTACCCTTGTTTATCCACCCATCTGCATATTTAGGTTTCAATTCCAGTACCTTTTCAATGGTCTCTAAAGCTTCCTCATTTCTTTTCAAATACATAAGTGTAGCCGCTTTATTAGATAAAATCCGAAAATCATTAGGGGAAATCTTTAATGCATCATCCATACATTCAAGAGCTTCATCATATCTTTTAAGTTGACCAAGTAATGCTCCTTTATTATGTAATGCTTGAATAAAATCTGGTTTTAGTTTCAGAGCTTCATCATACATTTCAATAGCCTTCTCATAATCTCCTACTGAATTTAGCGCGTAAGCTTTATTATAGAAACCAGCTGCATCAGTAGGATTAGATAGTAATAATTTTTTGACTTCTTCTTCAGGAGGATGTACTTTCAACATTTCTGAAGCTATCTTCTTAGCCTCTTGAGCAGGTTTGAAGTCTGGCTTGATTTTTAAGGCTTTATCGATATATTCAAGAGCTTGTTTAAAATCCTTTTTAAGGCCTAATAAATGCCCTTTCAAAAATAATAGTTCATGCGAATTTGGTATAGCTTCTAAAGCTTCATCACAAAGATTAACAGCATCATCTATTCTTCGAAGGGTGACTAGTGTCTGAGCTTTTTCAAAATAACCATTAAAATCTTCAGGATCTAATTCTATTGCTTTGTCAAAACACTCTATTGCTTCGTCTACTTGTCTTAAACCCCTTAAAGCAACTGCTTTTAATGTCCACGCTTTACCTGATTTAGAATTAAGTTCGATAGCTCTCTCAAAACTTTCTAAAGCTTCAGAATCGTGCTTTATCCTAAGTAGTTCTATACCCTTGTTTATCCACGCATCGAAATTCTCTGGATCTTTACTTGTTAAGATGTCTAATGTATCAACGACCTCGGAATCTCTTCCTAATTCCCTTAAAACCATTGCCTTCATTCTTCTAGCTTCCTTAAAATTCGGATTTATCTCTATGACTTTATCAAAACATTTTAGTGCCTCTTCATAACGTTTCAGGATTGATAATGCTAATCCTTTACTAACCCAACCTCCTAAAAAATTCGGATCAACATCTACTGATTTCTCAAAATATTCAAGAGCCCTTTCAGGATCTCTCTGACCCATAAAAATAGCGCCCCTATCATGATAAGGACCAGGGTCTTTTGGATCAAGTTCTATTGCCTTATCAATCAATTTTAGAGCATCTTGTATTTTACCTTGCATCCCTAAGATTTTGCCCTTTAGACTTAA
>JBHLLO010000084.1:8482-11982 GCA_048885535.1 Candidatus Hermodarchaeota archaeon
TTTGATTTTGACCTTATTATACAGAGTCTAAAATAACTTCAAAATTAAAATTTCATTCAAAAAAATGATTTAAAGGAAAGGTAAAATTACATAATGCTTATAGGTTTAATCCTTCTATAATTATACCGGAAGGGAAAGATCAAATGATCTCTTTTTTTTTATCTTTTTTTGATTTCTCGAGTTTTTCCCTCATTTCTATTAATTATTTTAGCTTTTCCTCATCTAAACCTTCAGAATTGTTAATTTGCTTATCAATTTTTTCAATAACTTCATCTACTTCCTTTAACAGTTGCTTTCTTGATGGTGACATTTTGGCACCAAAAATATGTAAATATTATATATTGCTACTTCTTTTTTTTTATTTAACCTGAAATCTAATATATTAATTAGGTGAAATTAATGAAATCAGTAATGAAAATAAGGTTAATCTTACTTTTGGGAATTATTTTGATAGTTTTACCCTTTAGTACCTTCAAAGACAATAATATTACAGAAACAAATACTAATATTGATCTAAAAACCTCAGTAACAGTATCCCTTTTATGGAATTACTCCACAAAAGACATTATAACTCATACTCCTGCGATGGGTGATGTGGATAATGACGGGAAACTCGAAATATATTTTGGAGAATGGTCTCCTCTAGGAATTTTCTTAAACGCCGAGGATGGAAGTGAGTATTGGATAGTAGGATATAATCCTGTGTATTCTTCTCCCGCTTTGGATGATGTAGATGGAGATGGAAAAATCGAAGCGGTTTATGGCGATTGGGGTGGTAATGTGTATGCTATAAATGGTGAAAATCCTAGTACAGAAGTATGGAGATTCTACACAGGAGCTAATCGGATATATTCATCTCCTTCATTGGGCGATGTAGATAACGATGGAAAGCTTGAAGTAATCATAGGAAGTAGATCTAATAAAATATTTGCATTAAATGGTGAGGACGGGAGTGAATTATGGAATTACACAGCGGGAAGTGATATATTATCCTCTCCAGCGTTAGGAGATATAGATGATGATGGAAAGCTTGAAGTAGTTGTGGGATGTGTAGATCAACAACTTTATGCGTTAAATGGAGAAGATGGGAGTAAACTATGGAACTATACAACAGGGCATGGTATAAACTATAATTCTCCATCATTAGGAGATATAGACGGTGATGGAAAGCTTGAAGTGATTATTGATTGTTATGATCGCAAGGTTTATGCCTTAAATGGAGAAGATGGGAGTAAATTATGGGATTTTGATTTGGCCTTTGGAAATACAGGACTTTCTAATCCAGCTTTGGGAGATCTTGATTTTGATGGCAAGCTTGAAGTGGTTATTACTGGTGGGGGTGGTTATCTATATGTGTTAAATGGTGAAGATGGGAGTTTGAACTGGTACGTAGACATTTTCTCTGGAAGCACAACCGGTTCAGCAGTATTAGGGGATGTAGATGGTGATGAGAAACTTGAAGTAGTAGTTGGAGGTGGAGGTCCATCTGTTTATAGGGTCTATGCATTTAACGGTGAAAATGGTACTTTATCGTGGGATTATATAGTAGAAGGTGATGTTTATGGTTCTCCTATATTGGGTGATATAGATAGTGATGGAAAATTAGAGGTGGTTGTAGCGACTGGAGGACCTGGATTCCGTGGAAATATGTATGCATTGAAACCTAATCCTTCAGGGAAAAGAATATACTGGCAAGGCTTTTCTGGTGATTATTATTTCAATAGGAGAAAAAGTCAAGATTTTTCAGATAGTGATTATGATATGCTTTCAGACTATTCTGAAAATCTTTATGGAACTAATCCTTACGATTCTGATAGTGAGGATGATGGTATGCCTGATGGATGGGAAGTTTCACACAAATTCAATCCGCTATTGGATGATTCAACAGGGGATCCAGATTTAGATAATCTTTCAAATCTCGGCGAGTATGGCAATAATACTGACCCGTATGATCCTGATACAGAGGATGATGGCATGCCTGATGGATGGGAAGTGTTTCACGGGTTAAATCCATTGTTAGATGATTCAGCTGGAGACCCAGATTTAGATAATCTTTTAAATATTAATGAGTATGGCAATAATACTGACCCATACGATCCTGATACAGAGGATGATGGCATGCCCGATGGGTGGGAGGTCTCAAACGGCTTAGACCCATTGTTAGATGATTCAGACGGAGACCCAGATTTAGACGATCTTTCAAACCTTGATGAATATGGCAATAACACAGATCCACAAGATCCCGATAGTGAGGATGATGGCATGCCTGATGGGTGGGAAGTTTCACATGGGTTAAATCCAATAGTAGACGACTCAGCTGGAGACCCAGATATAGATGATCTTTCAAATCTTGAGGAGTATGGTAATGGCACAGATCCGCAGGATCCCGACACTGAGGATGATGGTATGCCTGATGGGTGGGAGGTCTCAAACGGCTTGAACCCATTGTTAGATGATTCAGCTGGAGATCCAGATGTAGATGATCTTTCTAATCTCGAGGAATATGGCTATAATACGGATCCACAAGATGCCGACACTGAGGATGATGGCATGCCCGATGGGTGGGAGGTCTCAAACGGCTTGAACCCATTGTTAGATGATTCAGCTGGAGATCCAGATGTAGATGATCTTTCTAATCTCGAGGAATATGGCTATAATACGGATCCACAAGATTATGACACTGATGATGATGGTTATTCAGATGGTTGGGAAATAGAAAATGGAACAGATCCTCTAGATCCTAATGATCCTCCTAAACCAGAGGACCCTTGGCCTTTAATAATAATTATAACCATCTCAACAGTGAGCGTTGGAGCAGTTATAGGAATAGCTGGCATTTATTGGCTAAGAAAGAGAAAAATAAAGACTTAATTAGCTTTTAAACTCATTTTTTTTTATTTATGAAATTGTTCATTATTTATGATTATTTTAAATCTAAATTATTCATCAGAAATGATTAAAATGAAAGGTAAAATTATGTGATTCTCAAAAAAGTGTAATGTATTTTTCCTCCTTAAATTATACTGGAAGGGAAAGATCAAATGATCTCTTTTTTTTTATATCTTTTTTTGAATTCTCGAGTTTTTCCCTTATTTCCATTAATTCTTTTAACTTTTCCTCATCTAACCCTTCAGAATTGCTAATTTGTTTATCCAACTTCTCAATAGCTTCATCTACCTTCTTTAACAGTTCCTTTCTTGATGGTGACATCTTGGATTCCTCTTAATATATTATCCTCTATTTAAGTAAGGATATTATAAATAGTTTACAATTTCAATGAGCCAAATAATTTTTTATCTAAATAGATTTTATACAATACTTTCCGAAATTTTTTTAGTATCCCATTTCTTAGAAGAAACTATGAAGCATGAGAGATTACACTCAATTCGAGTTATTCCAAGTAATGAATCATTATTTTATGACTACATTAAAGATAACTTTGCAGAATATTTTTTCTTTCATGTTGATTATGCTCAATACCCGCAGGACACTGAAATTTT
>JBHLLO010000085.1:0-11535 GCA_048885535.1 Candidatus Hermodarchaeota archaeon
AGGAAGAAAGTTGACAGAATTCCTTGTTTTCCATTCGTTTCTGCTGCCGCTGCTCAAATTAGAAGATTAAATTATGGGGAGTATGCTTCTAACCCAGAATTGTTTTTAAAATGTCAGGTTGAAGCTCAACAATTGTTTGGTTATGATGGAATAACTGCAATGCCAGATCTTTGTGTTGAGGCTCAAGCATTTGGAGCTAAGATAATATATCCCCCTGATAATGCCGCATATCCTGATCCATACAATCCAATTATAAAATCTGCCGAGGAATATAAGAATGTCGACAAGTTATTTAGCTGGTCTCATGCAGAAAGGATGAAGAACCAAATACAGGTAATTAAAACAATTAAGGAAGATTTACCTAATGTAATGATTGGAGGAATGACTATTGGACCTTTGGGATTACTTTCACGACTTCGTAATGCAAATGATTTAGTAAGAGATTTTGTTCATAATGCCGACAAACTGCATGAAGCATGTGAGGTTATTACAGACATTCAAATTGAGTATGTTGAGAAGCAAATTGAAGCAGGAGCTAGAACTATTATGGTACCTGTTGTTCTTGCTGAAAGGGAACTAATGAGTGAGGAAATGTGGTTAGAATTGGACATGCCTTATCAGAAAAGGATTGCTGATTTCGTGCGAAAAAAACGCTGTTTCTATTTACTTCATACATGTGGTCGAGGTCCCTACTTTGATCCTATAATTAAGTATTTAAAACCGGTAATAATACAAAATGCATTTCTACCAGATGGAATAAAAACTGAGGAAGAAATGGTTGAAAAATATGGTAAAAAGTTGATTTTCCTTGGATTTTTAAGTGTCTCCCTTCTAGCATGGGGGAATCCTATGGAAGTGATTGCAGAGTGCAAAAGACAACTTGAAGTTTTTGGAAAAACCCCTGCTGGATACATTTTGGGGGCTTCTTGTGAATATCCCCCCTATGCTCCTCTTTATAATGCAATGGCAGTAGTAAAAGCAGCTAGAATATATGGAAAGAATTATAGAACAGGATATGGTCCTAACTATAAAGAAGAAGGAGGTTAAAAGGTTGCCTGAAGACCCTATTTTTCAAAAATTAAGAGATAGTGTGTTAAACTATGATATAAGAGCCGCAGAAGAAGCTGCTAAAGAAGCTTTAGAAGCAGGAATCAATCCTCTTGATGCAATTAGTAAGGGACTTTATTTAGGAATAAAAGAAATTGCCGAGCAATATGAAAAGACAATATTTATCACCGACATGATTTTAGCCTCTGATACTTTCTATGCGGGGGCTAATATTTTAAAAAAAGGAATTTCTTTTCAGGAATTTAAGAAAAGCCGCAAGGGTGTTGTAGTTATTGGTGTAGTGAAGGGAGACGTTCATGATCTTGGTAAAAATTTGGTGAAGTATCTGTTTGAAGCTGAAGGATTTGAAGTAATAGACCTTGGATTTGATGTTCCTACAAATAAGTTCATCGATGAAGCTGAAAATAATAATGCTGATTTAATCTTAATTTCCGCGATGTTAAGTTCAATGTTTCCTGAAATAGGAAAAATAGTTGATTTAGCAAAAGAAAGAGGTCTAAAAGACAAAGGAGTTAAAATTATGGCTGGGGGAGGACCTGTCACAGAACAAATAGCATATAAATATGGAGCTGATGGATGGGCATTAACAGCCCCCGATGCTGTAAAAATGGCTTTAAAGCTTATCAAATAGAAATCAGAAACTAAAAAAACCTTTAATCCTGATTACGAGTTTTTCTCCTATAAATATAAAACCCTAAAATGCTCAATCCAGCGATCCCACTAATAGTTAGTCCGATCATAAGTCCTAAAAGAACATTATTCAAGAGAGAATCACTCAGGACAATAGTTGGAATATGATTTTGTCCATAGGAACTTTCTTTAGAAGGAATTTGTCCTAAGTTATATTGAAAAAATAATGATAAAATACAAATTGAAAAAGTATTAGATGTAAGATGACTCTTAATATCTATATCATAACTATATCCACTTCTTAATTCTCTTGAAAATAAAAAACTTCCAAGCGAAGGGCGATTATTCCAATTGACTGTTGATTCGTTCCAAATTTGTATTACTCTGAATACATCAACATCAAGAGTTGATTGACTCTGAGTAAGAACGATATAAAATTGTAAACTAATTGTATCATATTCGTTATAATTAGAGGGCAACACGAAATAAATAAGAGTATAGCATCTGCCTGCTACAATATTCATATCATTACAGATCCATAACCAGTTAAGATCTCCTGTGTTAAAATCAGGGTACATATCGCCTATAAAGGCATCTGCTGAAGGATAAATAACTTGGGTTGGTTCTCCTTGTACTGAAATCGGATTAAGAATCAAGTTTAAAATAAGAGACCATAATATAAGCTTAATTTTGGAAGATTTCATTCTTTATTCATTCTTTCCATTAAATGATCTATATCCTTAATAATATCGTGCCACTTGTTAAAACTTCAATGATCCTTTTTAAGTGTTTATATCATTATAAGGTAAAACCTTATTATTTCTCTTGAATTTAGGAAAAAATAAATTTAGTTATCTTATTTCAAAAATATTTATTTAATAATTAAATACAACTTTCTTTATGGAGTCTAAAAGTGAAAATGAAATATATCGAAAGCTTTAAAAATATTAAGTAGAGGTGAGAAGCTAGTTGCCAGTTTCCTATATTTATAAGAGGATGATTCGAGAGGAGATTAAAAAGCTCAACAAACCTGTTACATTAAAAGTATTTACATCATCTAAGAATCTCCAAGAATCTATTTATATGATGGATACATTGGATATCTATCAAAAAGCTTCTAATGGAATGTTGAAAATTGACGAGTATAAGTTGGAATCTAATGCTGAATTTGTAGGAGAATATGATATTCAACGAGGACCTGCGATATTATTAATAAATAATAAAGGAATTGAAATTATACGTTATTTAGCGGTACCTATGGCAGCAGAAATAGAACCATTTGTACAAGCATTAATGATATTTACTGGAGCGCTTAATTATTATGAAGTTGCTATAAAACAAAACCTTAGTAAAATAGATTCTCTCGTGATTAAGCTATTAATAACAGATTCATGTGTTTATTGTCCAACTATTTTATCAATTTGCAGTCAGTTTGCTTTAGCATCAGAAGGCAAAATAAGGACTGTTATTATAGATATTATGGCACATCCAGACATAGGTGAAGATTATAATATCTCAACTGTCCCATATTTAATCATTAATGAAGAAAAAAAGCTAAATGGGATTATTAGTGCAGAGGAGCTCTTAAAAGAAATATTAAAAGAGTGATATTAGGCAATATAGAATTACTTTTGGCTTTCATTAATTTC
The DNA here is from genome assembly GCA_048885535.1 of Candidatus Hermodarchaeota archaeon. Lineage (GTDB taxonomy): Archaea > Asgardarchaeota > Lokiarchaeia > Sigyniarchaeales > SOKP01 > SOKP01. The sequence continues at coordinate 3,348 of JBHLLO010000085.1, forward strand.
TGTTCCAAATCTTGTGGCATTTTTTACTCCAAGTCTAAATAACCCTTTAAATTTAGTGCTGGCTATTAACTGACCACCAAATTCTTCAATTTTTGCTTTCATATAATTAAGTGCTTTATTAGCAGTGATTCGAGCCGTATTGAATGCAATTACTCGCTTTCCACTAAGATTTCCTATTTTTGTTAAAATTTCATCGAAAACTTTAGGAGGGAACCCCCCATGAGTGGGCATTCCAATAATAATCAAATCATAACCTACCACATCTAGTTTATTTAATTCAGTTTCTATCAAAGTAAAATCTCCTTTGTTGAAATTTTCTAACACCTTTAACTTCTCATTAAATTTTCCCACTATTTCAAAAGGAATGTAACTTATCTCGTAGTTAATTAAGGTGCTTGCGATAGCTTCTGCCATTTTTTTTGTTCTTCCTCCCATAGTAAAATAAGTAATTAACGCTTTCATAATTTTGAAATAATTTTAATTCATAAAAAGATTTTTGAATAAAATATGAGTTTCAGTTGTCATTATTAAAAAGAAGATTAAAAAAAAATAACTACAAATTTCTTTTTTTTTAATTTTCCTCTATTCTATAAAAAAGGCTATTTATTGGCTTACTCTACACTTAACTGATAATAATAGCCTTCATTTTTTAGGATTTTTAGTGTTCCATTTTTCCTATAAATATAAATTAGTTCACTTATCTCTGTAGGAGGAATTCCATAATTTTCTGCCATAATTTCTATCATAAACTTTGGGAATTTTTTGTAAGTATGTTGTAAATATTGTAGTGCTTCCAAAAACTTTTCCGAATAATCAATTTCTGTGATTACCATTATAAAACACCTTACAAATAAATTATACTACCTCTTTAAAAAGGAAAAATTGTTTATTATAATACTATTAATATTCTTAATTCTATTAATACGATGAAATATCGTATATTTAAATGTTATTAAAACCGATTGTTGATGTACGAATAAGATGACAAATTACATTGAATTAAAGATATATTATTTGATTAAAATACTATTTTATCAGGTAAAAACTTTAAATTAATGATAAAAATTTTCATTTAAAGGAAGTTAATTAAAAATAAATTGATATTCTTTTTATATTATGATATCCTGGTCCATTGTCCTTTATCTATCTCTTCTTCATTTACAACCTGAACAGGATGACCAGAGTGATTTGAATCAAATATTTTCAATTGCTCAATATTGTCATATTGAGTCTCATGAATATACACATATTCATGGCATTTGAAACATACTTTAATTTTTATTTAATTCACTTCCTTTCTTCAATTTTTTACTAAATAAAGAAAAAATTATATACAAATTTTATTATAGAAATTACTCTATTTAAACTTAATTTTAAAGAGGGATAGGAAATCAACAAAAGAAAATTATTTTCACACTTTCTAAATAAATCATAATATGAATTTTTTTATAGCATTTCGAAACTGTTTTGCTACTTCATTAGGATTTTTTGTGCGTGTGATTGCTCCACCCACTATAATAATCTCTATTGGATAAGACATTAACTTTGGAATATCACTAACTTGAATCCCTCCAGCTATAACTAATTTTGGATGACCACGTATACGTGCTACAGATTCTATTTCAAAAAATGGAGCTTGTCGAGATGCTTGACGGTCTAAACCACTATGAACTGCCGCATAATGTAATGATGTCTCTTTATAATGAAGATTTATAATTTCTGCTAATCTGATAGTAGGAGATCGGGACACGATAAGATCTGCCATGATTTCAACATTAAAATCGTGTGCTGCGCGTAGAGCTTCTTCAATAGTAATATTATAAGCATCAGCAAGTATTGTTACTATATCTGCTCTAGCTTTTGCTGCCATTTTTACTTCTAGATAACCCGCATCAGCAGTTTTTAAATCAGCACAGACTAATTTATCAGGGTGAGCTTCTTTTAATGCTTTAATTACTCCAACTCCTTCAGATTTTATTAACGGAGTTCCAGCTTCTAAAATGTCAATAAAAGGCGCGACTTTTTTTGCTATTTTTAAAGTTTCTTCCAAACTTTCAAGATCAAGCGCTACCTGTAATTTTGGATTAGGTTTCTTTTCCTTTTTAGTATCTGTTAGACTCATTTTATATTTAATTTCTATTAAATCTAAAATAAATATTTCGCTGTTCTTTCAAATTTGTATTTCTTTAATTTTTGATTTAATTTAATTGCTGCATCAGAAATCTCTCCCGAGAAACCCCCATAATCACCACAATAAAGTCCACAATATGCAAGTAACTCTCTTTTTCCCTTCATCGTTTTTCTTTTATATATATTTTTAATATTTTTTTTTTTTTTTTTTCTAATGATTCTATTTTATATATAAAAACCATTAAAATTAGGAAAATGATGAGAATATCAAAAATTTCAATGATAAACATGCTTTGTGGAATTAAATTCATCCTTACCATGAAATAAGTAGCACTAGCATAGATCAAAAACAGAATTACAACTAAAATTCTAATTTTAAAGTTTGAACTCATAATACCTTAAAGTATAATATCTCAATCTTAATTATTATATTTTTCTTCCAGATAATAATCTCTTTCAGCTATTTATATTTAATCAAAATAGTTATTGAAGTTAATGATAAAATTGCTTTCGAAGTTAGGAAAAGAGATAAATTTTAACACAACATTATTATTGTGATTAAGTTAAAATAAAATATTGTGTGATTTGAAATTCCTCTCAGTTATCATGATTGGTATTGCGAAGACTTATTCTATGCTTATATGAATAAAAGTATTAGCCTTCATGAGTTATTAAAAAAATTAGATTATAACCAAGTAAATAAACAAAGAGAATTAATTAATCTTTTAAACTTGATATTAACTAATAGCTTTCCTCATTATTGTTTCAATGAAAATTGCAAAGAAAAATTATACTTCTCTAATACTTATGATTATACTAAAAGGGAATATAATTTGAACTTAAAAGAATTTGTGAAGATATGGGTTGCGCCACTTAATTTAGACAAATTTCATCATTGGCATGTAAGTGTTCCCTTTTATTGCTGTGAATGTTTTAAACTGAAAGCTCAGAAAGATCATCAATAACTTAAAATCTAAAAATAGAAACAATATCTCCTGCTAGAACTTAAAACCAATCATCCTCTTTAGCATAATTAATGTTTAAATATTGTAATCTTTTAAGGAATGGAGGTAACCTTGATTGAAATGATACAAAATTTTTCTTTTTTCTTGAAGTCCAACCTGTTTCAGCAATAGCTGCCAATCTAGGGAGAATTTTTTTCTCTAAGTCGTTAATTTCTAAAATTAATTCAGTCCAAAGACAAGCCTCAATCCCAAGTACATTTTTATGATATTTTTCATTTAGTCCGTCTGGAATTGGCTCATAAAGATAACTTTTCGAAAGTGGTGTTCTTCTATAACCATGGTTTAAGTAGACTGATTCCATCTCAGACATTATGATGTTTCTACCCTTCTTTACTTGTTCTATAACTTGAGTAGAGTTATCCATCCAAAATTGACTTAAAATCTGTTTACTTAATAAATCATTTAAAATATCATTCCATACAATCACTTTTTTACTTTTTTTTTCTAAAATCTTAGAAATCCTATTAGCAAAATATATTTGTAGACCTTCTTCGGATCTCAAATTTTCATTTTTCATTCGTTTTTGGCATAATTCACAATTTTTCCATCTTTTTGTTAGAACTTCGTCACCACCAATATGAATTAGATTTGAGGGGAATATTTCAATTATCTCTTGGAGCAGAAACTCAATAAATTTAAAAGTAGATTCCTTTCCGATACATAGGACTTCAGGAAATATACCCACACGAATACTCACTTCATACGATTGTTCAATACACCCTAAATTTGGGTAAGCTGCTAAAGCAGCTGTGATATGACCAGGCATATCAATTTCAGGAACAATTTTTATGAATCTTTCTTTAGCATAATTAACAATCTCCCTCAAATCTTCTTGTGAGTAATACCCTGAATATAATTTTCCATCAGATTTATTTCGACTTAAATTTAAGGTTGTTGATTTTCTTTTTGAACCAATATCAGTTAATCGAGGGAAATTCTTTATTTCAATTCTCCATCCTTGATAATCGGTTAAATGCCAATGAAAAATATTAAGTTTTAAAAAAGCCATTATATCAAGAATTTCTTTCACAACCTCTTTACCAAAAAAGTGGCGTGCCTCGTCTAACATGAAGCCTCTCCATGAAAAACGAGGAGAATCCTCAACTGTAACACATGGGATAATCCATTCTATATTTGATCTCTGTGAAGATTCTATTTCTGGAGGGAAAATTTGTCTTAATGTTTGAATACCATAAAATAATCCTTCTGGGTTAATGGAATTTATTTCAATTCCATCAGAGGAAACAATCAATTTATATTCTTCTCTTGAAGTTTCTTCACTTTTACTTATCAATTTTAAAGTAATGGAGTTATTTTCTATTTTCTTTCTGGTAAACTCTTTTACGGATAAATTAAAACCAGTAGCAGGTGCTAACAAGTCTCTTAAATATTGACCCAAATCTTTATTGAATAAATCACAGTAAATAATCGTGTTAGCATTTAATTTAAAGAAACCTCTGTTCTGAATTAACTTTACGGGCTCTGGGATTATAGAAATCATTAATAAAAACCTTTTTTTATGAACATCCTCTACGTTAACAATTCTAACTTTCAAAAGCAATTAAGAAATTTAAAATATATTATTCTAAATCTGTACAAAAAGATAAATCTGGAAAATAAAATAAAAATAAAAACTAATAAATTATTTATCTTTTTATGAGCGAATCTAACAAACCAAAATTTGATGATGTTGACTTAGAAATTTTAAAAATATTAAGTCAAGATGGGAGAAAAACTTATCATGCGATTTCTGATGACTTAGGTAAATCACCAGTCACCATTAAAAAGCATATAGAGGATTTAGTTGAAAATGGAATTATTAAAAATTATGGCATACAGATAGATTATGAAAAACTGGGGTATAACATAATTGCCATAATCGAGGTAACTATTTCTAAAGGGAAAATGCTTGAGGTAGAAGAAAAAGTTGCTTCACATCCTAATGTTTTTGCAGTTTATGACATTACTGGGACTTACGATGCATTAGTGTTTGCTAGATTTAAATCAAGGGAAGAACTTAGTGCAATGATTAAAAAGTTTCATTTATCTCCTTATGTTGAGAGAACAAATACTCATATCGTACTAAATGTTATTAAAGAGGAAAGCTCCTTGGTAAAACTACTTGAAAAAGGAAAATAAAAGATTCAAACCATTAATATCACTTCTATTACTAAATTTGTCGGGACTGTTGTTTTTTATTGATGAAATTAAATCTATTCTTTATGAGTATAGGAATAGTTAAAGTGAATAAAAAGGATTTTTATGATAAACTATTTCCTGATGTTTCTGAATTAATAATACCCTTCTCTGAGTTCTTCAAGAATCATAACTCTCACTACATTTATACAGGAAAAGAAAGAATCCCATTTGCAGAAAGAGATCCTGAATATATTGGAATAATGAAAAAAGAATTTTTATAATATTTTACTTGGAAGGCTTCTCTTGTAAGTGGTCTAAAAACTGGGGAAACTTTTCTTTAATAAGCGACTTTATAAAATCCATTTTATTAGGGTTATGCTTCTTTATCTTTTCATGTAATTTTAGAGCCTCTACATTATTTGGAGAAATTTCTAGTAAATAATTGCAAAAATCCAGAGCTGTATCAAAAAATTCTAGCTCATAATTTATTTTAGTTATTTCAAGTAATGCTTTTACATCTGATGGATTTTCTAGAGCAACTAGATTAAGATTATCATTGAATTTCATATATCCTTCAATGAATTTCTTAACTTTTTCTGCTGGTTGTATCAGATTTTCATGGCCTTCACAAAGAATATCTATATTGTATCTAAGAAGTTTCTGCATTGATTTAAGATAATCTTTTAAGTTCCCATCTCGCCTATTTATAGCAATTCCAGGAAGATCTCCTCCAAAGAGAATTCTCTTTTCCTTAGTTTCCAAAAGAAAAGCCAGAGATCCCGGTGTGTGTCCAGGAATATGAATGCAATTAAATTTTAATTGACCAAATTTTAAGATCTCATTATCTTTCTTAATTTTTTTGTCTAATTTAACTGGAGTGTACTTATAATTAGGAAAAGCTTCAGCAATATATTGATCAGTTGGTATATTTTCAATTTTTTCAGCATCTAATTCATGAGCATAGAATTTAATGTCTTTATTAAATGCTTTAAGTTTATGACAGGCACCATAATGATCCAAATGAGCATGTGTTATAAGACAATGCTTTAAATCCCTTAAATCAAACCCTTCTTTTTCAATTGCTTGAATTGGTTCTATATTAAGTCCCACATCTATTAAAACCAAGCCATCATCACTTTTAGTATCAATAAGGTAAACACAACAGTCTATATTTTTAGGATCATAAGGCTTTACCACATAAACATTATCAACAACAGATTTCATTTTCAAAACTTCTTTATATGAGGATTTTAACTCTTTTTGTAAATTGAATAAAAATATACAATTAATGATATAAAGATTTTCAATTGAACTTCAGTTTATAGTTATTAACTCCAAAAGTTTTAAAAAACTTATGAACTAATTGAAATACACAACTTTTTTCCAATAAAAGATCCAGAATTAATCCTATTTCAAATCTGTAACTATTTTAAGAAATTTTGAATGTAGAATGGATGTCCAACTCTCTGCAAATGGCGCTCCGGAAGAATAAGAAAGTAAATAAACTTTAACTGCTTCTTACTCATTTTTTACTTCACAAATATCAAGAAAATCATGAGGTCCCAATCCATTTAATATCTGGGATTTTTTCCCTTACTCGCTTTAAAAATCTTTCTCCTTGTTGTTACCTTCTCTCAACCAAATCGAGGTTTTGCATTTATAAAAATAATGAAAAAAGGCTGACTACTAAATTATCTATTCTATACTATCAAGCAATCCCAGAAAATCCGAATATGGAATTGCTGTCCAGCTTTCTGCAAACATCGCTCCAGCAGCACGAGATAATAGTGAAACTTTTGCTGCCTCATGTTCATTTTCCACTTCAAAAATATCAATAAAATCATAGGGGCCAAGAATGGCATAATGAGCTATCCATTTAATTGTCGGAACCTTTTCTCTTACTAACTGTAACCATTTTTCACCCTGTTCTTTCCTTTTTTGTACTAAATCAGGGTTTCGTAATTTTGTTGCTAGTATATATATCGGCATAAAAAACATTATTATAGTTATAAATAAAAGCTTTGCCTTTGACAAATTCTTTCTGACCAATAATGCTTGAAAGGGTAAAATAGGTAATGCAAACCTTGAGCATCATAAAATAGCTTAATTTTAGAATTTATAAGGAATCACTAAAAGTAAGAATTATTAAAAATTCATTTTTTCTTGTTTTCTTCGGTATATTTCGTCAAATTTTCTAAGATTCTTCTTAAATTGTTTTCAAACTCATCAATCTCCTTTTCAGAAAAACCATTATAATAAATTTCTCTCATTTGATTAGAAACTTGAAAAAATTTATCCTGTAATGCTTTATGCTTTTTAGTTAATTTTATGTTAATAGTTCTTTTATCATTTGCAACACGTACTCTTTTTATATGCCCTGATTTTTCAAGATTATCCAACATATGAGACAGGGTAGCTTTACTTAATGAGGTTTTTCTTTTAAGCTCTTGGAAGGATATGTCATCTTTTTGCCAAAGTGGAAATATTACTCTACCTTGAGCAGATGTTATTTCAGTAACATTAGAATCTCGGAGTATTTTTGCAAAAATTCGCTCTGATAATTTACGGATCTTTCCCATCAAAAATCCTCCTTCTCTCAACTTTTCCTTATTTTCTTCCTTATCTTCAGGCATTTCTTTCATTTCTAAATTATATAAAATCTATACTTTCGTAAGAAAATTAGTTACTGCAACTTTGTATAATTCAGGTTGATCATCATGTACTACATGACCAGCGTCAGGAATTTCAATAAGTTGACAGTTTTTTATTATTTTTGACATTTTTTCAGCATGTTCGCGGTCAAATTGACTAGATCCCCCTTTAATTATCAGTGTAGGACATTTTATTTGTTCTAATTCTTCCCATTTTGATTTTCCAAAACTTAAACTTAATAT
>JBHLLO010000086.1:0-11028 GCA_048885535.1 Candidatus Hermodarchaeota archaeon
GGTGGAATCAGTATTGAAGCTCGACCTAGAGGGAAAAAAATTTCGAATCTCGAAATTCTCAGCGGCGGGGAAAAAACTCTCGTCGCGCTCTCGTTCATCTTTTCCATACAGGAGTTCATGCCCAGTCCGTTTTACGTTCTCGATGAGATTGATGCGCAGCTGGATGGCCCAAATGTTCACAGAGTCTCCATGTTGTTGAAAGAGATATCCAACCAAGCCCAATTCTTGGTTATAAGTCATAGGGAGGAGAACATTGTAAATGCGGACAGGATATACGGAGTGTCAATGCAACAGTCAGGTATAACTGATGTATTTAGTGTCGATTTAGAAGAAGAAGCAAAAAGACTTTTAGATATTTCAGAGGTTCCAACAAATATTGAAGAGAATTAGACTAATTTTTATAAGGGGTGCGAGAGATTTCAGAAGATAATAATTTAAAGGATAATTATGACTTTAAAAGTTGGACAGTAAAAGAATTAAAAGAGTTTGCTTCTCAAAATAATATAACTATCCCTTCTAAATCCAAAAAAGTTGATATTATAAAATTATTAAATCAAGTAATCTCACATCCTGAATTTGTTGACAGAACAAAAGAGTCTGAAATAAGTGAGGTTTTAGAAGAAGAATTAGAAGAAGAATTGATTGCAGGTGTGGAGGAAGATCCTGCCTTATTACAAAAAGAAAAATTAGAACTAAAATTTTGGCAAAAACCTCCTTTCTCTAGTTTATTGGATTTTGAATTAGCAAAAGATTCAAATATCGCGTTTTATGATTTAGCTTCTCTAGTTGATAAATTTTTTAACAAAATGATGGCAGAAGAACTAATTAATTATAAGATTTCGGGTATTGCCTTAAAGAATTCAGCATATTTACATCATTATAAAATTTCTAGTATTATTAAGGAAGAGGAAGAAATCCAAAAAAGAGAGGAGCTTGAAAAATTACGTGAAAAGCATGCAAGAACAATTCCAAAAACCCTACCACAGCCAATACAGCCAAAGCTACTTGTTTCTACAAAAGATGAATTATTTGAAGCAATGAGATCAGCAATTATCGAGACAATGCAAAATAAAGAAAAACTAAGAAGACAAAGGTTAAGAAGAGAAGAATTGAAACAACAAAGAATTCAGATGAAATCTAAGGCCAAATTACCAAAAGAATTATTGAAACATATTAGTGGTAAGGAAAAAACTATTGAAGAATTGCATAATTCATGGTATAATAGGATAAAAGCAAAAGTTGAGTTAGATAATAAAGAAACGACTTTTTTCGAGATTGCTGAAATCATTAAAGATCAAGAAGAAAGTGATATAGGTAAAAGGTTTGACTTCGTAAGAATGTTCTTAGCATTAATGTTCTTATCGAATAGTAATAAATTAGTCTTATCTCAAGATGAAGATTTTAAGGATTTTAAAATTAATTTAAAAAAGTAATAATTAGAGAGAATTAGGTGATATTTTATTAAAGAATCTAACAATAGAGATGACGATAGAGATGAACTTGAGGAAGAAAATGTAATGAATGCTGAAACACAAAAAATAGAAGAGGAAATAGATTCAATTGGTGAGGATGTTAACTCTATAAATGAAACAGAGGAATTGAATAACTCAGATTTTGAATCAAAGTTAGAAAAAGAGTCTAAATCCCAAGAATTAGATAAGGAAGATTTAGAAAATGAGCTTAGAAATCTTTGTAAAAATTTAATTGAAGGAGCACTCTATGCTGCAGGAAGACCCCTAGATATTGAAGAACTTTCTACTAAATTAGAACTTTCAAAAAAAATTACTGAAGAATTAGTAAATGAACTCGCTTTTGATTATCTAGAACGCTCAAGTGCACTTATAATCGCCCAAGTTGGTGATAGATATCAAATGCAACTAAGACCTGAATATACAGAACGGGTTTCAAAATTTGCTAAAGGAGGAGCAATATCAGAAGCAAATTTAAGGACATTGACTATAATTGCATTGAAACAACCAATATTAAAATCAACTGTCATAAAAATAAGGGGAAGTGGAGCATATGACCATATAAAATATTTAATTGACAATGAACTCGTCTCAGCTATAAAAAAAGGAAGAACCCATGAATTAACAACTACTGATAAATATGCTGATATGTTTGGTTTACCAAAAAACAGAGAAGAATTAAAGAAAGTTATGATCACCCAATTGGGACTTGAAGATAAGCAAGATTAGGTTTTTCTCTTTTTAAAAACTTGAATTTTTATATAAAGAAATAGACTTTTATATTTAAATCTTCAATAATTTCTTTTAAATCAGGTATGCCTTTCGTAGAGCTCTCTTTATCACTCTCAACAATCTGGAAATCCACAATTCTTATTGTATTTTTGATGTCTTCTTCTACATTTTTTAAAAGGTGTTTGTTTGTAATAATAATTACTTTCTTAACCTCCTGATTTAATGGTATTTGGAGATTCGACTTCATATTTCTGAGAGTTTTAATAATTTCTATAGCAATTTTTCCCTCAGTGGATAATTCTTTTGAAATGAATTTGTAAGCAGTTGGCCATTTATCTAAATGAATAGAATGCAAATTTATTAGTGGTTTATAAAGTATCGAGTAAATTTCTTCTGAAATAAAAGGCATTATAATAGAATTTATAATTAACAGTTTGTAAAATAAATTTAAAGCTATCTTTAGTGAAAGTTTCTTTAATCCGATGTCTTCTGAGTAGAATCTATGTTTTATAGCTTCAATATAGTTATCACAAATATCATTCCAGAAGAATGTTCGAAAAAGCATTACCGCTTCATGCCAATTATATCCATCTAAATATTTTTCGAGAGTCTCTAAATGTTTATTGAATTCTGAAAAATAATAACAGTCAATCGCCTTTAAATCCTCATTTTTAATTTTTAAATCATTTAATTCAATAATTTCTTGACTTAAGTATATTAATCTATACGCATTCCATATTTTGGTTAAAAATCTTGAGGCTCCTGTCAATTGTTCATACTTTCTGCGATATTTTTTCTTAAATTTTTCCTCAGGAAGATTTTTTAGTTCTTTAAGTACAATTTCATTTGAGACGGGTTCCTTTGTTTGTAGATTAATCCAAGTAAATTCAAACGGATAGTCATCACCTAAAGAACCCATTGCTGCCCAATATCTGATTGCATCGGTACCAAATTCTGGCATAACATCTTCGGGTGAAATATAATTCCCAAGACTTTTCGACATATGTCTCCCATCTGGTCCAGCAACCATTCCATTGATCATAGCTTCGTAAAAAGGAGCTTTTCCAGTCAAGACTTTACATCTAAATAAAGAATAAAATAACCATGTCCGAATAATTTCATAACCTTGAGAGCGATGAATTTTTGCATTCATATATGCCCTTTTAAAAAAGTCAGGATCTTCTGTCCATTTTGAAATCTCTAATGGTGTTATACTCGAATCAATCCAACAATCACAGACGTCTTTTTCACCAATTATTTTTTTGCTTTTACACTTAGGACATTCATTATTATAAGGGGAGGTTTTAGTAGGATCCAATGGCAAATCTTCTCTCTTTGGGGGAATAATTTCGTTACACTCTTGACAATACCAAAATGGAATTGGAGTTCCAAATAGACGCTGGCGAGAGATTACCCAATTCCAATCTAACCCCCTAGCCCAATCTATAAGTCTTTGTTTTTGTTTCTCGGGATACCAATTCATTTTTTCTCCAGATTCAATAATCTCATCAGTAAAATCTCTTACGTTAATGAACCATTGAAAAACTGGTAAATATTCTATAGGCTTTCTACAAGAAGAACGCTCGGAATGAATTATGAGATTATGTTCATAATCTTCTATCTTTTCAATCAAACCCATTTTTTCAAGGTCTTCTACTACTTTTTCTCGAGCTTCCATAATAGTTAAACCTTGATATTTAGAATTTTCATTCATATGACCATTTTCAGTGAAAATTTGAATTTCATCAAGATCATATTTAATCTTCCATTTGATGTCCATCTCATCTCCATATGTACATACATAGACGATTCCTGTCCCAAAACTCATATCTACACCTTCATCCATGAAAATTCGTACCCTTCGGTCGGTGAAAGGGATTTGAACTTCTGCAGCTGAAAGATCATAATATCTATCATCTCGGGGGTTAATAAGAACCGCAACACAAGCTTCCATGTATTCTGGCCTTGTAGTTGCTATAGTAATATATTCTGCTTCTCTCCCAACTAATGGTAATTTTATATACCATAGTTTTCCTAATTCTTCTTCATATCCTACTTCTGCTTTTGCCACGGAAGTCTCACAGTTAACGCAGAAATGAGTAGGAAATTTCTCTCTATAGAGTAAACCTCTTTCATAGAAATCTAAAAGAGAAACTTGAACTTTTTTTAAATAACTATCATTCATTGTTCTATAAGTATAATCCCAATCTGTAGAATAACCCAATTCGTCCAGTTGTATGGTCATTTTTTTAATGTTCTTTTCTACCCATTCCCTACATTTCTCTAAAAAGAGCTCTCTATTGTCTTTAGATATTCCGTAACTTTTTTGAACAGCAAGTTCCACTGGAAGTCCATGAGAATCCCAGCCTTGAGGAAAATACACATGATCTCCCTTCATCCTGCGATATCGTGCCACAAAATCAATCCAAGCATAATTCAAATACTGCCCAATATGTAAAACCCCACTAACAAATGGAGGAGGAGTATCAATGGTAAATAACACTGCTTTTTTCTCTTTATCGAATTTATAAATTTTATTCTCTTTCCAATATCCAATCCATTTTTTCTGTATCTCTCGAAACTTAAACCGTTTTGGGTAATTGTGTTCTTGAGTCATACTATTTCCAATTCCTAACTATAAAATGTGGACCTGGCGGGAATTGAACCCACGACCTCTTGAATGCGAATCAAGCAATCTTCCACTGATCTACAGGCCCAAATTTTAATATTTTCTTTTAAGTTTTTTAAAATCAGAATAACTAAAATTCTTTATTATTTTTGTATAAAAATAATTAAAAATAAGATTAATATTCTGTTCGAGCAATTATATCATTTTGAGCGGCTTTCGACAATTCATTGAAAAGTACAGGATAACCCGCAATTCTTACAACTAATCCTTGGTAATTTTTAGGATTTTGTTGCGCATCACATAGCATTTCTTTACCAATAACATTAAATTGAATATGATAACCTCCATTAACCTTAAAGAATGTACGGATTAATGATAAAAATATTTCAGGCTTCATTGTTTTAGGATGGAAAGACAATATTGTTGAGTTTCCATTAGTCATTAATTCATTTTCTAGTTTCATAATGGAATTTAAGATATGTGTAGGACCATTCTTATCCCTACCATTAGTAGGACCAACTCCATTAGATAAATGATCTCTTGATTTCCTACCATCTGCAGATGCAGCCGTAAAAACTCCTAATGCCAGGTGAAATGAGGTAGAATATATCCCAGGGTTATAATTACCACCTCGATAATTCTTATACTGTAATAATTCTTTGCAGAACAACTTTACCAAATTACAAGCGAGGGCATCTACATAATCAACATCATTCCCGAATTTTGGAACCTTATTTATAAATATTTGTCTCCATTCCTCCCCTTTTTTACCTCTATAGCCGCCTCTATAATTTTTTATAAGCATTTGGACTAATTCTTCATATGATAAGCGTTTATCTTCAAACACAATTTTCTTAATTACAGCTAAACTATCTGCTGCTGTTGCTAAACCAATTAATTGAGTTGTGGTGAAATCGTAAATAGCACCACCACTTGTTATATCAAGAGCTTTTTCCATACATTCATCTGTAGTGGCTGATAAAAAAGGTTGCGGATTAAGTTCAGCAATAGCCTTCTCTAGCGCTCTCATCGTTTTAACCATATTTTGAATAAAAAATCTAAGTTGAATTACAAAATTATCCCACAAGTCTTCATATGATGTAATAATTTTAGTATTTTCAAGACCATATTTCTTTTTTGTAAACATATCAGTTCCATTGTTAAGAGTTAATTCTAAAATTTTTACAATATTTAACTGACTTGCGTTGGTACATCCATAAGTCTTATAAGGATGAGCTGGCTCGACACAACCGATAGGAGCATATTCTCGTGCATCTTTAAGAGAATATCCTAATGAATTTAAGCCCGGTATCATAACTAGATCATTAAATAATGCTATGCTAGCTCCCGATCCAACAGCCTCACCAGCTTTTACTATTAATTTATCGGGAGTCTTCTCATTTATACGAATGGAAAAAGCTGGTTGGATAGTCTTTAATTTGTTATATGATTCAAGTAATAAATAAGATAATTCATTTGTTGCATCTTTCCCAAATTGATCAATTCCTCCTATAGTTAAATTTATAGCAATTGGAGGCCCCTCTCCAGCTACTATTCCTTTATGGAGAACATAATTCCACAACGTTGAAAGCTTTAAATAGAAGCATTCAACAAGAAACTTGACATCTTCATCTGTAATTTTACCTTTTCTTTTATCATTGATATAAAATGGATATAACAATTGATCTAATCTTCCTATACTTATAGCGAACCCACCATCCTCTAAACCGGCTATTAGATGAGTGAAATATATTAATTGAAGGGCTTCCTTAAAAGTTCTTGGCGGACTTCCTGAAATATTCGAACAGATTTGTGAAATTTCATAGAATTCTTTCTTTCGATTAGGATTTGATTCTTTTTTAGCCATATCATTAGCTAAAATAGAAAATCGGTTGATAAATTTCTTAACTCCATACAAAATAATAATAACTGAATTAAGAAATATTTTTTTTTGGTCATCATTTGTAACATGATATAATTTATTTTGGGCTTTTTTAATCAAACCATCAAAGCCTTCTCTCAAAACATTCTCATGCCCTGGGAAAAAGTGTCCAACTCCATTTGTAATATTAACATCTACAATATAAAGCATCATTAGCATTAGATCATATAATTCAGGACTCAAGTAGGAATCAAATCGCGATTTTACCGTATCCTCCTTATTTTTCCAATAGGGAATGATTTCATTTTTTAGAATTGTCTTATCTGATTCAGATAATAAGAATTTTTGAATCTCACGTGTACTATATAGGTTCAGATCTAATTCGATCGTATCCACTCGTATCTCTGGATATAATGGAGTTCCCACAAATTTAGTACATCGATTTCCAACAATAAATTCATCTTCCCAAATTTTAATTGTCATATATCTTAATAAATAATCCATAGCTTTCGCAAAACGAATGGCTGGTGGTTCTCCTTTTGTTTTTTTATATGAATCTGTAAAAATTTTTGCCCTTTCAATACATAATTCATGTGGTGCTGCAACAACTTTATTTTTCATCTTGAGGATTCTGTCATCATAATCTTTGGGAGATAATTGCTTTTGTTGCATCTTTAATCACTTAGGATAGACTTATTTAGTTCTAATGAGTATAGTGATTTAATTTAAAAATTTGCTAATAAAAAAAGTTAAGCAATTTTAATAAAAAGTTAGAATTTTAGCTGATTCGTAATAAGTACTTCATTTATTAAACCTCGTTTTGATGAAACAGAATTGATTGCACGTTTGGCTTTTAGAGTAATGATCCTATAATCTTTATACATATCTAAAATAAATTCACAATAAGAATTACTTAACAATAATTTACAACCTTTCTTATCTAATTTTTTAAAAATTTCAAATAATTTTAGTTGCGAATCTTCTCCAAAATCTTGTTTAGTATAACTAGTAAACAAAGCCGTTTTAGAGATGGGATAGTATGGGGGATCTAAGTAAATCAAATCATCTTTCTCGGCAAAATTTAAACACATTTCAAAAGAACCATGAAAAATATTAATGTTCTTTAAAACTTTATAAACAGCTCTTAAATTTTCTTCATCACATATAGTCGGATTTTTATGTCTACCAAATGGTACATTGAAAAAACCCTTACTATTAACGCGATATAATCCATTAAAACCTGTTTTATTCAGATATATTGTTCTTGAAGCTCTCTCAATATCGGATAGTTTTGAATATAGTTGTGAATTCCGATCTATAGCTCGGACCTTATAATAGTAAACCTTTTTATATTTGTGTTTCTTCAAAGAATTTATTAAATCTTCAACGCGTTCCTTAATAACTTTATAACAATTGATTAATTCTAAGTTATTATCAATTAATATAGCATTTGAGGGTAATAAGTAAAAAAACAATGCCCCCCCACCCACAAAAGGTTCAATATAACGGTTAAAATTATGTGGTATGAATTTACTTAATTGGGGAATTAATTGTCTTTTTCCACCAGCCCACTTCAAAAAGGGATGTGGTGTTCCTATAATATTCCTATTCTTTTTATTCTTATCCCTTTTTGATGATAGATAGATTTCAAATTGATCTTCTGCCTCAAAAAAACCTATCAATGATTTTTGTGGATTATCTTTATTAGGCAAACTAAATTATGACCTCATTTAATCGCATATTATAATTATTCATTTAGAATAATATATTTGTTAATCTTGATTTTTATCAAAAATTATTAGGCACATAATATTATTTAACATAACCGTTAAAAAAATCTAATTTGAAATATATTTCTTAAATTCCTTCGAGATTTTTGAATTTTTTAAAATATTAGGTTTAAAATTTTAAATTATCATTAACTTAATATTCCCATAAAGGAATAGATATTTATCTCTATGTTTCATTCGAGAAATTGGTATGAATAATAAAGAAAAATTTGAACAACTGTTTAGTCAACATCTTATAAAAGATATCACAGAGGAACATATAAATATCGTATTATCTGGTCAGTATGGAAAGGCGCTGGAGTTGTTAAGAGATGCAGAGGCTACTGGTTTATTTCCTGCTTTAGTAGGTCCACCAGGAGTGGGTAAGACTATCTTATGTAGATATTTTGCGAGTTTACGAGCTAAAGAAAATAAAAATAAGAGCTTTTATTGGATGACTATGGATGAAAGTATAAAACCATCGCATTTTATAGGTTCTTTTGATCCAGCAATAACTTTAAAAAAAGGTTTTGTGCTTGAAGCATTTAATCCAGGACCATTATTGAATGCGATGTTAGAAGGAGGTACATTTCTAGCTAATGAAATTAACCGTGCTACAGAATATTCACAAAATACATTATTAGAACCTTTAGAAGAAGCATCGATTGGTATACCGCATTTAGGAAGAATTAAAGCTGATGATGATTTCTTCTTTATTTCAGCAATGAATCCAGAGGAATTATCTGGGACACATCGACTTTCAGAAGCTTTAAAAGATAGGATCAAGGTTTGGATAAAACTAACATACCCAGATAAAACTACTGAATTAGATATAATAAGAATTAATTTACCTGAGCATTTTACTATTGAAGAATCGGAATTAGAGTTGATATATTCAATAATTGACGAAACTAGAAGAAATAAAATCGATATTGAAGTACCTGCATCTATTAGAGCGGGTATTGCAATTGCTAAGATGTTAGCAAGAAGGCGCTTTCTTGAAAAAGAAGGAAAATTTAAGGAAGGCGGTTCAGTATATGAATATCTCTCTGAAATTTCGAAATATGTATTATTAGGTAGTATTAAACCAAAACCTGGTATAAGGGTTGAAAGTATTATTGACAACGTTATTCATAAAACACTAGGAGCATAGGAGGATCATTTCTTAATGGGGGTATTTCCAGAAAATCCATGTGAATTTGCTGTTGATTTTATTAGAAAGATGAGGAATCATCCTGATATAGTACAGATTCCCTCTTCAAGACAAGTTCTTTCTATCCCTAGATTAATTTTATCGCGGTATTATAGAATCGGAAAAGTAACACCAAATGATTATATTGAAATAAGCACTGTTACTTCTTTTCCTGATAACCAACAATTAGCACAAGAAATTGCATTTGAAATTCTCTTTCCTAATTATAAAAAAGATATGGTTGAGTCATTTTTTCCTAGTAATGATGAGTTGAGAGAAGAAATTAATAATGAAATTGTAACTAATGAAATAAAATCTGAGCTAGATCAAATTCAAGAAATAATTAACGAAATAGAAATCTCAAAATCGATTGATCAAGACTCAATTATGGAATTGGAAAACTTTTTTGAAGATTTAAACCAAAAAAGAGATCAAGAGCCATACAAATCAGCCTTACATTTTTTTAATGATGATTCTGAATTATATAAAGAGGAAATCTCATCCTTAGATAAATTAATTGAAGAAGCGAAAAATCGTTTAGAACAGAAAATTAACTCTTTAGAACCAGAAGATATAAAAGCAGGAGTCCAATTGGGTTTAAATGAATTGATTCAATCAAATTCTCTCCGAGAATGGGAGAAAATTACAGCTAATGCGCTTGATAATAAAGATATTGCTTTAGAATTAGAAAATTTAATTAAAAACGATAAGTTTGATGACCTCTTGCAAACAATGAAGTACTTAAATGAATCTATTACCGATCAAAATATTAAAAAACAAATAAAGGATATCAAAAACCAACTTCAAAATCAGATTAACAATCTAGATCAATTATTTAATGCTGCAAAGACTTTAGGTGAGACTCCTCAATTTGATCCTCAAAAGATATTACAAAAATCATTAGAAAATTCATCATTTGAACATAATTATAATTTAGCTAATTCCTTAGATCAATATTTTGGTACAAATCTCAGAGCTGAACTGTTAAATAAATTTCAAGAACAAGTTCAAAATTCTGGAATGAATCTGTCTCTTGAAAATTTGACTAAAAGTGCTTTTGCAGACAAATCGTGGAATAAATTGTTTAAGCAAACCCTTCAGAATGCAATAGGAGATGCAAAACAACAAAAAGTTAAATTTGAAGCATTAAAATCACTTACTTATCAATTACAACAATTAGCTAATAGTTGTGCGAATATCCATTGCAGTCAGAAAATGGATCTACAAATTCCTAATCTAATAAAGGAAACTTTGCAAATATGTGAAACATCAGAGCAGCTGAGAAATACTATTGAATTTTTTAGGAAAATCGGATTAAATCCAGAAACAGATATGATTAAGGATGTTGGAAAAAA
>JBHLLO010000087.1:0-10178 GCA_048885535.1 Candidatus Hermodarchaeota archaeon
TATTGTTTAATCGTTATAATTTAATAAGAGAATGATTTATAATAATTATTTTGATGTCATTTTATAAAAATTTAAATAAAAATTTTGCATATAATTCTTTTTGAAGTGTGATTGATTAATTTTTTATAATAAGCGGATTTGAGCTACTTTTGAAAAAAAAAAAGAAGTCTTCTTCTGAAGAAACTAATTGTCAACATAAGAATATTGAACAGAATGGTGGTTATTTAGTTTGTAAAGACTGCGGTTTAACTTTCGAAGATCGCATTGCTTTTGAGGAATCAACATCTCCAGTATCATATTCAGACTCCCAAGTAGATTATGAACGAAAAATTAAGTTAAGTGATTCAAAAGCAACTCAAGACCCAAAAATTAAACAAAAGTATGATCAAATTAAAACTCTGGACAAATGGTATAGAGATTATCAATCAAGCTTCTATGAACAAAAGAAAACTCTTGATCTTTTTAAGAGTTATGGGATAGGATTAAATATTAATAAAGTAAAATACCAGGAAATTAGGGATAGGTATCTTAAATATAACAAATATCATAGACATACCTATCAAAATATGGTTATAATCTTTTTAGCAATTATTTGGATGGAGATAAAAGATACAACAAGAGTAAGGATAGAAGAATTTATTAGAATTTCAAGAGAATTAGGCCATAAAATCAATAAAAAAATGCTTAATAATGCCATGCATAAAGTTATGCGAACAGAGTATATTTTTAATAAAGATCTCAAGGATAAATCGACTCTAGAGCGTGAGATTAAAGAAAGGATAAAGATTTTATTCCAAAAAGACCTAAACAATATCAACTATGATAAGATAAAGAATCACTTTTCTAGTAAATCAGAATATGATAAAGTAAAAATTGAAATGCAATTATTAGCTAATAAACTGCTACAAAAAATAGAATATAGCCAAATACAAAATCTGAATTATAAAGCATTTACAGCAGGTTTAATTTATTATATAGGACAAACACTTGATAATAAGAAAATTTTTACTCAGAGTATTATTGAAGAAACAACTAAATTCTCGAGTACTACAATTAGAAAAAAATTTAATACATTAAAAGAAATATTAGGAGATCCTAAAATAAATAGGTCATAATTAATCATTCGTTTAAAGGATGATTAATTAATAAGGTTTAATTCTATAATTATAATTATTCTATAATAGCAATAACGTTTAAATCGAAACAATGTCAGAAATTTCAATCTCCTATTCAAATTACCATTCTCAAAATATAACAGAACTAATTAAAACATTTAATACTGATACTGAGAAAGGTTTAAAATCATCTGATTTAGAGACCCGATATTCTAAGTTTGGATATAATGAGTTACCCAGAATTAAAAAGTCGATTTGGAAGATATACCTAGCTCCTATTTTCAATTTTTTAATTATTATTTTATTAGTTGCAGGAGTTATTGTATTCTTTTTAGGCTCACCTGGTTCAACAGTAATAACTTTTATAGTCGTGTTCCTAAATTCAATTACAGTAATAATTCAACAATTTAGAGCACAAAAAGCTCTTGAATCTTTAAGAAAAATTGGCGCGTTAAAAGCTGAGGTTCTAAGAGATGGTGTTCAATTTGAAATTCCAACTCGAGAATTAGCCCCAGGAGACATTATATTATTAGAACAAGGAGATAAAATCCCTGCTGATGGTAGAATAATTACTGATACTAATTTAACAATTGATGAAGCTCCTTTAACTGGTGAGAGCGAGCCAGTTGAAAAGCATAGTGAAGTACTACGAAATGGGGATTTACCAATACAAAAACAACTTAATATGGTATTCATGGGGACGTACATCAATACTGGAAGAGGAAAAGCATTAGTGACCAGAACAGGTATTAATACCGAGATTGGGAAAATCTCTAATCAACTGAATGAAATGGGAAGTATAGAAGAAATCCCTCTGACTAAAAAATTAAACCGAATAGGATATATTTTAGGAAGTATTGTAATTCTGATCCTCATAACCTTAATTATCTATAAATTCACGCTTTTAGGGTTACAGGGACTTTTATATGGAGATTATGTTAGTGAAGCATTAATTAGTTCAATCCTTAGGTCAATGAATATTATGCCTATAAATTTACCTATATTAACCACTTTGGTCTTAATCACAGGAGTCCTTAAAATGGCTGAAAGTGGAGTAATAATAAAAAATCTTTCAGCAATTGAATCCTTAGGTAGGGTTTCTGTGATTTGCTCAGATAAAACTGGAACTATAACTAGAAATGAGATGGAAGTAGATAAATTTTTTATTAATAATAAAGAATATTGCGTGACAGGTTCAGGTTATGAAGCTGAGGGTGAAATATTAGATAATGGTACAGTTGTAAATTTAAAAGATAACAAAACATTTCAGAAATTCATTGAATCAAGTGTACTGAATAATAATGCGAGACTCATCTATGAAGATGTAAAAGTTAAACATAAAGATTTTAAAGAAATAGCAGTTAGAAGAGCGTTAGGATCACCTACAGAAGCAGCTCTATTAACGTTAGCTGAAAAAGCAGGTTACGTTTTATATGATCTTACAAAAGCTTATGAAAAAGTAAGGGAATTTTCATTTAGTTCCGATGTCAAACGAATGTCAACGATATGTAGGTTAAATGATGACAAAGAAATTAATTATGTTTTCTCCAAAGGGGCTCCAGAAAAGATATTAGAAATTAGTAATAATATTGAGATTAATGGAACAGTAGAAGTATTATCCACAGACAAAAAAAATGAATTATTGGAAAAAATACAAGCTAAAGCAAAACAAGGATATAGGACATTAGCGGTTGCTTATAAAACATTAAAAGATAAGATTGAAGAAACAAGAGAAACTGTTGAAAAAGAGTTGACTTTTCTGAGTTTCTTGTCAATAATGGATCCACCACGCAACTACGTTAAGGAATCAGTAGAGGAGTGCGAATCTGGAGGTATTAAAATTAAAATGATCACGGGTGATCATCCAAATACAGCTCAAACAATAGCCTCTCAAATGCGAATTTTTAAACCTAACGATTTGGTTATTGAAGGTTCTGAAGTAGCTTCCATACCAGACAATGAATTTAGCCGAGTTTCAGTTTTTGCAAGAGTGTCTCCGTCAGATAAAGAAGTTATAGTTAAAAAATATCAAGATGCTAACAAGATTGTTGCTATGACTGGAGATGGGATTAATGACGCTTTAGCTCTTAAATTGGCAAATACTGGAATAGCTATGGGGATTACAGGTACTGATGTAGCGAAAGAAACTGCAGATCTAGTAATATCTGACGATGATTTCACTTCAATAGTGAAGGGAGTGAAGATTGGGAGAGGCTTATTTGCTAAAATCAGAGTTATAGTCTACTTTTTTATATGTTTGAATATAATGGAAGCTCTGATCTTCTTTAGCTATGAATTTATACCACCAGGAATATTTCAATTATTTAGTTCCGAGTGGCAGCACATTTATATTTTTGGAATAGTTCATTCACTTCCCTCTTTAGCATTAGTTGTAGATAAAGCTCCTAAAGATGTAATGCTTGAACCTCCAAGAGATAGTGAAGAAATATTAAACAGAAATATCTGGGGTTTATTATTAATTCATGCTTTCCTTATGGGTTTAGGTTTAGTATTAGCATTACAATTAACTTTAGCTAACCTAATTCCATTAAATTCATATAATATTAATTTAAGTTATCCAGGATCAATAGAGTTGGCCCAAAAAGCAAGGACAATGTTTATAACTACTCTTTTCATAGTAGAAACCAACTTTATTTGGAGTATTAGAAGACCAAATAAGTCACTTTTTAAAAGTATTAAGGAGGAATTTAGTTGGAAATTGTTTCTTATTTGCTTTTTCACTTTAGCATTGCACGTCTTACATATTATTTTTTCAGCGCCTATAAATTATTTTGTAAATGATGTCCTTAATTTCCAAATTAACTTCATGTTTCTTAGCCCATCAGATTGGTTAATTTGTATCTTATTATCTCTACCAGGCATTGTCGGAATTGAAGTAGTAAAGTTTGTGGCAAGAAGAAAAAACATTAGATTTTAAATTGTCCATTGAAAAGGGAAATTAATGAATGAAATAAATGATATTAAAATCCCTACACGGTTTAGCCTATTAAAAAAATATGGTGGAATAATCTTTATTGCCGCCATTTTAATCTTGTTTATTATTTTAGCATTACTAAATATTAATTTTGGTCAGTGGCTTGCCAATACTGTTATGTGGTTTTACAATGAATTCGGGGACATTGGAATATATCTTGGTATATTTTTTATAAGTATTTTTGGTAATTTCACAATTATTTTTCCAGTTCCTTATGTTGTTGCTTTGATTGTGATATCCGCAGTTATACCTGGTGTAAACCCAATCTTAATTGGTATTGTAGCCGGATTAGGAGCAAGTTTAGGAGAAGTTAGTGCATGGTTAATAGGACGTAGTTCAAAGGAATTCATTGGTGATTCTAAAAGTATGAACCGAATGAAAAAATATGTGGAGAAAGGATGGGCTCCAATATTGATCTTCATTTTTGCTGCAACTCCACTTCCAGATGATGCTTTTTTAATTGTTCTTGGACTTGCTCAATATAGTCTTGTAAAAACATTGATATACTGCTTTTTGGGGAAATTTATCTTGTGTTTTTTATGTAGTGCTCTACCCATTTGGTTAGCAGAGACTCCTTTAGGCATTTTTCTTTTTGGTTTATTCGGTATAGATATTGAAGCTGCTAGAACAGGAATCATTCCTCCTAGTTCCCCTTTAGAGGTTTTACAAACTTCATTAGTTTGGGCCGCTTCAATTATTATTTTATTCTTATTAGTATATATTGACTGGAATAAAGTAATTCAAAAAGTTAGAGAGAAAATAAAACCTAATTCAAAACTGAATTCTTAATTATTCTACCATTTTAAGTATATCCTAATTTATTAATTCAAAAAGAAATAAAATAAAAATAATTGTTATTATTGTCTATCTATTAAAATGATTTAATCTTATCATAATATATTAGAAAATTTTTAAAAGTCGCGGGAGAGAATAGCCTTATGACTGTATCGTTAGACCCATTTTATTCTATGGAGTTAAATCAAATATACTCCAAATTTCAAACTAATCCAACTAATGGATTATCGAATGAAGAAGCTCGAAGTAGATTAGAAAAATATGGCTTTAATGAAATCCCTAAAGTTTCAAAGGGCTTTATAAAAATATATTTGGCGCCATTATTTAATTGGTTAATAGTAATATACTTAATCGGAGCCCTAATCCTATTTTTAGCAGCAATTTTTGGTACTGAGGGTAATTTAATGTTTATAACAATAACTTTAGTAATAGTTGTTTTGAATTGTGCTGTTGCAATTATTCAACAATATCGAGCAACAAAAAAGTTAAAAGCTTTAAGAGAGATGACAGCGCCAACAACAACTGTTATTAGAAATGGAGAAAAAATTGATATTCCAACGAAAGAAGTAGTGGTGGGAGATCTCCTCGTATTAACACAAGGAGATAGGATTCCTGCAGATGGAAGAATAATAAGGTCTTCTAACTTGGAAGTGAATGAAGCTCCGTTAAGTGGAGAAAGTGAACCTGTAAAGAAATTTCAAGAAGATAAGATATTACCAAAAGAAAATATTTCAATTGGAGAATGTTTAAACATGGTTTTTTATGGGACTTATATAACAACTGGTAATGGAACTGCCATCGCAGTAAAAATCGGAAAAGATACAGAAATAGGAAAAATCTCACAGGGCTTAGAGGAAGCTGGAACTAGTGATATTCCAATCAGAAAGAAGTTAAATAATTTTGGAAAATGGTTGGGTTTAATCGTAATTGTTTCTTGGCTGATAATTTTATTAATTAAATGGATTAGTAGTAATTTTTTAGAATTACCAATTGTGGAAAGTCTTAACTCAGCATTAGATTTAATGCCAATAAACATTCCATTGCTAGTTACTATCGTTTTGATTACAGGAGTTCTAACGATGGCACATCATGGAGTGATAATAAGAAATCTTGCTTCTGTCGATAGTTTAGGTAGGGTGAGCGTTGTTTGTTCAGATAAAACCGGTACTTTAACAAAAAACCAACATTCAATACAACACGTATGGACTAATGGCTCTAACTACAAAGTAACTGGAAGCGGATATAATCCAGATGGCGATATTATTTTAACTGATGATCCTAAAAACCCAGTTTACATAAAACATATTGAAGATCATCCTCAACTTAAATTATTATTAATATCAGGATTTTTAAATAATAATTCTGCCTTGGTTAAGAGTGAAATTGAAATCTCTGGGAAAATTATACCTAATTGGAATGTGATAGGCTCACCAACTGAAGGTGCTTTAATGGTACTCTTTCAAAAGGGTATGGGTGATTATATGCTCGATGATTTTGAGTATATCAAGGAATACCCATTTGATTCTAAATTGAAAAGGATGACAAAGATTTATAAGCGAGATAAAAAGTATTATTCCTTCACAAAGGGAGCGAGTGAAATTCTTATGCCACAATGTAAGAAAGTCTTATATAAAAATACAGAAGTTGAATTCACTGATGAGATCAAAGATAAAGTAAATAAAATTGCAGATCTATACGCACAACAAGGATATCGTATCCTAAGCATATGTTATAAGAAATTAGATGACTTGCCTTCTGAAGGAGACAAAAGCCGAGAATTATGTGAATCCGAAATGATATATATAGGATTTGTAACAATTCTAGATCCTCCTAGGGAAGGCGTTAGAGAAAGCGTACTTCAATGTTATGAAGCGGGGGTTGATGTTGTAATGATAACTGGGGACTCACCTGCTACTGCTAAAGCAATAGCAAAGCAAATAGCTATAATAAAGGAAGATGACGATTTAGTACTAGAGGGAAAGGATATCAAGGACATTGATTCCTTCTATGACTTCAATCGGATTAAAGTTTTTGCACGAGTTTCTCCTGAGCACAAAGAGGATATAATAGAAAAATACCAAGATGCTAAGAAAGTAGTTGCTATGACCGGGGATGGTGTAAATGATGCTTTAGCCCTCAATATGGCAGATGCGGGTATAGCTATGGGAATACAGGGAACTGATGTTGCTAAGGAAGCAAGTGACATGGTTATTAGTGATGATTCCTTTAACTCTATTGTAAAAGGAATCGAACAAGGAAGAGGGATATTCTCTAGAATTCGTGCAGTGGTATTTTTCTATATTTGTATAAATGTATTTGAAGGAATTGTTCAATTTATTTTAGCCATAATTTTAGGATTACCCTACTTTTTAGGAACTAATCCCGTTTCTCCCTATTTTTACTTCCAATGGATTTTCTTGTCAATAACTCTTCACGTATTTCCGGGCTTAATTTTGACTTTTGACAAAACTCCTAAAGATGTCATGAAACAAAAACCACGTGATGGGGAAGAGATTCTTTCAAAGAATATACTTTTTCTTTTATTTATTTTTGGGGTATTATTGGCAGTGTGTATGATTATCACTTATTTTACGGTAATCACTGGATGTTATCCTGTATTTTTAGAAAACTATGAATTTGGTGCTTTTAACGATGCTTATCTCTATTCAGGAATGGTGACTCCGGGAGATGTCACTCTTTCTCAAGCAAAATCTCTTACAATGCTTATGGTAACGCTATTCTTTTGTGAGTCATTTCTCGTGTATCAAATTAGAAGACCAAATAAATCGTTAATTAGAAGTATTAAAGAAGATAGTACTAAGTTTATGTACCTCTTAATTGGTTTATTATTTGGTCTTTTTATTGCTTTGATGTATATACCTGGAGTTCAAGTCACGCTAGCATCTTGGGGAATAAATTTTATGTTTATGTACTTAACCGGATTAGATTGGTTAGTATGCTTTTTGATCTCATTGATTTGCATTGGTGGACTTGAATTCTTTAAATATTTGTTTAGAAAGAGAAAAGTTTTCTTTTAAATTCTCTTAAAGCTTTGAAGAAGATTTATTTTTTTTATTAAATATTATCATCTATGTTCGAAAGTGAGAGATTAAAATTAGCTCCTCTTAAGAGGGAATATATTGAAAGCTTCCTTAAATGGTTAAATGATCCTGAAATTACTCAATATTTAACCGGATATCGCCCCCTCACTCAAGATATGGAGGAAGATTGGTTCGATAATCTCAAGAAGCGAGAAAATGCTATAATCTTCTCAATTTTATTAAAAGATAATCAAAAGTTAATAGGTAACTGTGGCATCGAAGATATACACTGGGTAAATAGATCTGCAACATGTGGTCTTTTTATTGGTGATAAGGAAAACCAAGGAAAAGGCTATGGACCTGAAGCATTACGTTTATTACTAGATTATGGCTTTAGTACCTTGAATCTCAACCGGATAGATTTAAAGGTATATGAATTTAATACACGCGCTATTAAATGCTATAAGAAAGTTGGATTTATTGAAGAAGGGAGGAAACGGCAAGCAACATTTAAAAATGGCAAATATTATGATGATATTGTTATGAGTATTTTACATGAAGAATGGAAAGGAAAATCTTAAAAATGTATACAATGAATATTAATAAAATATTTTTGATAAATCCATCAAATTAAGAGGTATATAAATTGAAATTAAATAAAATAACAGGAATTCTTTGTTTAATAAGTATTATTCCTATGATAATATCTTTCATATTTATACCGTGGTTAGAACTTGCTGTAGGTATTTTAGTTATCATCATTGGAGTTGTTCATATATTATTAATGATTATTGCCGTTAATAGTTCTTTTAAGAAAAAAGTAGGACAGAGCCTTCGTATAGGTAGATTTACAGCTACAACTCAATGTATAGTTGGTGGGACTATTCCAATATTAATGTTATTAGGTGTACTCTTTTATTCTCCGGGTATAATAATCTATTTTCCAATCTTATTACCCTTATATATCATAAGTGGAATTATTGATATTATTGCCGCAATAATTTATAAAAAATCAACTTAATTTGCCTTCAATCTAAAACCTAATTTTTTTTTTAGAATAAATTAATTTTTAATGTGCTAAATATTCAAATCACTATAAATAATTAAAATTAAAAGTGTATTTATTTTGAGTAGAACAACTGTTTCCATAGTAAAGTATGAAAAACCACTAGATTCAGTCAGTAAAGTTATAGAAATGATAGATGGATTTAAAGACATACCTATTGATGGAAAAATATTCATTAAACCTAACTTAGTATATTGGAATAGGCATTGTGATTTTCCAAAATGGGGGATGCTTACTACTTCAAGAGTAGTGGAAGATGTTGTGAAGTTGTTAAATGAATATGGTGTAAAAGATATAATAATTGGAGAAGGTATAATTACCGATGATCCCGACGATAGGGAAACACCTAAAGATGCTTTTGAAAAGCTGGGATATAATCTCCTTAAGCAAAGATATGGCGTTAAACTATATGATACTTTTGATCGTCCATTTGAAAAGATAGAACTCCGAGAAGGAGTCTCTGTTAAGATGAATTCTGATATGCTTCATTCAGATTTCTTAATTGATATTCCCGTCCTAAAAACTCATGCTCAGTGTGTTGTAAGCTTGGGAATTAAGAATTTAAAAGGGCTGATCAATATAGCTTCACGTAAAAAATTTCATGGTGCTGATCCTAAGTTTAACCTGCATTATAACGTAGCTCAGTTGGCAAATAAAATCCCTCCAAACCTTACTATTATTGATGGAATTTATACACTTGAAAGAGGACCAACTTTTGATGGTAAAGCTCATCGAAGTAATGTTTTGCTAGCTTCAACTGATATCCTCTCAGCTGATATAGTTGGAGCAAAATTATTAGGCATTAACCCTCAAGATGTTCCTCATTTAGTTCAAGCAGCTAAAGATAGAAATCGAACCATAGATTTATCTGATATTGAAATAGAGGGGGAACCTATAGAAAAAATGGCAAAACATCACGATTGGGAATTTATTTATGAAAATAATGATACTTTGCCTCTTTCTTATGCGAGAGCGGGAATAGGTGGTATTAGTTATCCAAAATATGACGAAACTATGTGTACATTTTGTAGTTTTTATAATGGAGTCATTTTAGTTGCGATTAAGGAAGCTTGGAAAGGAGAAGATTTCGATAATGTGGAAATTCTAACAGGAAAAATAGTACCACCTACGCCTGGAATGAATAAAACAATTTTACTTGGACAATG
>JBHLLO010000088.1:0-10022 GCA_048885535.1 Candidatus Hermodarchaeota archaeon
TCAAAAGCTTCGATGGCTAATTCAATAATTTCTTGAAATGCCATGGCATCTTGAAGGTTACCTTCTACAGTTATGTCTCCAGCCATATAAGCGCTTGTTGCGTCAACTTCTCCGAAGAGTAGGCCTAATGCAACTTCTTTATTAGCAGAAAAGGTAAAAGAAGGATTATCTACTTCTCCTTCTCCATACTCGAGTATTCCGTCATGGGCTTTCATCCAAGCTTTCGTGTCAGCATCAGTAACAATCATTTGGACGGTAATGTCCATATCTTCTAATTCTTCTTTCAAATCTTCATTCTCTTCTGCAATTTGCTTGAAGAGTTCATACATTTTCAAAGCAAAGCTTATATCAGTCGCAGCAGCTCCTGCGTCTAATTTTTCCTTAACTTCATCTATTAATGCTTGATCGACCATTTTGGTTTTTCAACCTTTTTTTATTTTTTAACCCTTTAAATCTAAAATTTTATATTTTGAATTTTTTTAAAATTGTGATTTAGATAATTCTTTTTGATTTAAAAAACTTTGAACTTTTTAACGAAGTATTAGCAAAAAGTTTTTATAGATACTTAAAATATTTTTGATTTTTAAAAACTTAGTATATTAATATAATCAAAAATGGCGCCCACAGCGGGATTTTCTTCATATGTGGAAAACACACATTACTTTGAACCCGCGTCGCAGGAGTGACAGTCCCGAATGCTGAACCGAGTTTTGCGCTTCTTTTAAATAAAGATAAACTCTACACTATGTGGGCTTAATTTATAGTTTTATATCAGAAAAAATAAATAAAAGTATAAAAATTTTATTCTCACATTTCATAGCTCTCTTTTTTCTCTTTAAAATTATGAAGAATCTACACTTTTAGATCTTAATAAATAGGGATAAAAAACAAATAAATACGAGGAAAAAGATAATCATTTATAGGTATAAGAATTTTAGATTTTGTAATAGAATTATGGCTGCTAATGATCCTATTAATTCGTTATTAGAAGTTTTGGAAAAGGATAAAAAGCAGTTTGTGAAAGTTTTAGATAAAATCATCAGAATAGGAGTAAAAGCTTTTAATTCCGCAGAAGAGCTCAAAGAAGAACTTGTAGGATTTGATGATATTTATCAAACTTATATTAAAGATGTAGATTTTAGCTATTGGTTAAAAATAGCAAACGGAAAAATGGATTATCAAAAAGGAGATAATCCAGATGCTCTTTTTAGGATGAATTACACCTCAGAGATGGTAATTAAGATTTTAAAGGGGGAAATTAGCGGTACGGATGCCTTTATGAGAGGAAAGCTTATTGTCGAAGGCGATCTAACTCAAGGTTTAAGATATGTAAAACTTTTTCGCATGTTTTTTAAATATATCCAAAAAAAGAATCACTCTGCTAATTGAATAACGATTATCATCGCTATATTATATCCTAATATATATTACGAATTTTTAAATGATCATGAGTTAATTCAAATAATAATCTCCATATTTATAGATTGATTTTAAGAGATGACAACGGATTCTAAAGTACTCCATTCAATGTTAAATGCGTTACAATTAACCGATGATGCCTTCAAGACTAATATTGATAAATTAATGAGCGTGGGAGTAAAGATTGCTAACAAATCAAAAGACTTTCAAGACGAATTAAGATTGTTTGGAGACATGACCTTCCATCTTTATCTGAAAGACATCGATTTTAATATTTGGATTACTAGCTTAGATGGAATTTTAACATATAATACTAGTTTCTATGAACCTGTAACTAAAAAAAGAAGGACCATTCATTTTATTCTCATGAAGGAGACATTGAAACGTATATTTACTAAAGAGATGGATGCCGCAGAAGCTTATATGAAGGGTTTTATTGAATTTGATGGAAGTTTCTCTGATGCTATGATAGCAAAAAACCTAATAAAAATATATTCTAATTGCTTGGAACATTTATGAGAAAAAATATAGAAATTTTTTTTAGAAATAAAATATGAGATTATTATAGCTAATACTTTATAAGTCCCTATATCAGGGCCTATAATCTAGTCTGGATTTGATTTCCTATTGATGAAATTAACAGAAAGGGTGCCCGGCTTCGGACTGGGATGTCGCAGGTTCGAATCCTGCTAGGCCCGCTTTTCTAGAAACATAGAGTAAATAGCCGGTTTAAATATAAAAATTCTTAAAAAAAAAGAAATTTGAGATTTAATTTGGTTTTATTTAAAAGAATATGAATCCAGGCCCAATATTCATTATAATAATAGCTACAAAGGGAAGGAATCCAAGAGTTCCTATCACTAATCCTGCTATTGCTAAACCACGTGAATCATCCTTTTTAATTCCTATTGCTCCACAGATTATCGCTACTGCAAGAAAGGCTACTGGAAGAAATCCTAATATTATTAAAAGAAAAATTGGTGTAGTTATGAATGGTGAGAGTACCATAAAGATATAGCTAACATAAACACCTACAATTAAAAGAGCTACTCCAATTATACCAAATATTAAAGCAATAATACCAAGTGTTTTTCCCATATTTATCTCTCATTAGATTTCTTTTTTTAATTAAATTTAGTATAGATTGTAATATTGATATTATTGTATATAAGTTTTTTTAGGATTACACTAAAAAAATATATATTTACAAATTAATGAATTGCCTAGGCTATCTTTTAAGAATAATATGGTATTATATATGTTTTTTAGCAATAATTTTTTATAACAAATTATTAGATCAATTTATTATGAGGATTTGATTAGAAAGGCTATTTATTATTTTGTGCTAATGAAACAAAATTGTACTATTATTTAAATATTTAAATTCATTTCTGTTTTCTTATCTCATAATAGAGTTTAATTAGCACAAATAGATCATTTTTTTGTACACAAATGGCTTTTATTAACACAAAAGTTTATAAATGCAAAAATAATATTTATTTGTTAGCAAAGAAAAAAAATTATTAACACAATAATAAATCCCAAAACATAATGATTATACTAGAAGACTCTATTCCTGAAATAATAGATGGGCATCATCCTTTAGAAATGTTAGGCTTAGGGTTAGTGTCAATAACGCCTAGAAATCATAATGTAATCTTACATAAGGGGATGGGAACCCCACTTCTGAATAAATTAATTAAATTATATAAGGATGAAATTATTCAAAAGCGAGAAGGAAAAATCATAGACTTATTAGGGAGCTTTACGGTTTATATTCACTTTTATGAAGTAGAAAGAGAAATTATAACTATTTTTTATGTAAATGAAAAAGATAAATTAATTAAATATGAAAGTTTGTGCTCAATTTCGAATATTTTGCTAAGATGTTATTGTTCAAATGTTTCTACTCTAGAACTAAATCGCGTTTGTAATAAAATCATTCCTTGTGTGAAGGGAATATCAGCATTATTTATAATTTATAATAGTGGTCATTCATTATTCAATAAGATTAACAAGGAAAAAAAATTTTTAGCTGATAATTATATCCAAGTAAGCGGGTTTATATCAGCGATCTTAGCATTTTCAAAAGAAGTAATAGGAAGAGAATCTGGAGAAAGTCTTCAGGCAATCAATTTTGAAAATGAAAGATTTTTTGTACATGTAAGAGATAATGTAATTTTTGCTTACCTTATAGATAAAAAAAATGAATCAAAGAATCTTAAGAGATTTATAGAATTGATTGCTGATGAGTTTATGGAGCTTTTTAATACCAATTTAAAAGATTTTAACGGAGATGTAACACCTTTCGGAGATTTTGAGCGGATTGTTGATAATTACTTAATAATTTAATTTCTAAGTTGCATTTTTATTCTCCTGTATCATCCAAAAAGGCAAATTTCGAACTAAAAGTAAAGTTTATTGCCTTAATCTTTTCTTACCAAAAATATATAAGGTTTTGAGATATAAAATATATAGCAATGACGATTTTAATAGATTTAGACTTAATTTTAAGGAATTTAATCAGTGAATTAGGATCGTCAGTCTATTTTATTTTAATATCTTCTGAAAATGGAGCGGTAATTAAATCATATATAAATGAGGAAGAATTCAATAAAGCATCAATTTCCCTTAATATATCACAACTTTATGAATTGGCTGAAGATACTGCTGAATCCATCGGGTTACACAGCCCAGATTTTAATATTATTCATTCAGATAATTATTATATTTTATCAATCAAAATCGTAGAAAAATTAATTATACTCTTGACCGCTGATCAGATAAGAGTAAAGGAAGTTTTCAAAATAATTAATAATTCGATTAATACCACTTAATAAGAAAAAATATTTTATGGAGGATATCTTAATTCATAAATACTTTTTCCTCCTTTTAAAGGTCCCTTTATATAAGACTCAATCACTTTTGGATCTCTCTGTGTAATCCCCTCTATTGGTGGTAATGTTCCTGGAGGAAAAGTTTTTAAAATATCGTTAACCAACGTTTCTAGATAATCTAGAAAAGCTTCTATTCCAGGTTTCCCTTTTTCAAAGCTAGCTTTGCTCGGGCATCCTACATGCCCTTCAGGATACGCTGCAACCTCAATTGGTCCGAACCCTACCTGTCCATACCATCGAATTGGTTTTTGGTAAATGTTTCCAGCTTTATCAACGTGTCCTTCGGGTATCCATCCGATAACTTTATTATCCTCACAACTATCTATTTCCTTAACCATTTCAGGGAATAAAGTCATTGAAAAAGATGTCTCAGCCTCATCTGCATGAATAAATGGAGTTTCAAAAGGACCTCCATGTTCTCGATCCTTGCAATATTCGGGAATAGCATGATACCAATTTACATTACAAATAAGGGCTGGTAATTGATAATTTTTTGCCCATTCATGAATTGCACTAGGAATAACATACTCTTGACCATGACCATTAAGCAATATCATTTTCCTAAATCCCATGTTCCAGCAACCAGCAATTACTGATCTTAAGAGCCCTTTAAATATTTCTTCTGGTACAATTATCGTACCTGGCATGCCCATATGATGATATGGATGAGATCCATACCAAATAGGTTGAGCGACAGTACATCCCGTTTTTTGAGCAACTAATTCAGCCATTCTGGTTACTAAAAAGGTATCTTCACCAATACATGCAGCAGGTCCGTGATTTTCAGTAGATCCTACAGGAATAATAATCAAGTCATTTTTTTCAATACGTTCCCTAATTTCAACTATGTTCATATTTTGAAGGTATATTCCATCAGCAAGATCTAAATGTCCGCCTTTAGGGGGTAAATTCCATTTTCCCAATATTTTTCACCCTTAAAATTAATTTTGTATTAATAAATCTAATTCTGTCTCTCTGTTAAACTTTTTAATTGAGGCAAATAATAAAATAATTGTATGTTACTCAGTATAGTTACTGGGTTGAATGAATCCAAGAGTTCTAATGAAGTAGTTATTAAGAAAATTACCGATTTATGTGCACTATTAAAACCACTCAGATATAATGGGATCGAATTAAGCCTTTTAGAACCTGAGAAGATTAATGTTACAGACCTATTAGAAGTTGTTCAATCTTATCAAATTAAAATTCCAGCCTTAGGAACTGGAAGTACTTTTTTAAGGTTTGGTTATTCTTTTGGTGATATCGAGGAATCGATCAGAAAAAAGGCAATTGAGAGAATGAAGAATTATATTGAATTTGCTCGTGAAACAGAATCAAAAGTCATTATAGGGTTGATAAGAGGACGTTATAGGTTTAATAACAACCCCAAAAAAGAAAGATTGAATATAATATCCTCTTTAAAAGAATGCTGTTGGATTGCCCAAAATAATGAAGTTGAACTTCTTTTTGAACCAATAAATCAATTTGAGATCGATTCATTCAATACAATCGCTCAATCTTTAGAATTGTTAAAGGAAATTCGTTCAGATAACCTAAAATTACTAATTGATTCTTTTCATATTTACTTAGAGGAGGAGCCTGGTTTTATATGGGAGGATTTAAAGGAGGTCGCTCCTCTTGTTGGTCATCTTCATCTAGCAGATACAAATAGGAGAGCCCCTGGCAGTGGACATTTTGATTTTAAAACATTCTTGGGAATTTTTAAAACAAGTGGATATGATGGTTTTGCTTCAATTGAAACAATAATGAAACCTTCTTTTGAAGAGGTTGCCAGAAATTCATCAGAATATTTAAGGTTGATTTTGTAGGATTAATATAGAAAACTGGATTTCAATTAGAATTATATATTATGTTAAATTTGGATGGAAATGTAAATCGCATTTTAGTTAATTTTCACAGAAATTTTACAATTTTCTCGATCTGTTTGCAAAAGTGTTAGGTTTTCTGGTACTAGTTCTAATGATATCTCTTTAGTAATCATTGGAGTTAAATCCATTCCAGTAGCCATGGATGAAATTACATTAGGAAACGTGCCATGACCAGAATGACCTTGAGCTCCAACAATTCGAGCTCGTTTAACTTGGATATATTCTCCACATATCGGCATTTTTTGTTCCGCTCGTGCTACAATTACGACGGTACTATTAACAGCTTTACATTCCCAAATTGCATTTTGAATGTCGTCAGTAACTATATGAGGTAATCCAGTCGCTTCAAGGTACAATGCTGCGCCCTCGTTATCAGTATATTCTTTTACTTTTTCTACAAAATTTTCTTCTTGAGGATTAATAATATAATCTGCACCTACTTTTTTTGCTAATCTAGCTCTTGTTTTATTGGGTTCAGATAAAATACAAATTGCAGCTCCAGCTGTTTTTAAAATTTTAGTAGCTGCTATTCCAATTGGACCTCCTCCTAAAATAATTGCATTTTCACCAGGCTTTATTCCTCCACCTCTTTCAATCAAAGCATTATAGGCAACAGACGTGGGTTCTACTAAACTTCCTGGTTTACATACATCATTGTAATTTTTTTCTAACTTTTTTAGACTCCAACATAGTTTCGATGGAACAGCGATATATTCTGCAAATGCACCATCAATTGAGAATCCAATTTCTTGTAATCTTTCGCAATGGTTTGGATATCCATCACAACAAGGTTTGCATTCACCGCACCAAACCATCTCTTCAACTGTGACCGGTTCTCCCTTTTCATATAGCTTACCAGTTCTTTTGTTAATAGCATTACTCCCTACTTCAACTATTTCACCAGAGAATTCATGCCCAAGGGTTACAGGAAAAGCTGTTAATCCAGGGTAGTATATGTAACCATCATCAGAAGTTTGATTCATATGAACATCAGAACCACATATTCCACATCTTTTTACTTTAATGAGTACTTCATTAGCCCTGATTTTGGGAATTGATTTTTCAACTAGCTTGACTTTTGGATATCTCCATACTTGTGAGCCTAAATAAGTCAATTTTCCTCTAATATCTTTGGATCCAAGCTTAAAATGTGGTTTTGGATCCCATTCTGCTATTAATTCAACTGATTTCATTTTCCTCTCTTAAAATTTGTATACTCTTAATTTAATTTATGTTTCAAAATAAAGATTAATCTTATTCCAAAAAAAAATAAAAAAAAATTTAATCTGATTTTTCTTTTAGTAATAGAAGGATAATTAATGTAACTAAGAGAAAGATCGATTCTAACAGTAAGGTTGGAAAATAATCTCCCATTGGAGTAGTAAATCCTTCAAAAAAGAGGATAAATATTATTCCTCCAATTTGACCTATCATCATTAACATACCATTCGAAGTGGCCTCTGGGACGGGTTTTGTTAAATCTACTGCATATTCTAAAGCTACTGGTCCAGCAGATAAAATTCCAAAGCCTAAAAGAAAACTAAATATGTATAATATAGTTGGATCAGAGAAAAATGTTATCAAGAATAATGATACAGTTGCCACTAGAACTGAAATAATGAGTAACATTTTAGGTTTTTTATATTTATCAGATAAAACTGACATTATAACACAACCTATTATTCCACCGACAAGCATTAAACCTCCAAGAATTCCAGCATCGACAGCAGTAAATCCTCTTGGAATTACAATTAATTCTATGTATGATGTGATAAAGTTAAAAATTCCTAGGCCAAAGAAAAATGTAATAAACAGAATTATGAAATATCTATTTATAAATAACTTTTTCAAACCTTCACCCATTAAAACTCTTTCTTTAGAAATTTCAGTAGATGGGGGTGTAGGAGGTTTATTTTTCACGAGAATAATGAAAAGCATACCAGAAATCAAAGCTAATATTCCATATATCAATAAAACCATTTCAAGGTTAAGTGCTTCAAAGATAAATGGAGTTATTAATACTCCTAACATTATACCGATAAATTGAGAAATTAGTGACAGTCCTGTTGCTGATGTTCTTTCTGATTCAGGAAACCAATTTGCTGAAAGCCTAGTTATACTATTTAAAACAAAAGGTTGACCAATTGCAATTCCTATCTGAAAGAGTAAAAGTAACATGTAGTTATTTCCAGCAAAAAATCTTAAAAACCCGAAAATTCCAGCTAGCAGTGCTCCAACACCTGCTCCAATTCTAAAATCATATTTATCAATTAACCATGACGCTAAGAATGTAACAGGAATATATGCAATCATGAAAACTAAAGACAACAAGAGTATATCTAATTCTGCTACACCATAATAAAATGCGGCTTCAACTGTTATTGAAGCGTAAGTTATCCATAAGATTTGTAATGTTATATTAGTAAACATAAATAATATTAGTACTAACCACCGATATCCATACAATTGTATATTTTCTTCACTCATAATATCATCAATTTTTTTAAGATATGATAATTGATTAATTATCAATTCAAGTTAAACTTAATAAAATTTAAATCTTCAATTTTTAATTTAATAATAATGAATATAAATAAAGGTGATTAAAATGGATAAGATGCTAGCGGCTGTCTTTCATAAAAATGCGAATAATGGAGGTTCTGTAAAATTAGAAGAAGTAAAAATACCAGAAATATCTAAGAGTAACCAGATACTGATTAAAATAGGATCTTGTGGAATTTGCGGGACTGATCTGAAGATAATTGAAGGAGGGCATCCTGCTAATGATAATATTATTTTAGGTCATGAATTTACAGGCATAATAAAAGAATTGGGGGATGGCATTAAGGATTTGAAAGTTGGGGATAAAGTAGTTGTAGATCCCAATGAAAAATGTGGCTATTGTATTAATTGTCGAAGGGGATATTCAAATTTATGTGAATATCTGGCATTAGGTACTACTTTTGGGATATTTCAGAATGGTGGTTTTGCTAAATATTCAGTTATTCCAAGAGATGCTGTGTTTAAACTTCCAAAAGACATCGACTTGACAGCAGCAGCATTAGTGGAGCCTTTATCGTGTGCCATACATTGTCATAATATCGCCGATATCAGAGAATCTGATAATGTAGTTATAATTGGAGCTGGTCCAATGGGTTTAATCATAGAATCTGTTATTAGAATACATCCAATTAAAAATTTGATTACTATTGAAATAGATGATTGGCGTAGAGAAAAAGCATTAGATCTTGGTGCTGACTACGTAATAAATCCTCATTCTCAAAATGTGAAAGATGAAGTTATAAAGATTACTGAATCACATGGAGCAGATGTGATTATTGATGCTGTTGGTCTTTCCGAGACTTTTGAGATGGCGCTAGATTTTTGGGCTCCAGGTGCTAGATTAGTATGCTTTGGACAAGATTATCGTGCCGAAGCAAAGATTAAACCTAATGATATAGTAAGATATCAAAGAAAAATTATGGGATCCTATATAGGAGATGCTGAAGATTTTTTAGACGCTATCGAATTAATTGCTAACAACGTTGTTGAAGTAAAGAAATTAATTACTAAAACAATCCCAATAGAAGAATTGGTTTCTACTGGTTTTCATCTTATGAAAGAGCGTAAATGTGTTAAAATAATTGTTAAACCTTGAAAAGATTCTTAGAAGATTCTTATTTTAAAGTTTTTAATTGCTGAAATATTATTAATTCTAAGAAGATATTATTTTAAAATCCTTAATCTGAAAAAATATGTCTTATGATATATCCGCATTGAAAGTTTTAATCAAGAAGATTTTTCCACCTAAAGAATC
>JBHLLO010000089.1:0-9999 GCA_048885535.1 Candidatus Hermodarchaeota archaeon
AATTTTGTTGGAAAAAAAAATAGAAATTCTTCATTAGTCGCAAGTGCAATAGATTCAAAAGTCAACATCTTTATCTCAGTAGGTGTTATTTTAGGTACTCTTATTTCTGAATTCGGAAAGTCTCAGGGAATCCCATTTCTATATTACGTTGATCCCATTATTGCAATAGTAGTTAGTGTATATATCCTTAGAGAAATCATCCAGATAATTGTTGAATTTATTAAAGGAAAAGAAGAAGAAATAGAATTTGAGAAATTCCAAATGTCATATGAAGAAAATTTCAAGGAGTTTGTTATTAAATGGATTTTATTAATTTTAAGGGATCAGCCAATAACAGAATATTCAACAAAAGAGCTAAATGAAGAATTTCAAAATTCTTTAAGGAAAGGGGAGGAGATTTATACAGAATTATCATATTTTGGGCTTTACATCTTTAAAGAAAATGGTATCAATTCAGTTATTCAAGATTTAATAAATGATGGCATATTAAATGAAAGGAAAGATGGTATAATTGAATTAACTGAAAAAGGTGAATATATGTATGAAAATTTCTATTCAAAACCATTAATGGAAGATGTTAAAGACCCATTTGACTTTTTCTTTGAACAAGATTATGATTTTGATAGTTTAAGGCAAAGAAAACTCCAACTTTTAGACGATTATACAATAACCTAGTTATTAAATAACTTTAAACATATTATCAAACATGAAAGATCTTAATAATCGAAATTGCTTAATAACCGGAGCTGCTAATGGAATTGGAAAATCATTCGCCTTAGCTTTAGCTCAAGAAGGTATGAATTTATTTATCACTGATATCGATTTGGAGAACCTAGAAAAAGTTAAAAATGATATAGAAAGTATTGGAGCTCAAGTGTATTCTGCTAAATGTGACGTGACCAGAGATAAAGATTTTCAACTCATTGCTGAAGAATTTCATTCTAAATTAGGAGAATTAGACCTTTTGATTAATAATGCGGGAATTGTTATAGGAGGAAGTATTTTCGAAATCACTTTAGATGATTGGAATAATTTGCTAAATGTTAATTTATGGAGTATAATCTATTCTTTAAAGGTATTTCTCCCACAAATGGTTAACCGCGGTAATGGTCATATAGTCAATGTTGCCTCTGCAGCAGGAGTAATTGGAGCCACTGAACCACTTCCTTATGTTTCATCTAAATTTGCAGTCGTAGGATTGTCGGAAGCTTTATTTGGACAACTTTATAGCTATGGAATAAACGTATCTGTTATTTTACCCTTATATGTTCGAACTAACATTTTTGAGAGTTGCAAAATTAAGTATTCTCAAGAACTTATTAATGTTTATGGTGAAGAAAAATTA
Organism: Candidatus Hermodarchaeota archaeon; assembly: GCA_048885535.1. GTDB lineage: Archaea > Asgardarchaeota > Lokiarchaeia > Sigyniarchaeales > SOKP01 > SOKP01. The sequence goes on from JBHLLO010000089.1 coordinate 1,346, forward strand.
AGAGAAGTTTCTAAATCACTACTGAAAGAAATGCATAGTAAAGCAATTCTCCCTGCTCGAGCAGTTAAGAAATATATTGAAGGTATTAAAAAAAATCAACTGTATATTTATGATAGTAAGGCTGTATTAAGCATATTAAATTTAAAAGGAAGGAACCAAGCACAATTTGAAAAAATGTTGATAGACATCAATAAAAATAACGAAGAATACACTAGAAAACATTTTTTAAAATATGGAATAAATGTTGATGATTATAGATATGGGATCAAAAAATGAAATTGGACGATATACAGGATATAATTTACGAAAAGGAAGAAAATGGAATTTGCACTGCAACTATAAATATTCCAGAAAGAAAAAATGCAATGTCATTTGTAACGTTTCTAGAATTAGTCACAATTCTTGATGATATGGAAACTGATAAAAATGCGAGAGTATTGATAATAACTGGAAAGGGAGATTCTTTTTCTTCAGGGATGTATTTTAATTTAAATTTGTTTACTAAAATTCCTCAAGATATAATGAAGAACATAGATTTGGAGGATCTTGCCCAAAAGAAATTATGTATGAGAATGTGGAATTTCCCAAAACCGATTATCGCAGCAATAAATGGCTTGGCTGTCGGTGCTGGTTTTACAATGCCCTTAGCTGGCGCTGATTTAATTTATATGGCAGAAGATGCATGGATAGGCTTTTATTTTGCAAGACGCGCTGTAATAGCAGAATTTGCATCCCACTTTATCCTACCGTTATACATTGGATTTCAGAAAGCCAAAGAGTTACTCTATTATGGAAAGAAAATTAGTGCTCAAGAAGCTTTAAAACTTGGATTAATAAACAAAATCCTTCCAAAAGATAAATTAATGCAATTTTCGAGAGAACAGGCATTAAAATTAATTCCTCCCAGAGGATCAAGTTTGTCAATTAAATTAATGAAGAAAACACTACATAACTATTTTGAAAGTATCCTTGAGGAGACATTAGATCTAGAAAATGAAGGCCTGAGAGCTTTACTAAAAACCCATGATTTTAGAGAAGCCTTAAAATCTATAGGTCAGAAAAAAGATCCTATTTTTAAAGGAAAATAATTTAATTAATCTATATGAAATGACTATTAAAAATATCAGTTTTGATAATGAAAAATATTTAAGGGAACAATCTAAGAGCATTTTAGATAGAGCAGCTCAATTTGGAAACAAATTATATCTTGAATTTGGTGGGAAACTGGTATATGATTACCATGCGTCAAGAGTTCTCCCAGGATTCGACCCAAATGTAAAAATGAAGCTTTTAAAGGGTCTAAAGGATAAAATTGAAGTTATTATATGTATTTATTCTGGGGATATAGAGAGAAAGAAGATTCGTGCAGATTTTGGCATAACTTATGACACTAATACATTAAAATTAATTGACGATCTTCGAGAGGGAGGAATTAATGTATGTGCAGTCGTCGTAACACGTTTCACAGGACAGCAAATTGTAAAACAATTTATGAATAAACTGGAACGTCGTAATATTAAAGTTTATACTCATAGTCTTATTAGGGGATATCCTACTAATATTGATCTAATTATTAGTGAAGAAGGGTATGGTGCAAATCCTTACATTCAAACCTCTAAACCGATAGTCATTGTAACTGCACCTGGACCTGGTAGTGGGAAGCTAGCAACTTGTTTATCTCAGATATATCATGAACATATACAGGGAATGAAAGCAGGTTATGCTAAATTTGAGACTTTTCCAATTTGGAATTTACCATTAAAACATCCTGTTAATATGGCATATGAATCAGCGACTGCTGATCTTGGAGATTTTAATCAAGTGGATCCTTTTCATCTTGAAGCATATAATATAACTGCAGTAAATTATAACAGAGATATAGAGATTTTTCCAGTAGTTAAAAAAATTATGGAAAGGATTATGGACAGCCAATTAGTATATAAATCACCTACAGATATGGGCGTAAATAAAGCAGGTTTCGCCATAATAAACGATGATTTGGTACAACAAGCAGCAAAACAAGAATTAATCCGAAGATATTTACGATATAGTTGTGAATACGTAATGGGAGTCTCAGATAAAAAGACTGTACAGCGAGCAGAATTATTGATGAAAGAATTAAATTTAACTGTATTAGATCGAATAGTAGTGGAAAAAGCTCGACAAGCATCAATAGATGCTAAAGAGAAAGGAAAAGGGAATGAAGGCGTATTTGCTGGGGCTGCGATAGAATTGAAAAATGGAAAGGTAATAACTGGTAGTAATTCGCCACTGATGCATGCCGCTTCTGCTTTAATCTTGAATGCCATTAAAGAGTTAGCTAGCATTCCTAAAAACATTCATCTTCTTTCTCCTAATATTTTAAAATCTATTAGCCTATTAAAGTCTGAGATTTTCAACTCTAAACAATTGAGCCTTAATCTTGAAGAAACTCTTATCACTCTAAGTATTAGTGCTGATTTCAATCATTCTGCTAAAGTAGCTATAGAAAAACTTAAAGAACTTAGGGGTTGTGAAATGCATTCAACACACATCCCTACCACTGGAGATGAAGCTGGTTTGAGAAGATTAGGACTCAATGTAACCTCGGATTCAAACTTTTCATCCAAAAGTCTATTTATCCCCTAAAAATATCGTTAATACAATTAAATTTAAATAAACAACAAAAATGTTGAATAACCTCTATATATAGTCCACATCCCGAGGTTTGATGAATGGTTTTACGTAAACTCGTGGGAAAAAAATTTAATCCTCCTAACGATAATCCATCTTTAGAAATCCTTATAAGAGAGAATAAACAATTATTATTTTTGTAGATATTATTTTTAGTAAATAAAGAGGATGATATATATGAATTCCGAGGCAAAATTTTGTATGGTCACTGGAGGAGTCATGTCTGGCATTGGAAAAGGAGTAGTCACCGCTAGTATAGGAAAAGTTCTTCAGTTCCGTGGATTTAAAGTGTCTGTAGTGAAGATTGATCCATATTTAAATGTCGATCCTGGAACATTAAATCCAATTGAACATGGAGAATGTTTTATTACTGAGGATGTATGGCAATTTAAACCCGTATTTGAATCAGATGAGAGAAGCTATAGAATTTCTGAAATAGATCAAGATTTTGGTACTTACTCAAGAATACTCGGTATTGAAATGCATCCGTCTCATAATATTACCTCTGGTCAAATATATTTATCGACAATTTTAGGTGAAAGAAGGGGTAAATTTCTAGGGAAAACAGTCCAATTGATTCCTCACGTAACTGATATTATTAAACAGAGACTAATGCAAATAGCTGAAACTGAAGAACTAGACGTTTTATTAATCGAATGTGGAGGAACTGTAGGTGATTTAGAATCAAGTATATTTTTAGAAGCATTTCGGCAGCTTAAATTGGAGTATCCTAAACGTACTGCCTTTGTTCATGTAACTCTTGTTCCTTATTCATCTGCAGTTGGACAACAAAAATCTAAACCAACTCAACATTCAGTAAAGATGCTCCAGAGTATGGGTTTGCAACCAGATATCATAATTGGTAGGAGTGAAAAACTCTTAGATGAAGATATTCGAAGAAAAATCTCATTATATTCCAATATCCCTGAAAATGCGGTTATTTCGAATCCAGATTTAGAAATAATTTATGAATTACCTTTACTGTTTGAAGAACAAGGTTTAGGAGATATTTTGTGCGAATTAATTGATTTAAAAGCAAAATTAGTTTCGCGTCCTGAGTATTCTGAATGGGTAAAAATGGTGGAGATGTATAAAAAAGCAGATAAAAAAGTTAAAATAGGGATACCAGGGAAATATTTCAACATCTCGGATTCTTATATTTCTATTAATAATGCATTGGAACATGCCGCTGCTCATCAAGGTTATAGACCAGAATTGAAGATGATCAATATTACTGAAGAGACTAATCTAGATAAAGAATTAGAAGACTGTGATGGTATATTATTAACTCCTGGTTTTGGAGAAAGAGCAGTTGAAGGGATGATATATTCAGCGGAATATGCAATGGAAAGGAAAATACCCTTCTTAGGAATTTGTTTTGGAGCACAATTATTTTATGTTTCATTTTGCAGAAAATATTTGGGATTAAAAGGTGCGAATTCAACTGAAATAAATCCAGATACTCCATATCCTGTAGTTGATCTTTTAGAAAGTCAAAGGGATGTATCTGAAAAAGGGGGAACTATGAGATTAGGAGCTCAAAAAATTATTATTGAGCCCAATACAAAGTTATATAGCGCTTATAAGCAAAAAGAAATCTTCGAAAGATTTAGACATAGATTTCATATAATAGAAAGATTTATCTCTGAAGATGCTAAACAAAAGGGAATGAGAGTTTCAAGTAGGGATGAAACTGGTAAAATAATTAATAGTATTGAATTGAACCGTAAAGATCACTGGATGGTTGGTACTCAGTTTCATCCTGAATTTAAATCAAGACCCTATAAACCCTCCCCAATTTACACCGAGTTTATTAAAGCATGCATATCCTTTAATAAGTCAAAATAAAGTATTAAAGGAATAATTTATTCTTTAATTTCGAGAATTTCTTTAACTAGTTTCTTCTTTTCTTCTAAATTTGCCTGTCGTGCGATCATGATTCTTTGAGCTTGAGGGGATCCAGCTCCGTGCATAGATTCTGTTCTATAGCTAACAGAGGCAACGCCCATAGTCAAGTTTTCGATGAAACGTAATACTTTATATCGATCTTCAGCACAAATTCCTTCACAGGTTGTTAAATATTTTTCAATTAATGGACCTATTTCTTTTGATTTAAGATCTGCTTCAGAAGGCATAGTACAAATTATACCTCCTGCGATGTCTTCAGCTAATCTCCCTATCTCATATGGGAATCGAGTAACATTTTGTTTACACACATTAGCTAACAGCATATCCATTTCGTAGTTACCTGCTTCTCTTTGGAACCCTAATGAACTGCAAGCAATTCCACAACTAAATAAAGTTTCATTTAAATGAGTCATTTCTACTAGTTTATCTTTCACGTGTGATGCTTTATCAGTTCCATTATATTCTGATATTAGCGCTGTTGCTCCAATTAAAACATCACCTACTCCAACTTTGCAACCACCATAAGATTGTCTGTGAAATCCAGCAAATCGGTTAACTAATTCTCCAGAGAATTCAATTTCACCTTTCATGAAAACATTTTTATTGGGAACAAACACATTATCAAAAACCACAAATATTTCTTGACCTCCATACTTAAAATTCCCAATATCATATTTACCATCTTCTATTTTTCGAGTATCACAAGATTGTCTTCCATATATTAGTGTTATACCCTCTTCATTTGTATTAATACCAAAACTAACAGCGTATTCTTCTTCACCTGATCTTAATGCAATAGTGGGCATAATTATTGCTTTATGCGAGTTAAGAAATCCTGTTTGATGAACTTTTGCACCTTTAACTATAATTCCATTCTCAGTTTCATCAACTATATGTAAGAAAGCATCAGGATCAGGTTGATCCTTGGGTCTTTTACTTCTATCTCCCTTTGTATCAGTCATTGCTCCATCAACCATTAGATCTTGATTTTGAACGTCAATCCAATATTTCTTAAAGTTTTCATGGTAAATAGAACCGTATTTCTTGTCTATCTCATAGGTAATACTGTAAAGCGCGTTGGCAGCATCAAATCCAACGCATCTCTGGTAACAAGAAGCTACTTTTTGCCCAATTAATCTCTGCATCTTAACTTTTTTGACTAAATCTTCGCTAGACTGATGAATATGAGTAAACCGATTTATAATCTCACCAGTTAAATGAGATTTAGCAGTCATTAAATCTTTATATTTTTCATCCTGAGCTAACTCGTAAATCTTCATTACTGTATTAATTGAAGGTTTTATAATTGGATGATTCCAGAATTCAGTTATCTTCTCGCCAAATAAATATAAATTCACAGGGCGTTTTATGCTTTCTAAATATTCTTCAGGGGTTTTTAATGGCATTTTTATTAAATTTGATATTATTAATTATAATTATTTAATTGATTATCTCCTAATAAAAATAATAATTATTAAAAATAATATCATTATTATGTCGGAATTATATAGTAAAGAAAAAAAGCAAATTTGGAGAATTAGATTTAAGTTTTTATTCTTAGAGGTCTTCTTTGCTTTTATTTTAATATTTGTAATTTTAGCAGTTCTACGCTACTTCATTTTTCCTTTATTTGTAGATTCAGTACTATTAGGAGTTTTCTATTACATTTTAAGAGCTATAGCTATTTTTATGATAACTCTGTTTATTTTATGGATTCAAGGGAAATTCATACAAGAGGGTAAAGAAAAGATAGAATTCACCCCAATGGAAAGTCAATTAAAATTGTATAAGATTACACGAAAAAACTTTAAATATCAAATTCTTTATGGATTTCTCCTCTTTTTTTTAATAATTTTACCTTTAGAATTTTTGACTTTTTATTTTGTACCAGATATAATGGCATACCAACTAGCATTTTTGGTAAATGATCCGTTTAATACTTATTTATCTGAAACTAATTACTTACTATTTTTATTATACTTAATTATTGTACAAATTTCAATTGTAATTTCTCAAGAGACTATATATAGAGGTTTGGTAGCTAAGAGAGGAAGTGATCACTTCTTCGAGATGTCTGCGGTAATAATTTCCTCTCTTTCTTTTGGATTAAGGGCACTAATTTTTTACTTTGATCCCATAAGCTCTTACTATGCTCCATGGTCACCAGTCATTTGGTTAATTGAATCATTTATAATAGGAATTGTGTTATCATTAGTTACCATTAGAAGAAAATGGCTTTTACCTGCGATTATTGCCACCTTATTAAATAATATCCTATTTTCTCATCTAATTTGGAACATATCATTATTATTATACCTGTATCTTCCCTTATTAATTGGGAGCGCTATCTTATTTATTTGGCAGTATCCAAGAATAAGAGAAAGTTTATCAATTGGAATAGGAACTTTGAAAACTTACTTGAAAAAAGAGGATAAAAAGGAAAAGACTACAACAGATAAGATTTTTCGATATCAAATTGATATCATTGTAGCAATAATCATTTTTCTTTTAGGTTTTTTAATTTTAATTTAATAATCCCTTTTTTGGTTATAAGGTAACAAAGCTATGAGTCGAGAGATTAAAAAAGTAAGAACTGCTTGCCCAGCACATTGTGGTATTGATTGTTGCGGTATCTTAGCTTATGTAGAAAATGGTAAAGTAATTAAGCTAGAACCAGCTGAATTTCCATTTGAAAAAGATAAAAGAATCTGCTTAAGAGGATTATCTAGTTTAGATATTACTTATCATCCCAATAGAATAAAATATCCAATGAGGCGTGTTGGTGAAAGAGGAGAAGGTAAATTTGAACGCATAACTTGGGAGCAAGCATATGATATTATTGTAGAAAATTTTAAAGAAATTTCGGAAGAGTTTGGATGGAAATCAATAGCTTGGGTCTTAGGAGGACCTGGAGCAGGGACAACAAAATTTGGAGCATACTTAAGGTTAGCAAGTTTAACCCAATCAACCCGAGTTAGTGCTTGGGGTTATGGTGATGCAGGACTACCATGTGGTAGTAGAATAATTTTTGGAAGTCACTTTCCATATATTTATTTGTTTGGAAAATTTTGGCAACGTGAATGGCCAGAACTACTTATTGTATGGGGTACAAATCCAGCAGAGTCTATGCCTCTTCAAACTATGCGTAAAATATTAGATGCAAAAGAAGCAGGAACTCAAGTAGTTGTTATAGATCCAAGATTTACTATTACAGCATCTAAGGCCGACGTTTTTATAGGACTTAAACCCGGTACAGATAGTGCTTTGGCATTAGGCCTTATGCATATCATCTTTAAGGAAAAACTGTATAATTCAAACTTCATTAGAAATGAAACAAATGGGGCTTACTTAGTAAGGATAGATAATGGTAAAATGTTGAGAGGAAAAGATGTTGGAGAAAAGAAAGGTAACGCATATATGGTCTGGGACAACGAATCAAATAAGGTAAGTGTAGTCAGACGATCCACAATAAAAAAGGCATCAGTTCTAGGTGATTATAATATTAATGGGATAAAATGTAAAACAGCTTTTCAGATGTTGTTTGATCTTGCTGAAAAATTTCCTCCCGAAAAAACCTCTAAAATCACAGGAGTCAAAGCAGAATTAATAGTAAAGTTAGCTAAAAAAATTGGTACTACAAAAAAAGTAACTTTTTTTACATATATGGGATTTACAAGAACTTATCATGGAGATATATCAATAAGAAGTTTAGCAACAGTAGCTTCGATCTGTGGTCATGTATCTACATCATTTAGTTCCGGGTATCTTCCTGCAGTTCTTAACTGGGATCCCTTTCTAAAAGCGATACCTAACAAACCATCATTTCATAGATTAGGTATTTTAAATTTGTATAATGCAGTAATTGAGGGAAAACCATATCCGATAAAAGCTGTCTGGTTTGCCTTCATTAACTTTTTGAATCAATGTGTTGATTGTAATAAAGTCATTAATGAATTTTTTCCAAAATTGGATTTTATTGTTCAAACGGAGTTATTTTTAACTCCAAATGCAAAATATGCTGACTTAATTCTTCCAGTTTGTAGCTTTTTAGAATTTTCCGATTTTTTGCCACA
>JBHLLO010000090.1:0-9946 GCA_048885535.1 Candidatus Hermodarchaeota archaeon
TTTGTTATATTACATCGTTCTGAGGCAAAAGAGCATGTAAATCTTAATCATCTCTCACAAGGTATAAAGAACCAAATTTTAGAATTTAAGGAAGATGAGGAGAAAAGTCTAACAATTAAGCATTTTATTACGGGATTTACCTATGAATTTGAATTAAAGTATAACGATTATTATGATTTATTGGCATATAAGGAATCTATTTTTAATACCCGTTCCATAGATGATCATACTTACATTATGTATATTCTTCAAGCCTTCACTCTACCCCAGCTTAGAAATATTTGTAAGACTTATAAAATTAAAGGGTATTCTGGAATGACCAAGAAAAATATAGTTCTTCTCATTCGCAATAATCTTAGTGAGGAAGAACAGAGGGAGTTTCTAAGAGAAAAAGAGAATCAAATAATTGAGAAGTACATTTATAAGGCTTTTGATATTCTTCATAAAAAAGGAAATGAGCGATTGGTATCATTTCGAATTGTAAATCGAGAAGAGGGGTATATTGAGGCTCAATTTGAAGGAAAGGCAAACCCTAATACCATGTGGACGACTGAATGTTATTTGAGTATCAATAATGAGAATATTAACGATCCCGAGCGAGATTGTGATTGTGGCATAGGTTCGTCTAATGGATTTTGCCCTCACTTCTGGGTTATGCTTTTTATTGCTTTAAAATTAGGTTTTTTCGATGTTACTGATTGGAAATTAACTTATTTACCGTTTGGGATTCAATCTAAATTAAATATTATAGATTCATTAACAGAGGAGAGGATGTAAATGGGTATTGGTTTTAAATTTTTAACTGTAAGAAGGAAAACTGTTATTGAAATCCTTACCGACTTTATTCATAAAGAAGATCAGCAGAAAGACAAAAAACAAATTAAGGAGATGGTAAAGGGATGGTTAGATTCGTATTTAGAAGAACGATATTTTGAGATTCTGAGGAGGTATGAGATTAGTGAAATTGAAGAATATCTTGAATCAAAATTTAATATTACCATAAGTGATGAGATTCGGGATTCATTAGGTCTTCCTTTTTTTAAGCATTTTCTTAAGGCTTAAATTCTTTTTCTTTTCTTCTTTCCATGCTTTATCTTTTTTTTTTGAATCTAATTGTGCAACATTTTTAGCTATTTTTTAGCGATCAAAGTAGTGTCACATAGCTAACCATCCTCCCCAAATATTTAAATTAGGATATTTGGGCATGTCATTTTTCAGGATGCTAATAAAATTTCTCTAAAAGTAAACCTCAAATGTTGTACAACTATTAATCATCTGTAAAATATGAGTTTGACTTTTTTCCATTTACCTTGATTAGAATTTCACTACTTAGTGAATAATAATTATTTTACTTTATATGGATTTGCTTCCTGTTTGGGTTGAAGTAAGGAGAATAGCTACCTTTCTAACCTAAATTACTCTTTTTTTATTATAAAAGCACACCTAAAAAAAAAAAGAAATTTATTTATTTTGTAAGTATAAGCTTTTCTTTATTTTTATAGGTAAAAATAATTTTAATTCCATTATCTGACTTAAATATTAGCTTCTGGTTATTACTTTTTCTAGCGGTCATAAGTACTTATTAGCCACCCATTGTTACCATTAATGCACTTTCGGATGCTCAAATACTGTGGTATTTCAAATATTGGAGGAACAGTTATATACAAAGATGCCACAGGTGAATCTCACACAATTCATGTCAGGAAAAAGGAAGTACAAATAAAATGTCCTCTTGTTTGCACATCTTTGACTTCAATTGAAGATTGTCAAATAGCAATTCAGACTTTACCGAATGACGCGCGTGCTTTTTTGATTGCTGATTTGGATCCTCGATTGGCTTTTCGAGCTGCTATTAGAACCTTAAAAAATTTTGAAACTAGTGCAGTGACATCTCATGAGGGGAGTGATAGTAAAGGAAACTATGAAGCTGAAGCATGGTTTTGTTCTGAAGCAAAAGTAACAGGAGGAAGAATTATAACAAGGATTTATGTTTCAGAAGCAAGTCAATCTCTTGAAGTAAGAGTTTGGTGTGGAAACGCAGGTCAACTTACTGGGTTCTTAGCAAGAATTATTGAAATATTATTCGAAGAGATTAACATTATAAGAAAGATTAAGTCAGAGGAACGAGAAAAAACTATTGATGTTATGGCAATTACCCAAAATCTAGCTGAAGTTTCAGATTATTGCATGTTAAGGTGGAAAGCTCAAAATATCAGAAACAAACTTCATGATACATTCATTAGATTAAGAAAGATTTTAGGTGACAAGGAGGCTATTTTAGGTAGAATTGAATTTTGGTTGACTCAATTGAATAATTATGGAAAAGATGACAAAATTAGCGATTCTGATGCAGATACTCTTGTACAAGATGTTGAAAAGTTCAAGAATGTTATTGCAAGGGCAATAAAATTGTAATAAATGAGGTTAAGGGCAATTTCATCATAGAATTTTTTTTTATAAATATTTATATATTCAAGTGCTTCTTATTATAATTAAATAATAACTCTGTCAGTCAGGTGTTTAAAATACCCATAATAAGCATTAGTATAAATGAACAGCTTCGTGAATTCATAAATAAATTGGTTAGGAAAAATCAATATGAAAATAAATCTAAATTAATTAGAGATGCATTATTGCGTTTAATGTCAACTATGGAAATCTCAAACCTTGAATCTTTCGGTGATATCACCCCTTCAAGCAAGAATATTATAGGAAATTTAATAATTGTTGCTCCGCTTGATACAAATGTTCAAAGAAAATTAAATAAGATTGAATCAGAGTATAATGATCAGATTATTAGTAAAAATCAACATTTTCAAGGAGAAAATGTAATTAATTTCATCATATTTGAAGGAGAAATTCAAAATTTTCAAGAATTTGTTGTCGAAATCAATGGCATCAAAGAATTAAAAAATTTTAGATATTTAATAGTCAACTAAATTCAACTTGTCTTAGAATTAGTTGAAACATTCATTTTTTAAAATACTTATAAGCATTAAATTTAAACTAAATTCTAATTTTATATCATTAAAAATTTAAAATATAAAGGGATTTTAGTTTTGACTGATAAAGAAGCCCTCAAAATCTATCGTAAACTTCAACAACACCTTGATAAATTGCCTATTGGATATCCTGCTACGGAATCAGGTGTGGAGTTGCGTTTATTAGAATATATATTTACTCCTGAAGAAGCAGAGATTGCTATAAATTTGAGATTTATTCCTGAACCTATAGAAAAAATATATCGAAGGGTTAAAAAAAAGGTGAATTCCATAGAGGAATTAGCGGAAATTTTATATAATATTTATGAAAAGGGAGGAATACGAATTAAGAGGGTAAGAGAGGGCGAAAAAACTATAAAACTGTATCAAAACGCATTCTTGGCGGTTGGCATGTTTGAATACCAACAGAATCGCCTTACAAAAGAATATTATGAAGATTTCGAACTGTACATGGATGAGGCTTTTCGGGACGAAGTTGTTGTAACTAAAATAAACCAATTAAGAACAATACCGATTGAAGAAAGTGTTACCCCTGAACACCATATTGCTACTCATGATCAATTAAAAAATATTATTAACAAAGCTGAGAGAATTGTAGTAATGGATTGTATTTGCAGAACAGGCAAAGATCTTATTGGAAAACCTTGCAGACAATCTGATCTGCGTGAAGTATGTTTTGTTTTAAACGATTCAGTTGATCATGCGCTTGATTTAAGTTGGGGACGACTTATTTCTAAAGATGAAGCATTGGGTATTCTTAAAAACATACAAAAAGAAGGTTTAATAATTCAACCGGGTAATGTAATAAATCCTAGTTTTATCTGTTGTTGTTGTGGATGTTGTTGTGATTTAATTACAAATCTCAAGAAATTAGAAAAGCCTTGGGAATTAATTTATTCAAATTATTATGCCAGTGTAGACCCAGATTTATGTATCGGCTGTGAAACGTGTGTAGATCGTTGTCAAATGAATGCAATTCAAGTAAATGATGATATCGCCAGAGTTTCTCGTGATCTATGCATTGGTTGCGGAAATTGTGTTCCTACATGTCCAGAGCAGGCTTTATCGCTTATCAAAAAAGAAGAGGAATATATTCCTCCAGAAAACACTAATGAATTATATTTAAAAATTATGAATAAAAGAGCTGAATTAAGAAGATCTGAAAAAGGCACCAAGTAGCGATTTAATAGAAATAAATTTACTACAAGATGGATTATATGGGTAAGAATAAATATGGGAAAGATTTTCATAAAAAAAGAAAAGATGTAAAAACGCAAAGTAGTGTGGGAGACCCAATTCGAGGAAGCAAGATTAAAGCGAGTCATATTTTAGTTGAAAAATATAGTAGAGCACAAGAGATTTATGAGGATTTACAATCTGGAGAAAGTTTTGAGTCTTTAGCAAGAAGTTATTCTATATGCTCGAGTAAAAAAAAGGGTGGAAATTTAGGAGAGTTTGCTAAAGGTGATATGGTTCCAGAGTTTTGGAATGCATGTACTCAATTACGAGTTGGACAAATTTCTAGACCTATAAAGACAAAATTTGGTTATCATATTATAAAAAGAACCGGTTAATAAGAATTTAGAGGGAGTAGCCCGGCACGGATTCGAACCGTGGTATCCCCTTCAGAGTATGAAACAGCTCTGAATCTCGGGATTCAGAGTCCCAAATGCTTGGCCACTACACTACCGGGCTATATTAATGAAAGAACTTATTTATTTAAAATGTTTAATTTCTAAAAAATCTTACTACCCTTTATTATGAGGACAATCCTTAGGATTTAAGCAAATTTTAACTCTTTTATTAAATTGATTAGAGATAGATTTTTATTATAGAATGGTTTTATAATTTATTGGATTACACAAACATTATTGGAGGATATTTTAAAAACTTTTAAAAAAACTATTTTTTAAACCCCGTGAAGGTATTTGTATTTCAATTACCTAGGGAAACTGAAACAAAAAAACCCCGTATAAAAAAATTCTTATTATCCTCCTGTGTAATCCAACTTCGATTTATGAATGAACTCAAGCTAAATTTTGAAGGTCTATTTTTTCAGATGTAATCTCAGGAGGCTTTCCTAAATACTTCATATATTTGAGTAAAATATTTATCTGACATTCCTGCAATGTAATCTCTCACAATAAGGGTTAGCTTATTCTTATCTTTTAATGGAAGATAATAAGTTGAATATTTTTGATCATCAATATACTCGATATGATCTTTAAAAATAGGACTATTATAATCTTCCTCTTTAAGATTTTGTAAAGATTTGGTCCATATTAATTCGAATTTCTCTTTTAACATCTCAATATAAGGTATTTTCGATGTATTATTTAGTTTTAAGTAATTTCTTCTATTATAGATCTTTTCATAATTAAAGCGTTTTAATTCCTTCAATGCATTAAATACATTTTCGCTATATCCAATTGTATTATTTTCTATACTGTATTTTAGGAGATCCATTATTAATGTCTTCATAATCTTTCGATTTGTATCACCCAATATTTTCTTGCATGTTTCTGGAATGTCTTCCCTTTTTATGAACTTCAATAATATAGCATCTTCAATATCACGACCAATATATGAAATTGAGTCTGCAAATCTAACAGCAATTCCTTCATAAGACATTGGAATACGTTTGATTCTATTTTCATTAAAACTATCATTATATTCACTGAAGAAGTCATCCCAAGTTTTATCATTTATTTTTTTGGGTTTTAGTTCTCTTTCATTTATTTCACCATCATGTGATAATATCCCATCAAGAACTTGTAAAGTTAAGTTTAAACCTTTTGCTGGAAGTTTAGGAAATCTTTTTTCAAGATAAAAAACCCATCTAATTCCTTGAGCATTATGATTAAAAGTTCCAATTTTTTCTCGTTTGCTGATCTCATCTAATATTTGCTCTCCTATATGCCCATAACAAGTATGTCCGATATCATGAGCAAGTGCACAAGCTTCTATTAAATCATTATTTAATCTTAAGATCCGCCCAATTTGACGAGCCACTCTTGAGACAAGAATCACGTGCAAAGAACGATGTGTAATATTTGCGTTGTTTATTTCAAAGAAAACTTGCGTTTTATCTATGTAACGGGCATAAGCTTTCGAGTGTACAATCCTATCAACATCTCTAAAGAATGGAGGGCGAATATCATCGTTACCGTCATCATTTTCATCATAATACCTTACGGCTTGAGAATCCAAAATACCTTGAATACCGACTTCTGTATCCTTTCTCATACGAAGTTTTAATTCTTCAATTTTTTCAGAATCCATATTTGTTTACCAAAAAGATATCTTTCTTAAAAAATAAATTTGTATTCAAAAATAGAGGATTACATAATAAGATGTATTACGTTTAAATTAAAAACTTCCAAATTTTAAGTTTATTGCATCATAAGGACAGGTTTCTTTACATTTCAGACATAAATTGCACTCTCCTCTTCCTGTGAAAAATTCAAAAGGTTCATCTAGCATGCGGATTTGCTTTGGACAAATCCTTTCGCATTCGCCACATTCAGATCTTCCTACACATCTAACAGGATTCCTTGATAATTTCAAGAATGAAAAATCTGAAACAGCTGAAGAGACAGCCGCAAAAGGGCAAAAATATCTACAATAGAATCTTGGATACCGGGTTGAAAGTATTAAAATGATTAAATAAAACATAAAAATAATAAATCCACCAAAATCAGCGAAAAGAGGTTGCAATCCCCCAGATAAGAATATATCAGTAATCATCTGTGGGAAAAACACAAAAATATACTCTGAGAGAGAAAAAAATCCTATAGGTTTTTGACCAAAGAGTCCTAACTGATCTCGAAAATCTATATAAAAAACATAATTGGTTACTTTAGAAATTCCTAGCGGAACAATGAGAATTACTAATAGAATAATGAATACATACTTGACATTTAATAATGTTTTATGAGTTTTTGGCTTTATTGACTTTTTCTTTACTGGAATTGCAGCACAAACATCTTGTATTGAGCCAATAGGGCATATCCATCCACAAAAAAATCTATTTGTGAACAACAGTACCAGTAAAAGAATAGCAATAAGAAGAAAAGGGAAAACCCCAGAAGCTATGCTATAAAATATATATTCAAGGATACCTGCTCCTTCTGAAAGAGGATTTCTTGGTGAATTTAGAATAGGGAGCACTTTTAGAATACCTTCTAGCCCTAATAGATTAATAGAGAATATAAATTCGAGAATGATAAAATTGACCAATAAAAAAGCTATAATTTGAACAATTCTTCTAATTAATGTAATCAGGTGATCCTTTATTTTAAAATTTCTAAACACCAAAAGTACCACTTAAAGAAGATTTTAAATTAATAAATAATTGGTATTTAAAAAAATTAATTCTTCACTGAAAATAAAATAGAGATATTTTTAAGATAATAAACTACTCATATTTGTGAATAGTTAAACTCGGATTGATTATTCTTCTTTCCTTTTCTGGTTTTTAGTAGAATTATTTTAACAAGATGGTCTCTCTGTTTTTTGGACTTTTTGTTGCCTTCCGTAGCTTCTTATGAATCATCGTTGATAGACTTACACATTTACTTTCCTCTCCATGGTTGGTAATCACTAGCTTAGGTCGTGGTTGAATTCGCCTAAGGAATTGTGAGATCTGGCTCCTTGAGGAGTGTCCACTGAATCCTTCCAATGTAAACACACTTAGGTTTAGCCTTATGAGCTGTGTTCTTCCCCTTTCGTCTACATATTGGAACTCTCTAAAACCTTTTTGAATACGAGAACCTAACGTGCCATTAACTTGGTATGAAACAAAAATAAGAGAGTTGTTCTTGTCTTCAGCCAATGACCTGAGATACTGCACCGATGGACCTCCAATCAGCATTCCGCTAGTTGCGAGGATGATACATGGTCCACCTTTAATAACGTCAAGTCGTTCCTCGGGTGTGCTGATAGTCGTAAAGAAATCACTCAGAAATGGATTCTTTCCTTGATGGAGGATTTTTTCCCTTAAATCCGTGCTGAGGTAATCAGGATGAGCTGTATGAATAGCAGTGGCCTCGGCTATTAAGCCATCCAAGAAGATGGGTACAGTATCAATCAATCCTTTTGAAATGAATTCTTCAAGTACGATGATAAGCTCTTGAGCACGTCCTACCGCTAACACGGGAATGAGCACTTTTCCTCCGCGCTTAAGAGTACTTATGAGAATCTGTCTCAGTTCTTTCTCAGAATCTTGCCGACTTGGAATCCGATCTTGAGGGCCACCATAAGTAGCTTCGATAAGTAGGGCTTCCACGCGTGGAAACTTCACAGTTGCCTTTTCGAGCAGCCTAGTTTTCTGATATTTCATATCTCCAGTATAAATGAAATTAAAGCCGCCTTTACCGAAATGTAAGTGAATTATTGAGGACCCTAGGATATGTCCAGAATTATGAAGCGTAAGTTTTATGTCTGGTGCTATATCTGTGACTTTTCCCCACGATAGGGGGATAGTATGTAGTACCGTCGTTTTAACATCTCTTCTTGAATAAGGAGGATTTGTACCTTCTTTTTCAGCTATTTGAATATAATCTAATTGAAGCATAGTAGCTAAATTACGAGTTGGTAAAGTACAATACACTGGACCTCGATAACCATACTTATAAAGGAAAGGAACCATACCACAATGATCTAAATGAGCATGGGAAATAATTACAGCATCTAAATCTCTTATAGAGAACTCAGGAACATCAAATGAAGGAAATTTATCATTATTATTGCCCACATTTAGACCCACATCAAGTAATATATTACTATCTCTTGTTTGCATTAAAATACATGATCTTCCTACTTCTCTAAATCCACCTAGAGTGGTTAATCTAATATCTAAGTCTTTAAAAAGAACTGGACGGTGAATTCTCTTTCCTATTCTTAAAAGTATATCTTTTTGGCTCTGACGTTCTCTTGTTAACATCCCCCTAATTAGTTGGATCGTTTTTGATGTTAATGGGGGTGTTCGAATGGTTTTAGGTTGCCAAAATGTGTTTATTCGGATTTCTTTTAAGTTTATTCCCTTTTTACCTATCACCAGACCAGGCTTAACAGATTCAATAATTACTTCTCCACGAGTATGATCGAATTCGATATTAGAAATTTCTGCCTCTTCGCCAACTAGATTTTTAATATATTCTTCAGTTTCAGATGGTTCTTTACGTTTATCAACATTCCATCGAAATACAACTCTCTTTCTCATTGTTTTGGCTAAGTCTTTCAAAACGTCAGAACCTTCAATCATTTCAAGATTAGAATTTTCAGAATATACTGCTATCTCTGGACCCTCGAATTCAATTTTCTGGACTTTTATATCTTCTGGAAGATTTTGAATAATTTCTTTTTTAATTCTTTCTAATTCTTGTTCAGAACTCATAATATTTCAGTTTTTTAAAATAGTTCTAATTTCCTTATCTAATACGCTTTTAACATTATCTAATGTGTTTTTAATAAATCTTAATAATTTCTAAATTCTAAATCTTTAACACATGAACGTTATGTATCCTTGAATAATAATTTTTAAATAATTAGTATTTATTTCTCTTAGATAAAAAGAGATAAATTTAAAAGATCAAATATCAGAATAAATGACTTCTAACTTCTAAGATATATATTATATATAAGTTAATCAAATAAAAACATTTTCATTATGAATTTATGAGGTTTTTTATAGACCAATATTTATAATTTACAATATTAAGAAACAAATGAAATCTCATTAGATATGAAATTTTAATGAATACACAAAATTCTGACTATTATGCCAAAAGTAAAGATAGGAGCAATAGCAAGTGGATCTGGAAGTAATTTTGAAGCAATAGTTAAAGCATGTAAAGAGGGAATTTTGAAAGAAAAAGCATCTGTAGAAGTTCTTATTTGCAATAAACCAAATGCTTTTTGTATGGAACGAGCAAAAAATCATG
>JBHLLO010000091.1:0-9932 GCA_048885535.1 Candidatus Hermodarchaeota archaeon
ATTTCACTCTTTTTAGTACAGTTAGGACGATTAAATGAAACAATTAATGCTGAAAAATTTAGATATAAAATTAATGAATGTTTAAGAAAAGCATCTCAATCAAATAACAATGGGGGTAATTTATGAAAAAAATATCCGGAACCTTATTTCAACTAGGAATTACCAGTTTAAAGGATAATAAATATCATTTAAGTATTTGGTATAGAGAACAGCTAGTTTATGAGAAATCTGGCTTGGTTAAGGAAAGCATTACAAATGAGATACAATTTTATTTTGAAACTAAAAATTTAGTAATTCCACGGAATCGGATAGATCGACTTGTACAAGAGGAATTAAAAAACGTTTCTCCTGATAGCGATATAACCTTTGTCGAAGGAACCGTATCGACGCTTCTTGAAAAATTTCAAGATAAACCAACTGATGATATTAAAAAAATAGTATTAATAGGGCTTTCAAATGCAGGAAAAACATGTATTTATGAGCGCGTATTTGAAGGAAAGAAACCCTGGGAACTTTTAAATTCTGCAGCTACTAAAGGAATTTCCTATAAAGAATATAACGTGGGATCAATCTCAAAACCAATGATTTGGGATTTAGGAGGGCAACAACAGTATTTAGATGAATATCATGGTGTACTAAAAGAAAATATATTCAAGAAAGCTTCTATCTTGTTATATGTAATAGATGTAACAGATGTGAGCCGATATGAAAAAGCAAAGGAAGAATTTGAATGGAGCGCCAAACAAATTATTGCATTTAATCCTGCAGCAAAGATAATTATATTTTTACATAAAATGGATCTTATTAATGAAAAAGAAAAAGTATCTACTTACTTGAAGAATCTTTTTTCGCAATGTGTCTCTCATGAAATTTCTTTTCATTTAACCTCTATTTTTGGAGAATCCTTATTTTCTGCATGGAGCGAAATAATTAGAATTATTTCACCTAAATCAATTTTTATAAATTCAATATTAAAATTATTGAAAAATCATGATGGTGTTAAGGATGCGGTTTTACTTGAAAAATCAACTGGATTAGCATGTGGTTCAACCTTAGAAACATCTGAAGAAGATCTTGTTGTTGGAATGCTTTCATTATTGATTGTGACTATAGATAAAGTAACATATGAAATGAGACTGAAAAATTTTAAAGAGTTTAAACTGAGAACAGATTCAAATTATCTTTTCTTAAGTAATGTAAACGAAGATCTTCTGCTGGTTATTATTCTGAACTCGCCAGACTTTGACAAACAAACATTAACTGAAATTGAAGATATAGGAAAACAAGTCTCACATCAAATTAGGGATTTATGGAAATAATAGGAGGATGTTAAAAAATGCCAAAAGGGATATTCTTATTAATCCACGATGAAATTAAAGGTCCAGTGATTAAATGCTCCTATTACACCAGTCCTATCAATTTACCTCAAGATTTCATTTCCAAACTTTACATGTCACACGCAGGATTCAAGTCATCTTCACATCTCGAATTTAAACTGAGGAATTATAGAAGCATTTCCTGTTTCACAGGAAATTTAGATCGCCGAAGTCAAATGGAGGGTATTTTAGGAATAATTTTTGAGGATAATGAGACTTTTGATAATTTAGATTTGTTTTTACAGCGTACTTTGATTTATGCTATGAATAATCCTAATAATCAAACGATGAAAGAGATTTTCTCAAAACATTTACTTGAATATCTTGAATTAAACAAAATTTTAGAGAAGGTGGAAATTGAAAATCTTAAAGAGATTTTTATCCTGCAAGGAGATGATAAATTTAAATCCTGTCCCCTTAAAATTGGTGAAAAATTAGTATCCAATTCTGAAATGATTGATATTTATCGAAAAATAATGGAAAAACAAGAAATTCCTCAATATCACTATTGTAAATTAGATTTAAGTGGAAAGGGCAATTCATTCTTAGTTTTTAAAGTTCAAAAATCTCATTCAGATATCGAAAGAATAATAAAAACAATAAAGACATACTTAGATAATTACTTTTTATATTCCTTAGAAATTTTGGCTTTATTTCTTCTTCCCTCGGTTTTAGGAGTAATGCCCATAAATCCAAAATTATCAAATAAATATACAGATAATAGAAAATCTATCCAGCAGAACCTTCAAAAATCAGTTAATTATGCTAAAGATTTTAATGAGATTATATCAAGTTTAATTAAAGGTGAAATTCTCCTCTTTTCTCTATTATGAATCAACTTTTAATTGCTTTACGATTTCTCTCAACAACATGTTTGCTATCCCAAAATTTACAAGTTCAGAAAAAACTAAGACTAATATAAGTTCTATATCTTGAATTTCTAAATTTTCTGAACATACTTTCTGCTGGTTCTTTAATTCAAGAAACATTTTAATAACACTATGCACGTTTTTTTCATTTCTAATTTCAAATTCTCTAATCGTGTCAAGTAAAGTTTTTTGCGGAATTGAAGTATATAAAACCCTCCCTTCAGTTGTAAATATTGCGCTCCCAAGAATTTCTCGATCATCTACACATCTTCTTAAAATATTAATAATTTCTTGAAATTTTGGAGAGGAGGACAGAGTGACATTACTATCCTCTTTTTGCGTTTCATCTTTAAGGCTGCTTTGATAATATTCTATTTTGGGAAATTCAAAATCAGCTAACTGATATCCTCTTATCTTGAAATACTTGTCGACGAAAACCTGAAAATTATGTGAACAAACAATGCCCGAGGGAACACTAATAGTTATGATGTTGTTACTTTGATTTATTATTTTTAATGGAACTTTCAGTAATTTTTTGTTTTCGCACTGTGGACAAATAATATGGATATCTTTAACAATATCTTCTTGATTTAAGTCATCATTATTTTCTTCTGATTTTGACACCGATAATGGTTTTAATTTTTTAGATTGCTTTTTCTCATCAAGAACAGGAACAAGAACTGGATTCCTTTTCATTTCATTAAGCCCTTGTTTTAATCTTACATTTTCTAACCGTAGAAAACCTAACTTATCTTTTAATTCGCGATAAGTTTTTTCCAGTTCTTTTAAACGAAATTGTAAATATGAATCCTCACTTTTCTCGGGTTCAGATATCATTACTTCTAGTTCCATAATGGTATTCTCTAACTGATCTATTTTATTGAGATAATCAGATATTTCCTTCTGTTTTAGTTCTAATTCTAATTCCAATTTCTTGATTTTATTTTTTGGAAAATCTTCATTCATTTTATTTCTACTTATGCTGACTGTTATCTTTCAAAATAATAAATTCTATAGATTTATATCTTTCGAATTAGAATTTACTACAATTTTTATTTTCTACTTCAGTTCGGAAGATCTAAATAAAACTTATTTAATCTGAAGCATTAGTTTCGATTAGTTTATCAATCCAACTTCTAAAATAAAACATTTTCGTAGGTATAAAACTGATTATATCTTTAACATATGGAACCTCTTGAATTTCCTTAACGTGTTCATCAATCTCTCTCAACTTATTTATAAATACAGTGAAAATAAATGCTTCCTCATTTGCGATTCTCCAAACATAAAAATATTTTTTTACTATTTTTGTAACTTTATTGAAAGCAATCTGTGAATAATAACTTTGATCTCCTGGAGATTCTGACTCAATCCTTCGAAATTTAACTATGAGTAAGTAAGAGAGAAAGTCTGCAGCGCTAGTGTCGAGATCTATCATAAAAATAATTAATTTATTTTCTATCAGATAGCTCAATCTTCTTCTGACAGTTTTAGATGAGAGTCCTAACTCATTTGCAATCTCTACATCGGTTTTTCTGCAGTTATCTTTTATAGAATTAAGTATCTTCCAATCAGTTTTGGTTAATCTTTCACTTTTGAATCCCAAATCTGGAGGGATGAGTAAAATAAAATTTTCTGTGTTTAATATTTCTTCGAATTGCATCAAATTTTCAAGATTTTGCTTAAAATCATAATCATTAGAATATGTATGAATAATCTGCATTTTATTTTGAAGAGAAATTGCCCCTCCAGTAACCTCATCTAATTTTCCAATACGAATAATTAAATCCTCTTGATCTGTACCCTCTTTTACATCAGCAAGGGTATAACACACTGATTTTTGAAACATTAAAAAATTGAGATTGGTTGTAAATTTCTGTATCACTCCCAAGTCCACTAGCTCATTAATCCTTCTCTTGGTTAAGTATGGAGTTAAATTAATTTTCTTTGCAATTGCTTCATAAGACATTCGCCCATCGAAAAGTAACAATTTTAGAAGTTCTAAGTCTTTATCATCCATTTTAAGGTCAAGAATAAATCTTTCTATACTAGTTAATGTCCAACTTCTTTATTTACTTTTATGAAAAAAGACAATCTATTAAGAATTTATGTCCACTTAATTTGATTGAGATTGCCGTATTCTTTAAATATTTCACTTATTTCTTGATATATGAGAAAGAGGGAATAGATTATCCCTGTTTTTCTATAATAAATCATAAGTTATTAAAAGGAGGTAAAAAAAGTGAAAGAAATAGTGATGTTTGATCGAATTAAGGACTCTAGTTGGTATAAACCTTGGAATAAACTCTCTCTTGGTTTAAATATCATAGGTTTCATGATTATAGCAATTTTAAATGCTATATTTACTGTGTTTTTTGATATTATAATGATGAATATAGGGTATATTTATCTTTATTTTGTAATGATTTTTCTGATGATGGTTACGTATTTTTTCTGTGTTTATTTAAGGACAAAAGGGACTGCTACTTTCTTTTTCGGAATATGCGGAATAGTCGGTATTCCAATTGAACTAATAATTGAATGGCAAATACAGAATACTTTAAAGTCTCCATGGAGTGCATTGTATTGGGCTCTAATTTATGTTGCTTATGGGCTAGTTATAGATCTATCATTGTGGTTATCAAATCCAGCCAAGAATGAGAGAAACGCTGTGTTAATTTCTTCATTAATCTCTTCAATCGGCTTTATATTATTAAGTATTTTAGCCTTGCAGACTTTCTATAAGTCAGATTTATCCGTACCAGGAGTTGAGGACTTTCTCACATACGGGTATTTCATGATACCATACTCAATAATTCAAGGAGTAATGGGGGGATTTCTCGGCTGGTATTTTGGAAGTTATGCTTTTAATAAAAAATTCATGAGGAAGATTTATCGATCAAAAGGAGGTGATAAAAATAATGGGTGACCTGAACTTAACATTTGATGAAGCATTAGAACTATGTGAGCAAGTTCGTGCGATAAATAAAGAAAAATTGATTTCTTTTAACAAATTGTGGTGTTGGGGTTGTGCAAAGTTCACAAAAAACCCCGAGAAAAGATGCTTTGCCAATGCTGAAAACGGAAGTAATACTGGATGTACTCAAGTTAATAAACAATATAAAAAGTTAAAGAATGAATAAACTATTTTTTTTTCTTATTCTAATAGCTTTATCTTTGGATATTAATTATTTATATTAATTGGAATGATTTCAATATCCACAGTCTTGATAACTACAACAAGGAAAAAATGCAATAAATAACTTCTTACTTTTTTTTATAGAAAATAATAATTATAATAAAAATGAAAAAGAAATAGATACAAAAAGATTTCTTAAAAAAAATCGAGTAGGTTTGTATGAAAAAGTGGACAGCATTTGCTATTGGAATAATTTTAGTGGCTATTTTTGTAGTGACAATGTTTGTTATACCTCCAATATTCGGATGGGATTTTCCTGATATTACAAGTTGGCAGGATTTTGTAGATGCTATTAGTACCCCGGAAGGGTTCATAATTGGGATTATTGTAGAGGTGATTCCAATAATATGTGTTACTATCGGAGCTATATTTCTTATTATTTTTCTGGTGAAGTTAATTCGGGGTAAAGAATAGAATTTTTTATAATTAACCTTTTTTATTTTCTCCTTTATTAGTAATCTATGATCGTTATACTGATTAATTAGACAAATATATCATCAGACCAATAACAAAATAGTATAACTGATAAGGAGTCACTCCTATTCTTTCGAGTATACCCCTATACTTGCCTTTAGCGAAAATACCAGAGATAATTGTTAAAACTAAAGAAATTATAGCTGTTACAAGTGAATACGTAGCAAAAGTATTCCATCCTGGCACAAATTGTAATCGAATCCACAATGCCACCATGCCTGCAATTGTTAATAATCCCATTGCGACTACAAATGTGATATGCATTTTTCCTCTATAAGTTTTTATTTCACCTCCTTCATCAAGAGGGAAAAAGAGAGCCACAAGAACACCCAAAATGGAACTGATCAAGAATAAAATAGGTCCTAACATTGAACCTCCTACATCATTTATACCCTCATGCAGGCCAATATAAAATACAAGCAATAAACTACTTGATATTATCATGAGCGCTTGTGAAAAACGTCTGTAAGGAGCACCGACTGCAAAAAGTGAGCTTATATCATCTCGAATATGACTATAATCCTTCTGAATACTGCCAATAATAACCCACATCGCAGTATATATGATTGGACTAAGCATCCCACAAATTGCTAAAATCTGAAATAATATCATAGTTATTGGGTTTTTTGCTAAAAATTAAAACTTTACTATCTTTCTTGTTCTAATTTCCCTAATTTTCTTAATAATAATAAAGATTAAATTACAAAGGTTAATTACGTCATATTGAATCCAAGTATTTGCAATCAAAAAAAAGTGGTTTAAAGTGAAAGTTTTAATTGTATATGATACAAAGTATGGAAATACTGAAAAAGTAGCTGAACTTATTGGTGAAGGGATCAGTTCCGCTGAGGGTAATGAAGTAATAATTCATAATGTAAAAGATGTTGACCTAAATAAGGAAGCTTCCTATGACCTAATTTTAATAGGATCGCCTAATCATATGGGAAGTCATATAACATCAATAAAGAAATTTATAAAAAAACTTCCAGAAGCCTCCTTAAAGGTAAGCTCCTTTGCCGTATTTGATACATATATAACAAAAGATTTTGAAAAAGCAGTTAAAAAAATGGAGAAACAAATCAACAAAAGTTTACCGAATTTAAATAAAGCAAGTCCTGGGCTTTCCATAAGAGTCGATGGTATGAAAGGACCGATAATAGAAGAAGACCTTCCAAAATGTAAAGAATTTGGTATTAAATTAACTAAGTAATTTTTTTTTATTTACTAATTTAAGCTATTTAACGATATGTTAAATTGGTAATTCAATAATAAAACTACTGCCTTTATTTCTCCCTAATGATTCCGCTCTTATCTGACCATTATGTAATTCAATAATTTCTTTTGAGATAAATAATCCAAGTCCAGAACCTTGAATATCAATATATTCTAGTCCTTCTC
This sequence comes from Candidatus Hermodarchaeota archaeon, assembly GCA_048885535.1. Lineage (GTDB taxonomy): Archaea > Asgardarchaeota > Lokiarchaeia > Sigyniarchaeales > SOKP01 > SOKP01. The sequence goes on from JBHLLO010000091.1 coordinate 7,317, forward strand.
CATATCTTTCTATCTTCCCAAATCTAGAAAATAATTTATCCATTTCTTCTTTAGTTAAACCTACTCCTGTATCACTTACAGAAATCGTTGTCCAGTCTTCATTTCTAAATGACTTTATATTAATCTTTCCATAAGGAGCAGTATTTTTTATTGCATTTGATAAGAGATTTAGGATAACTTGTTCAATTCGTATCTTATCAATTTTTAGAATTAATTCTTCCGGAAGAAAAAGTTGGAGTTCTAAATCTCGACTCTTAATTAAATACATCATTTCTTTTACACAATCTCTAATAAGTTTAACTAAATCTATTGATTCCCTCTTTAATTCAAGTTTCTTAAATTCTATTTTTGTTATGTCAAGGAGATTATCAATTAAGTGTTTTAATCTTTTTCCTCCTTTCTCAATTACTTCTAATAGGTCTAATTCTTCCTTTTCGAACTTTTCTTTAAACAATTTCAAAAGTAGTTCAGTTCCTCCACAAATGGATACAAGTGGCGTTTTTAATTCATGTGATATCCTAATAATCAGATCTTTTCTAATTTGATCCAACTCTTTTAATTTTTCTACCTCTTGTTCTATAATGTGAATTGCTTTTTTGCGTTCTGTGATTTCTCTCACAAATATTGCAACACGATCCCCGGAGAAATAAAGATATCGAGCTTCAAAATCTCGAGTTTTATTGCCTATAATTAAAGAATATTCCATAAGTTGGGGTTGTTGTGTATTTATTGTATTTTTTACAGAATTTAATGATAATGATCCTACTTCTGAGGGCATAATATCAGCTAGTTTTTTTCCAAGGAATTGCTCAGGAGGTAAATATAGATTTTCTTCCTTCCCCTTAAAGTCTAAAATGGTTGTATCACCATCAACTAGAAAAAACAGATCAGGTATAGACTCAAAAATCCTTCGAAATTTACTTTCCGATTCTTTTAACTTTTGTTCAGCTATTTTTCTTTTTGTAATATCAGTAATATATGCAAAAGAACCCCGAAATTCTCCTTTTTCACTGAAGATTGGAGCAGCATTTATTCTTGTCTTTAATATAGTTCTATCTTTTTTAATAAATTCAAGTTCATAAGTATCTTTCAAACCATCTGTTCTACGCTCTCTATAACTATTAACTAGCTCACTCATTGATTTTTCTAAATGCAAATGTAAATTTGTACCCATCATTTCATCTTTGGTATACCCAAGCATTTCACAGAGTTTTGGATTAACGAAAATAGTATTATCATTTTCATCAACAGCCCACACACCCTCATGAGCGTTTTCTACCAAATTCTTGTAGTTTTCTTCAGATTCTTTTAATTTATCATTTAAGTATTTCCACTTCGTTATGTCTTCAACAATTCCTTGCACACCAATTATCTCGCCTGAATTATCTATCGCAGGATTTAGATATAATCGACAAAAGATTTCCTTCCCCCATTTTGATTTATAGAAGAATTCATTAACACTTGATTCTCCATTTTCAATGCAATGTTTAATGGCGTTGGAAATACCTGCTGCTTGTAACAAGGGAAATGTTAAAAGATTAATTTGTTTTGTTGCCTCTGCAGACGGAGAACCAAGCATCTCTACTAAAGATGAATTCACTAAATTAATATTTCCTTCATTATCTGCTAAAAATATTCCTAAAGGAGCATGTTTAATCAGCAATTGATAATCTTTAGATGCTTCCCAAACTTGATTTTTCCTTTCCTCTTTATTCTGTTCTAGCTTCAATTTAAGTTTTAATCTATGTTTTAATTATAATGCCAAATTGATCTTTTAAATAATAGACTCATATACTTTTTATAAAACCCTAAATACAGAGTAAGAGCCTTTATTTTTATATTTACATATTTTGATAAAGAAGTTATTATCTAATATCTTAGAGAGATTCTTTATCGAAATAATCTGTCTTACAATATCTACATCTAATTGATTCTTTATTAAAACTGACATCTATAAAATTAGCACCACAACAAGGACAACCTAAATCACATATTATATCAAAGACTTTTTCACGTACCCATTCAGGAACATCTATATCAAAGAACAAATTTGGTAAGTTATAAAAAAATTCCGATTTTTTTAGAATAGATTCTAATTCTTCTTGATTTAAATATTCCAGATATCCCTCTTTAATTAGATATAAAACTACAGAAGGATAACCACTTTCAAATCTTCTCGCTATTTCTTCTTTAAATACTTTCCTTGCAAGTGAATCTCCAGCTTCTACAAGAGCCTTCAATAAAGGAAACGCTAAATTTCTATGTAGCAAGTTTGTTGCATAATCATTTTCGTACCATGCTTGAATATTAGAACAGTGACCCCAAAATTCCGTTTCTGGAGGTATGGAGTATTTATGGAATCGACCTTGTTCCATTGAGGAATCTAATTTTTCTGCTGCTTCATCAATAGATTCAATTTCATCATATGTATTGATTTTGTCCTTGGAAATATTCAGCAGTAAGTATTTGCATTGACGAAAGAGACGTTCTTTAACATAAATATTTGTTTTATTGTTTTCTAATTTAAGTTTCAGATATTGATTAACAATATATTCTTTGGGTTTAGGAGTAGAAATAACATATGAGGGAGATTCTCCAAATATAATTTCTGCTAAA
>JBHLLO010000092.1:0-9638 GCA_048885535.1 Candidatus Hermodarchaeota archaeon
ATTCTTTTCTTTCTATGTCTTATTATCAATAGGATTGTTAAACCTAGCGTAGCTCCTCCAGTAATAACCAAAATTACAATAATCATTTCGATTGGAACTCCACTGCTTCTTTGACCGTGCGTGCAATCACCATTATCGTTAAAAGTATTTCCTATGCAATTTTCCTCATAGATGCAGACAAAATTTCTTATTAAAGTATTTTTCGAAATGATATTAAAATTGCTATGATATAATTCTATCCCATGAAAATTATAATTTGCAGTGTTTTCAGAAACTGTGTTAAAATCACTGAAATATAACTCTATCCCATAAAAAGAGTTGTTATTTGCAGTGTTTCCTGAAATTATGTTATTATCACAAACAGCTAAATATATCCCTCGGTCATTGTTATTTGCAGTGTTCTCCGAAATGGTATTATTATCACAATGGTCTACACATATCCCCCAATAGCTATTATTGGTTGCGGTGTTTCCCGAAATGGTACTATTATCACATTTAGTTACATAAATCCCACGGTCATTGTTATTTGCGGTGTTTCCCGAAATGGTATTGTTATCACATGTGTGTAAATATATCCCCCAACGGCTACTATCACTTACGGTGTTTCCTGAAATAATGTTATCATCACAATTGTGTAAATATATTCCGTCTCGATTATTACATGCGATGTTCCCTGAAATAGTATTATTACTACAGTAATACAATGAAACTGCTATGTTGTTAAATGAAATATCTAAATTTGATATTAATGAATAATTACAATTAACTAGTATAACTTGTCCAGCATCTAAGAAATCATCTGGTAATAAATTAACTTCATTCTTGTAATAATATAAAGGTTTTCCATTCACAAGGTTCGTATTATCTATATCATGGGAACTCAATTGGTTAATGCCTCCATATATGATTAATCCACATTTATTCATAGTATTCCCAGAAAGGGTATTGTCATCACAAACGTGTAAATATATCCCAAAAAGATTGTTATTTGCAATATTTCCCGAAAGGCTGTTATTATTACTATACATTAAGTGTATCCCATAATAAGAGTTATTATTTGCAAGATTCCCAGAAATGGTGATATTATTACAACCCGATAAGGCTATCCCAATATCATTAAATGAACAATTGTTTAATATTAGTTTTCCATTAATAACATTGTTTAATCGGATACCCGTATGTCCCGCATTGAGTGTACAATTCTCAATTTTAAAGTGGACATTTGAATTTTCAATTAAGATGCAATTTCCTAAACCTCCACTATTTATTTCTAAATCCTCTATAACGTAAGGATCAGAAAAAGTGCCATTTCCTGTGCAAATTTCAGCATTTTTGGTGTCAGTCCAGTTATTGTTAATATGAATTTTTCCTGAAACTTTTGAGAGATGCAATTTATCGCCATATGATGTAAAATCATCGCTATAGCCCAAGCTTTTGTCATACTTTTCCTTAATATAATAAAGATTAATAGTAAATATTAATGATAAAGCGAGGAGAGTTCCTAAAATGATTAAGTTTGATTTTGTGCTTGATTTCATATCAATTTCACTAGTATAATCTTTTTTTAGAATCAAGAAAGATTAAGGATGACTTCTCTAATAACATTTTGTTTCAATTATTTTGTTACTTGCAATAATGAGATGTGTAGTCTAATAAGACTTGGGATTCCTTGGTGACTCCATGGGGGCTCTAAATTTTAACTAATTATTTCTTTCTTTGAACTTAACTTCAAACCTCTCTTTTTATTTATAAATTTGCTTCTGACAATTAAGTAAAGTTTTAAATGTTTTGCCCATAAATTGTACATTGTATCGAAATCTAATCCAAAATAATAAATTTAAAATTCAAATTATAAGGTGGTAAATAGGAATGATGTTTATTACATATTGGGAGATAAATCCTGATTTTGATCCAGCAGAATTGGCTGAAATAGCTCAAGAGCTTATAAGCAAAAAAATTTACCCAGCTGAAGGAGTTACTTCACACGCATTTTATATTAGTACATCAGATTATTGGGGTATTGGTATAGATGAGGCTGACAGTGAAGAAGCTCTTGCAAGGAATGTTAATATGTGGAGAATTGCCAAACCCGGTTTTATTAGATCTATAAAATCCACTCCTGCAATGGAAGTTGTTAAAGTACTCCCAGTATTGGTAAAATTGAAAAAACAAATAAAAGGGTAATAACAAAATTTTTATCTTTTTTTGCCGTAAAAAGATTTTTTACCCCTTTAAATTCAACTTTTTTTTCCTTTTTTCTACTTTTAACTAAATTATAAACTAGGTGATTGGAAAAACTACAATTAAGTAAAATTTTGAGAATAAATTTTTATAGATATGAGATGAATATTATTTATAAGAAATTCATATATTTTTCCCTAATTTAACATGTCGGTAACATATTTAGATAAAAAATATCAGATGGAAAATAAAAAAGGTTTTTTTACTCTCGATCTTTCTGGAAGAGGAATAACTGATATTACCGAAATAAAAGATCTTGAAGTCCTAACAGAGTTACAGGTATTAAACCTTAGTAAGAATCAAATTAGTGAAATAAAAGGACTTGAAACTCTAAAAAATTTAGTGGAACTAGATTTAAGTAATAATCAAATAGCCAAAATCCAAGGTTTAGCGAATCTTACCAACTTAAAGAAGTTAAATCTTAAAAAAAATCGCTTTATAAACATTGAGGGATTTGAGAATTTAATAAACTTGGAGAAATTAATTTTTGGGTTTGAAAGTTGGGTTTCACCAAATTGGAGTCCAAAAGGGAACAATCCTTTCTCTTCAGCAAAAAAAACTCTTCTTCTTAATGGTAGAGAATTAACAGTATTAGAAAAAAAAATAGTTAAAGGCGAAGCCAAGAAGGTTGTTGCTTATTGTCGAGTTCAATTAAAGCAAGCGGGTTATACCAAAAGTTTGGTTCCAGCTGATGCTAGAATGGAGAAGTTAGAAAAAAAGATTATCAAAATGATACAGGATAACGAGAAAAAAATCCAAAAAGCAACGAAATTCAAAGTAGAAAGTAAGTCATGGGCTGAGGAAAGGCAACGGCGGAGTTCATATAGGCTTCCTTAATAAAGACTTTAGAGTCCTTCAAGCTTTATAGAATTGCAATTACTCTGTTTATATTCATATATATCGATATCTGGCAACCATTTTCCATATGCTTAGAAAATTCCATCGTTATTATTAAGATCAATAGCCTCCCTGTTCATATTTCCACATTGAGACTCCTGAAGAAACGAATAGAATTATATAAGACTTCATTCAAATACATCTAAGCTAAAAATCTGCCTAGTTTTTAGTTTTATTTAAATATCATTAAAGCATAAAGATACAATTAATATACTTTTTACAATCGTGTTTAAATAAAACATAAAAAATTATAGAGGATATAAATCATGAGTAATGGTAGACCAACTTTGCCAATTTTGGCAATAATCCTGGCTATCGGTGGTATAGCTTTAGGAGGATTCTCATTTATAACTGTATCAAGAATAGAAACTCAAGTCGCTAACTTTTCAGACCAGAATTCATGGTATAGATTCAATGGAACCAATTTCAACACCGATCCTGTATATACATATCTTACATTTGAAGGCCTAATAATTGAATTTGAAGTAGAAACAGGTGAATCAGTATATTTCAGCTTTACATGCCGAGCTCATATTGAAACTGTTCCGGGAGTCTGGTCGTATATCAGTGTTTTTTTTAGAGTAGACGGATTAATAGCAACTAGTCCCAACGCGCAAGTTGGAGTATATAACGCTCCAACTATTTTTACTGTACATGAAATGGTCCATCTACAGGATGTAAGGGACAATTTAACACCTGGAAGTCACAATGTTACTGTAGCTATTTATGGTTTTTCGACAGCTAATTACATTTGGGAAAGTTCCTTATTCGTCCAAATTATACAAAACTAACAAAATATATTTAATAACTAATTTAATACTATTTTTTATTATTAAGGGATGTAAGGCTGAACTATTAATTTAAACTCCCTGGTTAATTAAGTTAAATCAATAAAACACTTAATAATCCAAAAGAAGGCTAAAATTTTTATAGATGAATTTACATGTCTATTATGAGATTTAGTTTTCCTATAAAGAAATAATGCGAGGTACTTACAAAAGCGAAGTTAATATAATAATTAGCATTTCTGGCTTCTGGAATGATTTAAATCAAATAAGAGAATTAATTGATATTAACTGTAAGTACAGACTAACTGAAAACTTTTTGATTCATAAAAAGGAAGATGAAGAATTTATTTTTCACTTCGATAATCAAAAGTCAACAACAAATAGTATTTCTACCCCTTCGGGTCTTAATCTATTGAAACAAGATGATAAAGATAATACTGATAAACAGAGATCTACCGTATACCTCATGATTAATGGAGGATCTATAGAAAATGCTAAGAAAATAATGTTAGCTGCTAATTGCTTCCTTAATATTGGGGGTTATGAGGTTAAAATCGAAACAGTCGGAATAACACATAGCAAAGAAACCTGGAAAAAATTTATAGAAAATGATAGGTTAATGGATCTTATCTTTGCGTTTGTAGTAACTCTCCGTAGCGATAAAGAAAATTCTTACGTTACATGTGGAATGCATAATTTGGGACATCCTGATGTTATTGTTCCAGGCTACCTTGATTATGACCAGGCGAATTATTTAGCTAAAGCTTTTTTGTATTATATAATAAAATATAATCGCGTATTCTGTTCTGGAGATAAATTCCGAATTGATGAGAATTCAACTAATATATACAGAATAACTTATGAAGAATGCCATATCTACGATAATTACGACAATCTCGTCTATCAGCTAGTTCATAATCCATATGGACTATGGAGATTAACAGAGACTAACTTATTTTTCTAATAATTTAAAATTAAAATTCTAGCTTTCTTTTGTAGGATTATACTCTTCTGGAGACAGTCCAAAAGTCCATGCTAACGCTTCTTTACACGTTCTTATATCTGGAGGTACTCTTAAGATATAATATTTTCTAGAACTTACATCCTTTACTATAATATATGTTAATGGCTCACCATGTCTTTCAACAATTATACGGATTAGTGTATAAGTTCCTTCAGTGTGTACAATAATTGCATTTAAATCCTTTAAAAATCTTTTTATCCCCTGTCCATAGTCGTTTAAGAAATGGCTTTTTATCTCAGTGTTTTTTAAATTTAAAATCTCTCGCGCCGATGGTGGTTCCTCTCCAAAAAATCTATAATCTCGGAGAACATGACAAACGTGCTTTTCATTAAATTTCCTATTAATCTTTCGGCAAAAATCTTTCCAATTATGCCGACGCTTCCTTCCGTACCGATCAATCCATATAATGATGTTATATCGTGTAATTCCTAATGATCCATCCTCTTGGAGCCAAAAAATGTCTTGCTTAAATCGATTTGGGCGCTTCATATATGCCTTAATCAATTTCTTAGTTTTATTCCGCATTAATCTTCAACTGGGCGACTTTGCACTTTAGGATCATATTCTCTTTGTCTAATGACTTCGTAGAATCCTGCTTCTATTTGGATAGTGCTATGTTCCTCGTGAACTAAAGCTGCTCCTACACTCGCTTCTATATACATCTGACGAGTGCCAGATCTGGTGAAAATTGTACCATTTTCTATTCTGTGAGCATGCCCTGTAGCTTCTCCTCTTAAAATTATATCGTCCTCTGTTGGTATTAAACCTTCAGGGAGAGTTTTAATTTTTTTGAGCAAAATATCCCCTTGTCTATACATTTTAGCCATTGGACCACCTTCATATGTGTGATTTAAAGAATTTAATTAACACAGATTTAAAAAATTAATGATAATATAATCAGTTTCTTAGAAATCATAAAAATTGCTCCCATTCTTTAATAGTTACCTTAATTATTTCGGCTTCTTCAGCATTTTTCGCTTCTTTCAGTCTCTTTTTATTTTCCCCGATTTTTTTTTCTATAAAAATATTGACTTTGCTTACATCTAAGTCCCTTTCTTTCAATAATTCGAGCAGCAGATCACAAATAGAGTTTCTGATTAAGTATATATCATAAGCTTCTTTTGATAAATTCATAATCAAACTAGGATGATACCTATCTTTAATTTTGAATATTTTCTCTTCAATCATTTTAATAGAGAGCAATTTTTTGATATTATCTGAGTCCATTATTCTTTACCCTCTTTTGAATCACAATAACTCTTTCGTTTAAAAATCTATTGATTATTTGAGTCTATTCTTGGCTTATAACTTTCACACACATTATAGAGATTTATAAAAAAAAGTACATTATTCTACAATATTAAATATAAATATTAGCAAAAAAAATTGAATTGATATCTATGTTAATTGATCCTAAAGTAGTTAAATTAGTAATTTTTAATGGTGGTGGCGGTATTGTTGAAAGGGAAATTAAACTATCTTTAGCCCCCGGTTCCAATGAATTTGAGATACAAAACGTCCCCGCTAGTTTTGATCCGAATTCAGCTAATATTGATCTTGAATATATAAATCCCACTGACAGAGATTTAATTACCTTACAACAGACAATTGTTTCCTTACCTGATCCTAAGAATGTCCAGCAATTAATTGATCGTGAAAAAGGAGCTGCAACAAATATAATTTCATCTTCAATCGATTTTACTAGAGAACTCAGAGAGCAAGTATCAAATATTTGCGAAGCAAGTTCATACCGGACATATTCTGACATGAAAGGAATTTTTAATTTCATTATAAATTCAAAAAAGGAAGGAGAAGTTATTGTTAAAACTACTTATTTTATTAGTGATTTACGTCTCAAATGGGAGACAAATCTTCAAGTAAATCTAAGTGATGATGGAAAGACAGTAGAGCTTGAAGCCTATTTAATTGTTGACAACCAAACAGGCTTCGATTATGATAATGTTGAGTTAGGTTTTGCTATATTTGAATTACCTGGAGCTCCACCAGTAACAGGTACGAGAGCTGAAGATTATTATCCTGCTGAAGAAGCTGAAATGCAACAAGCAGCTTGGAAAGCTTTACCCAAACAAAAAAGAACTCAAAGAATGAAAAATTTAATGTTATAAGGTGAAAAGTAAATGCGCGCGAATGTACCATCAAGGAAAAAAATTAAAATTGAATGGTTTAAGTCCAAAGCTCAATTTACCATTGATAGAAAGGTTTCAATTGAATATAATGCCAGTTCGGTAAATAATAACAAAATTATTCGTGATGTAATCATAAAATATGTGATGGTAAAAGAAGGAGAGCCTAAGTCACTCCCTAGTAACTCTCCAATGACCTTATATAAACGAGGGCTCCCATTCTTATTCCTATCGACTTCAGGAACTATAGGCAATAAGATCATTTCTGAAGAACTCATTGATGATGATATTAAAGTAGATGATGATATGGTCCAGGTTACTGAAGGAAAACCAAAAATTACTTTTGAAGACGCGATAAAACCTAAAGAACATATAGAAGTTAGGACCCGTTTTGATAAAATAACTAGAAAAATTACTATTGAAAACAAATTAGACAATGAAATTGAAGTTAATGTAAATTTTAAACAGACAAAAGATGTGACTTTTAAAGCGTCTGATCCAGAACCTACTAATATAGAAGAACCAACCTATACATACAGTCTTGCTATTCCTTCCGAACAAACAAAGAGAATTTCTTTAGAATTACAAGCAAAAATCGTTACTCGAGTAACTAAAATAAAGCCAGAGTTCGTTCCTAAATTAAACCAAGAAGATAAATAAAAAATTAAATCCTTTTTTTTACTTACTATACATTTGAGAAAAATAGCAATTTTAATGAAAATTATAAGTGTTTGGATATATGAACGAAAAAACAGAAGGTTTTACTAATGATGATTTGATGGATATCCTCAATGGTCAAAAAGAGGTGGGAAATAAATACAAGAGTCATTTCTTTTCTATGTTTTCTCAACTTTTTTGTACAATAGCAGAGGAGGTCATAACTGAATTTGGAGAGAAAGGAAAGGAGGTTATAGGGAATGCTGTAAAAAAGTATGGCGAGGAACGAGGCAAAAGAATAGCAAATTTAGTTAGAACATTGGGAAAAGAACTTAATTTAAAAAACTTATTTATATACGGGGATTTGGATGCAAAAAGCACATTAAAATATAAACCAAAAATCGTAGAGGGGAATATTGAAATCGTGGGAAGGGAATGCGTATTCTGCAATGGTTGTAATGAGTGGGATAAATTAGAGTATGGTCAGATTTACTGCGAATTTATTGATGTATCAATATTAAAAGGCTACAATCCGAATCTAAAGATGGAAGTTCCTTCAACGTTAACCAAGGGAGATAAAAAGTGCATACTAAGATACATAGTAAAAAAGGAAATAATATGAATTTAAATAAATGATTTTAACTCATTATTTTTCATCAATAGAATCTATTTTTTTAAAAATTTTAGTACTTCATTAATAACCCATTCAGGTTTCACAATTGGCAAATCGTGACCTGCACCAGAAACTATTGCTGTTTGAATATTAGGATTAAGGTCTTTTAAGTAGCGAATAACTTTTTCTGCAGAATAAATTACTTCATTCTCTCCAATCAAAAAAAGGGTAGGTACCTTTATTGTTTGCCAATCTTTATCAGTCAAAACTGTGGGATTTACAAATTTTCTTTTCTTAAAACACTTTCTTGCCAACAATTCTTCAGTTATCATTTCGTCAACATATTTTTTACATTCTTCATTTTTTTTCACGGCATCTGTATACATCCAATAAACATATTTTTTAGCCATATAATGAGTATGAATAACATATTGGAGAATAGTTCGAATTAGTAACATAATTCTTGGGCGTAGAGCTGAGGCAGGACAAAGAAGAATCAATTTAATTAGACGTTCTGGATAAAAAAGGGCAAAGAGACTCGCTAGCCAACCACCATAGGAGTAACCCATAAGATTAATATGATCGAGATCTAATTCAGTAAAAAAATCATCTAACCATTGCATAAAGTCTTCTGGTTTTTCAATTCGACGCGTATAAATGCTACGACCATTGTCAAAGATTTGGTCTAAAGCATATGTACGATAATTCTTGGATAAAACTTCGATTAAAGGTATCCAATCAAGAGAATTCACTGTATCACCTGGCAGTAAGACTAATGGAGGACTATTCTTTGAACCACTAATTCTTACGAATGTTTGACCAAATGAGGTTTTTACATATTGGGTTTCTGAATCAACTGGCCATTTTTTTGCTTTTTTATCATAATATGTCAAGTATACTTCCTTTGTTTTTTGGGATTTAAAAGGATGATAATCCTGTTGATCTTGAATTTCTTGATTATGATTCATTGTTCTAACACATAATGTCAATAAGATATATAACAATAGTTGATACTATTTAGTTTAAAATTAGAAAACTTAACTTAAAAGTGGATTGAAGTTTAATACTTTAAAGTGTGTAAATGCTCGCTTTCCTGCCTTCTTTTGCAACTGAGATAAGATTTCATTCAATACATTAAAAAACGGATATTTTTGGAGATTTGAATCAGGTTTTATTTTAATTATATAGGCTGATTTATTAGTTTGTGGAATTTTCACTCGCATATAACCTCCAGGTGTATATAATTTATCAGTTTTTATTTCTAACTCTGCTAA
>JBHLLO010000093.1:0-9628 GCA_048885535.1 Candidatus Hermodarchaeota archaeon
ATAAGAGAGATTCTTAGAGAAATATTTGGTATAAATTATAGAAATGAGTATCATAAACCTCCACCAGAAGGTATGTACACTTAAAAAAATTAATTTAATATTAATTTAACACGAGTTTTTTAAATCCTAAATCTATTCAAAAATTTAAGATTTATTTACTATTTTGTAATATATATTAATTGTACTCTTTAAAGAAATCTAAATTCAAAAAGGAGATTATATATTTATGGAAACTGCTAATAAAAAGGTATGTCCCTCTTGCGGTAAAGCTAATAAAATTTCCAATGAATTTTGTGAAGAATGTGGAGTAAAATTTTCTGAAGCTAATAAGTTTGAAATTAAGGAACATTTAAAGGGTTCTCTTTATGGAAGTATTGTCTGCATAGTAATCTTTATTGCCTTTATGATTATGATAACAATAATTCTTCCAATACAAGCTGGTCTTATTGCACTAATTCCAATGGCGATAGGGTGGGTTTTAACAATAGGATTTTTATTTTGGGCAAGAAAGTATTTAAAGGGATTATCTAAATTTAGAAGATTTACTATTACTGATAAGTTTATCGAAATAGTTGTGCCTCATAAACCGTATTTTCGAATAGATTGGTCAGAATTTGATTCTATTGAGATTAGAAAGAGATCAAGTCAACTAATTATTCCCACTTCACAATCATTAATTTTGGGTCCAAGATTTGTATATTTTAATTTGGTTTTTGCAAGAGAGGATACGACTAAAAACTATGAATTTGAATCAGGCAAGGATTTTAAAGTAAAATCAAGGAAAAAATTGGTATATGCCCTTGAAGAATGGGCAGAAAAATTAAATAAGGAATATAATGGACCAAAAAGGTAAAAAGCAGATTATCGAAGTTATTGGTGAAAATATATTAAGGGAGAGAAAAAGTATAGAAAAAGTTAATAAAAGATCAATCTAATACTCTCCCTTATATTATGGTAATGGAAATGAGAAATGTATACTTTCTGACTTTATACAGTTTTTGTAAGTATAATAAATTTGTAGAGCCCAATATTTATTGATCTAAAAATTACTTCCCTAACAGGAACTCATATGATTTACATATAAAATAAGAGAATAAGTTTTGAAAGCATCAAATTATAAAATTATCCTTTGCCCTTTTTTAATATGGATGATCTTGAACAAATTTTCCAGAAAATTAAAAAAATCCTGGAAGAACACTCAGTGAACCTTCTAGCTAAAGATGAATATATTGGTTCTCAAGCTAAAACAAAAAAACCAGGGTATCATTTATATGGGAATAAGGAAGTTAGTTTATTTGGAAAAAAGCCTCAAGCTACATACATTGCTGGTGTAATTCAACAAAAAAATTATGTAAGTTTTTACTTTTCACCTATTTATTCTCATCCAGATTTATTCCAGAATATTAGTTCTGATCTAAAAAAAGTTCTTAAAGGTAAATCTTGCTTCAATATAAGAAAGATTAATCCTCAAATACTTGCAGAGATCGAAAGTATATTAACTGATGGTATTAAGAAATATAGAGAGGTTGGCTGGATCTGAAATAACTAATTTTCATTTTGTATCTCGACCATAGATAGAATAGAAATTTCTATTCTGCAAGTTTCTTCTTAATTCTTTCTACTAGTTTTTCAGCTTCTTCAGAATCGTATAAAAATTCTATCTCTTTAGGTGTTGTTATACCTATACCTAATTCTACCGCTCGTTTAATTTGCTCTTGCTCAAAGATTGATCCTCTGGAAACTTCTGGTGTTGTTCCCAAAAGTCGCAATATCGCGATTCCTACAGCATCAATTGCGATTTTATCTGTACCTGCTATAAACACATTCGCGTCTTTTCTAGTGCCTTCCATTGGTCCACGATCTACAAATGCAATAACACCATCCATAATAATAAGATCAGGTTTATAAACCGCATTAATCTCTGCAATCATTTTCCTTTGATCTTTAGATGAATGCAATTCACTCATATTTTGGCGAGCAACAATTCCTACTGCATTTTTTAGTGATAAAGTAAAGTGACCTCCATACATATGGGTCTTCAAACAACAGGTTTCAACAATACATTCTGCGTTATCATATATCTTGGCAAAAAGAAATCCATCTTGCCAATGATTACCAGTAGGTTTTTTGAGAACATAATCTTCATTTGGTAGCTCGGATAAGTTAACAATCTTAAGATCTAATTTTTTTGCTAATGTATATAATCCCTTTTTCTCAAATGTTTCAGATGTACTAGCTGGACCACTCCTCTCTGCAACTGTAATGGATTTTGCTCCCATCTCTTTTAGTTTAATAATAAGTTGTTTTACAGTCTCCATGGAGCTTGAAGCAGGGGGAGGATCAGCAGTATTAAAATTTGGTTTAAGTATTACATTTTTACCCTCTACAGGATTGATACCTAGTAACTCTAATGACTTATTAACACCATATATTCGATTTTGTGTAGACACAAGGGCAATTTTAGTCATATCATATCATAATTAAATTAGTTTTTTTAATTCTCTTTACATAGTTATTGTATTTTTAGAAGGCCTTTCCCAAATTGGTTTCGATTATTCAACAATTAAATATGTAATCTTAAATCAGAAGTAAAAGAACTAAATATCTAAAGCTTTTTTCTAAAAATATGATAAACAAAAATTTAAAATCATAAAACCGTAAAATTTTTGTTTCCTCAATGCTAATTTATAAAAGATAAAGGTTAAGGGAGGGAAAAGGTAAAGGAAAAGCAATAAAAGATCAATCCAACACCCCTCCCTTGTAATTCGATAACGGAAATGAAAAATGTGCCCGTGAAATTTGTGATAATTTTAAAAAAATAAAAAATTTTAATTACTTAATACATTATATATGCTGGATTCTGAATAACTACTATTTCAGATGCTCTTAACTCTTCTTTTTTATTCATTTTTCTCTCCTCACATTTTATTTTTTGTTATTTTTATTATTCGGCTTTTTTAGCCCATATAAAATCTCCCTGAAATAGGAAGTCCACGCTTTAGTTTATCGATATGTACATGATTCTCTAAAATTTTAGCGTTTGATTTGGAATTACCAAGCTTTTTTGAAAGTTTCTTAATAAATGATCGTGATTCACTCTGCTCCTCTTTAACTTCTTTGCATTCTATGCATTCCTCTACCACAGGGAGCGACTCGATTATATATTTCTTTATTTTTTCTAGCTCTTCTATTTCATGTTTTTCATATACTTGAACCATTTTTTTTACTCCTTTTTTTTATTTTTTTTCTTAAGATTTAATAAGTACTAACTCTATATTTAGTTTACCTTCATGTTGTTCACTTGAAGTTCGAACTTCAGATAATGTTCATATTCAGTTATGAACGAGAAACCTTAAATTGAACTTTTACTATATAATAATTAAAGGAGTAAATGTAAGTAAGTGTTAAATTTATGAGTAAAATTGAGCAATTAAATTATCCTCCTGAAGAGGTTTTACCCTCATCTCCTTTGGAAAAAAGAAATTTTGAACATATTATCCTTTGGATGTTATATAATAATAATGAATGTGAATGGTCTGATTTTACTGAAGATCCAGTGAGTATTAGTCAATCAACGCTTTCAAATTACAAGAATAGATTAGAGAGTAAGGGTTATATAGAAAATGTCAGGAGAGGATACTATAGAATTACTAATGCTGGGAAAGAGAGGTATCATGAACTATCCCGTAGAAAGAAATCAAAGAGGAGATTAAATTATCCTCCCAAGGCGATTCTAAGAAGGAGGAATTATGATCACTGGATTCTTTGGATGTTATACAATAATAATTTTTGCAAGTGGAGTGATTTTCTAAGGGAGAATACTCCTGTATACATTAACCAATCATCATTATCAAAGAATTTAAACTTATTAATGGAAAATAGCTATGTCCATAAAGATAATAAGCGTTATATAATTACTGAAGCTGGAAAGATAGAGTATTCTCGAATGTTACGCTTGTATGATCTTGACCGGCAATCAATTTTAGAAGAAGAGAGCAAAAGAATTGAAGAGATCACTAAAAGAACTCGTGAGTTCTTCAGAAAGTATAGTATTGAGGATAAGGATGTAAAATTTCGTTTTTTAAATAACGTATTAAAGATGGATTATGCGAAAGTGCAGAATTCATTAGATGATGAGGAGGATTTTAAGAAATTATTATTATATTTCTCAATAAATCACCCTGATTCATATCCAAGGTATATTTCTCCAGATGAATTTGCTTTAAGATATGACATTGAAGAAATCATTTTGAAATTTCATATACATCAGATAGTGGAAAAGGAGATATATCCAATTAAGTTTTGGAGTATGAAATTCGATGGTAATAAATACTTTTACTTTCAATCAGATGAAAAAATTGAGCGTGTACTAAGAGCTGTGGTTGATGATTACGTCACTAAATTTACCTATTTGAATAAATTGAGTGGATATCCTTATTATACGATGTATACATTAATTGATGATATTATTGGTGACATTTGCAATGATTTATTTCATAAAAAATTAAAGGATTCCTTACGAGAATTTTTGCCGGAATATATTAAATATTTATCTTACAAGGTGGAAACGGAGAAACAGTTAGTAGATGCCTCTGATAAGCTAGAGGGATTTATTTATGAAAACATACCTTTAATTCTTAGAACTTTTGAATCAGAAGATTTGGATCACCCTCTCAAAGGACAGAAAGAAGTAAGATATTATTTATATCCAGAGGTTTTAAAAGCACTAGCAGAATATTATATCAGAGACATTAAACCATTATTTAAAGAAATTTTATCTTGTATAGATAAAAAAGATGTTAATAAAGCTTTAGAATTATTAGATAATGCAATTAAGTCTGATTCCAAAAAAGTTGAGTTATACATATTAAAGTCAATTGTTCTGTGTCTTTATAGTAACTTGAAAGAAGCAATTGACAATTTGGAGGAACAACTTGATAAATTGGAGGAATTAAATAGAGAGGATCTATTTCCGATAATATTATTTGTACTTAGCTTTTCACATTTATCATTAGGTGATTTTAAGAAAGCATTCAAAATTTCAGAAGAATCAATAAGGTCACAACCCAATCATCCTATTTCCCATTTGAATAGAGCAATGGTGCTGGGATATAATACTATTTTCGAATGGGAAAAGAATCAGGTTAAACTAGAAAAAGTAATTAAAGAAATTGAGGAAGCTATCTCACTCGAGTCAAGCGAATTAAACATTTCACGATACTATCAATTAAAGGCTATAATATTATTTGAGTTAAGGCAATTTGAAGAGGCTTTCGAAGCAATTGATAAGGCAATTGAATTAAGACCTAATATCATTGATTACTATCATAACAAGATACTTGGGTTCAATTTAAGCAAGAGATTTGATGAAGCATTGGATTTGATAGGAAAGATTTTACCTAAATTTCCTGACAAAAGTAGACATCTTTTACATAAGAAATCATATATGTTAGTCAAAATGGGTTATTATGAAAATGATCCAAAGAGATATGAGGAATCATATGAAATTTTGACTAAGCTCATGGAATTGTATCATGATGACAATGATTTAGTTAATAGTATGGTATATGGTTTAGCTTATTTAGATCGCGAAAAGGAATCAATAGAGTTAGGTGAAAAATTAATTAGCTTAGAACCAACTAATGGAAATTACCATGATTCTTACGGAGAGATATTAATGATGTTCAAGCATTATAAAAAGGCAATCGAGCTATTTAAAACAGCTATAGGTCTTGAACCTTATGGCTTTTTTGTATACCAAACTTTCATTAAAATGGGGATCTGTTATTATCATCTTAAAGAATATGATCTAGCAACACAAATGTTAGAACAAGGAAAGGATTATACTTATTCATGTTTATGTGAGATGGAGAAAAAAGAGCATTGGTTAAAGAAGGCAAATGATTATTTATTAAAGATAAAACAAATTGAATTAAATTCTGAAGAAGATTAAGATTAAAGTGTATGTGAAGAGATTATGGGATATAAATTTGTTAAGGGCTTTAAAGAAGACAGTAGATTTGGTAAGGTTTTATCTGTAAATTTTAATCCTTTTAAAGTGTGTAATTTTAATTGTATTTATTGTGGAACTGGTCCAACAACAGATAAAACGATTGAAAGGAAGGAATTTTATCCTCCGGAAGAAATTTTTAGAGAAATACGGAACTATATTGAGCTAAAAGGAGAACCTGATTATGTTTGGATTACTGGTTTTGGAGAACCTACACTTTATGCATCTTTTAAACAACTTTGTATGTTGATAAAAAGATTGTATCCAAATATGAAAATTGGGATTTCAACAAATGGTTCACTTCTCTGTCGTAAGGATGTAAGAGAAGACTGTTCCCTCTGCGATCTAATGTTGATTGAAATTGTGAGTGTTTTTCAAAATGAATTTACTAAGATTTGTAGGCAACACGAAGGAATTTATTTAGAAGAATTAATTGAGGGTTTAAAGTTATTTCGGAAATCATTTAATGGAGAATTAATCGTAGTAAGTGTATTTTTAGAAGGAATTAATGATAATCAGAAGAGTTTGTTGGGACTAAAGAAGTTAGTGCTGGAATTACAACCAGATAAATTTTTACTGAAAAACTATGCTTGCAAGAGTTACAAATCATTGGATGGGGAGTTTAAAAAGATTGCTCAAAATACCTTTAATGATTTACCATTTGAAGTAATCTATAAATTCTAGTTATTAACTTTATTGTAAAACTAATAAATAATAATTAAATCGTTTATTCAATTAAAGGGGGAGGTCAATATGGAAAAAGTGAGGTATATTTATAATGAAGAAGTAACAATGACCGTAAACATAAAGGAAGTATTAAACAATAATTTAGTGGGATTTGCTGATTTTTTGAAATATATTAAAAAGGAAAATCCTGATTCAATAAACGCATATATCGAGGAAATTATCTCTCAATGTGATACAGAAGTTGATTATGGAATTTCCATTGATAATGATGATGAAATTTTTCAAAAAAATTCGTTATTGCTCAATAAAAGTATCAATAAAATTTTGAGTTTAATGAAATATTCCAAATACCAGAAGGAACCAATTGATACAAAAATTACTGTAAATGTGGTTGATCTTGTCAAGACTTATACAGGTTTTGATTATATCCAAGCCATTTCTTTATTAAGAATTTTCCCCAAACAAGAGGCAATTGACTTTATGAAAGAATATATTTCTCAATATATTAAGAGTAGAAATAATCCAGATAAGTATTATAATAATCTAAAGGATTTACTTGAATATTTCAAGAATACTAATAAAATTTGGCAAACCCATGATGGAACCCTCATGATGGTTAATGGAAATAAAATGATCCTAAAAGTAAATAAGTGTAGATGGGCAGAAGAATTGCTAAACCAGGGATTCGATCAAGAGCTTTGCTTTTCTATGATGTGTTATCAAGATCTTGTATCTGTAAAAAATTATAATCCAAATTTCACCTTGACAAGAACTAAAACATTAATGCAAGGAGGAGAATATTGCGATTTTTGCTATCATGATGTAGATAAAGATAGTGATACTACTCATCCTCCTACTGAATTTTGGAATGGTATAGATTAAAAGGGTGATAAAATTAGAATATAAATATCTTAAGGAAATTATAAATAATTCCACGCTTGGAAGTCTATTACCAGTTAATTTTAATCCTTTTAAAGTATGTTCCTTTAATTGTGTCTTCTGTAGTTTGGGACCTACCACAAAACTATCTATGGAACGAGAATTATTTTATCCCCCTGAAGAAATTTTTAGCGAAATCGAAGATTTCATTAAAAATAATGGAGAACCAAATTATATTTGGTTAACTGGAGATGGTGAACCAGCTCTATATTTAGGATTTAAGAATCTTGCATCTCGAATAATGCTTGAATATCCTAAAATTAAAATTAGAGCTTCCTCCAATGGTTCGTTATTACATCGAGAAGATGTGCGAGATGAGTTTTTGTTGTGTGATCTAATAACAGTAAATTTGAATACTTTAAGTCCAGAAGAATGTCTAAGAATTTCGCGTCACCATAAAGATGTTAAATTAGATAAAGTAATCCAAGGAATAAAATTATTAAGACAAGAGTTCAATGGAAAGTTCTGGATTGCTACGGTATTTGTGAAGGGAATAAATGATCATAAATTAAACGTACAGAACCTTAAATCCCTTTTATTAGAGATTAATCCTGATTTATATCTAGTAAGAGGATTTTCAGAAAGTAAAAATAATTCACTATCAGAAGACTTTATAAAATATGTGAAAGAAGAATTTCAAGATGTTAACTTTCAAATTGAATTCTCTATATAAAAAAAAAAGAAAAAAAAATTAAATTGAAATATCATCTATTTTTCCATTAATCTCTTTGAGAGTATCCTTATTATCCATATCTACTCTTCTAATCCCTGTAAAACTCCAGAATCCAATTGTACAAAACACACCGATTAGTCCACAGTAGAAAAATAAAGCTGGAATGCCTAAGATAAGTGCCATTGGTCCTGAAAGTAATGAGCCGACTGGTGAAATTGCTGAAGATAAAGTATGATCAATTGAAGTCACTCTCCCGAGTTTATTGGCTGGAACTGTAGTTTGAATGAATGTTTGATAGAGTGAATTTATTATCGGTAAATTGAAACCCAAGACTGCACCACCTACACCTATGATGAGAAAAGCTCCAGGGGGGGCGATTCCAAAAGTCATATACCCCAGTAAAGCAAAAACTAGACTAATAAAGATTACTCTTATCTTATTATTCCAATTCTTTTTAATTGAAGTTAATAGCGCTCCAGCGATCATACCTCCTGTAAAACACATTTGAGTAATAGCTATTGCTGCTGCTCCACCTCCATGAACATCAATAATAAATAGGGCAAGAAGTGAATCAACTGGCCTAATTAAGAAATTCAGAAGCATTGAAAGGATAATCATGATAATTAATCCTGGAATAAGTTTTATTGTTTTAAGCCCTAATTTAAATTCTTTTCTAAAGGAATTTTTCTTGATTTCTTCTTCTGTATGATTAATTTCTTTAACTGAGGGTATAGAAATTAATAGCAATGGTACTAAAGCTATAAAAAATGTAATAATATCTACCCAGAAAATTGTATACACTGACATAAAAACCAACAATGTGGCTCCAATAAATGGCGCAAAAAACTGAACAACACCAGTAAATAAGAAATTAATTCCATTAATTCGTGATAAATTATCTTTAGGAACCATAGTAGGAATAATCGCATTAACAGTGGGTACATGGAATGCTTGAAAGATACTTCGTAAACTAATGAATACATAAAGTATCCAAATATTCACTAATCCAAATTGGAATAATAATATCAATAGAAAGGTAACAATCGCTTGTGATGAATCAACGATTAATATCAACCGTTTTCGATTAATTCTATCTGCAATAACCCCTGCAAAAGGCATACAAAGCGTCATCATTAATATGAATAGAAATGACCCAAAAGCCGTTATTACAGGGTCTCTATAAACATCTGCTATCCAAAATGTTAGCACAAAAAATACGACCATCGATCCAAGCAGGGAAAATAATTGCCCGCTCCAAAAAAACATATATTGCTTAAAACTCTTCTTAGTTGGTATAACTTCCATTCTTCAAACCTCCT
>JBHLLO010000094.1:0-9330 GCA_048885535.1 Candidatus Hermodarchaeota archaeon
TAAATAATTTTATTCACATATATAAATCTTTAAATAGTAAATTAAAAAATATCTTATACTCTTAAAAATTTATTAAAAGTTTCCATTAAAAAAATTATCGAATTTGAAAAAAATTATAATAAAGAAATTGTTAATTAATAGCTATTTTTTATTTCTTTATATCTAAAGCAATTGACTAAATGATCGTTGACTAATCCAATAGCTTGCATAAAGGCATATATTATTGTTGAACCGACAAATTTAAAGCCTTTCTTTTTTAGATCTTTGCTTATAATATCTGAAAGTTCAGTATGTGAAGGGAGCTCATCTAAATTTTTCCATAAGTTATTGATTGACCTATTATTGACAAAATTCCATAAATAATCGTCAAATGATCCAAACTCTTTCTGTATCCCTAAAAAAGCTTGTGCGTTTGTAATAATTGACTGAATCTTTATTCTATTTCTTATAATACCTTTATTTTGGAGTAGTTCCTCGATCTTGTTTTCATTATACTTGGAGATCTTTTTATAATCAAAATTATCCAAAGCATGTCGAAAGTTTTCCCTTTTTTTAAGAATCGTGCTCCAACTTAATCCTGCTTGCATTCCTTCTAGAATCAAAAATTCAAAAAGTTCTCTGTCATCGTGTTGTGGTACTCCCCACTCTTTATCATGATATTCAATCATAAGTGGATCATTACCGCTCCACCCACATCTTTTTAACATAAGTGACTTAAAAATCCTTTCGGTTAATTCTTAATTTAATTTAATTATTAGACAAGACATATATATTAACTTTGTTTATTGATGTTTATGAATTATTGTCCAAATTGTGGTAATAGTGTAGAATCGACATGGAACGTTTGTGCAAATTGTGGTTATAGCTTATCAAGAGAAGGAAGACCTATACAAACTCATCAGAAACCAGAAACTCAAGTCAAAGAGGTGGTAACTACAGCTACTAAAGAAAGCTATGCTTACTTCAAGCCAAAAAACACTTATGGCCCATTTGCTTTGATATTTGGAATAATAGGTGTTGGTTTATCAATTGTAACTATAATTCTCAGAATTTATCCTCCATTGACTTTTACTCCGACTGCATTAGTGATTAATAATCTATTTATAGTCATAATGGGAGTGTTAGCTGTCATTTTTGGTTTTATTGGTGTTTTCAAAGATGATTCCCGAGGAATGGCAATAACAGGATTGATTTTAGGAGCAGCTGTTTTTATACTAATCTTTTTTAGGTTTATTTTAAGTATGAGATCATACCCAGTACCACCACCAATATAGATAATCCTTCTATTTATATGTAGAAATTTGAGTATAGGAGGCATAGCATAAATTATAGAAGAGTTTCTTTAACTTATTCTCAATTATAACTGATTTATGACACATTCATAATTTCTAGAAAAGAAATATAAATGTACATTTTCTAGTAATAGATATGAATTATTGCCCGAATTGTGGGATAAAAATTGAATCTTTTTGGAATGTCTGTGCTAACTGTGGTTATGTTTTTTCAGAAGATAGAGTTTCTATGATTCTTCAAAGTAATATTGAAAAAAAACAGTATCCAATCAGTATAGCTGCTTCTGAACCAGTTAAAAAAATACCTCCTAAGATCTCTGGGGATTATTTTGAACCACAGAAAACATATGGAACAGTTGCCTTAATAGCAGGAATTATATGTTTAGGTTTATCACTTGTCATAATGGTTCTAAAAATGATTGGCCCTTCTATGTCATCACTAATTATATTTAATAATGTGATGATTTTAATTTTAAGTTGTTTAGCAATTATTTCGGGCATTCTTGGAATCGTTAAAGATGATTCAAAAGGATTAGGAATTACTGGTTTAATTCTGGGAATTGGTGGTTTAGTAATATTGTATATTAGGTTTATTTTTTTTATATTACGGATTTTTATCCCATTTCCATTATAAATCTATAAGTTCATTCTAGAATTGAAATGCTTATAACCTTAGTTAAATCTTCTATTTATCTCTTGAAACTATATTTAGGATTCAATATTTATTATATTAATAAAAAAACAATTGAATCTATATGAAGGAAAAAGCAGAAACTCCATATGAAATCGATGAAAAAGTTTATCAGCGTTTTGAAGAGAAAAATCACATGATTTACCGCCGTCTTTGGGATAAAACATTACCAACTTATGGTAAAATGTTTGAGGTGAATATAGAAAAGCATATAAAATCAAAAAAAGAAGGATACTCTCGCATCGATTTTGCAATGGTTGCTGCTGGATGGACTGTTTATGAAAAGTTTCCTTTTGCTTTTGCTTGGGAAAGAAATGATGATTATGATATGGGTTATGGCTTGAATTGGATGAGGTCGAAGTATGAAATAAATGATCCTAAAGAATTCACTTTAATCTTAAAAAAAGTTGCTAAATTTTACGGTGCCTCTTTAGTTGGAATTACAGATATTAATGATAATTGGATTTATAAATCTGGATTCTTAAGACCTGACTTTATTAGTGAAGCAGATTCAAAAAAGGAACTCAGAGGAGGAAAGGCATCTGAAAAAGTATTAAAACAAGCCATAAAACTACCTGATGGCATAAACAAAGCTATAGTGATCGCTATTGAAATGGACCATGATGCTATCTCGACAGCTCCAGCTCAACCAGCAGCAGCGGCAGTAGCTTTAGTTTATTCAAAAATGGCTTTTGTGAATTCTTGTCTTGGTGAATTCATTAGAAACCTTGGATATAGAGCAATTCAATGTGGTAATGATACTGCTATTAGTATCCCTTTAGCAATTGATGCTGGTCTTGGAGGTATAGGAAGACATGGCTTACTAATTACTCCCGAGTATGGACCTCGCGTAAGAATTTGTAAAATCTTTACAGATATGCCATTAATTGCTGATAAACCAAATATAGATTTTATAAATAAAGTAAAGGAACTTTGTGCCCAATGTTATAAATGTGCAGATATATGTGAAACAGAGGCAATCTCAAGAGAAAAATACCCATTCTTTAAGCCCCCTACTATATCCAATAATCCCGGGGTTAAGAAATACTATGTAGATGCAGAAAAGTGTTTTGAATTTTGGGTTGAAAATTCGAGTGATTGCGGATACTGTATTTCAATTTGTCCCTTTTCTAAAATAAGGAATTACCTTACCGCAGCAGATTTTTGGAAAACTTTCTAACTGGTCCTAATCACAAATTTTATGAGTTATTTTGAATATATTTATTAAACAGATAGTGAAATAACACTGCTCCGAAAATGAAAGCGATTGATAAAACTACAATTGCAGAATTTCTAAATGAGTATATCCCACAACTCACAATAGAGGAAATTGAATCTGTTATTGAAATACCACCACCAGAAATTGAATATACTTATGCATTTCCTTGTTTTAAACTAACTAAATGGGAAACAATAAAGAATCCAAGCAATATTGCGATAAAACTTAAAGATAATATCAAATTACCTGAATTCTTAGAACAGATTGAAGCAAAAGGACCATATTTGAATATGAAAGTAAGCACTAAATATATTCTAAATGAGATTTTTGAAACTAAAGAAGATTTTGGGAGAATAAGGTTAAAATTGGGATTGGAGAAGCAAGACAGATTAAAAATTGTTATTGAATATCCCTCACCTAATACGAATAAACCGCTTCACTTTGGACATGTAAGAAATATGTTATTAGGTCAATCCCTTTCTAATTTACTTAAGTATAAAGACCATCATGTCTTTCAAGTTAACTTATATAACAACCGCGGTATTCATATCTGTAAAAGTATGCTAGCATATAAGAAATGGGGCAAAAATGGTAAACCTAATAAAAAAGGAGATCATTTTGTAGGAGATTTTTATGTATTATATAACGAAAAAGAAAAGGACAAACAAGATTTAGAAAAAGAAGCTTTTGAATTGTTAAAGCTATGGGAAACTGGCGATAAAGCGACTATCTTATTATGGGATCAGATGAATCAATGGGCTCTAGATGGTTTTAATGAAACATATTCCAAATTAGGTATTTCATTCGATAAAGTATACTTTGAATCTGATCTCTATTTAAAAGGCAAAGAAATCATTTATGAAGGATTAAACAAAAATATCTTCGAAAAACTTGATGATGGAGCAATTATTGCGAGATTAAGTGAGTATAATCTTGAAGATAAAATCCTAATAAGACGGGATGGCACAGCAATTTACATAACTCAAGATATATATTTAGCTTATAAGAAGAAAGAAGATTTCAATTATGATAAATCTATATATGTTGTTGCGGATGAGCAAATTCAACATTTTAAGTGGTTATTCGCGATATTAGATAAATTAGGATTCAAAGGTGATAATTTTCACCTATCTTACGGAATGGTAAATCTACCAAGTGGAAAAATGAAGAGTCGGGAAGGAACGATTGTTGATGCTGATGATGTCATCATGGAGGTTGAAGAATTTGCCTTAAAAGAAGTGGAAAAAAGATATCCAGACATTTCTTTGATTGAAAAGAAGAAGAGAGCAGAAACTATTGGATTATCTGCTTTAAAATTTTATATCTTAAAATATAATCCTTCTAAAGGATTTATCTTCAACCCTGAAGAAAGCATTTCTTTTGAAGGTGAGACGGGACCATATATTCAATATTGTTATGCTAGAATCCATTCAATTATCAATAAATCCACACTTGAAATAGGGTCGAATGTTAATTGGGGATTACTAAAGCATGAAAAAGAGCTCGTTTTAGTAAAGTGGTTAACTTATTTTCCTGAAACTATTAACAGTTCAGAAAAGACTTACAATATCCATTTAATTGCTCAATATTTACTAACTTTATGTCAATATTTTAATTCATTTTATACTTCTTGTCAGGTTATTTCTGAAGACAAAGAGTTGGAAAATGCAAGGTTATTCTTGATAAAATGTGTTCAGATTGTAATAAAAATTGGTTTAACTATTTTAGGGATTGAAACCCTTGATCAAATGTAATCTTAATTAAATAGGAGAAATCTTAAATTTCATGACATTTTTTGATTTT
Source organism: Candidatus Hermodarchaeota archaeon (assembly GCA_048885535.1). GTDB lineage: Archaea > Asgardarchaeota > Lokiarchaeia > Sigyniarchaeales > SOKP01 > SOKP01. The sequence continues at coordinate 5,006 of JBHLLO010000094.1, forward strand.
GGAGAGGTAATTGATTCTAAAAGCAAATTTGTAATATTTGGTATTCCCTGGGATTATTTAACATCAATAAAAGCTCCTAATTCTGCCATAGCACCTCAAAAGATCCGTGAAGTTACCAATGATTTAGCTTTAACTACAGAGATGGGTAGTGAAATTCCTAAATTAGATGTGGTGGATATTGGGGATGTGAAAATTGAGACATCTAATGTTGAAAAAAATCTTGGAGAAATTCAGAATTTTATTAGAAAGATATATGATCAAAAGCGAAAGATTATACCAGTAATGATTGGAGGTGATCATTTTTGTTCTTACCCCGTTATAAAGGCAGTCGGGGAATCATTTAAGGATAGACATGAACTGGGTGTCTTAATATTCGATGCTCATCTTGACCTCTATGAGCAATGGGACAAAGGAGTATATTCTCATGCTACTATCTCTCATAGGGTTTATGATTTGGACTATATCAATCATGATAACATATTAATTGTTGGTACTAGAGATATTGATATTCCTGAATTAAAGATCGCTAATAAAGAAAAGATCACTTATTTAGATGCGTATCAATTACAAGATCATGGATTGGACAAATATACTGAGGAAATTATTAATTTTTTTAAAAACACAAGCATAAAATATCTCTATTTATCAATTGATATTGATGTTTTGGATCCGTCAATTGCTCCTGCTACTGGTTTTGCAATTCCTGGAGGTTTATCGTATCGGGAATTATGGAAAATATTAAGAGAAATCACGAAAGAGTTTAAAGTGATTGGTTTTGATGTAGTTGAGGTTGCTCCAAATTTAGATTTACCAAATAATTTGACAAGTAATTTAGCTGCCAAATTAATTATAGAATTAATTTCTTTTATTTCGAATAATATATACTTCAAGTGAAATGCCATCAAAGGATTTTAAAGATAAATTAAAAAAAGTAAATCAGTTTAACATTAAAAATACTGATGATATTTTAGAACTGATAGAATCATTAGCAGAAACAGGGTTTAATGCTAAGAGGTTAGCTAAAGCATGTGAGATTTACAAAGAAATGGTCGATGATAAAGATTGCACGAAATTTTTTGGATTAGCAGGAGCTTTAATCCCCGTTGGAATGCAGGGTGTAATTCACGATTTCTTGAAACATGAGTTAATTGATATTTTTGTAACAACAGGTGCAAGTTTAACTCATGACATTGCAGAGACTCTTGGATTCCATCATTTACAAAGTGAAATGAACATATTGAATCTTGATGATGCTAAGCTTCATGAAAACAAGTTAAATCGAATTTATGACGTTTTTTTACCAAATGATGTTTACGAAGGAATAGAGGATTTTGTTTCTGATTTAAAGATACCTGATTATAATATGCCAGTTAGTGATTTTTTAAAATTTTTAGGAGAATGTTTACCTAATCATCCAAATTCTATATTAAAAGTGTGTGCTGATAAAGACATCCCTATATTTTGTCCAGCATTCACTGATTCAGGATTGGCATTACAATTAGGGTTTCATCATCGTAATTTAAATTTAAATCATTTTAAGGATATGTTAAAAATGGTTGATTTAGCATGGGATTCCAAACGTGCAGGAGTTTGTGTTATTGGAGGTGGTGTTCCAAAGAACTTTATTTTCCAATCACTTCAATTTTGCCCAACATCAGCAATTTATGCTATACAAATTACAATGGACCGACCAGAAACGGGTGGATTAAGCGGAGCAACACTAGAAGAGGCTATGTCATGGGGTAAGGTTAGTGAAAAGGCAAAATATTCTACGGTTGTATCAGATGCAACTATTGCGTTACCTTTAATATTACTTTATCTAAAAAAATTATTAAAAATAGTTTGAAAAACTCGATTTCAATAAAAGAGACCTTCTAATTTCTGTTCAATATTTTTTGCATCTGAACCAAAAGTATAATCTAAAACGTCTTTAAAATATTTAAATTGAGTTACTTCAGATAAATTCTTTCCTTCATTATCTTTTTTGAATTCATTTATTATACTAAATAGTAGAGGTTGAATTACCTTATGGATATATTTTTCGATCTTTTTTTCTTTATCCATAATTGCATAAGAAATTAAAGCTTCTGGTTTAGTGCTATCTTCTGATCTTATCTTATCTTCTATAAATGCTATGACAAACCTCTGACCTTCAAAATATTCTATTGAATTATAGGTAAAAGCTGTATCTGCAAAATTTAAAAGTGCAGTTAAAAGCCCACTTCTCAAATCGGTATCAATTTTTCCAAAAATTGACTTGTGATAACCCTTCTTGACTAATGTGAACCCTCTGAATAATAAACCGACTTCACGTATGACCATTTTTCAGATCTTTAGTTTTTATTAAATTTTGAGTAAATTATTGGTTTAAAAAGTAATTTCTTTCTATTGTATTTATAATGATTTAAGCTAATAAACTCTTTGATTGGATTTTGTTCTATTATCTCTTTTTTCTATATATAACCACCAGAATTTGGAACTATTGAAAGAAAAAAAAGAATTAATATATGACGACAATTTTGCAGAATTATGATTACAAAAGATAATATTAAATTATGCGCTGAAAATATCGTCAGAAGTATTAATATAAAAAAGGAAGGGGAATGTGTGTTTATAAGGGGAGGCCTTTATTCACAAGAATTGTTAGAAGAAATTGGTTTAAATGTTTTGAGACAAGGAGCAATTCCCCTCATTTCATATACAAGTGATGATTATTCTGAGCAAATTTATCAAGATAAGTCCATTAAAAAAGAGATTTTAGAAAAAACAGGTCTACATTATCTAAAAATGATTGAAAATATTGATGCATATATCGTGATTGAACCATTAGCAGACCCTTCTATTAAAAATAGAGCTCCAAGAGAAAAAGTGGATGCTGTAGCGAAATCAGTATTACCTATAAGAAACGTGTTATATGGTCTTAAAAAGGAATATGCTCCAGGAAAAAAATGGTGCTATGCTGCTTGGCCATCAAAAGAAGCCGCTAAATTTTTCAACATTGATTATGATCTCTATGAAAAGTTTATCGTTGGAGGAATGAGTATTCCTCTAGCCAAAATGAGTGAAATAACAAGAAATTTGGGTAGTTTTTTCGAAAACGGGAAGAAGGTTTACGTTTCTGACAATTATGGAACTGATTTTTGGGTTTCAATTGAAGATAGAAGTAAGATTCTTGACGATGGAATCCTTTCTGATGAACAAATTGCTTTAGGAGACTTAGGTGGAAATTTACCGGCAGGGGAGGTATTTTTTCCCCCTCACGAAACGCAAGGAGAAGGTACACTGTTTTGTCCTCTAACTAAAGACCGATTTAGTGATAAAATATTGAAAAATGTTAAGCTTTCGTTCAAGGAAGGAAAATTAATACTTGATGAAGTCACTGCTGATACCAATCTACAAGATTTAATTAATACTTTTAAATATTGTGAGGAGTTGGATAAAAAAAATGAAGTTTCCGAACTTAGAACATACAACGTTGCTGAGCTTGGAATAGGTTGCAACCCAGAAATTACTAAAGCTATAGGATATATACTTACTGATGAAAAGATAATTGGTAGTGTTCATCTTGCTTTTGGATTCAATGTATCTTTTGGAGGAACTTCAGCATCTCAGATGCATTGGGATTTTGTAACTTACCCAAAGGCAAATATTACGGTTGAATACAAGAATGGGACGAAAAAACAAATAATGGAGCAAGGAAAACTAATCTAAACTTAAAATCTTTTGAACTTTCTATTATATTTTTTTATAAATTAACTTCTTCTAAATAATCTAAGATTTTCTCTAGGACTAATTCTTTGAAATGAATTCTATCTGTTTTAAAAATATGTTTCTCAATTTCTGTTTTCTCTCTTGTAGAAAAACCAATATAAACTAATCCAACAGGTTTTTCTTTTGTTCCTCCAGTAGGTCCAGCAATTCCAGTTATTCCAATTCCAATGTCAACATTAGAAAGGATTCTAATATTATGAGCTAATTCTTCCGCAACAGCCTCCGAAACTGCGCCAAAGGTCTCAATACTTTTGGGAAAAACATTCAATATTTCAACTTTAGATTTATTACTATAACAGATAACTCCTCTCTCAAATACATTTGAAGCTCCGGAAATATTAGTAAACATATGGGATACGTATCCTCCTGTGCATGACTCTGCTATTGCCAGTAGAATTTTCTTATCAGTAAACTTTTTGATTAGAATTTTTATTCTCTCTAGTATATTCATCTTTCTCCGAATATTTTTTAATATATTATTAAGATGAAAAGAACTTAATCTTATTATAAATTCAATATAAATATAATCATTAATATTAATAATTAAAGTTTTA
>JBHLLO010000095.1:0-9310 GCA_048885535.1 Candidatus Hermodarchaeota archaeon
TTGATTTGGAAAAACCAACTAGTGTAATCCACCATACCACCGTGTAATAAAAAAATGGGCTCTCCAGAACCAAACATGGCATAGTATATTTTGATATCTCCGATATCAACATAATCTTCAACAATATTCTTTTTTTTCCACGCGTTAAATTTAGCTTTACCTATGAGCATTTTGATTACTCCCATTGTCATGTACCATCTTTTTTTTTTAAACTTGTTATTGAATTAAGTTTACTAAAAAAGTTTTATCTTCATTAAAAATCAAAGAGTAATTTTGATTTTTTACTCTTTTGTATTTTCCTCCTTTTTAGAACACACCAACTTCGAGTCTTTTTAAATTTTGTCCCAATTTCCTCTGAAATTGGGTTAGAAAGGTAAATTCAGAGTCTGAGTTCTTTCACATCATCGGTAAGCTTAAATAGTTATTTATGTTTCTATTTAATGGTTTACAATAGTGTAAAGAATCAAGTGAGGATTATTTTGAGAAAAAAAGTCAAAGGAGCAATCTTCTTAACCATTGGATCTTATCTTTTCTTTGTCAATTTTTTATTATCAATTTTATTCAATAGAGTTATAGAACCATGTATTCCTACTCCTGATGGTGTATCCTGTTATCCATTGGATCCAGTAACTTATTTTAGAATATGGTTAATACAGTATGGATGGTATACTATATTAATCGCTTTAGGAGGATTGGTTCTTATCATTTATGGGAGCCATTATTATCTAAAAAGGAAAAAAGATAATTAGAATCTAAAGACAAATTCAAAGAACTTCAGTGAACTCCCATTAGAAGCAAGCAGCAATTTTTAAAATAATATGTAAAAAAATTAATATTTAAGAATTTATCGGAGTTCTCTTTTTTTCTTTCTCAGCCAATATATACCTATTACTCCAATAACTACTCCCGCACTTAGTGTTGAGATGGTTATGATGAGAATTAATGGGAATTCTTCTGGAGTTTCACGTTCACCCTTTAGAAGTGAATCTGGGTCAACTCCAATATAGGTTTCAAAGTTCAAATCTTCGAATCCTGAAACAGAAATAATCATACTAAGGAGGATAGGATCTTCTCCGAATAAGATAGTTATCGCTTCTAATGGTAGGAAATATAATCCATTTCCAAGCTCCTGAATAGTATTAGATACATCTGTGCCATTCCATAAGATATTGAAGGTCGCAAAATCAATAGGTTGATCAAAATCGTCATACAGATAAAAAGTTAAGTTAAAGTAATCTATTGAAAAGGCGTGATTTATGATATTCAAATTTAATTTATTAATAACTTCAAAGGGGTGTACAGCAAGCAATAAGTCAAAATAAATATCATCATATCCTATTGCTTTGATTGTCATATTTAATAATACAGGATCTTCTTGTGGCAATACAGTTTTAGGTTCTAAAGATATTTCATAATATCCTGCTCCAAGATTATGTAAGTCACTTGATACATCAGTTCCATTCCACCATATTTGAAAAGTTGCAAAATCAATAGGATACTGGTATTCATTATACATATAGAATGTAAAATTAAAATAATCCTTAGTTAAGATCTGTTTACATTTTTCAATATACCATTTAACCGGTTCATATAGAATTATCGAAACGTCATGACTATCAGTATTAGAAAGGACAATATCATTATGACCATCATTATCTGCATCTCCTATAACAACGGATTCAGGGCGATCACCGGCTTCTAAGTGAATTTCTTCATCCCAATAATTCAGCGATGGATTCCATAGATGGATTGATGCTACATCAAAACTGGGTGTTGCCTTGGCATTAACTATGTCGTTATATCCATCATTATTGACATCCCCAGCAGCTACGCTGAAAATACTGCCAAACGGAGTAGAAACTTGATGTGCTGTCCAATTGTTCCAAGTTGAATTCCAAAACAATACAGGAACAAATGAGCCACCTCTATTTGCTACAATAATGTCATTATAGCCATCATTATTCGCATCTTCTACGACAACACCATAAGGATCAACACCACTATAAATTACTTTTGGTGAATTCCAATAACTTGTAGTTGAATTCCAAAGTATTGCAGCTATTTCAAGACTTCGATCATTAGCAACAATGATATCATTATATCCATCATTATCAGCATCTCTCACAGACACTCCGATTGGACCAATATTTGTTGCTCCTAATGAAATCTTAATTTGTGGATTCCAATAACTAATCGAATTATTCCATAGTATAATTGAAACATCATTTGAAACATAGTTTGCTGTAGTAATATCTTCCCACCCATCATTATTTGCATCAGCTATATAAACGTACCATGGGGATCCGCCAACACTTAGTTGAAATTCATCATTCCAATCACTTTTAGAATTATTCCATAGAAATATTGAAACGGCATTACTATTTTGATTACCTGCAATTATATCATTATAACCGTCATTATTTACATCTCCTACTGATACACTTGTTGGATAAATCCCTACTGATTTGGTAAGTTCTGCATTCCAATATTTAATAGACGAATTCCAAATAAGAATTGAAACATTATTCCCATAGAAATTAGCCGTTAAAATATCATTAAAACCATCATTATTTGCATCTCCTATAAATACGCTAAAAGGTTGATTTCCGACGGGGATTCTAATTTGTGTGTACCAATTATTATTTGATCCTCTTAATTCTGTAAAAAGGTCACAATCTGAATTTTGATCACAATACCACTGCTCAATATTGAGTTTATTACAAAAAATGCCTACTATTACCAAATTAGCAATAATTACACTGAGGAACAATTTAACTTTTGTTTGCTTATTCATTTTATTTCGCCAAAAATGTATTATAACAGCTTATAGAATGATAATCTCATATTTAAAATTAACTTCAATAAAAAAAGTAAAAGGTAAAGCTATTATAGATTTAGCGCTCGGTGTACGATGTTATTACTTTTTATGTTACAGATGGGGCACAGTTTAATCTAAACTTTTTGATTTAAGATAAGAAATGATTTTTTCCTGTGAAAAAATGAAAAGAGAAGTTTTTGGTTAGATATAAGTTTAAACTTCTTATAAAATTACACCTATTTACCCTATGGATATCCTCAAAAACCTATTAGATAAAGATGAAGAAATTCTATGGATGAGATCTTAACTTAGGAATTAAATAGTTATACAAAACTCTGGGACACCAAAATAAGTATTGAAATAAGAGCAAGATATAATCAAATAACTTTATCTTCTGAATCTTGTATGCTTGTGGAATTTAGTTATCTGAAGTCTAACCAGGTATTCTATTAAGCACAGGGTCAAGCCCTTTTTTTTATACTCCTGGTTTCCGAATAACTTCATTATGTAAATTCTCGATAAATATATCAAATTGATCTTTTGTATGCTCCACAAGTATCAATGGTAAGAGTAAATTCGGAATAAATTTTTTATCTTCATAGACAGGAATAATTTTCATTTTATCATCTTTCATTAATTGGTATGCCGTAGACCATTCACCCTCAACGGCTCTTGATTTCTTTGCATTATTTGAACAAAATAAAATAAAGATTTGACTTATGTCCAGAGTCCTTTCCATATATTTAACAACATCTTCACCACTATCAACCTCCCAATAGAAAACCTTATCGATCTCTGGATAATTTTCTAATTTCTCTGCAATTCCAGCAATATTAAAGTTCTTCGAATCCTTTGTTGAATAGCTTAAAAATACATTAAAATTTTTAGAAAAGCAATTTGTAATACTATAAATATAGCGAGGATATTCTCGGAGTTCTTCGACTGTAGCAGCATTTTTCTTCAATCTGTTGTTGAAATCTCTTATTTTTTCGAGATTTTCTCTAAGATCTTCTTCCATAGAGAATATATCAGAAAAAATTTTTTCCCAATTATTTTCATTGGCGATTATGGGAAGGTAATGTTCAATATCGAGTACTTTTTGTATGTGAGATTTAATTTTACTCATTTCTTACCCTTAAATTGTTTAATTTTATCTATTTGATTTTTAATTTCATCTGGGATACCTTTATCCCACCATTCGTCCTCATATTGTTCTTTTAATTTTGTAATGATAAATTCGTTCATCTTGCTCTTGAATCTTTCCAACTCCTCTTTAGCTATAATTTTCAGCTTTTTTCTATATTTAGATTTTCTCATTTTTGGTCTTGCTATCAATAAAGTGATAGTTACCAAGACAACACCACCAAATGAAACAATTATTAGCAGTAACCATTCTACTGGTATTCCCCCTTGTTGTGGACTTATTTTATAAATGAAAACATCTTTCCAACCCAAATTACCCAACGTATCGTTAGCATAAAATCTAAGTGTGAGAGTGCCAATTGAAATACCCTGCCAAATAGATCGATCTATAGTTCCTGATAAGCTTGTAATTGTAATATTAGTAATACCTCCATCTAAAGTATACCAAATCTTATCTAAATTCCCTTCATTAATTGAAAGGTCGTAAGATGGAGCAAGTTCAAACTCTTCATTAATAATTGGGGCGTTGATTGTAATTATTGGACCCAAAATATCTTTTCTAACTACAGTTTCCTCCCAGTTAATATTTCCAACTGTATCGTTTGCATAAAACCTTATTGATATTGTACCATTTCCTTGTAAATTCCATATATTTTGGGCAATGGTGCCATTAGAAAGAAATTCTTCAATCGTGGTTCCAAGATCAAATGTATACCACATACGTGCAATTCCATTTTCATCAGATGCAAAGAAATTAAAACTCGGAGGATTTGTTCCATATAACTCATAAGAATGAGGTGCTGACAAATGGACATAAGGTTTTATAAAATCTTTAAATATTTTAACTTCTTGGGAGACCAAACCTCCTAATGAATTATTTATGTAGAATTTTATTGAGACAGATCCATTTGGGATATTTTCCCATTTAAGTTGATCTATCGTCCCATCTGTAGAAAGAACAATATTTTTTTCTCCATCATTGAGGGTATACCAGATTTTGTCCATAAAAGGACAGATATAGTCCAAGCTATAAGGAGGTGGGGATGGACCACACATATCATAAGAAATAGGTGAAATTATAGAAATTTCAGGTATACTATCTTTGACAAGTTGGGCATAAATATCAAAATTGTCTCCATTTCTAAAATCCTCCCAGACGATTATAGCTCCTCCAGTTCCATCCTTTGCAATTTGGGGATTTTTTTGGTCGTGATTGAATGAACTGATTGCTACTCCACCTTCCTTCCATTTATTAATTCCAGACAATGTGATTCGTTGAGAGTATATATCCCAATCTGTACCACTTCGAAAATCGTGCCATGTCAGGATCGCACCGCCGGCTGCATCAGACACCAGTTGAACTGAAGATTGATCATTATTTTCCTCCGAGATAACAACCCCATTTATGTCCCATTGAAGATCTCCTGCGGAATTTACTTTTTGTGCATATATATCCCAATCAGTTCCACTTCGAAAGTCCTGCCAAGTTATGATAGCACCCCCGACTTCATCTGGCACGATTTGCGGATGAGTTTGATCAAGAGCCCCAGATGAAATTAGTTCCCCATCTACAGTCCATTGCACAATGCCATCAGATCCAACCCGTTGTGCATATATATCATAACCCGAACCTCCCCGATCATCATGCCATGTAATGATGGCACCACCTTTATTATCAGGTATGATCTGTGGATTCATTTCATTTGAATTTCCTGAAGCAATTAATCTCCCTCCTACACCCCAAAGAATTCCCCCATTTGAATTTATTCTTTGAGCTCTTATATTATTTGATTGTTGCCAAGTGATGATTGCTCCTCCTTTTCCATCAGAAGCGATTTGAAGATTTTCATCGGTTGAACTACTTGATAACAATACCCCATCAATTGTCCAGAGTACATCACCAGAAGAACTAATTCTCTGGTAATAAATACCATAGTATGTGCCACTACGATAATCCCGCCATGCAATTATCGCTCCACCCATACCATCACTTGTTAATTGCGGAAAAATTTGCGCCCCACTAGACGTACATACATCAACTAGATTTGGCCATCTAGAATTGCCATCAGGTCCTAAACATTGTGCATAAATGTTATTATCAGCATAATAATAGGAATGCCAGGTGAAAATCGCTCCTCCAGCTCCATCACTAACTGAACGAGGAGTCGTTTGTGGATTGAGTCCTGAGCCTAAAAACTCTCCATTTATTCCCCATTGAATTATTCCATCTGCATCCACATATTGAGACCAAATGCCTCCTTCAACATTACATGATATTATTGCACCTCCACTCCCATCTGGAGTAATTGCAGGATGAGTTTCTCCATATCTATCTGTGTGAACTGCTGAGTTGTTAGAAGGCCAATAAATTACCTTATTAGTTTGGACTTTTTGCGCATAAATATCGTATGCTCCTGATCTCCTATCTATCCATGTTATAAACGCCCCACCACAGCCATCATAGCTAATCTCAGGAAAATATTGAGGTTCATTAACATTACAAACTGGTTTTCCGCTCAAAGTGTATTGGATTAAACCATGAGCATTAATCCACTGAATTCTTACATCGCAATGAGTGTCACCATAATTGTTATAATCTTCCCATGTGATAAATGCCCCACCTGCTCCATCGGTCGTACAATCATACTCGCCGATTCCAAGACATGTTTGAACTCCATCAACAGTCCATAATATCTCACCATCATGACTTATTCTCTGAGCAAAAATCGCATCCCCAGGGATTCTATCGTCATACCAACATATTACAGCACCTCCCATCCCATCTTGGACAATTTTTGGATAATTTTGCTGATTAGAATGTGTACACACTGCAATTCCATTCGAATCCCATTGAACATTACCTGTCGAATTGACTCGTTGTGCATAAATATCCCAACCATTTATTCCGATGTTCCGGCGATCATTCCAAGTTATGATGCTCCCTCCCCTCCCATCACTAACTATTTGTTGATAATTTTGAGTATCGCTTGCATTGCATATGATCACCCCATTCTCTATCCACTGCACGACTCCTGCAGAATTAATTTTTTGAGCGTATATATCAACGTTTGTCCCAGACCTACTGTCGCACCATGTAATAATAGCTCCTCCTACTCCATCACTCGTTAGTTTGGTACGTACCTGATTATCTGTTGCATTACAAATTAAAGTACCTCCTGCCCCCCAGAGCAAACTTCCAGCATGTATCCGTTGGACATAAATATCATATTCAGAAAGGCTTCTAGAATCGTACCATGTAATTATTGCACCGCCTTCACCATCACTGATGATTTGAGGTTCTAGTTGAGAACCAGGAGCATTGGTTAATTCTATTCCATTACCCCATTGAAGTGTCCCAGAAGAATTGATGTGTTGAGCATAGATATTATCAGTACTGGTACTCCAAGTTATAATAGCACCCCCAGCTCCATCACTAACTAATTGATAATCTAGATCATCGGTTGATAAGGTACTAATGCGCACTCCATTCGTAGTCCATGCCGTATTACCATCAATGTCGATTTTTTGTGCAAAAATATCAATATCTACGTCATTTCTTGGATCCTCCCAAATGATTATCGTCCCTCCAATCCCATCATAAATTAAGCGAGGATAATCTTGATCATTAGTGGCATCACACACCACTGTACCGTTTGGCTCCCATAGATCTGAATAAGCAGCTTGAGGAACTTCTTCATTGAATAACGTTTCATCATTTTTCAGTAATCTATTAGCACCACTATCGTCATTTCGATTCGATAGCATTAATCCAAGTAAAATTTGGCCACAAACCGTTATTAGTATCAGTGAAATTACTCTGATTTCTCTTTTTGATTTCATCTTTTCCACCTACTAATCTATTCCTCCAAAACCAGAACTATTAGTTCCTCCACATGTGTAAATATAGGAACCAGCCCCCCATACACCAAGACATTCCTCAATATTATTTAATGTTTTTTCCCATGCTATACTATCTAGTGTGGAACTTTGTTTTGAGGATAATTTTCCCTTAATAAAAGTACTATAAATAATATGTTGGGAATTAGTACTAACTCTTAGAAAGGTCCATAAAGAAGAAATTGTGATAATTAAGACTAAATATTTTTTATTTTTCAATGGAATTCCCTTTAATAGATATTATAGATATTAATGTAAAATTAGATATTATTGTATATATAATTAATTGTGAAAAGTAAATAAACTCCCGTTATTGGGGAAGACTCCTACTCCATCGTTAATTACGGGGTCTACCTGTGAAGAACATAAGCCATTCGAAGAGCACGCCATAATGTAAATGGATGGGGTTTTGAGTAACGAAATCAGGGCTCGGTGACGCGAACTGAGTATGCAAGACGAGCGCACCCGTATAAGACGGGGTTGGTGAGGTGGGGGTGTACGTAGGGAGCTTTCGGGCAACCTATTTAGCCTGCCACTCTCAACCGCGCGAGATTTGGCTGTAAATTGGATATATTTATAGGTATACATTTTTTTATCTGGTTTCGATTTTTCGCTCATTTGTATTTTCCTCCGTTTTAAGAGACACAAGGTTCGACTCTTTTTAAATTTTGTCCCAATTTTCTGTGAAATTTGGATGGAAAGGTAAATTTAGCATATGATTTCAAAGAAAATTCCATTTAAAAATTAAAAATATTGGAGAATCCATTTAAGACAAGAAATGATTTAATTGATGAAAAATTTAAATTATATGTCAAAAAAAGGTGGAAACATAATGTATGAAATTTCTTTAGAGATTGTAAAAATCCTCGAAAAGGGAGAATGCCCTCGAGGGCATAAAGTTGGTGAAAAATTTAGATATCCCGATGATATCGGTAAAATTTGCCAGTCTGCGTATAATTCGTTTTTTCCCTATATAACCGCATTAAGATTTGATGGTTCTTTTCCTTGGTCCCAAGATAAGGATACAACGATGCTTTGTTGTCCAGATCCGGATAATCCTGTAGTTTTCAAGATTACTCGAACTAAAAGTGATACAGAAGAATAACTTAAGTATATTATTAAATGGATTCTCAAGCGGAATGTGATTTAGGATCAAGCCTAGAACGTGGGATTTATTTTTGTGATGCTTAAAACTTTAATATAGGGAATTATTTCTATTTTTGAAGGTTTTATAAAATATGAAAATTTTAGATGATGAAAAATTTATCAGAAATGTGGAGAACCTAATTGATCCAAAGGAAGTTAGCCATTTATATTTCTTCCAAACGTTCAAACGGCTTTTACCTCGCTCCCTTTTTAAAAAGCTATTTTACAGGACTTCAAAAAAGACTCCCTACATGGGTTTTGTAATTGAACCTTATTGTCTGTTTTTATTCTTTAAGCTTAAAAATA
>JBHLLO010000096.1:0-9199 GCA_048885535.1 Candidatus Hermodarchaeota archaeon
CAATACAGGAAATAAGTAATATTTGCTAAATATTCATATTTAGCACTTACTCTTTTTTGGAATATAAGAAATTAGGTTCAAGATATTCTGGATTAGGATAAGAATAGAAACCCTTCCCCGTTTTAATCCCCAATTCTCCTCTCTTAATTTTATTCAATAGAGCTTCAGGGGGGTAATCCCTTGAATCTTTAGAATCATTAAAGTAAACCATTTCGATGTCATATACAACATCTAATCCAACTTTATCCATTATTCCAAATGGACCTTCTTTAGAATCAGTAAACACCATCCATGCACGGTCAATATCTGTAAAATCAACATAATCATTTGCCCACATATGAAGAGTTTCACGCTTAATAGCCCTCCATACTCTATTGAAGCAAAAACCTAATAATTCTTTTTTCACTGTAAGAGGGATAAAACCTATTGAACGCACCCAATTAACTCCTTTTTCAAAAACATACGATGATGTGTGAGTACCTCCCATTACGTCTACTATATTTAAACCTTGCAGAGGGAAATAGAAATGAATATTAAGACAATATTCAGGACGCCCACTACTTTCCTCTAAATGAGAAACAGGTATTGATGAACTATTCGTGGCTATAATTGCTTCTGGTATAGCTTTTTCTCCAATTTTTTTGAATATCTGTCTCTTAAGTTCAATTTTTTCAGGTACTGCTTCGATGATTAGTTCTGCATTTAGTATAGCTTCCTCCATACTTTTCTCATGTTTTATTCTCTTTTTAAATTCATCCCATTTATCCCAGGGAATAAGGGGTTCCATATTTTTACTTTTAAATTCAGCTCTAAGTTTTTCTAAATTTTGAGTCAATGAATCTTCTTTCAAATCAAAAACCGTAACTTCATAACCCTTATATGCGGTAATCATAGAAATCTGTGTTCCTAAAACACCAGTTCCTATAATAGAAACTCTTTCTAAATCTTTTGATTTTTTGCTCATAATGATTATTTAATCTTAAAATTATTTATAGATTCTAATTAAATTATAAATTTAAATAAAAATTCTATTCATTAGAAAATTAATTAAGGCGATAATTTTGGAAATTGTAATCCGGAAAGCTACTCCTGATGATGCTGAACATCTTTCAAACATCTGGAAAATAATTTGTGCTGAAAAAAAATATACCGCAGTTGATAAACCTTTTACAGTCGAAGAAGAGAGAAATTATATAATCTCTCTTTCTGAAAGAGAAGTCATTTTTGTAGCAGAGCTGGATGGCAAAATTGTAGGATTTCAAACTTTGGATCTTTGGTCTAAAGCACTAACTTCTACTTGTCATGTTGGTACTATTGGTACCTTTATCCTTCCTGAATATAGGGGAAAAAATTTAGCTTATACCTTAACAAACCGAACGTTTGAGTTTGCTCGTACAAATTTTTATGAGAAAATAGTTATTTATATACGAAAAGGAAATAAGAGGGCTATAAAATTTTATCAGAATTTAGGATTTATTGTCAAAGGAGATTTAGAACGTCATGTAAAGATAGATAACACTTATGAGGATGAATTATTTATGGAAAAATTTCTTTAAAATAAACTTAATAAACTCTTACTTCAATTCTTCTCTAGCAATAATCAGATTTTGAATCTCTGAGGTCCCTCCGCCAATCTGGAAGAACTTTGCATCCCTCATATACCTTTCAACAGAGTAACGATCAGTATATCCATCCCCTCCATGGATTTGGACTGCCTCTGAAGTAATCTCTAAGGCTGTTTTACTACTAAAAGTTTTCGCCATTGATGCTTCCTTGGTTATATCTTTTTTAATTGCCAAAGATGCTGCGCTATAAGTTAACAATCTAGCTGCTTGTAGTTTTGTAGCCATTTCAGCAATTTTTATTCTAATAAGTTGAAAAGATGATATTGGTTTATTAAATTGCACTCGATTCTTAGCATAAATTTTAGAATCTTCTAAAGCTGCTAAGGATATCCCATTACATTCTGAACTCAAAGTTAACCTTTCTATATTAAACGTATCCATTAAACTTTGAAACCCTGTTCCTTCTTTTCCAATAAGGTTCTCGTTAGGAACTCTTACATTATTTAAGTGAACAATACCATTATATACTCCATTTATTCCCATTAATTCATATGGATTTTCAACCGTTAATCCTGGTGTGTCTTTTTCAACAATGAATACACTCATACCACTACGAGGATTTATAATTGGGTTAGTAATACACCAGATAAAATAGTAATCTGCTATACCTGCGTTTGTTATGAATTTTTTGGACCCATTTAAAATATAGTCATTTCCTGATTTTTCGGCTTTTGTCTTTATTCCCGCTACATTTGAACCCGCTTCCTCTTCTGTAACACAAATACCACATAAACTTTTTCCTTGTGCAATTTTATATAAAAAAGCTTCTTTTTGTTTTTCACTTCCGTATTTATTTAAGAGATACCCATCCAAAATGCATGGTGTTCTAGTTACTGACACAGCCACATTTACTTTCGAGATTTGTTCAGTAATTTGACAGTGGGCAATTAAATCTAACTCTGTTCCACCACAATCTCTTGGTATTAAAGGTCCAAAATATCCTTCATTTCCCATTTTTTGAATTAGAGAAATAGGAACCTTATTTTGACTGTTTATTTCATTCTTTATAGGTTCTAATTCTCTTGATAAAAAGAGATTCAATTTGTCTCTTAATTTATAATGCTTTTCTGTGAAGAATAAATCATTCATAGTATTATCCCTAATTTTTAGAACTTATCTAACTAATAATAAAGATTTTTTATAATTTTTAATTGTTGAATTATCATTGGAGAATTTTTTAAGTGAGGGAAATGAATCGCATACTCTGTGAAAATTGTGGTGATGAAGCTCCTGATGGAATCATATATGAGTGCAAGGAATGTTTAAATCCGCTATGCGATAATTGTGCGAATGTATGCAGGAAATGTGGGGATTTCTTCTGTGATGGATGTTATCACGATCATAAAAAAAAATGTAAATAAATGAAAGGCTCGTATATTCTAGTAATTGCACTTGAACAAGAAAAGATTATTAAAATTGGTTCGCTCGGAAAGTTGATTTTTCCGCAAGGATTCTATCTTTATGTAGGT
This sequence comes from Candidatus Hermodarchaeota archaeon, assembly GCA_048885535.1. Classification (GTDB taxonomy): domain Archaea; phylum Asgardarchaeota; class Lokiarchaeia; order Sigyniarchaeales; family SOKP01; genus SOKP01. Next base: position 3,095 of record JBHLLO010000096.1, read on the forward strand.
TCTGCAATGGGAAGGTATGGTTCTACAACATTGTTGAATCGAGTAAAAAGGCATTTATTAAACTCAAAAATATTTCATTGGCATATAGATTATTTTTTAAAGGATGAATCTACTTCAATTAGAAAGATTTACCTTGTGCCTTCAGTAAATTCTTTGGAATGTATAATTGCACAAGATCTTTTAACAAAATCTAAAGGCTATATTAGAAATTTCGGGTCTTCAGATTGTAAATGTCCGGGTCATTTATTTTGGTTTAAAGATTTAAGAAATATCAATATTTAAGAGACTATAGTAAAATATAAATAATAATTGATAAAATTACCAAGAATATTATTTCTACAATTATTCCATATCTCTTGTAATTCAAATCTGGGAGCCAATAAAAAAATTTATTACGAAACCAATTAATCAAGGGGTGGAAGATTAATTTAGGTTCTCTATTAGAATTAGAACTTTCTTTATATATTCTTCTTTGAATTGCTCTTAAAATCCGCCAATCTACTATATCAGGAAATTTTGCAAATAACATTCCTAACCAAAAAGGATTAAGAAAAACAACAATCACTATAACAGCACAAGTAATTATGATTATATGCCAGATAATCCAGAATTTATCCTTCCATTGCGGTTTTGGTGTATGATATGTAATTCGAGCAAATATATCTATTATAATATGAGAAGCTACAGCTAAAATTATTGTTAAAATAAAATTTAAAGGAAATAAAAGATACTGAAAACAAATTATTTGAACAATTATTCCAGCAAGGCAGTGAGTAATTGTTTCCATTGATAATTACTGTTTTATACAAAATTTTAATAATTAGAATTCAAAATTCTTAAAATTTTTTAAGTTTTGAAATTGAAATCTAATTATAACAAATTAGAAAAACTTAATTTTAAAATTAAAAAAAAGAGTTGAGATTAAAAAATGGGAATGTTAGATGGAAAAGTAGCTATAATTACTGGCGCTGGACGAGGTTTAGGATTTGAAGAAGCAAAAGCAATGGCTAAGGAAGGTTGCAATTTATTAATAAATGATTTAGGTGCCGGATTTGATGGTTCTGGAGCTGAAACTAAGGTAGCAGATCAAGTTGTTGAAGAGATTAAAAAAATGGGTGTTAAAGCTATAGCAAATTATGATTCAGTAACCGATTTTAATAAAGCAAAAGCAATGATTGATCAAGCTATTTCGGAATTTGGAAAATTAGATATCCTAGTTAACAATGCGGGAATTCTAAGGGATAGAATGTTATTTAACATGACAGAAGCTGAATTTGATGATGTTATAGGTGTCCATTTAAAAGGTACTTTTAATATGACACGCCACGCATCAGCCTATTTTAGGCAAAAAGGTAAAGAAGATGAATCACTTGGTAATTTTGGCAGAGTTATAAATACAGCGTCCGACGCTGGGTTATTAGGAAATATGGGGCAAGCTAATTATGGAGCTGCCAAAGCTGGTATCGCAGCTTTTACAATAATTTCTGCTATGGAATTGAAAAAGTATGCTACGGTTAATTGTATTGTTCCTTTAGCACGTACTCGCCTAACCGTAGATGCAACTCCTCAAACGGCTACAATTATGAAAAAACTTGATGAAATTGGTTTTGATGTGTTTCACCCCTCAAATGTCGCCCCAATGATAGTCTTTTTAGCATCAGATCAAGCTAAAAAGATAAGTGGAGAAGTATTTCGGGTTGTAGGAGATCGAGTTATGCTATTCCAAGGATGGCATACAGTTAATCAAATTATGAATGATCATAAACCTTTTACTCCACAAGAAATTGCTGATAGGATAAACGAATTGATGAAAGGAGCTCCAAAAAAGGAAAATTTAATGGGTCTCTTAGGAGATATGATAAAGATGTAATATCTCATTTTTTTATTTATTTTTTTCTAAAGAAGTTTATTCGAGAGTTTCCACAATATCTTTAAAAATTTCATGTATAAACATAATAATCTTATCGAAATCTGTATCTGACAAGATTGTATCGTTATTCTTCAGAACATTTAAAAGATACTCAAGTTTTTTTAAAGCTTCATTAATATTATTTTCTTTATCATCTAAATTATATTTCTTAATTTGAGTCTTTATGAAGATTATTTCACAAAGAAGGATGTTGATTAATTTTTCTCTTCGCAATTGATTTCCAAAAAAATCGTTATATTTCCATTTAGTTACTTTGCTCATATCTGCATCAGCTCTTTATTATTACCTATTTATTAAAATTAAATGGAATATAAATCTCTTAAAGAGTCCAATTTTTAATTTAGAGGACTTTTATACTAAAGAAATTTTAAGAAGGCAACTCAGTTTTAAATGGTTTTTATGGAAATCCTAAAGATAAATAAGTAGGAATGAAACAAAATTTTTCTTGTTTCTGTAGTTTCAAATCATTTTTTAATTTCAATAACATAAGGCTAATATCCTGAAATTTAAAGAAGTTATATAACTTCAAGCTATTCTTCAAGAGATAATTTTTAGTACTAGTGTTGATAAGTAATACTCCAACAGATCTATAAGTAGCTGCCTTCAAAACTTTATCAATTAAATAGCTATAAGCAAAACGAACTTCTTTCTCATCAAGTAATTGAGTTGTATCTAAAAAAAGTTCATGCGTAATCCCAATTCGGAGTTTTAGTCCATATTTAAAGCTATATGTGTTAAGGTGAGTTAAAATTACTCCCCCAATAATTTTGTTCTTTTTTTTAATAACAATATACGTTGGTTTATGCCTTTTCGATGGAACTCTGATTCTTGCCCAATTTGGGTATCCTTTCCTTTCAATAGGATAGCCTACGTAATAATTTTTTAAAATTCGATCAGAAGAAATTAGAAATTCGCGATGGTTGGTATTATATTCAATTCTGTAGCTATATTCTTTAATAAATGAACTTTTTCTCATATAAATTCTCATAATTAAACGAGGAATAAATGAAAAAATGATTAAGGCTGGTAAAAGTACTAAAGATAAAGGAAAATCTCTTAAAAGTCTAGAAAAGTTCGGAAAACTAATATATCCAGCTACTCTCTCAAAATCATTATAGCCTAGTTTTGGATATAGATTTTTTCTAGGAAAGCCATTAAAAGCAGCAGTTAATAATGATAAATCACACCCTTTTTGCTGCATGTAATCTATTGATTTTTGCATTAATTTTTTAGATATACCTTGCCTTCTATAATCTGGGTGACATGAAACATCATTTATATTGCCATTTAAATAAATTTTATCATTGAATTTTATTTTTTCAATAGGGTTTATACACACCATTCCAACAATTTTTTTACAATCAAGATCTTCTGCGATTTGGATCATTTCTGGTTCAAACTCAGGTGATTGGAAATATCTCCACTTCCAATTTTTTTTTGTCCGGATAAAACTAAATCCATTCGTTTGAAATGATCGATTAAATAGATCTGCAAGTTGTTCCTCATCTCCTTTTCTGTAATGACGATAAATAATATTAACCATAAATCTCACAGGTTATCTCTTACTTTCTAGAAGTTAATATTTTGATTATTAAATATTTTTAAATCTTAGATATCTATTATATTATCATAAGATTATTTATTGAATTATTTTTAATTTATAAAAAAGTAAGTAAATATTAGAAAATGCAGAAGAGATGAGTTGAATGAGTGATAGAATTGGAGAAATTCTTGAAAGTTTAAAGTCAATCAAAGGTGTCCATGGAGCCGCTCTTATTGAAAAATTTGGGTTGATAAAAGGTAGTGCCTTACCAGGTTGGGTGGATCCAGAAGCTGTGGCAGCTATGGTCACCCTTATTCTAAAAGCATCTCAAAGAGCCACAAAAGAATTAGAGCAAGGCCAATTCTTTAATGCAATAATTGAAAGTGAAAAAGGAAGAATTTTGTTTTCCGAAGTCGGAGGTAATATTTTGTGTATTATAACAACTGTAGAAGCACAGTTAGGAATTATTAATCTGAAGTTAGGTGCAGCTGTCGAAACTCTTAAAAATTTACTTTAGAATATTTTATCTTTCTATTTTTTTAGAGTAATAATAAGGGATTTCAACAGGAAACATTATAAAAGTGTTCTTAATATTTTTCTTGTGATTTTTGGGTCTGCTTGACCCTTTGTCTTTCCCATTACTCTTCCTACTAAGGCTTCGAACGCTTTTTGATTCTTTTTATAGTCTTTTACTATCATAGGATTCTCTTCGATGACTTGGATACAATATTTTTTTAGGATTGTCTCGTCAGAAATACGTACTTTACCCCTATCCTCTATAATCTTTGTAATAGTATTTCCTTTCATCATATCAGATATAAGAGTTTTTGCGATTTTTGTTGTTATATTCCCGTTTTTAATATTTAAAATTAAATCAACAACGTGATGTGGTTTTAATTGCGTTTCAATAATTTTTTTACTATTTTCATTTAACCAGCCTACAATATCATTCATTAACCAATTACAATACAATTTAAATTCATTGGGACCAAATGTTGGGTCTGAATTAACTCCATTTTCATAAAAATCAGCAATATCTTTATCAAGAATAAGATTTTCGGCATCAAACTCAGAAAGCATATATTGTCTCTGTAATCGATATGCCCTTTCATTTGGCATCTCTGGTAATCTTTTATTTATGTTATCAATGTATTCTTTACTTATTACTATAGGAACTAAATCTTGTTCCGGGAAATATCTATAATCTTTTTCAAACTCCTTTGTTCTTAAAGCAATAGTAATTCTTCCATCCCAATGCCTTGTTTCTTGTAGAATCTGTTTTCCCTTCTTTATATCATTTTTTTGGCGCATTATTTCATAAATTAACGCGCTTTCAACTTCTTTAAAACTACTTATATTTTTAACTTCGGCTCGTGGATGTCCTTTAATCGATATATTAGCATCTACTCGTAAAGAACCTTCCAAATTTAAATCAGAGATCCCAGTATATTGTACAATTAATCTAAGTTGATTTAGAAATTCCCGTGCTTCCGCTGGTGAATTTAACACAGGTTCTGTGACAATCTCAATTAAAGCAATTCCTGAACGATTATAATCAACCAGAGTATAAGGGGAAGTTCTTATAGATCCTTTATGGACTAATCTTGCAGGGTCCTCTTCTAAATGTATCCTATTTAATTGAATTTCTTTTTTGTTGGAATTTAATTTAATTGTTAATTTTCCTCCATTTGCAAAAGCTTTACCTCCTGCTTTGTTATATTGTGAAATCTGAAAACCTTTTGGGAGATCTGGATAAAAGTAATTTTTGCGAAAAAAGTACATGGATTCATTGATTTGACAATTTAAGGCTAATGCTAATTTTGTTGCATACTCGACAGCCATTTTATTTACTACTGGTAATGAACCAGGTAACCCAATGCAAGTCGGACATAGATGAGTATTAGGCTCAGAATCGCGATAATCGCTATTACAACTGCAAAACAGTTTGGTTTTTAAATTTGTTAATTGAATATGGACTTCTAACCCAATTATTACGTCTAAAGTATTACTAATCAATTTAAGTAGCACCTTTGTTTAAGGGAGGAATTTTTCTATAAATATTCAATTCTTGCTCTAATTGATACCCAACATTCAGAATAGTCTTTTCATCAAAGTAATTACCAATAATTTGAAGCCCAATAGGTAGTCCTTGGTTATCAAAACCACATGGAATTGAAAGGGCAGGTAAACCTGCTAAGTTGACTGGGCATGTTAAGATGTCTGTAATATACATTTGAATCGGGTCATCTATTAATTCCCCGATCTTAAAAGCAGTACGAGGCATTGTTGGACAAATAATCACATCACATTCATTAAAAACCCTTTGAAAGTCATTTTTTATTAGAGTTCTTACTTTGAGAGCTTTAATATAATATTGATCATAGTAGCCAGCTGACAATGCATAGGTACCTAAAATAATCCTTCTTCTTACTTCATCTCCAAAATTCTGCCCTCTCGTTCTGTTATATACATCGAATGTATCGCCACTTAAATCTGAACTCATTTTTCCATATCTTAATCCATCGTATCTAGCTAAATTCGAACTAGCTTCACTCCTACATAGCAAATAATAAGTAGCGACTGTATATTCAAGATGAGGGATTGTAACTTCTATGGTTTTGGCTCCTAAATT
>JBHLLO010000097.1:0-9172 GCA_048885535.1 Candidatus Hermodarchaeota archaeon
AAAAATCCCAAACCTTTCTTAGGAAGTGGGTCTTATTTTTCGCACTTTAATGGTTTGCAGAATGAGTATGATAGTCAGAAGAGAAATTCATAATTTCACTTATATTCACACTACTAGATTAAAAAGGTTTAAATATCAAAATATAACCATATATATCTGAAACATCCAATTTATGGTTTTTTTTATAAAAATATAAAGTTCTAATTCAAAAAATAAAAGGTTAAAAAATTGATTAAAAAAGAATATATGTATAAAATTTATAGTTTAGTAGCAATATTACAAATTTTATTGAACGTACCAATACCTATTTTTATATTCGTTGACACTCCCCTAAAGGGAAGCACTTCAGAAACACCCTTTATCGTTCCTATCATCACTAGTAATTCACATATTGAGGATTCGGATTCACCACTTTTATCTGCAGATAACTCATGGATTCCTTTCATTCTAGGTGCATCTCCAGGAACCACATTCGAAGTCATTCCGAAATCTAGAGATACTATGGGATTATGTGTGGATTCAAACTTTTACGGAATGTATAATTATACAATTAACATTAATGGAACTCTATATAATCAAATTAAAATACCAAACGCCGGACTCTCTCCTATAGTAGGTAATCCTGCAGTTCCAATGACAACAAGCTTTCTTGAAATCCCTCACGGTGTCAATATTAACTTTAAGATACTTTATAATACTAGTCAAGTCGCAGAAGGCTATAATATTATTCCTTCACAAGAACCACCAGAAGATTTTCCCAATGCCACTGTCCCTCCATTTACAATTAATACATCAACTTATTTAACCAATCAATTTTACCCATTAAAGATTGCTTCGATAGAAGGTCAGAATATGGATTCCCCAATTATTATTAGGGGCCATAGAGTCCTAATTCTTACTCTATTTCCTGTACAATTCAACCCAATTACACAACAGGTAATAACTTATTCTAAAATTGAAGTAAGGCTAAACTATAATCGCCCAGCACAAATAGGATCAATTCCTCGTCGCCTTTTATCACCTGCGTTTGAATCTTTATGTGAAGGTCTTCTTCTGAATTATCGATACCGCCACGATTTTGGGGAAGATTTTAATACTAAATACATCTCAAAAAGTAATCAAGGTTATGATCTTTCGACGTCTAGTAATGAACAAGGTGCTGAATATCTTATTATAACAAATGATACATTTTATCAACAAATTCGACCGTTAGCTAAATGGAAGGAGCAAAAAGGGTTAAAAACAAAAATCGTTAAAACATCTGAAATTAAAGCTACGCGTCCAACTGCAAATGAAATCTATGATTTTATCCAAGATGCTTATGATACATGGGATCCTGCCCCCAGTTATGTGTTGTTAGTTGGAGATTCAGATCACATCCTTCCCCACTATAGAAATATTCATCCATCACCAGTTCATGGAGGTTTCAGGATTCCAACAGATCTCTATTATGCTACTGTTGAAGGATCTGATTATTTTCCTGATATATATGTTGGTAGAATATCAGTAGATACTCCCGCAGAAGTAACCACTATTGTAAATAAAATTCTCGATTATGAGCGTAATCCTCCTGCTTTACCTGCTTTCTATTCCCATATAGCTGCTTGTGCATACTTTCAAGATTATGAACCAGGAAGTCCCGCTTGGCCAATGACAGATAATAATGAAGATCGCTGGTTTGTTAGAACTTCTGAAGATATTCTAGATTTCTTAAATAATTCACTAAATTATGATGTTGATAGAATTTATAACTCTGATAACTTTGCAAATCCTTTAAGATATCATGATGGAACTAATATTCCGAATGAATTATTACGAGCAAATGGATACCCTTGGGATGATGATAGATTTGACGTAATAAATAACATTACAGCTGGTAGTTTTCTTGTTTATCACAGAGATCATGGAGGATCTCGTAATTTCTGGAATCATCTTCCTACAGGACAAAATTTTGGGGTGATAGAGGGATGGGGTGATCCAAGATTCGAAACTGGGGATATTACTGCGTTCTTAGCTAATGGTCAATTGTTACCCGTTGTGTTAAGCATTGAATGTCAATGTGGTTGGTATGATGGTGAAATTGATCAAGAAACTTGGGGTGGTAATGATGCTGCATTAACCAATAATTTTGAGAGCTTCGCTGAAGTTTTTGTTAGACACCAGAATGGGGGCGCTGTTGCAACTATTGCTGCTTCTCGGAATAGTAGAAGCGGATATAATGATGAGCTCCTCAAAGGAATGATTGATGCAACATGGCCAGGTTTCAATCCAACTTTTGCTTCTGGTGGATTATTTAGGTTAGGACAAATTTTAACCTACGGCAAAATATACATGTCTGGCTTTTATGGATACAATGATGATTTTACTAACAGGACATTTGAACTATTCCAACTCTTTGGTGATCCTGAATTATCTATTTGGACTTCCGAACCTAGAGTTATGGATGTGGATCATCCCACAAGTGTTGGTTCACTTGGATCGCAACAGTTCGTTGTAAATGTAACAGATTTCGATACAAACGCTCCTATTCACCACGCTAAAGTTTGCCTCCAAAAAAATTCAGATATTTATGAAGTATGTTACACAGATCCTCTAGGTTATGCTTATTTCAATATCAATCCCTCATCTGGTGGAAATATGAACATCACTGTCACGCATCACAACTATACCCATTATGAGAACTCAATAACAGTTACCGATGGCGGAGCTATAATTAATGTAGAACCTATGAGTGGTCCGATTGGATTGTCAATTACACTTACAGGGAGTTACTTTCTGGGCAATGAAATTATTGATATTGACTTTGGGGGGATTGCAATGGTTTCAACTGCCAGTGGAGGGACTTTTTCTGAAACTTTTGATGTTCCTGATGGGAGTATAGGACCCCTTAATATCATAGCTAGTGGTCGCAATTCGGGACGTATTGGTGTGACTTATTTCCGTCGCTTAGGTGTAGGAGTAGATCTGTATATTTATAGTCAATGGGATGACACTACATGGGATCTTAATCCTGACGGTGCAGGTTATGATGAAAATCCTCGATGGGATAATCCTTGCATTCAGCTATATGATCAAACGACATTTGCTTCAGTGCCATCGAATGATCTCGAAGTAAATAAAACTTATACGATTAGAGCAACTATTTATAATCGCGCTCCTGAAGATGCCATAGGAACAGTAATTACCTTTAAATGGGCTTTTTGGGGAGCTGGGCAAAAGGATTGGAACCTAATTGGAACTGATACAATTACAGTGCCAGCGGCTATTGCAATTGTCAATTGGATCCCCGGAATGGCAGTTGCTGAGGCAGATTGGTCCCCTTCACGCACAGGTCATACATGTTTAATGGTATCAATTTCCCATATTCTAGATATTAATCTTGATGATAATGATGGACAGGAAAATACCGATGTTCACCCTGTTTCATCCCCAGGAAAAATTGAGTTTAGAATTTCTAATCCTACCAACACTACAGGATTAGTTTATCTTGAGGTAAGACAAATTGGAATGACAGATGATATTTGGGCTACTGTTATCGAAAGAGATTATCCTCAGGTATTACAACCAGATGAAACTCAGACTGTAAACTTAATAGTTGAAGCACCAGAATGGGCTGAGGAAAATGAGATTCGAACCTTTGTAGTTGATGCTTTTATTCACGGTGAGTATATTGGTGGTGTAGAGATCGCAGTAAAGAAAAAACCACCATCAGAACCTTTTATAATTATTATTATCATTATTGGTTCAGTAGGAATTTTTATGCTTGGTGTGGTACTTATTATAAGGCGGTATAAAAAAACAAGGAAATGATTTTTTAATATTTCCTTGCATCATTTTTTTCTATTAAGTTAAGGTTTTAACTTCCTCACTTTAATTGTTTGAAGAATAAGTATAATCGTACCAAAAATCAGGAAAAACAATAGAAGCCAGCTTATGAGGTCGTTATAAAATTGAGCACCCCGAACGAGCGCTAAAATTAGATAAAAAATAAATCCTAGTATATAGATAATCAAATATAACGCAACTCGAGGAATCACCAAGTTTCTAATACGAATATAAAATTTAAATATACCTCTTTTTATCTCTTCCTTTATATAATATTTTCCTTCCACATCATCTTTTAATAAAAGTCCCGCGTCGATTAGTTTACTTATCTGATAGGAAACTGTCCCAGTCGAGGAGATATTTAATGCTTTCTGGATCTCTCTTATTCCTGCAAAACCATGTGTAAAAATATACCAATAAATTTGAAGCGTCTTCCCCTCCAGCAATATTTCTTGGACAGGCTTATGAGTTATCATCTCAATTTCAGGTTTATATAGGAAGCTTAAACTAAAGATTATTATACCATATGCAATAAAAACAGAAATTGAAAGTAAAATGTAGAATTCAATCATCCAAATTCCTTGAAAGTATAAAATTAAAAATGTTATAGTCATTATCCCATGGAGAATAATAATGTAATGAAAAACCCTTTTGAGATAATAGATTACAAAATTTTTTGAATATTTTGTGCGGGATTCCGATTCTGTGGAACTCTCTACTTTCTTAACCAATATTTTTTACCTTTTTAACTCTCATTGAAAAACCTACGCCTTCTTAATATAGGTTATTTTTTTTCAAATTTTAAACCTTACTTAATTTTATTATTAATGATCAAAAATGCCTGTAATGATTGTTCGAAAGTTCGAACATGAAAACCTATTTAAATATATCGATGCTCTTTAATTATGACATTAAAACTTCAAAATTCAGCTTTTAATAGTACACCAAAAATATAAAATTTATTTGAAAAAAGTCAAGATAATAGAAAGATAAAAAAAATTGAGGAAGCTTCAAGAAAATGAGTATGATAAAATATATTATTAGAAGGTTATTAGCAATGATCCCTGTGCTTTTCGGAGTACTGACCTTAACTTTTATACTATCTCGGTATATGCCAGGAGACCCAGTATTAGCATATTTACCTGAGGGGAGAGTAACTCCTGAAGTATACAACTATTGGTTTCGCCAACTGGGATTAGATAGACCTATTTATGAACAATATTTCCGGTACCTTGGAGATTTATTTACGGGAAATTGGGGAATTTCGGTATCTATTGCTCGAGGCATGAATGTATGGGATTTAATTATGGTTAGTTTACCTAGAACTGTTGATATTTCGATCTTATCAATAATTATCGCTGCTTTTGTAGGTATAAAGACCGGTGTTATTTCTGCGAGACATAGAAATAAAGCAAAGGACACTATTTTTAGGGGGATGTCATTAGTTGGGGTCGCTGTTCCAGTGTTTTTTCTTGGAATGCTGTTACAATATGCTTTAGGTTATCTTTGGCCTATTTTCCCTACAACTGGATTTAAGACATATAGTTATCCTGACCCTCCTCTTGTTACTGGTTTCAGATGGATAGATGCATTAATTTCTCAGGAGATATATATGATAACTGATTATTTATATCACTTAATATTACCTGTGTTTTGTCTATCGTTTATATCATTAGCAGGGGTTGTGAGACAAACACGTTCCAGCATGCTAGAGGTACTAGAACAAGATTATGTGAGGACCGCGAGAGCAAAAGGGTGTAAAGAAAGGGATGTGATAAATACCCATGCCAGAAAAAATGCGATGATTCCAACTGTTACTGTAATTGGATTAAGTTTCGCTGGACTATTATCAGGAGCTGTTCTTACAGAAACAACCTTTGGATTATATGGAATCGGTCAATTACTCGTTCAATCAATCCGTAATTCAGACTACTGGGTGCTTAATGGATTAGTATTCTTCTTCTCAATAATCTTTGTTACTATCAATTTAATAACAGATTTAATATACGGAATGCTAGATCCACGGATTAGGTATTAAGCTCTGTAAAAAGTGAGAAATTACGTAATAAGAAGATTATAAAATCCAATTGGAACAAAAAGATATTGAAAAATAAAAGAGTATTGTATAGAAATTAGGTCCCTGGATTTTCAAAAACAGAGTTTTTTATAAAATGCATAAAGTAAATAAAAAATTTTCTAATATCCGCAAGATTTATCGTAATCTCATATATAATTTCTCATTGGGTGTAGCACTTTTTTTTCTAGCATTGGTAATCTCATTTCTACTATCAAGATTTAAACCGCCAGATCCCGTTTTAGCAATTTTCCCCTCCGAAAATTGGTGGGTTCTGGAATCAACTAAACCACTTATTGAACAATTCTTCATATATATTGGAAGGATGCTGACAGGGAACTGGGGAACGTCTAACTCTGTATCGCGCGGTACAGCTGTCATAGATTTAGTTATACCATCCTTAAGACAAACCCTTGATTTATTAGTTTTACCTCTAGGTGTTGGAATAATTTTAGGAATCTCACTTGGAAAGCGCTCTATAATAACCAAGCATAAATGGAAGGCGAAGTTAATTCAAATTCTTTCTCTTATAGGTTTAGCAATCCCTTTTTTTTCTCTTTGCTTGATATTTAAATATATTCTATGTTATATGTTTCCAGTATTTCCAGCAGAAGGCACCCAAACTTCCTGGTATACTGAACCATCATCTATAATCAAAATATATGACTATATATATCATTTAATTTTACCATGGACTATATTAACTATTGCAATTGGGTCTTTAGTGGCATTATTGACTCGATTAAATCTACTAAATCAATCTAAATCGCGTTCAATAGTACCTAACTCATTTAACATTGTTATCTGCTTTAGCATAATTTTTAGTTATTTAATGTTCATAGAGCCAATATTTGACTTAAGTGGGCTAGCTCAACTAACGGTATCAGCAATACGGTATACGGATGATAATTTAATAGATGTAATATTATTTTTACTTCCCATGTCGTCTGTAATCTTGATTATGTTAGGGAATCTTATCTTTATTCAATATGGAGCCCATAAAAGCAAAAATGTTATCTCTAATTGCTCATTTAATGAAAAAGTTAATGAAGAGATTATCAATTCCAAGCAATCCAATTTAAAATATTCATCTACATATAGAAAAAAGAGGGAGGGATTTAAAATTCAGTTCAAACAATTCCGAGATTATTATTACAAGAAAATAAAGTCTCCGTTCACCATTTTTGGTTCAATACTGCTATTATTTTTTGTTATAATCTCGATCTTTCCTCAAATATTAACACCATACTCAATTCAAGAAGCAAATGGAGTATATATGGGAGCATGGAACCCACCCTCACCAACTCATCCTCTTGGGCAAACTATATTCGGTCGCGATGTTTTAGCAAGAATAGTATATGGCGTTCAAACTTCATTACTTTTCGTGCTTATACCAATAACAGTTGGCTTGATTGGAGGTTTGTTATTTGGAATTCCCATGGGTATGCTTAATCGTAGATTTAAAATCCAATCTGACATTTCAATGATCGTATTTTTTATCTGTCCTGTGGTACCATTTATGAGTATAATCTACTTAATAGATTTATACTACATAGATTCATACTACCATCTTTTCCTTTTAATTAATTATGGCCTATTCCTAATTCCATTCTTCACTTTACTAATTGCTAAAACACGTCTAAATGGATTTGAAATCATGAAAAAAGTAATTCCATACATTCCATTACTTACTGGCTTTATCCTCTTACTTCAATCAGGGATGGCTTTTTTAGGATTCTCCGATTACCAATTAATTTCACTTGGAGCCGATATTAGTGAGGCTATAGGTTGGCTAGATTCCGCACCTCATGCCTTTATGTTCCATAGTATATTTTTATTCATGCTTATCATGGGATTCTTTTTATTGTATTTAGGGCTCCAGAAAACAAAACAAGTAAATCTTTCTCGATCTTAATAATTAATACAGATTTGATGTTGAAAAAAGAAAAATTTCTATCAAAAAATGTACGATATCCATCATTTTTCTGTTCTATGGTATGAGTTACCATATACCATTAGATAAACTTATTAAAGGCTTATTTATTCCATTTTCTTTAGAGTGTAGCAACATTAACAAAATTTACTGATAAAGTTTAATTATAACGGTTAATTAGAAGTATTGAATCTCCATTATAATATTAATTAGGTGGTTTAAAGTGAAAGTTCTTGTTGTTTATTATACAAAATATGGAAATACCCAGCAAGTAGCTAAATTAATTGCAGAAGGAATTACTTCTGTTGATAATAATGAAGTTGTAGTTAATAATGTTAAAGATGTAAAACTTAAAAATCCTGATTCCTATGACTTACTTTTAATTGGATCTCCAGTCCATTTTGGAAGTCACGTAGGATCAATAAAGAAATTTATCAATAAACTCCCAAAAGCTCAATTAAAAGCAAAAACTTATGCTATATTTGACACTTATATGGGAGATGAGTCTGAATCAACAGAAGAAGGAGTATGCTCCTATACGAAAATGGTAGATAAAATCGAGAACCAGATCAGTGAAAAAATGCCAAATTTAACAAAAGCAGGCCCAGGACTCTCAATCAGAGTCAAGGGTATGAAAGGTCCAATCGCAGAAGAAGACCTTCCAAAATGTAAAGAATTTGGCGTCAAATTAGGAACAGACCTCCATTAAATGCTTAATTCTTATTTTTTCCTCCTTATTTTTTATTAAACCAATGTTTTAAATCTAAAATCCATTTCCTACTTTAACCTAAAAATAATAATAAATCTTTATAAAAATCATTGATTTTTCTCTTTAATAGAACTAGTTCAAATTTAAATCATAAGATTTGATTGAGCTTAATTAAACTGTAAAATAGGAAATTAGCTATGAGCAACTTAATTATTAAAAATGGATTCGTTTATGACCCACTCAATAAAATCGATGGCGAAAAGAAAGATATCTATATCAAAGATGGACTCATCGCCGAAAAAGTTAACACTGATGCAAAAGTAATCGATGCTTCTGGAATGGTCGTAATGCCCGGTGGAGTGGATATGCACACGCACATTGCCGGACCTAAAGTCAATGTCGGACGAGCTCTACGACCCGAAGATAAAGTACCCGAATCGAACCTAAAGAAAACTAAAACTACACGATCTGGAACAGGATTCAGCGTGCTCAGTACATGGCTTACTGGCTATAAATACGCCCAAATGGGTTATACCACTGCTGTTGAGCCCGCAATGCCGCTCCTCGAAGCTCGACACACCCATGAAGAATTCCTTGAAATCCCAATCATCGATAAAGCCGCCCTCCCTAT
>JBHLLO010000098.1:0-9112 GCA_048885535.1 Candidatus Hermodarchaeota archaeon
GATGATGTTTCCTTTATATCAACCGCAGGAGGTGCAATGCTAGAAATTCTTTCTGGAAAAGATTTACCAATGATTAAGGCTTTACGAGAAAAGAAATATTAATAGGTTAATTTTTTAAATTTTTATTTTATTTTTTAGAAATATAAAGAAATTATTTACCTCTGAAAATCGCCTTCCCTGGTCCTTTTTTCTTGAAAGATTCAAGACCAATCTTTATATCCTCAGTTTCAAAAAGATTAGGAACGATATTTAATAATAAATTATCTGAGTCTTTCAGACCTTTATTATAAAACTCTTCCAATAACTTTTTGATTGTGGCAAATGCCAATGTGGGACCAGTGGATTGAATTTTCATAAATTTAATAGCTTTATCGACAAGTTCTGTCTCTGGTAATACTCTATTAATAACATTCCATTTTTCTAGTTTTTCAGGGGTATTAAAACGCCCTCTTAATGCAATTTCTTTAGCTCTTGCCATCCCGCATCTCTGAGCTAAACGTTGAACGCCTCCTCCTAATGGAACTATTCCTATTAATACTTCTGCAGCAGCAAATTTTGCATTTTCACTTGCCCAAATATAATCACATGATAAGGCTATTTCAAAACCTCCTCCGATACACAATCCTTTAACTGCTGCCATTGTTGGAAAGGGGAGTTGTTCAATCTGATATATTAAGTCTAAAAACCTTGTTATCATTTTTCTTGTGGATTCTTCGTTTAGATTTTGAAACAAGGCTATATTAGCACCTGCAGAGAAATTGCCTTCGTCCACCTTAAAAAGAAGAGCTCTGATTTCTTTTTTCACAATCTCATTTAAAATCGCCTCTAATTCACCTATAAAATCCACATCTATTAGATTCATAGGTTTATCTATGAATGTAATAATACTTAGTCTTTCATCTTCCTCAAAATTCATTTTATTCAAGATTTTGTTAACACCATTCCAAAATAATTATATAATCTATTCCAATTTTTGATATATTAAATTAATCTTTTTAAAAAATTAATAGTAAGTTAAATATTAGTCAAAAAGATGATTTTGAGGAAAATATTTGGTTTGTTAAATTTCATAAGAAAACTAATAAAATATTTATTTTTTAATAATATAAATTACATACGAGTGAATACAAAAATATTTAAAATTAATAAAAGGGCCCGTGGTCTAGAGAAATTTCGGTTTCTGAATTTCGGAGAACTCGGTATGACGTCCGCTTGACGTGCGGAAGGTCGCGTGTTCAAATCACGCCGGGCCCACCATTAAAAAATTAGGTTATAGAGAGATGCCAATAAGAATTCGATGGACTTCAAAGGAATATTTTAGCACCCTATTACTTTTATTAGGGATGAGTGGAATATCCCAATTATATTTTATTTATATTGGCCAATATTTCCTAGCCATAGGAAATCATATCGTAGCAATCGTAATTCCCGTTGGAATCTGGGTTGCAATTTTCTATGCAACTCTTATAATATTCGAAAGTTATGCCCAAGTTGAAAGAAGAGAAAAATTAAGAAGTAGATTCGGGAAAAGGATTGGTAAAAGTTCTAAAATAAAGAAATTTTTAAACTTTCCAATTACAAAACCTTTATTAATTGTTTTTATTTTTTTTAATCTCTTCTTTTTCAGTACGTTCTTTATCTCTATTGCATTTCTAAGTAATACTATGGCGTTTCTGACAGCAGAAATTTTAGGTGCTATATTTTGTCTATTTGTTGCGAATTTAATAGAGAGAAAGTATGGTCGCGTCAGAAGACTTTAAGATTAATTTATATCTTAAATGGAGCAATATTATAAAACAAATTTATAAAGTGATAATACAACATTTATTATAGAAAAATAAGGTTGCATTAAAACAAATATAACTGCTTGTTAAATTTATTTTCAATAATATTTATATTCTGATTTAGCATGGCGAGAATTCAAATTCGATGTCCTATCTGCTCGAAATGGAATCATATAGAGATTTCAAATGATGCAACAAAAAATGTTACTAAAGGACTCCTAGCAATAAATATAGCTGGAGGTATGGTATGTGATCATTCATTTATTGCATATGTAGATAAAAATTTAACAGTACGAGATTGTCTAGTAGCAGATTTTAAAATTGAGCTTCCTGAGAGTACTTCTAGTCAGAGAACTGAAGAACAAATCACCGCACAAACAGAAACTATAAAGTTTGATTTAATTAAATTAAATATCCCAGATATGTTAATGGCATATGTTTTTAGAGCCATGTTTTTTGGAAAGAAAACAATAATTCTATCGGATCAGGAGTTCCTTTATAACCATATAGTTAATTTTTTTAAATACATAGCTCAGAATTCGTTTGAATTTGAGTTAAAAATGATGTCTGAGATGGATTATAAACAAAATAAAAACGAATATGAAGATTATCTTGTTCTTAAAAATCGAGACGTAGTTAAAGATAAGGAAAAATTAATTAATCTAAAGGAGTTAGAAATGGAGCGCTCTATGGTTCAAAAATTTTTCGCTGAATATGATTTGATGGCAGGTTTAATCATACTGAGAAATGAAATATATAAAGCTTATGAATTTTCTAAATCCATCTTAGATTTTATGGAAAGTCAAAAAGGAAAAGCATTAACATCAAAAATGTTTATTAATCATATTTCAGAAAAGCATAATGAGAAAATACACATGTCTTACTTGACATTTTTAATTGATATTGTTCGTAACTATTTTAAAGTCGATATCCCTAAAATTGGAGGAGTTTCTGACCTTCTAGGATTATTATAAATTTATTCTATAAGAAAAGAATTAAGAGTTTATCTTTGTAATTTTATCTTTTAATTTTTTGTAAGCTGATTCTCCATTTGAAAATGGACAGACTCTAATACAAATACTACACCCTTGAGTTTTTAAAAAATAGGGAAAGCATTTTTCTCTCTCAATACATGTACGCATAGCACCAATGCCAGGTATGTTGTTAATTGTAATTTGTTTTTCTTCATGAATGGCATTAGTTGGACAATTTTTTTGGCATAAGCCACATGTTTTGCATTGTTCCTCTATCCAAATGTGATCTGAATTGTCAGTAAACTCAAAGATCTTCTCTTCAATAAAAATTGGTGCTAATCGCTGGCGAGGACCAAACTCAGGAGTAATTAGCAATCCATTTCTTCCTTGTCCGCCCATTCCTGCTTTACCCGCGAGGGGTGGTGTGCAAACAAGACCGCCAAGAGGGTGATTACTTTGACAGCGTACTCCTTTTTTTCGTAACCATCGTGCAATATCATTGACAGCTTCTCCTAAAGTCGCATATACTCGCATTACTTCCGTACCTGCGGTGTGGAGGGGCGCGGTATCGATTTTATCTTTCTTCATCTCTTGCATAAATATTAGAGCATAGCGGAAAAGGACAAATTTTTCTTTAAATATTAATTGAGTCGGTAACTCTGTAAATCCTATCTTAATTATACCCCATTTTTCTGAAGCATACTCATTAAGCTCTTGCCATAACTTCTGATTCAGATTTGGGATATGTTGCTCCTCTGATTTAAATGTAGAATTTTCAATTTCATGAAGATATGGAGCTAAATCACCAAAACATCGTTTCCTACCTATCATCAGTTTTGGACCAAACCTAAGTATAATTTTAAACGTTGAACGCCCCGCTCCTGCTTCCTTTCTAAGTAAATATATCCTTTTTATAGGATGCATCTGTGAAGATCTTGCTCCAGCTATGAGATCATTAAATCCAAGAGCAAATAAATGAGCAAAACCTTCTTGTACTGAAGATTCATGATACTTAACAACTTGCTCAGGATATTTTCGACAGAATTCTAGAAAAGCTCTTTCATGTTTTCCTGCCATTGGATTAAAAGTATGTTCCTGAATACTGGCCATAATAATTCAATTTAATAAAAAGGAAAAGTTATAAATAAATATTTATTTTCGATAAACACCATATTTATACGTTGCTTCTACCATAGCAACGACGTTTTCGTGAAACAGACCTTTCGTGATGTTTTATATATATTAAGATAACACCTCAATGATACCGAAATAATATTCTCAAACAAATCTATAATTCAACTTGGAATTTTCTCATCATAAAAAAACTTTAATAACTATATTATTAAAACTTAATTTATGAAATTTGAACAACTAATATATGAAGAGAAAGAAGATGTAGTTTGGATTACTCTCAATAGACCAAAAGTATTGAATGCATTAAGTATGCAACTCTCAGATGAGATTGTATATGCTATTGAAGAAATTCGTAAGTCAACTAAAATTAAATTTCTTATAATAAAAGGTGCTGGAAATAACTTCAGCGTTGGAGACGATATAACTGAAATGTTGAATTGGGGAAATGCTAATGATATCACACGCCGTGTCCGATATTATCAAAATATGGCAAATCAATTGGAGGAATTAGACAAAATTACAATCGCAGCGGTTGATGGATATGCCGTTGGAGGTGGATTAGAAATTACAATGTCATGTGATTTTGTAATTGCTACAGAGAGAGCTAAATGGGGTATGCCTGAAGTTGATGTCGGAATCACTCCCGGTTGGGGAGGTACTACACGCTTAGCACGATTAATTGGTAGGCGTCGAGCTAAGGAAATAAATTTATTAGGTGCCTTACATTCGGCAAAAAGGGCTGTTGAGTGGAATTTATGGAATCGAGTTGTTCCTAACGATCAGCTTGATTCAGAGGTCGAAAAATTACTGGAAGTCTTAAGTTCGAAAAATCAGCAAGGAATACGTCAACTAAAATTTATTATAAACAGGGGAGTTGAGTGCGATTTATATACCGCACAAGGTTTTGAAGTATTATCTGGTGCTTTAACTGGAGCAGTTAGTGGAATGTGGCAAATTAAGGATGCAGATAAAGGTGCGGGTATAGTAGGGTTTTCTAAAAAGAATGAGCTTTGGAAAAAACGCCGAGATTTAGCGAGAAATTTCTGGTCAGATTAATTAAATGTTTGAACTAGGAATTCTAGTAATTTTAGCAACTATTCTAGCAGTGGGATCTGGACATCGTACAAATTCAGTCGTAATTCCCCTCGGATCAATTTTTTTTTCATAGGGCGTATCACTATAAGTCCATGGAAGAGTACCCCCATATTTAAGAACTCTAATCATAGAATTCATACTATCTAATAACCATTGACAAATTTTACCCTTATCTTCGGGATAATTGAATTTTTCACCAACTTTGTGGTAATTACAAACACCATCACTTTCGAAGATTTCAATAATTATTTGATAATTGAGATTTACCATATTATATCGCTCTCTGTTTTATTAAGTCTTGACTTATTGAATAAATTCTATACATTAAAATTCTTCAAACTAAAAATATTTATAAGTGGAATTCGGTTCCAACAATTCCAAATGTATGAGAAGGATGTCTTGACATTATTTTATTAAATTCAAATCCAGTACAATGCATTCCACATGTAATTTCTGGGTTTAACGCTTCAATAAATCGAACTGATTCTTCAATATCTTCTAGCTTTTCCCATTCTTTATGAAATCCTCCGATAACAGCATATATTTTATCAATGCCAGTTAATTTTTGCCCATGTTTTATAGTATTTACAATACCGGCATGACCACATCCAGTAAGGATTACCAGTCCTTTATCTTTTATACTAATATAGATTGAAATTTCATCCTTGAATGTATTTTTTTCAAATTCATTTCTACTTTTCATCAAATATATCCCTTTTGTTAATTCATTTTCATCAAAGATTTCAATTTCTCCACTAGTGGTGATCCCTTCTGATAATTTAATTGGTTTTTGACTCTCTACAATTTTCAATTTATGCTGTTCAACTAATTTTTCAATTATGTTTCTGTTCAAAGAAGGTAATTTCAAATTAAATCTAAAAGCATTTTCTTTTTGTAATTCGCGGAATTTTTCTGTTAATTCTTTTGGAGAATAAAACTCTTGATTTGATTTTGGAACTAAAATTATGTTTTGATTATAAGAATTTGGTGTTAAAATGATCTCACATCCTTCTTTTAATTTAGGAAGTACATTCATGAAACCACCAAAATGATCTATATGTCCGTGACTTAAGATTAATTTTTCATATTCCTTAAAATCTATACCCATAGCTTCTACGTTAGATATTATGGATTTTTTAGGACCTCCCGCGTCTAGAAGATATTTTTTTTTCTCATCTTCTTGTTTTATTTCAATACTCATAGCAAGTCCGTGTTCTCCTAGATATTTACTCCCATTTGTTTGAGGATGAATAACTTTCCCATTAAATCTCTCTTCTGTTAGTAAAGTTGACAATGATGTATTAGTTGTTAAAACTCTAATTATTAAATTACCACTTTCAATACCATCAGATATATCTATAACCATTTTAAACAACTCTAAATTGGATTAATAAATTAAACTATACTCTATTTTTTTAATATTTTATCTAATTCTTCGCTTCTTTTATTAAAGAGAATTCTATTTTTTTCAATTATTATTTTCCAGAGTCTTTCTCTTTGTTCCTTAGAAGCAAAATGTAATTTTTCATAGAGTCTCTTAATTTCTTCCAAGATTAATATCCCTATTAAGTTAAAGTTAAAAATATGCGCCCTCCGGGGATTGAACCCGGGTCGCCAGGGACACCTTTCTGATTTCTAAGAAGCAGAAAATTGGCAACCTGGCATACTGACCACTATACTAAGAGCGCCTTTTTCTAATAATATTAAAAAGATTTTAAAAAATTAAAATTTAATTATTCTAAAAAAGTGAAGGATATTAAACTTAAAAGATTTCAACTCTTCTTTTTAAAATCAATTGAAACATCCATCGTATCAATAATTCCAAGTTTTCTTGCCTTATTTAAAATATAATTGCTTCTTTTTTCTTTGATTATATCTAATATTATTAAAGCAGGAATGGTGGGGATAATCAATATTAATGGAAATGGTATAAACATAATCAACTCAATAATGAATAGTGGAAGGTTATTATCCGCTGCTATAAAAAAGATGGTGATGAACTCAATATAGGATAATAAAACAGACACTCCCGCGTATCCTCTTAAAAATTGTTCATACCATCTTCCTATGGATCTAATTTCAAGTGGTTTATTTGTCTCATTTAATTTCATTTTGTTTGAATATAAAATTCCTGAATCCATTAAAAACCAAGTTGGGGAAAATAATAAATTTGTAAAGGCAAATGTAAAGATAAGAAGAATAACAAAAGCAATAATATAATCATCAGGATTTAAATTTTCTATAGATAAATTTAATAAAAGGAGTGAAAAATTTATTGCCATTAATGAAACAAATAAACCTTGAGCAAGAAATTTAAATTTTCCATAATCTGGTTTCAAATTTATCCCATATTGATATCGATTTCTAAATACTTTCATGTGAAAATAAAGAAATAATGGAGTAAATAAATATCCTCCAAGTAATGCACCTATTATAGATGCTAAAGGTAAAAATAAAATAGAAATAAACCCAATTTCCAACCCTATATCTTCAAAGGGTATGATAGGGGATAAATCTCGACCATATCCTAAAATTCTTGTCATTGCAATAGAAATACCCACCCAGAATAGGCTGTAAACAGAAAAAATAATAAGAGATTTTGCATATTTTGATTTTTTCATAGTAATACATCCATTTTATATTTTTTAATATAAATTAGACAATCTCTGAAATAACTTGCTTAATAGTATTATTATTTACAAAATCTTCAAGTTCTTGTATGCTTTTAGGTAATCCTTCACGAACTCCGACTTCTTTGCACTCCAAGAAGCTCATCGCTGTAGCCATTTTTGATGTTTTTTCGAGTGTAAATTTATTTAATTGAGAAATTAAAATCCCAGCAAGAAATGCATCTCCAGCCCCAGTAGAATCCTCAATTTTACCAACAGAATAAACTCCACTATTTATTATTGTCTTACCATCTGATATAATTGAACCATTTGGACCATCAGTTATAGAAATTAGTTTTATTCCTAAATCTAAAAAATTTTTTATCATAAGTGTTTTTTTATTTTCACCAGTAAACTCTTGTGCCTCTTCTAAATTTATAGATACAACATCCGAATTAGAAATCAAGATTTTTGCCCAATTAGGAGCATTTTTAATAATAGACATACTTGGAGCTGCAAAAACTGTACCTCCATTATTTTTAGTAAGAGTAATTGCTTTCTCTATAGCTTTGCAAGCATCATCCTTGGTTAAAGATGTCCAAGCAAATGCCTTAATACTGTTGAAGAATTCTTCATTTACATCTGAAGGTTTTAAAAGATTATTAGCACCTTTATAAGCAAGGATACTACGATCTTTTCCCCATGGTGTTTTTAATATAATAGATAGCGCTGTAGTGTCTTTATCAGTCTGAATTACATGAGATAAATCCACCCCTCTTTTTTTCAAATCAGTTAAACAAATTTCTGCTGAAAAATCATTACCCATTACTCCAATGTATGCACTTCTTAATCCTAACATAGAGCAATTTGCCGCGATATTAGCACCCGAACCTCCTGGTACAAACCTAACATTTTTAACATTCAATTTACGAGAATATTCAATTGCTGTATACTTTTTTATGATATCTTTATCAAATAACTCAAAGCGTAAAATATCATCGATTTCAATCATAATATCTAAAGTATTGCTTCCGATCGCAATTAATTCTGGAAAATCCATAACTTTCACTAATTAAATACATAAATTTGATTTATAGAATAATTTTAAAATAGAATAGAGTCTTTTAATAATTTTGCAAAGAATATGTTTTATTAGATTAATACAAGAGGGATAAGATTTATTTTTCTATATTTGGGTTTGTGAGCTGTCTTTACTACTATCAATAATATTCTTCAT
This sequence comes from Candidatus Hermodarchaeota archaeon, assembly GCA_048885535.1. Taxonomy (GTDB): domain Archaea; phylum Asgardarchaeota; class Lokiarchaeia; order Sigyniarchaeales; family SOKP01; genus SOKP01. The sequence goes on from JBHLLO010000098.1 coordinate 8,834, forward strand.
TCTCTCAACCATGCGATGGGTAAGCTCGAGAAATGCATTTTCAACATTTTCTCCAGTTTTAGCTGAGGTTTCCATATAAATACAGCCTTCATTTTTAGAATATCCCTCTACTTCAGTTCTATCTATAATCTGACCAATTTCAGGTATTAAATCGGATTTATTACCGATAATCACTTTAGGGATGTCATGATTTAAAATACTACGCATCTCTGAAATCCAAGTTTTCATTCCTGAAAATGTATTTTGCCTTGAGAGATCAAATATAACTAATGCTCCAAA
>JBHLLO010000099.1:0-9047 GCA_048885535.1 Candidatus Hermodarchaeota archaeon
TGTCTAATTGCATACAATTCAAGATGAGGTTCGAGAAAATAGAAAAGTCTTTTGAATAAATTTTTACTATATTGAAAATCTGGATTTCTTGAAAAGGCTCTTCTTTCAATAAAAACTGCTGGTGTGCATCCCATGCGAATTATAACTTTATTTTTAAAGAGCTTTTTCATTATTATTGGAAAAAGTGCCAATTTTGGTGCCCTAGTGATAAATATTCTTCTTGAAGATACGATTTCTCTAAGAAATTTTATAAAATAATTGAATAAAGATTTAATTTCAATTTTATTAACTTTGATATATCTTGGATAAATTGCTATCTTCTCATAATTAGAAGGGATTGCTCCGAATAATTTTCTATCATTTACTGAATCCCCTTGATTGCCAGCTTTGAAATCTGAAAAGGTACAAAAAACTATTCTTTGCCTAAAGCTTTCTTTTTTCATATTTAGTCCTATAATTTAGCAAAATTTCATACTTTTTATAATTAACTACAAATAAGGGTTCATTTATGAGTCTATTTGAATTATTTAGGTTTTTCCCCCCAGTAAATTATTGTCCATGCAAATATTTTGAATGGCCACTTATTCAATAAAGGTTTTGTGATAAAGTGAATAAATTTAGCTAATGGTATGTAAAAAAAACAATGACTGAAAGTACCACCATAAAACTCTAGATTTTGGAAGCCTACTTGATTTAATGAAGTAATCATGACTTTTGGACGGAATGGCGCCTCCTCTTCGATTTCTCCCATTGGATTTCTAAAGAGTATTTTTAAAGGTCTAGTCAAGGCGTTTAAGGGATAAAACACAGAAAAATCCAAAATGACTATTTTCCCTCCCGGTTTTAAAATTCTATAGAACTCCTTTAAAAAAGGATTAAATCCAACTTTTAATAGATGGTGAAAGAAGAATGTACTCACTATGAGGTCAAAAGTTTTATCCTCATACTCTGAGGCAGAAATATCACCTACTTTTGTAATCATGTTAGTTGGGCAATTTTCAATGCAAATTGGGGAGAGATCGATTCCATAGATTTCATGAGAAAAGTCCTTTAAGTGTTTGTAATCATCTCCTTCACCACAGGGAGCAATTAATGTTTTTTCAAATCTGTTATTATTTAAATGGTGTTTGATTACATTTGTTAGTTTATTTTTAGCCAGCGTGTAGCTAAAGTGACTTCTTATGGGATCATAGAAAAGCTTTGACCATAGAATTTTAGAAATTAAACCTTTTTTTTTCTTTTTATCCTCCCACCATTCTAATTCTCTTTTTTTCTGATCTTTATAACTTAAATCCTTATCCATATACTTTAAACCTGAAACTATTCTAACGTTTATTCTTTATTAATTCTATTAAGATTTTCTTAAATTTTTCAAGAATTTTTGGCCAGATATATGATTTTTTTATCAATTCATAACCTTTTATTCCAATTTTTTTTAAAGCCTCTTTATCATGAGTTAAATCTTCTATTTTCTTTATAAGATCACTCTGGTTTTCAGCGAAAATTACTCCATTATTTTGTCCAATCTCATTAATAACTCCAGGCAAACTATTGGATAACACTGGTTTTTTCATTGCCATATATTCCATTATTTTTACAGGAGTAATTTCTTTAGTAACATCATTCAAATCAAAACTCATTAGACATAAATCCCCCAATGCTATGTATTCGGTAATTTCAAAAAAAGGGATTTTCCCTGTAAGAATGACCCAATCTGCTTTAATTTCTTCAACGTACTTAACTAAATAGTTATAAATCCCCCCATCACCTACAATTAGAAACCTAAGTTTTAATTCATTACTATTTACTGCAGAATTGTAATAGTCAATTATCTCTTTCAATCCAGCAAAATCATATAGATAGCCCATAAAAAAAATTACAAACTCATCATCCCGAATTAAGAATTTATTTCTTAATTCTTTTAATTTTCTTTCATCTACTATCGTATTTTCCATTGAGATTCCATTCAAAAGAATTACAACCTTTCTTGGATTTACTCCCTCAATCAGAATGTTGTTTTGGAGAAATTTTGTAACAGCAATAATTTTATCCGAATTTTTAAATAAAAAACGTGAAAAAAGCTTAGCAATACTTTTAGCGTAATGAATAGGAACTAGCGTATGTAGTAAATCTATATAATAAAATATAAAGGGAATTTTGAACAATTTAGAAAGTACTAATCCTATTAATCCATTTGTTAACGAAAATCCTACAATGATATCCGGTCGATTTTTTCTAAACAATTTTAACATTTCAAAAAAGTTAGTTATTAATGAAGATACTCGTCTGAGATAAGGAACCTGAATGTGAGAAGTCCTAATAATTTTTACATTCGAGTCTTCTACTGAACGATGGATATTGGTAAAAACCTCTCTTTTTATGAAAACTGATTTTGAATGCATAATTTTATCTATATCATAGTCAAAGATTGTGATTTTGATATTAGAGTTTTTAGACATTCTCTCGAAAACATGATGTTGTGTGTGAGGACCTCGAGTAAGCCAATCAGTTTCTTGGAGAACAAGAATATTCATCAAACAACTCTCTCAAATAAATTTTTTGAAACAGATCGATATCTTCTTTAGATTTAGGATTATGTAAATAAAAAATTACACTAAATTTAAAATTTGATATAGCAATGTCAAAACAGGCATTCTTTGAAGAATAAAAGATTTTCTTCTTTTTTATGGATTAAAATTTAACCTAACCATAGCTTTTATCCTAAAAGATGCTAATTTTACTTAAAATTATATTAATTTTTATTATTAGCTATATTTAATTTATTAAGATTTTCTCTAGAATTAAGGCTCAAGATATATCTAGGGCTTTTATATTAAATAAATTAGGATAATTGAGTATAAAATGGCAAAAAGAATTTTAATTTTAGGTGGACTCGGATATATTGGGAGTGTTTTATACGAAATGATTACACAAGAAGAATGGGAAGTTGATATTCTTGATAACCATTTATATAAAGACATTCATCCTTCAAATCATTTTATTGAGGCAGATATTCGAGATAAAGATCAAATTGAAAAAAGCATAAAAAATTATGATATCATCGTTAATCTAGCAGCAATTGTAGGGGACCCAGCTTGTTTAATAGATACAAATTTAGCTATTGATATTAACTGTATAGGTTCAAGAAATGTGGCGGAAGCATGTAAAAAGTTAAAGAAATTCATTGTTCATATAAGTACATGTAGTGTTTATGGGAGTGAACCAAACATAGTTGTTAAAGAACAAGATGAAGGTTTTCCAATTGATTTCTATGGTCAAACAAAATACACTCAAGAACGACTTATAAGAGAGATTTGTGTTGATAACTATTGCATTTTGAGGCTAGGTACTGCTTATGGATTAAGCCCTAGGATGCGTTATGATTTAGTAGTGAATGTATTTGCTGCAAGGGCTAAAAATTTTAAAAAAATAACCGTTTTTGGTGGGGAACAAGAACGTCCTTTTGTTCATATCCGTGATATTGCAAGGTCTATAATTCATGTAATTAAAAATAACCTGCATGGAATTTATAATGTGCGCGGTGAAAATCTAAGTCTATTAAAATTGGGAGAGATCGTAAGTAAAATTACGGATTGTGAGGTAGAAATCAATAAGAATATCGTCGACAAGAGAAGTTATATGGTAGACAGCAGTAAAATTATTAATTCTGGTTTTGAATTCAAATATAACATCGAATTTGCTGTTAAAGAAATAATAGAGTCTCCGACGGTCTTAGATTTTTATAATGGAGTTTACTCCAATTTAAAATTAGCTGAGAGAATAAAAATAAATGAAACTATCGGAAAAAAAGAATTAAAATTAATTGAAGGAGGAATTGCTATAGATGATAGAGGTTGCTTAAACTTTGCTAATGAATTTAATTTCTACGGAGTAAAGCGCTTTTATCAAGTTCAAAATTTTAATATTTCAACTATTCGAGCGTTTCATGGTCATATGAATGAAGCAAAATATGTTTATGTAGCAAAAGGTTCTGCTATTGTAGCAGCTGTAAAAATGGATGATATCAAATCGCCTTCAAAACATCAAAAAGTTAACCGCTTTATATTAACCGATAAACACCCTCAAATTTTGTTTATACCTCCGAAATTTGCTAATGGATTTAAATCTTTAGAAGAGGATACACGTATACTTTTCTTTTCTACTAGTTCTCTTGAAGAAAGTAAGGGAGATGATTATAGATTTCCAGCAGATTATTGGGGAAAACAAATATGGGAAGTTGAGAATAGATAAAGTAACAATTTACTATAGGTTGTAATCAAAATGACAAGAATTCTAGTTCTAGGTGTAAGTGGTATGTTAGGTTCTATTGTATTTGATTATCTTTCAAAGATACCTGGCTTCGATGTTTATGGTACAGCACGAAATCTAAAATATTTAAAGAATAATGTGTTTCTTTTTGATGCTAATAATATTTCTCAATTAGAAGATCCACAATTTCTCGATTTAAGAATAGAGTATGTCATAAATTGCATAGGAATTACCAAACCTTTTTCCAGAGATGATGATCCTGAAGGAGTTAAACGAGCAATTCGGATAAATGCTGATTTTCCATGGAAACTAGCCGACTATACTAAAAGAAATAGAATTAAACTAATACAAATCGGCACTGACTGTGTCTATTCCGGAAAAAGAGGAGGGTATAATGAAAAAGACGCTCATGATCCCTTGGATGTTTATGGAAAGACAAAAAGCCTTGGTGAAGTGTTTGATGGATCAATGTTAATAATAAGATGTTCTATTATAGGTCCTGAACTCAAAGAAGAGAAATCATTTTTACTTGAATGGTTTTTAAGCCAACCTAAGAAGAGTGAAATCGGAGGATTTGAACATCATATATGGAATGGGGTTAGTACGCTTCAATTTGCTCAGTTATGTGAAAAAATAATCTCATCTAATATTTATGATAAATTAATCTCCAAATCTTTTATTTATCATTATACCCCTAATAATACAGTCAATAAATACCAATTAATGCATATTTTCAATGACATTTTTGAAAGAGATTTAAAAATCAATAGAATTAATAAACCAGAAGAGAGTGTAGATAGATCACTTGCAACGATATATCCAGATTTAAAACAACTTGTAGAAAAAAAGAATATAAAAGCTGTTATTTTAGAACTTAAAAATTATATGTTAAATGAATTGGAACGGAATGTTTAGTAGAACCAACTTTTACAAAGGGCTTATTAGTAAATAATATATAAGCTGAAGTCAATTCATTTAAAACGACTTTTTGATTTAATTATAAAAAAAAAGAAAGGAAATTATTTGAATCCTGGAAATTTATCTTGTACATCTTCCAATCTTGTATTTAATTCTTTAAATCCATTTTTCAAAATACTTTTTATGGATTCTAAAAGTTCACGTATTTTTTTCAGTTCATTTAATCTTTCTGACTCCATTTCAACCAGTTTAGGATTTCTTTATTATTTATATATGGACTTGTAGAAGAATGTACATTTTTTTATAAATGCTCTTTATTTTTCAGAAATAGAAGAAAGCTATTTATAGAATCATCTATCAAAGTTTTTATAGAAAATTAAAGAATTTCCAATTAAAATATTACAAATTTTATCAGAAATGTTTTTTCCATAATGGGAAACAGGTTCAATTTTTCGAGAGAGTGCTAATTCTGCTGAATCTAGCATTTGATCAACATCAATACCAGTTAATATATTTACTCCCTGTTCAATCAAATCGATTCTCTCAGTGGATTCCCTTATTGTCATACAAGGAGTCCCTAAAATGGCACATTCTTCAACAACTGTTCCACTATCGGTTAAAACTAGCTTAGCAGTTTTTTCCATACCTAGAAACTCCACAAAGCCTTGAGGTGGAATAGGGTTAATACCTTCAGGAAACTTTAATCCATATTTTTCCATCATATTCTTAGTTTTAGGCATAAGGATGAATTTAATTTCCACTTTTCTTCTCTCATATAACTGTTCCAAAAACTTTAATATAATCTCAAGATTCTCTTTTATCTCAGTATTTTCAGCTCGATGGCAAGTAACCAAGTAAAATGGAGTATCTTGTTTAAATGTGGTCTCCACTTCATTCACGACCTCTAATATCGGGTTACCTATTACCCAACTTCTTCTTGGATTTAAGCCTTCTCGTATTAGGTTTTGTTTATGTTCAGGTAAATAGCATAGATTCATATCAGCCAAATGATCAATTATCTTTCTATTTTTTTCTTCTGGCATTATCCAGTTTTTACTTCTCATGCCAGCTTCTATATGGACTAAAGGTATATTTAATTTAGAAGCGGTTATTGCAAATCCTAAACTACTATTGTTATCCCCTAAAACTATAATAAAATCAGGATTTTCTTTAACTAAGACTTTCTCAAATTCAATCATAAGTCTTGCTACTTGAGATGCATGTGTTCCACTCTTAATATTTAAGTTGTATTCAGGTATTCTGACTCCTAATTGATCATAAAAAATTTTATTTAAATTATAATCATAATGTTGACCACTATCAACGATAATATTTTCAAAATATTTATCTAACTTCTTAATTATTTGAGATAAACGAATAATGTCTGGGCGAATACCAATACAAGTAATTATTTTTTTCATAGGATTATTATAAGTGTTGCTTATCAAAAATCTTATGATTTTTGTATTACATTCTATTTTTAAAATTAGAATATTATTGAGAAAAATTTGCTTTTGTTAGCTAATTTAACCTCAACCTTCTTTATATAAAAAATTAATAAACAAGAAAAAATATTAAACGCAAGCTTGATGATCGTTAGTTTTGAAGCCCCATGTTCTCGACCATAAACAATAATTGGGCATTCTTTTATTCTGTAACCATATATTTTAGCCTTTAAAATTTGTTCTGTACAAAAAGCATAGTCAGGGAAGCGGGTATTTTTAAACAATTTAATAACTTTTCGGTTATATGCTCTGAAACCATTTTGATTGTTTTTAATTCTTAATCCAAATAAGACTCTAATAACTTTCTCAGCAAGAATTTCTCCTATTTGTCTTAATAGTGGTAATCGGTAATTATAGGAACCTAAATACCTAGATCCTATTGTAAGATCTGATTTACCTTCAATAATTGGTTTTATTAGAATCAGAATATCTTTAGCGCTGTGTTGACCATCACTGTCCATAGAAACTACAACAAAACCTTTTGCATACTTCATTCCAGTAGTAATTGCTCCTCCATACCCTCTATTTTTTTTGTGGTGGATTATACGAATATTTTGGTTTGATTTAACTTTCTTTATCTCTTCTAAACTATTATCTGTTGAATGATCGTTTACAACAATAATCTCTACTTGTTCATGCTCAGGTAAACTTTCTAAAACTTTACGGATTACTTTTTCCTCATTGTACATCGGAAGAACTATCGAAATCAGAGTGGGATAATCAGGACTTTTATTCCTTTCAAGAAATTCAATTAATTCACGAAAATCGTGTACTTTTTTCTGGTTTTTGATTTCTATTAATTCTGCAACAGTAGGCATACTATTTGTACTAGTCAATATTTTAAAATTGAAATCCTTTTTTAAAAATTCAATTTTTTATTCAAAAATCAAGTATGATAATATTATATGTAGATTCAATTTAATAAAAACTTAATTAAGTAGTTATATTTTTAAAAACTAAGTGTAATTAATAAAGATTTTATCTAATTTTAAAGATTGGGCAACAATTATTAAATAATTTAGCTTTATTTCTTAATTTTTGATTGCCATTGATATTGTAGCTTTAAGCCTTCCGTAATATCAACTTTAGGCTTAAAATTCAATATTTTTTTAGCCTTAGTTATCTCAGAATGAGTAATATCGACATCTCCTTTTTGTTTTTGTATATATCTAATTTTTTTAGTTTTATCTGTTATTTTATACATTTTATCAACTAAATTGTTTATTGTTATTGGGTTAGAATAGCCTAGATTGAAAGTTTTACCCTTCGCCTGTTCAGTTTTTGCTGCTAATATTAGTCCATCAACTATATCTGATATATATGTAAAATCTCTAAGTTGTTCACCGTTTCCATAGATTGTTAATTCTTTATTTTGAAGCATTAAGTTGAAGAATTTATAAATAGCCATATCAGGTCTCCCATTCGGTCCATAGACAGTATAAAATCTTAATGAAGTAGTGGGCAGATGGTTTTCGCGATTATAATAGTCTATATATATTTCTCCAGTTAATTTTGATACAGCGTATGGAGATATAGGATTCTTTGGATGTTCTTCATCACAAGGAGTATAGATAGGATTGCCATATACTGATGAGGAGGAGGAATATATGAATTTCTTAAGATTGTCTACTTTTGCAGCAAATTCTAAAATATTAAGTGTGCTTATAATATTATTTCTTGAAACTTCAATTGGATTTTCAATAGAATATCTTACGCCCGCTTGAGCAGCTAAGTGAAAAATATAATCAATCTCATAGTTAATTTTATCATTAAACGATTTACTTTTAAGATCTTCTCTAATTAATATGAAGTCTTTTTTAATCTGATAATTACTTGTAATTTTTTCTAATCTTTCTTCTTTACCTAAATAATAGTCATTAAAATTATCAATCAATATCAAAAAGTTACTATTTTCTAATAAAACTTCAGTTAAATGGGAGCCAATAAAACCAGCAGCACCAGTTATTATAATGACTTTGTTTTTTAACATTCTACTCACTATAATTACATTTTCTTTAATAAGATACAAGTGATTTGATGCTTCTCATCCTTATTTACCAATTTAGGTGGATAAATTGATCTTCCAATTGTCCAAAAATCACCTGTAAATACTTGCCAATATTCTTGCTTTATAATTCTACATTTGTGTTTTTGTAACCACAGATTCAATTCATTTCTAGAAAATACCTGGCATTTGAATTTAAATTTTTGACCATAACTCGCTCCATCGAGATCATAGACATTTGCTATATATTTATTTTCATTATAAGGAAATGTGAGAATTAAATGACCATTAGGTTTTAAATACGTGATCATTGTATCTATAGCATCATTGAATTTACTTATATGCTCTAA
>JBHLLO010000100.1:0-8754 GCA_048885535.1 Candidatus Hermodarchaeota archaeon
ACATAAGCAAATTGCTGTAAATCTTCATTTGAGCGCTTCAAATCGTTTATAATATCATTTAATTCTATTTCCTTTTTGAAAATTTTTTCTGATAGATATGCAACCACTATTGAAACGAGTATTAATGAAAAGCCTCTTAACAAATTATTAACTAAATCTGGATTAAAAAAATTTTCAAGTGCAATACTGTGAATTGTTATTAATAGAATAGTTAAAAATATGGGAACTACTAAACCTCGTTTTTTCCACCATATACAAGACAAGATAGAAGGGAAGTAGAAAAAATGAGCAATAAGGAGGGTTGTTCTAAGAATAAACTCAATATAATAGATTAATATAAATGAAACTATGACTAAAATTAGAATAACCAATATTTTCACATATATTTCTTTAAAGTTTACTCTCATAATAATTTAGCCTCCCATTTTATTCAATACTCTCAATAGGTACTAGAATTTTTAAGTAAGAAAGTGAAATAATATATTTAAATACCATAGGGATAAGAGTTCATTTTTAAGAAACTTGTTCAATATATTTGTGATATTATCGAACACTATCCTTTCACTACATCTTCAATTCAATACAATTAAAAATGCGAATTATTACATTCCTTAAATAAGATATAATTGGCATTAATTTATCTAAATCATTAATAAAATAATTTTTTATTTTACCGAATATTATTCAGATTAAAATTAATATTTATTGGGTGAATTTAGGTAGAAAATAAGAAGATCAATATATTATTAATAGAAGATAATAATGCGGATATCCGCCTTATTAAAGAGTTTCTAAAGAACTCTAAGGGGATTTTCTTTAATTTAGAGTCTTGTAATCGACTTTCTGAAGGATTAGAACATTTAAAGACAAAAAAATTTGATTTAATGTTATTAGATTTAACATTGCCTGATAGTGATAGAGAATCTACATTAGATAGAGTACTTAATTTTACAAAGGTAATTCCCATAATTGTTTTAACGGGATTAGATGACAGAGAGTACGCATTGCAATCCTTACAAAAAGGAGTTCAGGATTATTTAGTTAAGAATGATCTTGACGAAAATAGATTAATACGTGCAATTTTATATGGAATTGAGCGTCATAGAATAGATAATGAGAAATTGAGAGAAAGAGTACAAAAAGTACAGTTAGATGGAAAAGATAAAGAAATACTTAACCTATTACAAAATAATTATAAGATGCCTTATAAAGAATTAAGTAAAAAGGTAAATTTAGCAGCTAGTACCATACATAACCGTGTGCAGAGTATGATAAAAGAGGGAATCATAAAAAAAGTCGATACTATTGTCGATCCCTCTAAGGCAGGTTATCAATCCACTGCAATTCTTGGGCTTTCAGTGGATCCAATGAAGTTGGATGATATTGTGAAAATACTAATAACCTTAGATGAAGTTCAGCTAGTAGCTTCCTCAACAGGAGATCATAATCTTTTGATAAAAATAGTTGCTCAAAATGAGAAAAAACTTTGGAAATTTATTAATGAAAAAATTAAAACAATTGAGGGAATTCACCCATTAATTCATGTGTCAAGCTTTATAGATATCTTTAAAATGACGCAAAAAATTTTTTTTAAAAATTAATAGAATTATGGATAGATGCCTCGAAGTTCAATTGCTTTAGCCAATCGTGAAATAGCAATTATATATGCCGCTGTACGTAAGGAGACATTCTTTTCTTTCGATAGGTTATATACATTTTCGAAAGTGCCAACTAGAATACTTTTAAGCTCTTGATTTATTCTATCTAATTTCCAAAAATAGCTGTGTATATCTTGAATATATTCAAAATAAGAAACGCATACACCTCCAGAGTTAGCAAGAATATCTGGAACAACAATAATACCCTTCTTATTTAAGATTTCATCTGCTTTCGGAGTTGTTGGTCCATTTGCTCCCTCTAATATAATTTTACAATCTACTTCCTCTACATTTGAACTATTTATTTGATTTTCGACGGCGGCAGGGATTAATATATCACATTGGATAGTGAGTAGTTTATCATTTCTAAGAAACTTATAATTCTTCTTTTTATAATCTTTTAAGAAATGGAGAGAATCCCTCCATTTTACTAATTCTTTTATGTCAAGTCCCTTTTCAGTATATAAAGCACCGCTAATATCTGAAACTGCAACTATTTTAACCCCTTTTTCAAAAAGTAACTCAGCAATAGTCCCCCCTACATTACCAAATCCTTGAATAACGACTTTCGCATTTTTTAGAACAAGCCCTATCTTTTTACATAAAGCTTCGAGGATATAATATAAACCCATTCCCGTTGCTGATTCTCTCCCAACTGATCCCCCTATTTCAACTGGTTTTCCTGTTACTACTCCAGGAACAGCTCTACCTTTATGCATCGAGTATGTGTCCATAATCCAGGCCATAATCTGGGCGTTTGTATTTATATCTGGGGCAGGAATGTCCATATCTGGTCCAATGATATTGATAATCTCGGAGGTATATCTACGGGTTAATCTTTCTAATTCTGCTTTAGATAATTTCCCTGGGTCAACACATATACCACCCTTTGCTCCTCCAAGGGGTAGATTTAATAGACTTGTTTTAAAAGTCATCCAAGTTGCAAGCGCTTTTACTTCATCTAAACTAACATTAAGAGAATATCGTATTCCCCCTTTACCAGGACCACGAATAGTTGAGTGATGTACTCTATAACCCTCAAAAATTTCAAGGCTTCCGTCATCCATTTTAATAGGGATCGATACGATTAAACAGCGTTCAACTTTTTTGAGGTATTTTTTAATATTATAGTTTAATCCCATTTTTTCAGACACTATATCAATCTGACGCTTTACAATTTCAAAAGGATTCTCTTCTATTAATATAGTCTCCATTGTCCTTCTGGGATGTTCCACCTCATCTACTGGAACCTTGTAAATAATTCCAACATCGTCATTTTTATTATTTTCTATCATTCTCGAATAATATTCGGTTTATCTTTATTCAAATTAATTAACCAATTAGCACATTCTCATGATATATATGTTATTTGCTGTTTATAAATTTGCCGAATGTAATTCCATAGGGTCTCGCTTAATCGAATATTGTACATTATATTTAAATAATATGAATGATGTATTTAATATAGATAAGATGTTAAAATACTTGTTGTTATTTTTAAACAAAAATTGAATCATATTCAAGAGTTTATATAAACAAATCAAAAAAATATTAAAAAAGATGAGTCGCTTATGATGATAACATGTCCTAAATGTGGTGAAGAATATTCATTAGGAAGGAAAATTTATCATAGTTGTGAAGGTTTTTCAATGTATCATGGTGCTCTTTTATGTGGGGATCGTACAGAGCACCCTTGGAATTGTAATTATAATAAAATGAATAATGATGTAAAATCAAAAGTGTTGAGTTATCTAAATAAGATTAAGGAAGTCTTAATAAATCAAAATTCTCTTTAAAATCTTTTTTCTTCTATTTTATCTAAGAGCATCAAATCAAGCTGATCCTCTTGTAATCGATTTTTTCAATTATTTTTGTAATATTTTAAATTCCTAGAGGGACTTTAAAAAGAAAATATATATAAATCTTCAATCCATTATAAAAAAATGTTATAAAATGAGACTTATTACAGATGAGAAATTCGAATCTCTTTTACAATTTTTGCACAAAAAGCGAATTGATATTCTATTAATCTCTGATTTTGAAAATAGCGAAAATATTAATTTACAATATCTTTCAGGACATCCCACAGATGCATTTGTGTTAATAGCTTCAAGTGGAGAATCGATTTTAATTCCTTGGGATATTAATTTGGCTAGAAAACATTCTGAAGTTGATGAAATTATTGATCCTTACAATTATAACTATAATATGTTTCTGGCAATGAAAGATCTATTCGAAAACAGGTGGAAAAAGTCTACAATTATTATTGGAACCCATGAAACGACACCATATGGCTTTATAACTAAAATGAAAGCGCTTACTTCATGTGTGAAGTTCTTTAAAGAACCAATTCAAATCTCCAAGTTTCTGGCAGAGTTGAGAGCAACTAAAAGCGAATCTGAGATCAAGAAATTAAAAATTGCTGCCCAAATTGGTACAAAAACTATTAAGGATATCAAAGATTTTTGTGATAATTCTCCTGATGGGACAGAAAAAGAATTGTCGTTTCTTGTAAGAAGGAAGATGGCAGAGTATGGCGCCGATGATGTTGCCTTTGAATCGCTTGTTGCAAATTCATCGCGTGCTCATGAAATTCATCAATATCCTTATGCTAGCGATCAAAAGTTTTGTTTACCAGGGTTAGCATTAATTGATTTTGGAGCAAAATACCAAGGTTATAACTCTGATATTACAGTACCAATTAGTTTTGGAAAGTTATCAAATGAACAGATCAAGATTAATAAAGTGACGATAAAAGCTTATGAAACTGCTATTGATATGATTGATTTAGATGTACCTTTATGGAAAGTTCACGATAAAATAGAGCAATTATTAAAGAAAGAAGGATATAGTATGCCCTATTCATTAGGTCATGGATTAGGTTTAACTGTACATGATTCACCGTTTATTAGTCGTAAACCAACAGATGAATATTCATTAAAGCATTGGAAAGAAGAAACATTTCAAGATGGAATGGTTTTTACAATAGAACCAGGAATTTCCAAACAAGGATTAGGTGGTCAACGACTTGAAAACGATGTTATGATATGGAATGGAAAAGTTGAGGTTATTACGAATTCAGAATACATTAAATTCTAATTAAGCAATTTTTTTTAAACAATGTATTTTTATATGTTTTAAGTATGAAGAGTCCAATTATTCAAACATTTAACCTTACGAAAAGATTTGGTCTTGAGACTCTTGCAGTTAATAACTTAAGTATAACAGTAAATAAAGGTATCTATGGTTTTTTAGGACCAAATGGCGCTGGAAAAACAACTACAATTAAGATGCTCATCAGTTCTTTGTATCCAACCTCAGGAAGGATCGAAGTATTTGGCGAAGATATCACCGGTAAGGAAAAAATGAAAATTCATGAGCGCGTTGGTTATGTTCCTGAAAATCCAACTTACTTTATGGGTATGACAGCTGAAAAGTTACTCGAATATGTTGGTTCTATTTTTCGTATTCCCAAACAAGAAATGAACTTACGTATATCACGTCTATTACAACTTGTTGATTTATCGAATGCTAGAAATCGTGTAATTGCTAAATTTTCAGCAGGCATGAAGCAAAGAATTGGAATTGCTCAAGCTTTAATGAACGATCCTGAATTATTAATACTAGATGAGATTACATCTAATCTTGATCCTCTTGGTCGGAATCAAATGATTGACTTACTTAAGGATTTACGCCAAGAGGGAAAAACTATGCTGATTTCGACTCATATACTCCCAGAAATCCAGAAAATGAAGGCAGATTCGATTGGGATTATTGATCGAGGTCAACTTATTATGGAAGGATCTATTCAAGAATTAAATGAAAAGCTAGGAGTAAAATTGGTAAAAATCAGTCCAAATAATGAATTATTCCGTAATGCTGTTGAACCTTTTGTTTCAAAAATAACTGAAGAATATGATACACTTATTATTGAAACTAATAATTTAGAAAAAGTTTGGCAGATTGTCGCGGAGACATCAATAAGAAATAATATAGTAGTCAATGAATTTAGGTCTAGTGGATTAGAGATTGAGCAAATTTTTATGAAGGCATTACGTAAAGAAAGTAAGGAGGAGGCGCAGAATCCTGTTGATTAAAGAGTTTAAAATTCCCAAAAAGTTAAGAAAGTTCATAGTATCTTTAATTATAGTATTCATTTTATGCCTAATTGTTCAAAATAACTCTATGTACAAAAATGATTACTTAAAGAATGATTTAGATAAACCCTTAAAAACTTCAATTGTATTTAATAGTGGAAATATAACCCGTCAAGATGAAATTATCTATGAAAGCATTTTTATAATGGGAAATGCTGAAGTTACCCTCATTAATGTCACAGTCATAAATAACATTTACACATTCAATTTGGGAAGATTGTTCATTCAAGAAAATTCCACTATTACAGAGGATGTAATCCTTTCAGACTATTCAGAAGCATCCATTTTCAACTCAACTATCCAAGGAAGTATTGAATGTCGAGATTCCTCAAAAATTGAAATTTTTTCAAGCTATAGCCCATTTACTACTATTTGGAAGTTTGATTCTGCTAACATTTCCATTATTGAGTGTTCATTAAATCAATTAAATGAATTTGGAATAGCAGGTTTAATTTTGATTCAAGATTCATCTCTGAATAATGTAATGTTAAATGGTTTATCATCGTCTATGACTTTAATTGAGAATTCTACTATTTTATTTCTTAGTGATTTGGCTAGACCAATACATTATATTACAGGACCTTATGGATTTAATATATTAACTTTAAGTACTTCATATACAACTTCTGAGCGATCTATAAATTTAACATGGATCGGATGGGATAGCCCTGTAATTAACGGATATCTGAATATAACGTTCCAAATTTTTGTAGATAGCCAATTTTATAGAGAAGTAAATGGCTCAGGCTTTTATAAAGAATATATTGGTAGTTTATTAATTAATTTTACATCCGCTGGGATTCATAACATCTCTCTGGTGTGTTTTGATAGTTTTGGAAATAATTATACATCTATTTTATCAATCGAAATAATAGATTATCCTATATTTCAGTGGAGTTATTTTGGAATTACGTTAGCTATAGTTGTAACAATCATAATAATTTCTGTTATATTCTTACGATATAGGCAGCGTCATGGTTATTTTAGTTCTATAGGAACTATATTCAAGAGGGAAATAGCAGATAGTAAAGTTAAAATTATTGTGTTCACCTTAATAGGAGTCGCACCGGGTATAATATTGTATTTTATATTTGGAACAATTAATCGGTTATTAGATGGAGTAGGCATTGATCAAATTAGAATGTTGGTGAATATGGTCCTTAATTTCTATCTATTATATTTTGGAGTCGCCTTCTCAATTGCATTTGCTACTACTGGAATTATAAATGCAAAAAGAAATGGATCACTCTCCTGGTTTCTGAGTAAACCAGTTAGACGTTGGGAATATCTTTGGGGTAAAATTCTAGCATATCTCTTTATTATTATTGTTGTTATGATTGCAACATCTATATCGATTACTATCGGTGCAATTTTCTTTGTTGATGCAATATATATACCAGATATTTTATCAATAGGGGGATTTGTATTTCTTATTGGACTCCTCACATTGATTCCATTAACAGCGATAGGTATACTGTTTTCCACTTTATTCAAAAAAGCTGGGCTTGCAATTTTTTTACCTATATTAATCGTTATGCTTCTCCCTACATTGACAAGCTTTCTTCCCATTCTTGTTCGCCACGAATGGCCACTTCTCTTTTCATACTCCTACTACTTTGAAAAACTAGGAAGCTTTTGGATTTCAACTTCTGGTGCGGGTTTAAGTACTATTATGGCACCTTATTCTGAACTATTGGGCTTCAGTATCACTGCCTTAGAAATTTCTCCTGAATTTATTACATTAATACTTTTATCAATTACTATAGTTTGCTTTGTTGTATCGACCGTTTACCTTCAAAAAATAGATATAAGTTAAATTTTATAATCTTAATAATTCCTTAATGATTCGTTGAATCTCTTTGATAAGGTCCTTGGGTTCTTTCTCCAATGAACATTGAGCATTTTTTGGGTTCCCTCCTCCTTTTCCTTGATATTTCTTGATCAACTCCATTACTAGTTTGTCTGATTTTATTTCATCAATATTTGAACAGATCCTTATCTTCTTATCTTCTAACTTAATCAGTATAAGAGAGTCTTTTGGTAATAGATCCAGAAGATTCTTTAGAAATTTATATTCAATTTCAAAATTTATTAAAAAAATCTTGATATTTTTAAATATCAAATCAGGATTCATAATTTTTTGCCTAAAAAATTCACCTATAACCAACTCTTGATTTTTATGTAAAAGTTCACTTTCTTGCGTTACTTTTTCAATGCTTTCATAAAACTTTTCTATGTTAGTATTAAATCTATTTGAAATTTTTAGTAAATCAATATTTAGTTGAGAGACTTTTTCAATAGCTTTATTTCCAACCACATATTTAACCTCAAAACCTTTTTTAAAATCAATAAGAAAAGGAGGACCAATTTCGGTTGAATTTCGTACGTGAGTTCCTCCACAGTAGTTAAAATCCAAATCTTTTATTTCTACAACTCGGATTTGATCTACTTCTGGCATTTGCCCTCTTGGCACAATACTGATACTTTCCGCTTGCTTAGTTGTTAAAATTTCTGTTTTAATCTCTACATTTTTAATAGTGCAAAGTAAAAAGAATTCAGACAAAAGATTATTTAGTTTAGAGAAGTTTATTGGTTTATCAAATTGAATTATGACCTCTTCATTATCAATAAAAGCCCTTGAAGTATTTATATCATACTTGTTTTTAATTAAAGCTGATAAGATATGCTGAGAAGTATGAGCTTTCATTAACCCATAGCGATATTCCCAATTAATAATTCCTTTAATTTTATCTCCTATTTTAAATTTATTTAACCCTTCTGAATCAATTTCATGAATGATTTCATTTCCTTCAAGATATACATTTTTTACTTCAATATTCTCATTATTATATATGATATGCCCAATATCACTCGCTTGATTACCACTTTGAGGATAAAAAAGGGTTTGATCAAAAATTAGTCCATTTTTAGCAATCTGA
>JBHLLO010000101.1:0-4776 GCA_048885535.1 Candidatus Hermodarchaeota archaeon
TACATAAACTTTTTTTGCTTTTCTTTTAAATTGCATTGGCCAGCTGATAAATGCATAAAGACGATCTTCGGCTGAAATAAAGACTGATGCTTTAGAGGTACCTGAATCTCGCTTTGAGGCAATTGGTGATATATCAGATCTTAAAATTAAACCCGCTTGTTCTATAATAGAGAACAGATACATAGGATCAAATTCAAGATTAGAATAAATCGTTCTCAAGGTCTTAATATTATCCTCAATAATGCTGAGATTTATTTGAGAGATGGTTTCCTCTAAAAGTGTATCTGCTCCAAGGTTAATCCCATCTAATCCTGCTGTTGGATTGAGGTAAGCGGAATCAGCGATGGCTCTTATTTTATCCGAAACCAATATTTGGTTAAACAAGTCCCAGTGTGCACTTAGAATCTTATGACCCTCAGTTGAAATGGGGTATGAATCCATGTCCTGTATTTGTTCCATCATCTCTAAAAAGATATCCTTATGAGGTATGAACACATTTCGCATCAATGCTCCCTTGATAAATGTTAAGTGATCCTCTGATTTATTAGACAAATCAACAGGAACTTTTATCACTTTCTCTGCTATAATCACGTCTTGATCGTCCTCTAAAGTGATATTCGCTGAAGTAGCCATTAGGTCATAAACAAAGTCTGGTAACACTAATCCTGTTAGGATTCTATTATCAGTTATATACTTGCCGGATTCTAATTCAAATTTAAGAAAATAATACCCGAGACCGAATAAATAATGAAGCGTTCCTTTATTAGTTTCAATTGAATAATCATAGCCACTAAAAAATACAACGCTGTCCGTCTCTATTTTTGAGACAGGATGATGGGCATAGGTTCCTAATGTGGGATATCCTAATAAATCACTCCAACTAGGGATCATAAACAGCGCGTTATTGGGAAATAGTTTACTTTCCATTTTCAGTTGTTCAAATCGTTCTTTTTCGAGCCTTTCTCTTTCAAGCCGTTCCATTTCAAGTCGTTCCTTTTCAAGTCTTTCTTGTTCTAGTCTTTCTTGTTCTAGTCTTTCTTTCTCAAGGATTTCCTCTTCTGACTCTTCTTTTTCCCATGGATCTTCAATTGATTTATCAAACCCCATAATATCAACTCTAAATGTAAATTTTCATTATAATTGTTGAATAATGATTTTTATTTCTTTGTATAATAAATTTCATTATTTTATAGTCTTTGGATTTCTGGAAATTTCTTAGAATATGTTCTTTCTTTTTTGGATGCAATTAATGTACTTGGAAAAAGCCTATAAACACAAATTTTGAATAATCTGTTATTAATTAATTTTAAAATGGTTTTTTTCTAATTTTATTGAATAAATAATAATTTTTTCATAAAGACGAAAAAAGAATATATCCCCAGTTAATTATACCTCCAATAAGCAAGGCTATAGCAATTTCCATAACTGAAATCTTAAGTGCATATTTCCAAGACGTTTGTTTAGCAATGATGATTATAGTTGCAAAGCATGGAATATAAAGCATAGTTACTAAACTAAAAACGATCATTTGAATAGGAGTCAAAAATGATGCCAAATTCTCTGCGAAAAGAGCTAGAAGAACTAATGTTAATTCCTTACGCAGGATTCCATATATTAAGAAAATACCAGCAGCAGCCGGTAATCCTAACCAAAATACAGATATCGGGGATAATATCAGATTTATCGGTTCCAAAGCATTAAAAATCAAGAGAATTTCTAGAACTATTCCTAAAATAATTATAATTGGAAGTGCTTTAAATATAAATTCTTTACTTCTTAGCCATGTCTGCTTCGCTATTACATTATGATTTGGCATACGATAATCATGCATTTCCATAATTAATTCCGTACATTCTCCAGGCATTATTTTATTTAGTACTCTACCAACAATTAGGATAACAGCAAAATTAATACTAAAAACAAAAACAACCCATCCAAATCCCAAATATCGTCCAACCAGCCCCATAACTACAGTCATCGTTGCCGCACATGGTATAAGAGAAGTTAAAACAATAGATATCTTCTTTTCCCGTTGTGTTTCCATGATCCTACAGCCAGCACAAGCAGGTACATTACAGCCAAACCCTAATATCATTGGAATTATGGTTTTCCCGTGGACTCCAATTATGTGCATGATTCTATCCATTAAAAATGCAGCTCGTGGTAAATATCCAGAATCTTGTAAAACTTCAATTATGAAGAAAAATGGGATCACATAAACTAAAACTCCTGTAATTGCCCCTATTAATCCTCCCATTCCTCCATCCCAAAAAATTTTTATAAATAAATTATTTTCACCAAATACTGAATAAATTCCATAAGTCCAAAAACTGTACCAACTATCAACCATCTCACCAAGAAAATCACCTATTGAAAAAGTAAACATATAGATTCCAATTACTGCTAAAATTAAGATAAGATATCCAAATATGGAATGAGTCGTAAGATGATCTATTTTATCTGAAATTGATAGCTTTTTAGCTTGTTTTCCTGATTTTATAATTAAAACCTGTTGTATCACTTTATTAATGTTATTATAAATTTCTGAAGAGATTATAGTAGTAATATCTTCCCCATGAAGCTCTTCAAGTTCATTTCTTAAATTATTAGCTATTTGAATTGCCTTCGAAGATATTTCATTATGCAGGAATGATTTTTTAATTTCTTCATCATTTTCGAGAAGCTTTATTGCTAAAAATCTTATTGGGTAATGATGGTTAGTTATAAAAATTTGATTAGCATTAAAGTATTTTAGAAGTTCTTTAATTTTTATCTCAATTTCTTTTCCAAAAGAAAGTAAATCTGACAGTTCAGGAAATACAAATTTACGTTCTAATGATGCCCTTTTTTTCACTTTCTTATGAAGATGATGGTTCTGATAATACCTATGATGATGTTCTTTATTCCATTTGCGTTTAATTTCATGGTGGTGAAAACGAAAAGGGCGATTTACTAGTATTTCTATTACTTTTTCAAGAAGCTGATGTACACCCTTCCCATGCACTGCAATTACGGGTATTACTGGTAATTGAAATAATTCCTCTAATTTTTCAAAATCCAAATCTATATTTCTCTTGTGTAAAATATCCATTTGGTTTATTGCAAGGATCATTGGAACTTGTAACTCAAGAAGTTGAAATGTGAAGAAAAGATTGCGTTCAAGATTGGTCGCATCAATAACATTTATTATTATATCAACATCTTCAGAAACAATGAACTCTCTGCTCACAATTTCTTCTATACTATATGTCGATAATGAATAAATACCGGGTAAATCAACAATATTAAAATGATACCCTTGGAAATCTAAGTGTCCTTCCATTTTTTCTACTGTTTTTCCAGGCCAATTTCCAATCGTCTGGGATAATCCTGTTAACTGATTAAATATGACTGATTTACCGACATTTGGATTGCCAGCTAATGCTATATTAATTGATTTATGATATTCATTTTCCTGTTTTGGCGTTCTAGGTAAATGACAGCTCATAATGTACACTTAATAATATCCAATTATATGAATTAAGATAAAGAAATCAGAGTAATGTTTCTCTTTATTTGCATTCTTTAGCACAGCTAACAAAAATTTTCGATGCTAACCCCCTACCAATCACTAATGAGGATCCTTTCACTATGATTTCAATTGGTCCTTTTAATGGGGCAGATTGCTTTTTTGTTATTTTGACTCCAGGTATAATTCCTAAGTTAGCAAGGCGCATTTTTGCCATACGACCCGCATTCACATTTACTACCGTTACAACTTCACCTTTTTCACATTCAGTTAAACACTTTATTAGTGATACTTCTTTCAGCGGATTTTTGGCGTTTTCTTCAGATTTAAAATTTGTTATTCTTATTCACCTTAAATGATGAACTCGTCAAGTAACAATAATGACATCTTAAATATAAATTTAGTCATAACAAAATATAGCTTTTTTATTTTATATATCTAAGGACATTTTCATGATAAGATTAGAATTTGAAATAGAGATTTGATATATTAATAATTTGCTCGACTATTAATAATATATAATGTTTCTTAGAGGAAATTAAAAGAAAAATGTTTTAGAATTTAATAGTTTTTAATCCTGAAATATAAAATGTATAATTAAAGATCTGTATACTATTATTCTTACTATTATTATCCAAGTGAGTTTTTTCAAAAATGACACAAGAATTATTGGAATCATTTTTTTTGTGATCAATTTTATTCTTTTGTTTTTACAAATATTTTTTAATAATGTTGAAGATTAGTCACATGAAGAAGAGATTCACACATGGAAAAGGTGCAAATGATAAATGGATAATTATGATTTATTAGCATGCAATAAGGGAAAAGGATGTATATATAATTTTCAAGCCTTCTGTTCATTAAAACATAGATATATCTCATTAGACCATGACTTTTTATGTGAGGAATATGTGGAAAGACGTCTTAAAACTGAAAATGACATAAAGATATCATTATAATTACTCCCCGAACAGAAATTACCGAAAAGAGATGAAATCTCATAAATGATTTCAGTGTAAATCTAGTCCTAAGCATAATGGAAAGGGAGAAATAAAGATAAAAGTTTTTATACTAAAATGTAAGTTTATTATTTACACTATTGTATAAAAATGAATGAAATCTAATTAAAATTATTGAGAGGTAATAAAAATTCCACTTGAGGATACTTTTAATGGAGCGAAAAATGCGTTTCTTTTACTCGATGCTTTTATAGGTACGGTCATAAAAGATATTGGAGAGGATAAAACATATGATATGATTGAAACAAC
>JBHLLO010000101.1:4876-8644 GCA_048885535.1 Candidatus Hermodarchaeota archaeon
CTTTTACTCGATGCTTTTATAGGTACGGTCATAAAAGATATTGGAGAGGATAAAACATATGATATGATTGAAACAACATGCAAGAGTATGGGATCACTACAAGGTAAAATGTTAAAGAGCAAAGCAAAACATGAAAAGATTACGGAGATGACTCCGAAAAACGCTTCAGTTTTAGGTTCAGAAGCTATTAAAGGGTTTGGTATTGAAACCGAGATTCTTAAAGAAAGTAATGAAAAAGTTAGTGTAAAAGTAGGGAGATGTCCTGTTTATGAAGCTGCCAAAATGATGGGCTTAGACCCAGAATCACTCTGTCGAAGGAGTGCTATACCATTCATGAATTGCCTAATTAAAGAATTAAATCCAAGCCTAAAATATGAGCTTGAAAAATTCAGGGCTGGACAAGACGATTTTTGCGAAGAGTCAATTGTATTGATAAAATAAACTAATAATTTTTTCTTTTTTCGATTTATCACTTTCATACTTACATTTTGTTCATAGCGGGTAAACTAAATAATTAGACTAGATCTAGAAATTCAAAATAGGGAGGAAATTTTTTATGAAAAATATCTCCTTGAGTGTGAAATATTTATAGTTAAATGCATTTGGAGATAGTAGGGAGCGTAAATTTTTAAAACAAAAGAAAGTTTGATTAAAAATGAATAATCGCATTAAAAATCGAATTACAGCTATAGGAGGAATAATCTTATTATTTTATTTCATTACAGCTGTTTCATTAGCACCTTATCTTTCTATGATTGGTGGATTATTGATTAGTTTTATAGTGGTTCTTCTTATTACGTTAACCATAATGCTGATATATTTCATTGGTTTTTTTATTCCAGGGATTCGCATGAAATTTGAGAAAAAAAATTCTTTCGATGCAAGCTGGATACGTGCAAATATAGGTGTGAAAGAGGATGTTTTTGAAGCAAGAGTGATACATGCTAATTTAGGTGTGAAAAAGAAAGTTATCAATGCAGATTGGATAAAAGTGAAAATGAATGAATATAATAGGTATAGGCAAATCCCTTCAATTGAAAAAGAAATTAATCAATACATAACCCTTAAACTGGAGCATGGAAGGACCTTTATTTATATCAACGGGAGGATGTTCATTCAATGCATCCGGTTAATCTTAAACATCCCTAAAAATGATGTGCCTTTATATGATGAGGTTGAATCTATAGATGAGGCTGCTAAATTATATAATAAGCATTTATATCAAAATAGAGTTGTAACCGGTCCAGGGGCGCTTCCTGTTCCGGAGCAAAACCACGATATTACACCGGAGCAAGAATTTTGGGCGCATTGTTCAAACATTCAAGCGTGGGTTGAAAATGACTATGATACTAGAATTCTTATGAGCAATATTTCATTTCCATTACTAAGACAGTTAACTAGAGCTGGAGATCCTAAGGCGAAAAAAGTGTATAAAGAAGAAATTGCTCTAAGACTTGAAAGTGGGTACCCTTCTGTAGTGCAATATCTTCTTCTTCAGGGATATATCGCAGAATTGAACCCTACAGAGTTACAAGCAATAATAGAGTCTACTGACTTATTAGAGAAACTCTCATCTGACCGTACCACTTTATATCAATTTTTAAGATACTTTGTTTCTAAATTTCCCTCATTGAAAAAATTTATTTCATTACACATCCAAAAGCTTCTAGATGAGAAAAAAATCTCTTTTTCCCTTATTCAATGGGATCCTATACTTTCCTCACTTAATTTAAGATTACCTAACATAGTTAATAATAGAAGTGAACAAAAAAAGACTTTTTCTGGAAAAAATGATTCTATATATAAGGTTATTCTAGTCGGTGACCCTGCTGTTGGAAAGACTGAACTCCTTAAAAAGTTTGTTACAAAACAGTTTGAAACTAGATATCTGCCTACTGTTGGTGTAAATATAGTAAAGGAACCAATTAAATTAGATGATCTTAATGCCACAGTGAATCTAATGCTTTGGGAGCTAGCTGGACAACTCCAATTCCATATGCTCCACCGTCCATATTTCAATGGTGCAGATGGTATGATTTTAGTATTTGATATAACTCGTTCAAGCTCGTTCAGTAATATAAACAATTGGTATTCAAAAGCTGTGAAATATGGACTCAGTGGAATTCCGCGAATTTTAATTGGCAATAAAATGGATTTAGTGGATGATCGAAAAATAATATTACCAATGGCTGAACACCTTTCTGAAAAATTGAACGCACCTTATTTTGAAACATCAGCTATAACTGGAGAGAATGTGAAGAAAATTTTCACGATAATAGGGAAGCTAGTTTATAAAAGTAAAGAAAGCTTCGATTAATTCTTATGGAGATTTAATTTATCTTGCCTAGATTTAGCAAAATATTTCATAATTCTAGTTCCAAATCGTTCTTGTTGTCTCCAATCACCATATATTAATTCTTGTTTGACTAAATCTCTAATTCTATTTCTTAGATATTTACTCAATCTTGTAGGTGTTTGGTATTGAAAAGGAGTACCCGGCAATGGAATGAAAGTATGAGCATGTATTCTTGCTCCTAACTTAGTTAAATCATCAATTACGCTAAGATTTTGCTTGACATCCTCCTTGGTTTCATTTGGTAATCCGAAAATAAAATCAACATTAGCTTTCAAGCCTGCATTAAGAGTGTATCTCACAGCATTATAGATATCTTCAACAGTATGTCCTCTGTTGCAATAATCTAAAACTTTTTGGCTTCCAGATTGAGCACCTATGATTAGGTTATCGTTATTAGCGTATTTAAGGATTAAATTTATTAAATCTTCATTAATATTTTCTGGTCTTACCTCTGAAGGAAAGCTGCCGAAAAAAACCCTGCCCTCTGGACCTATGGTTTTCCGGATTTGATTTAATAAATCTTCAATCAGAGTAAAGTTAACAGCATTATCTTGAGAGCCATAAAGAAATCCATTTGGAGAGATAAATCTTATATCTTTGAATCCATAATTTTTAGATATTTCAACATATTTAATAACTGATTCGATACTTCTATGCCTTGATTTTGTACCAAATATAAATGGAGTTTGGCAAAAGTAGCATAAGAAGGGACACCCTCTAGTGATTTCAATAGGACCAAGTTTACTGTATTTAACTGAAAATGGTGGATAGTCATCTAAATTAATCGAAGAAGTAGGTTTGTTCTTGATAAAATTCCTATCTTCATCTATAAAGGCAATTCCATTAATATCTTTATAATCATTACCCTCTTTAACTTTAATAAGGATTTTAGGGAAGGTTTCTTCGCCTTCTCCCATAACACATACATCAAATCCCAATTTAAGAGTTCCTTTCGGATCTCCAGTGGGATGTGGTCCCCCTGCGAAAAAAAGTAGTTTCTTATTAAATCTTTTTCTCAATTCCAACAGAGTGTCCCTGATATCCCAGAGTTGATTGGAGGTAAAAGATATGCCAACTATGACTTTTTCATATTGGCCAAGAGAATTAGATATACTTGTGATCAAAGCATCTTTACTAACTGGGAATAATACCCTTAAATCCTGTAATTCTTTGTTTATCTCAATAGCACCAGCTAAGGCATTGAAGCTATACCTGTTCTTTTTAGTGTAGTAACAAATTAAGATAATTTTTTTATAAACCAATAAAACATCACTTCAATCAGGGATTCTTAATGTCAAATGAATGCATAATTTAGCTCTTTCTAACAAAATATCAGTTTTTTCATTTGAAATAACATAAAAATCTAAATCTTTGTTTATTTGTAAGATTCTTTTGATATAATTAAAATAATT
>JBHLLO010000102.1:0-8377 GCA_048885535.1 Candidatus Hermodarchaeota archaeon
CATTTCTTACTTTTACAGAAAAAGATGAAAAATTACTTAAAGACACTGTGAAACTTCAAAAAAGCTATGGACTCCATGTTGATTATGTTGAGCCCAACAAAATTAAAGAAATAATACCTGGAATTAATGATGAGCAGTTATACGGAGGAACTCACAGTCCAGAGGATGGTAATGCTTCACCACTATTATCATTACATGCTTTTTATCGACATTCAAAGAATTATGGAGCTAAATATAAGTTTAATGAAAGTGTTACAAATATTTTAACTTACAACGGACGAGTAACTGAAGTAAAAACTACTAAGGGCTCATATAAAACCCAGAATATCGTTAATGCCGCTGGAGCATACGCTAATGAAATTAGCCAAATGATAGGACTTGAATTACCGATTGAACCTGAATCTCATGAAGCAGGAATTACAGAACCTGTTAAAAACTTCTTCTATACAATGATAGTTGATATTCAGCCGGCAGAAGATCCTATATTTGGAGATTCTAAAAATTACTATTTTTATCAAAATTTGGAAGGTAAAATTATCTTTTGTTTAACACCAAAACCGAATATTTCAGGAGTGGATAGGAGGGAGACAAGTTCCTTTTTACCTCAAATTACTAAACGTATGGTTAGATTACTGCCTCGATTAAGAAATATTAAGGTTAGACGTACATGGAGGGGATTATACCCAATGACTCCGGATGGTAATCCGATTTTAGGGCCAATCGATAATATAGGAGGATATATTAACGCAGTTGGTATGTGTGGGCAAGGTTTTATGCTTGGACCTGGACTTGGAGAATTAATTAGTAGGGTTATAATCGAAAGATTAGCATCTAAAGATGAAGAGATTCTTTCAGATCTTCGATGTTCTCGTGAATTTTGTCAAGAAGAAGAGTTAAAATAAATTTTTTATTTCTCAACTAATTATATGAAATAATTTAATCTAAAAAATTAAGAAGGTAGGATAAATGGTAAGACATCTCACAAAAATATCTGATTTTTCTAAAGATGAATGTGAAAAGGTTATTAATAAAGCAATTGAGATTAAAAAGAACCCTGATAAGTTTCACAGCACTTTAAAAGGGGAAACTTTATTGATGCTATTCGAAAAACCCTCTCTAAGGACACGAATATCTTTTGAAACGGGTATGCAACAATTAGGTGGTCATGCTATTTTTTATTCAATAAAAGATTCGCCTCTCGGAAAAAAAGAAAATATACTTGATACTGCTAAAGTTGCATCTCGTTATGTAAATCTAATTGCTGCAAGAGTTTTCAAAAGGCAAGACATTTGGGATTTAGCAAAATATTCAGATGTTCCAGTTATTAATATGCTTGACGATTTTGCGCATCCAACACAGATTTTAGCAGATTTTATGACAATTAAAGAGAAAAAAGGACAATTATCAAATTTAAAAATAGCATATTTTGGAGATGCGCATAATAATGTGACTTATGACCTGATGCGGATGTGTGCAATATATGGACTTCAAATGGATGTTGCTTGTCCAAGTGGAGTTGAATATACTCCTGAACAAGTTGTTTTAGATGAAATTAAAGAATTATCAAACAGTACTAGAGCAGAAGTAAAAGTATTACATGATGCATTTAAAGCAGCAGAAGATTCAGATATATTATATACCGATTCTTGGATGAGTTATGGCATTCCAGTTGAGAAAGAAGAAGAAAGGAAGCATGCATTCATGCCTTTTCAAGTAAACTTAAAGGTGCTAGAGCTTGCTAAAAATGATGTTATTTTTATGAATTGTTTGCCAGCTATGCGAGGATATGAACAAACAGCTGAAGTCATTGATGGTCCTCACTCAATTGTATATGATGAAGCGGAAAATAGACTTCATGCTCAAAAGTCATTAATGTTATTTTTAAGAAATAAAATTTGATCAATTTTTCTATTATTAGAGTATTGTTCAAAAAGTCCATCATTTTTCCTTAAACAATAATGCCTTTTAACTATTTTTTAAATATAGCTTCTTGATACAAATCCTAAGATTAATTATTTTATTAAATAACAAAATTCATTGGATAAACATTAAATTAGAGAATAACAATCTTTTAATATTTAATTTTATTATGATAGAATTTATATAATAAGTAGAGTTACGTTATTAAACTTAAATGGGTAAAGTTTAAAAAGAATCTAAAAAAATAAGAAATCTTTACTAAATTTAATTGAGGATCCGTATAAGATGTATGAGATCGTATCAATTATAATTTCAGCTGTTCTGTTTATAGCTATAATGGTAATTTTCACAACTGAACGAATAGATTATATTTCTTTTACCATATTATCAGCTGTAATTGCTTGTGTCATTGCTGGTTTTGTTTTTGGTGTCGGGTTTACAGAATTTATAACCTATGTCGAGTTTGAACCTTTATTTTTTATTATTTGTATGCAGGTTATTATTGCTATTACTGAAGAACATCAAATATTTAGGTGGCTTATCTTAAAGACTCTACATTGGACTAAAGCTGATCATAGAAAATTCTTCTTCTTAATTTGTTTTATAGCAAGTCTAACTTCAGCAATTGTATCAGATATAACCGTAGGTATCATTTTTGTACCATTGGTTATTCGAGCATGTAAAATTCTAAAAATAAACTCGGCTCCTTATCTTTTTGGTCTTAGCTTTACTATCAACATCGGGTCAATTTATACTCCTTTTAGCTCATCCGAGAATATACTTATAGCAAATGCTTTTTCACTTGATTTTTCTTACTTTATAATCAACTTTTCTCTTATAGTCATTCCCACTCTAATTTATACTCTCTTACTTATAGATTTTATTATGCTTAGAAAGCAAGAACCCCCACCTGAAGATTATAAGAAAATCCTTCTTGATGTAATGGATCCTAACATAATTATTGTCAACAAGAAAAAGTTTGTCTTCAATGCAATTTTTTTTGTTGGTGTAATAATAGGATTTATCATTTTCTCTGAAGCATATTTAGTTGCTATTGTGGGTGCGGTTATAATGTGTTTGTTAAATCGGGAGAAGTTTGCAGATATACTTCAAAAAGTAGATCTAAAGGTTATTACATTTTTCATTGGAATATTCCTCTTAATGAGTACAATGGAAATAAATGGTACTTTTATAATTATTGGTGATTTCATAAAGGGCTTTATCTCAGATAATACACTTATTGCTGCTATTACAGTCTTGTTGATGATAAGCGTTTTGTCTGGCTTTTTAGCTCAAATTCCAACAGCGTTAGTATTTATCACACTAATGCAAAATATTTATGGTATAGGGCAGGTACCAAATCTTATTATCATGGCCATCCTTCTTGGTATAAATATCGGTTCAAATTTTTTACCTCAAGGAGCCGCGTGTGATTTAATAACATTGAATTTAGCAGAAAAAAATGGTGTTTCAGATTTTAACTATAAATCATTATTAAAAAATGGCTCAATGATGACTCTATTACACATTGGTGTGAGCATTGTCTATTTAGCTTTATATTCAATAATTTTTCCTTAATTTTTTCATTACTAATTATTAATGAACTATTTTTCTAAATCTAAACTTTCTAGATTTTAGAGTACAAGGAAAGAAGAGTAGAAGGAAATATGTAAGATACATATTTCCAAAAAAGAAAAGCATCCAATGAGTAAAATTTATAGGAATAGAAGTTGGAAAATTTGTGATCAAAAATAGATTAGATAATAGCTATTTAAACTCCTTGAAAACAGAAAAAGTATTATCAATTTCTAGCTGTCCAATTAAGAGATTTAAGACCCTTTTTTGACTTAATCTTAGGAAAAAAGTCATAATCATGGGTAGAAATATGCTTTAATAATTCATTAGTATTTTTTATATCAATTTCTTTTAGGATAAAGAATAATCTAATTAAATGGGAGCAAAAGTATTTCTTAAATTTATTCAAGTTGCGAAACTCTTGGCATTTGTGATTAATAAATTTCTTTTTTTTGTTAACTTGAATTTTGAATTCTTCCAAGGATTGATTATTAATTACACAATTAATAATTCCATTTTTTAAGTTCATATTCAGAAAGTTAAATTGGGAAGATAAAATCCCTCCACTTCTAATAATACTCTCTCTTTTAGAAAAGCACCTTAATAAATTTTTAAAGGCTTCTTTCAACTGGAAATCCTCCTGAGATAAAGTATCTTGATGTGCGGGGTTAGGGCTATTTCGAAAGTGCAATTCCCAATCAAAATATGACAGCGGTTTTTCCATATGGATTTAGAAAGACCTGAGATTTATAATAAAGAAGGGAGAAGAAGTTTTCTTATTTTTTAATTTGACTAATATATTTTTAGCGTCGGAGATTCATGAAAGTTTTTGTGAAATTGACTAAAATATAAGTAGTTTCCAGTCGTATTTACAATTCTTATTAATTTATAATATGTTGGTCATTCATTTAATAATTTTATTCCTTGGACAAGTTGACTTGGAGTGATTCCAAAAAGGAGTGCTCTATAAAGTACTTTCACATTAAGTTCTGTTTCAGTTGTATCTTTGCTTTGAATATTAAATTCTCTTATTAATTCCTTGATCACTTTATATCTGGATGATTTTGAAGTTTTTAATTTACCAAAATAACCTCCGAATGCGATAAACAGATTATTCATCAATTCTAATTCTTTATGAGTAAATTTCTCGTGACAATTCCAACAAATGACAACGAATTTGTTTTCTAAATTTACAATTTTAGTCTGTCGTTTCGTATCATGACAACATATTACACATTGGATAATGTTGGTTGGTTTTTTCTTATTTAAAGCTTGTTTTGTGATCATACATTTCGTATAATATACATCTATTTAAATAAAAAAAGACTCTTCGTAAGTAACTACAATTTATCATAGAGAAATTTATTCGATGAATGAAGAAAAACCTACTAAAAGATGGAAAGTATCTTTAAAAGCATCATTTCATAGCTTATTTAGCATCAGCCACATTGTTTATACAGCTTTATTCTTCATAATTCTAATGATAATTACGATTTTAATTCTTTTTCCTAGAGTAGGTATTGGGAACGTTGTACTGTATATAATAATTTCTTTTGCCCTCTCGTATACGATTTTGATGATTCTTGGAATCTTCCCTCAATTGGACCGTCATTTATTTTCTAAAGATAAAAGGAGTACTATTAAAAAATTGATTATAGTTATAATTGTATTTGGGCTTAGTTCATTATTGATTTTACAATATTTCCAATTTGGTTCTTCTTCCCAACTATTTATTCAATTTTTAGGATGGGATATAATTCTTCCTTATTTATGCATAATAATCTATTTTGGGTGGAATTTAGTACAGATATTCTTTATAAGAAAGATATTTGATAATATAGCAACTAAAGTTAATGAAAAAACTATGGTAGATAGAACAAATTCAGAGAGAAATAAAATTACTAGTTATATATTCTTAGGTGTGGGTATATTTTTGCCTATTTTACTCCAATTGATTACTTACTTTGGACTCATAAACTATTTCGAACCACAAAGTCCTTGGTTTAATGGTTGGAACATTTGTATGTATATTATTATTGCTTTTACTTCTTATAGATTAATCTTTTTATTCATTAAAAGCATTAGAAATGAAACTCCTAATACTTTTTCTTCTGTATTTTACATTTTTATTTGGTTTTACTTATGGTATAGATCGTTTAGTTTTATCTGGTCATTTAGAAGTGCTACTACTATAACTGTCGGATTAGATATTTTTAGGATTATCACAGATATTTTTTTGATGATCTTAACAGCGATTATGGTTCTAAAGGGTTTAGGAGATAAACTCGCAAAGTTTAAGATTTTTAATCAAAATAATTTACCTTTTTTCTTATTTGCATTTACGATTTTATATTTTGAAGGACAGATAATAATGATTATGGGAGCAGGTTCAATACCCTACGGGACGTATACTAGTCAACCCCAAATTAATCTTGTTAATAATTTCTTAATAATTTTAATAACTCTCATATTTTACTGGTGGTATTCTGAATTCATTTTAGAAAGAAAGAACTACATTTTTAAAGAAAATTTTAAGCAAGAGGAAGTCATCTCTCTTATGAAAGATTTTAAAGATTATTTAGAAAGTACTGGAGCTCTTGAAATAGGGAAAATAAATGATTTCGAGTTTCGAGATTTTTTAAGAAAGAAAAAATTGAGAGAAAAAGAATTGTGAGACTGTCAACTAAACTAAGAATTAATCTTCAAAAAATTTAAGAAAATCTGATTTTTCTCGTATAGAAAGAATCTGATCATCACTAAAAGTTGAGAAATCCTTTTTATGAAATTCAAGTTCACATTTTGGACATTCAATTGAATCTGAATATTCAATTATTTTATCGTTTTTGCATCTTGGGCAATGAAATTCCTTATCCATTTTTGTAAACCGAATCTACGTCTACAAAAGAAAAGTATGATTTTGAATATTTAAATATCTCTAAAATTTGTAAGTCAAAAATTAGTATAATAATTCTATGACAGGATTTAATACATTTACGATTTTTTGTCTAGCATTACAAACTTCTTCTAAAGAACATACTTCTGTATGTATATATTCATTTCTAAGGGGATTAATGGTTTTGCAGGCTATTTCTATAGCATGCAAAGAAGTATTTTCAAATTTTTCACTTAATATTGACAAGAACTCTCGTACGTCACTAGGTTTCTGAGGTTGATCTAAATCTTCTAAAATAGCAATCCAAATACCGAGATTAAGTGATTTGTTTCGCATTAGGTTACCGAATTTCTTATTAAAATCTTCGGATGTCTCATTATTTTGGTATTTTTTTCTATACTGAGCAAATAATGGTTTAAAATGGGAGGAGATTTTTTCATTTAACATTACTTCCAATGCTTTAGAATATTGAGCTATAATAGGTGAGGCATCTAATTTGGGATTATCTTTATAGAAGTTAAACTGTTTTTCAGCAGTCATTAAAATCTTTCTAACATTTTCACTTTGAATCTGATTAAGGTTTAACTTGATTAACATTTCTGCAGGAAAGTGTTGTTTTTTAGGAGGTATAGCGTTCTTAATTTTCATAATTCTCTGCAATTTGGTTATTTCTTTTAATAGATATTCGATCTCATAATCTGGAAGATTATTTTCAATTATATTTTCAATATCATTTAATTTTTCTAACATTGACTTTTGAGTTTGAGGCATAATTGGGAGGGATAATTCTTTATCAACAACTTTAGTATTAATCTCCTCATTTTTAACCTCTTTATCTTGATTTTCTATATTTAGTACTTTTGAGATTATTTCATCAGGCAGATTTAACTTAAATAAAATGGTATGAAAATCAGCAAGATCATCTTTTTTTAAAATGTATTGTGTTTTATTCATTTTTACCCAATCATTTAAAAATTGCTTATCAATACCATCTTTCCAATGATGAGTTCGTAAGTAATCGTAGAGATTAAGTGGATAGAAAAGTTGTCCTGTATCTAAATTTGCAGCATTTACTTTTTTCTCACGATAATCATGAATAAGTTGAATAAACTCCTTGCCAATCATCTTATTTTTCGACACAATAAGGTCATACTCTTCTGAAAATGGACTAGTAGACAGTTCTTTCACTATTTTGGTGGAACTTGATTCACTTGAGATTTCTGGAATTTCAATCGCGTAATATAATCCAGTATAATCTAGTATCTTATTCCAATAATGAGGTTCATATTCATTTAATAGATTAGCTATCCTCTGTACATTTCCAGAATCATTTAGTTCTGTATAAATATTTGTAGCAAGAGTTTTAATCCTTAGAATTTTATCTTGAAGTGAAGAAATATTTTTTGAAGAAGATATTAGTGATACTTCAAAAGAAAGATCTTTAGGACTATAATTGATAAACTTTTTATTCTTTTTATTGAAGAAAATAAAATGATTCTTATCAGAATATGAATTTAAGGCTAAATCCTCGTTACAATTTATAATACAGTGAAGATCTTTTAACTTTATTATTTCATCGAGTTGAGTTTTGGATACATTCGTAATAAAAAAAAAAGAAGGACTCTGAGAATACGAATTATATCTCTCCAATTCGATTATCTCTCGTAGATTATATAATGCTGTCGAATCTAGATCTACAATATTATATCCTATCGCAAATATCTCTAAGGATCTTAAATGCTTTATATCAACGTAAGGAAATACAACTACACTTTTTTGGTGAAAGAAAATGGCACTTAAGAACTCTGGTCGAATGAAGTCGAATGCTGTATCCAACAAAATCATCTCTTATTATTTAATCTAAATTAAATTAAGTTTGTTCTTGAAGTAATTGAAAATCACTTGAATAATTAAATCCTCAAAACATTCTTTTACGTTCTCTCCAGTGAGAGCTATTGTTGGATAAACAACCTGTGTTCCATCTTCATA
>JBHLLO010000103.1:0-8205 GCA_048885535.1 Candidatus Hermodarchaeota archaeon
GTAACAATGTGTGGGAATTTTTTGATTATATCCCTGATGATCATGGTCTTGCCTGGGCATTTCCAAAGCTGGGAGCTGTGAGTATTGGAATTCTTGGTAAGAGCCCAAAAATGAGAGATTTTGAAATGTTTCTTAAGAACCCAATCATAAAGAAGAAAATTGATAATAGAGAAATGTTGGCTTTTGAAGGCCGAAAGGTATGGGCGGCTCCTATCCCTGATCACTTGATTTCAAAACCATATTGTGATCGGATTATGGTAATCGGAGACGCTTGTGGTACAGCAGATCCCATTTTATACGAAGGTATATACCAAGCACGATTATCAGGTAAACTGGCCGCATCTGTATTTGGTAGAGCTCTTGAAGAAGGCGATTTTGGAGAACGCGTGCTCTCTCATTATCATAATCTACTACTTGACCAATTATATGAGGAGGAATTACGATATACCTATAAAATTCATCATCTACTTTTTCATAGTGGACTGTTGGGAAAAATCATTAATGCTTCATATAAAATAGCTCAAGACGACAAAGAAATGATGCACTCATTAATCGCCATGTTTTCGGGTTCTCAAACACGGAAATATATCTGGGGAGTTATGATGTCCCGAAAATGGAAACTCATGAAACAATTAGGACTTCGAAATAGTTTAAGTCTACTTCCAGCATTTGTTCGTAGTTTGTCTATTTAATAAAAAAGTTATAGGAATAATCTAATTAACCTTCCTTTTAAATCTTGGAAATAGGACTCCAGTTCTTTTTTGATACTCTCGATATTTTTCACCGAATCTCTTTATAAGATCTTTTTCTTCGTAATATATCATGATTGGAATATATAATAAAATATATACACCTGTTAAAGCTACAAGAAACCATGAATTTACTATAAATGCTATTGCTATAAATAATGGAAATTCTCCAAGTGATTGTGGATGTCGAATGTAGTTATAAATTCCTCCATACATCTGTGTTTGTTTTGAGGGTTGAAGAGTTTCTGAACCTGCATCTCTCATTCCCTGTATTAACAAAACCACGCATGGAATTGAAATTAGAATGCCAATTATTAAACCAAATATGAAATCTATATGTATTTTCCAATTAAATAAAGGAATAGGGAACCACAACCACATAATTAAATTAATTACAATAATAAATTCAAATACACTTGCAAATACGCGAAATCTCATGCATTCTCTCCATGCTCTCTCGCCTCTCCTTTTTTCTCTCTTAACTGGTTGGACACTTAAGATATAAAAATAGCTAAAAAGAAATAGGCTTATTATCAGAACACTGAAATTTATCCAATCAATCATTTCCATTACTTTTTTTATTCTCTAAAACAATATCTTCTAAATTATTCATAATGCTTAAATACATTCAAAGATGTTACATTAATAAAAATGAATAATGAATATTTATTCGAATAATCATCCATATGAGTTAGAGAGGATTCTGGAAAATGAAAAGTTATCAGGAAATTATCAAAGGAGATGTCTTTAATAAAAAAGATAGTTATTCTGTGAATACTGATGTTAATAAGATGTGTTGGGGTTGTGAGTCTAAGCACACAGCAGGATTTATGGTGTTAGATACTTCGAAAAATCGAAGAATCTTCTTCTGTAAAAATTGTTATGATAAATTAGAGTGAAAATATATAATTATTTACTTTTTCTTAAATTTTAATGATGCTGTAAATTTACGTCCTTGAGCTTCAATGATACACTCTTTTCCTTCAGGATTTATTTTTAAAATAGCACTATCAATAACATCAATTGGGATTCCTTCTTTTGGGAGTACTTCATGGAACCACTCGATAATAGATTTATAGTACCTTTCTATATCATCTCCTTCCAAATCTGGGCTAAAGGTTCCTTTTATTAAATCAATTGTTATTTCTCTTTCCGGAGTATAATGATAAAAGGGATCTATCATATAACCTTGAGAACCTCCCAATGATTCTCTTAATAACTGGTTTATAACAGATTTTAATCTATTCAACTTCATTTGATTTAAATTCCTCTTATTTTAATACAATTTAAACTTTTTTAGGAAAGCTATTTTCATAACAACGGACGGGTATATTATTAGGTAAAGCTGCCACGCATCGATTACACGAAGAACAAGCTGATTTTTCTTTTCTACCTTTATAAATTTGTTTTACAAGTAAGGGTTCTCTAATGAATGGTCTACACATAGAGACAAAATCCGCATAATTATTTTCTATTATTTCTTCCATAAAATTTACTGTTCTTAACCCTCCTACAAGAATTAAAGGTGTTTTTCCAATAATTGGCTTTATTTGCTTAGCTGCGTCTAAATTATAACCCTCTTCTAGATTATACTTACCCTCCATATCAAGGAACATATTTTTTGCCGATTGTCTAACACTTTCAGGGAGCCATTGAACTAATTCTTCAGAGGGTACTTCGCCTCGAATTACATTAAAAAGAGAATAATGATTAGTTCCACAACTTATCTCAATTGCATCAATACCAAGTTCTACTAACCATTCTGCATATTTTGCAGCTAATGGAGGAGTAATACCCTCCTTTGGAGTATGATCGTGAGTATTCAGTTTTATGAAAATAGGTATATCTCTCGGAATTACTTTCTTAATTTCTAAACATATTTCTCTAAGATATCGAAATCGATTTTCATCGGAACCACCCCATTTATCCTCTCTAAGGTTGAAGTAAGGAGAAATAAATTGGTTAATTAGATATCCATGTGCTGCATGAATTTGGATGGCATCTACTCCTGCATTCACTGCGCGCTTGGCAGCATCACCAAAAAGAGTGATTGTATCTTGAATCTCTATTTCACTCATTTCTTTTGGTCGTGCAATAGTGAATGGATTCATTATCTTTTTAGATGGTCCTAAAGGTTTAGTTTTTATAAGTTGTGGATATGTTTGTGGTCCAGCATGTACTATTTGTACCGCAACCTTGCCATCTTCTTCGTGGATTATATCTATAACCGTCTTTATCCCTGAGATATGCTCGTCACTATAAATTCCAGTTTGATACTTAAAAGCTCTTCCATAAGGATGAATGTACATATAACCTAAAATGATTAACCCAATATGTCCTTTAGAGAGAGTTTTGTACATTTTAACTAAGTCATCTGTAACCTTTCCAGTTTTGGAAGCCATCCCTTCACAAGTAGCTGATCGAACAAATCGATTTTTTAGTTCCATTTTACCTATTTTCATAGGTTCAAAAAGTTTTAGCATGAATTTATCCCAGTATCAAATAATTTAAATTTTTTAATCTATAATTCAAGAAAAAGCTATAGTTTTCATAATAGCATTACCACTAAATTTATATAAGTGAATCATCTTTTCTATACATGCAATATCCCTACATTTTTATCAAAAATATCGACCCCGAGTCAGATCATTTTAAAAAATATAAAGTAGGTACGCAAAAATTTAGAGTTAATTTATAGGAAGTAGAAATCAGATTAATTTAGTTCTTTATAGGGTATTAAAACGGGTGAGATGTGATGACAAATTATAATTTCTTATTCAAAGTTTTACTCGTAGGAGATTTATCTGTCGGAAAAACAAGCCTTGTTAATAAATATATGTCGGGAGTTTTCAAAATTAGTTCCAGAATAACAATAGGAGTCGATTTTCATACTATAAGAATGGAAATTCGCGATTTAGTCGTTAAACTCCAATTTTGGTTACTTGCAGAACAACCCAGGTTCCAATTTCTCTTACCTACGTTTTGTAAAAGCGCAAGTGGAGCTATCATTATGTTTGACATCACTAGATCTGATTCTCTTCTTAGAATACCTAATTGGATCGAAATGATCCACCTTTATGACGGTAATGTCCCTATCATGCTGGTAGGGAATAAGATGGACTTGAATGCAGATCGTGAAGTAACTCATGAGCAGATTGAAATTTTAGTAGAACAATATCATCTCTTTGGTTATAAGGAGATTTCTGTAAAAACAGGAGAGAACGTTGAAAACATGCTTAAGAATTTTACTGAAGCAGTTGTTGATAATTATGGTTCTGAGAGAAGACAACGTCCTCCTATACGGAAAATTATCATTCCAGAGTTTGAGATTAATAAATACTTGAAATTAAGACTTGAGTACGGTAAAACAATTATATATGTTAATGGAAAACGGTTTACCCAGTGTAAATATTTATTATTTAGCATTCCAACTAAAAAAATTAGGGATTATGACGAAATTCGGTCAATTGATGAAGCAGCAGAAAAGCTAGATAAACGAATGGAAACTCATACTAGTTATATCTCACCTGAAACAGAGTTCTGGGGACATTGTTCGAACCTCCAGGCTTGGTATGAAAATTCTTATGATACACGCCTTTTACATCGGAATCTGGCTTTTCCGCTGCTGAAATCTTTAAGTGATGCAGGTGATACACTTGCAAAACGCGTTTTTAAAGAAGAAATCGCATTGAGGTTAGAAAGTGGTTATAAATCAGTTGTAATGTACTTGATTAATGAAGGGTTTTTGTCCTATTTAAATGAAAACGAGATCGATTCCTTGGTCCAAAATCCTATATTTGTCAGAAATCTATTAAAAGTGTATAAATCCATCAAGGATGTTCCAGTAGTTCTTTCTAAGAAAATATTAAAGCATTATAAAGATAGAGAGTGTCTGAGTTTAATTGAAACGGCTTAATTGACGTGTGAAGCTTTAGAAAACTTAATTTAAAAGGTTATACATTATTTTCATAGTTTTTAATTATCATTCTGGTTAAACTTTCAAAACTATTCTTCAGATTTTCTCCTGTAAGAATATTACATTCGAAATAACCATTTAATTGCTCAGATCTTACAAATTCCAAAGCTTGTTCTATGGAAACTTGGCGTAAATTATCTAAATTATCATTATTTCCCATTAAAATTATAGGTATGTCCGTTGTATTATCCCTTACAGTTGTAATCCATTTTGATAACTCATGTAAAGTTTTGGAAGTTGATATCTCAAACATAAGAATTGCACCTAATGCACCTCTACAGTAAAAAGGAACTAAATCTCTCCAACGGTCTTCAATAGCTAAATCCCATATTTGCAATTTAATGTTAAGGTTCTCTATTTTTATCTCTTTAATTTCAAAACTAATTCCGATTGATAGTTTTGTATTAGCCTCAAACCATGAATTTCCATAGTTTTCTAAATGAGTTATCTTTCCTAAATCATTATGTCCTATTAATAAGACCTTAAATAAAAAGTGAGGGTCAAAATGAGCTCTTTCTTTAATCTTATGGTCAATAAAGGGTTTTTTTTCAACATAAGAAACTTCTTCGTTTACTCTTTTTTTATTTTTCTTTCTCCTCTTTAAACCCATGCTAATATAATCCTATTTTTTAATATTAAATTTAACTACATTCGTCTCATCTACTTTTTTATAAAAAATTTGATAAAAGTATTTATTGGAATTTTTATAAATCTGCATATGGTAATTGAAACTAAATCTGAAGAAATTTACTCAGATGACAGATCAATAGTAAAAACCCTTGCTTTTAAAGTATGGATAGGACTTATAATTTTTACTTTTATAGAGGTTTTACTCATATTTTTGCTTGAGCCTCTCTTACGAATAAATTTTCCTCCGCTTGACCCAGATACTGGCCCAGCTGACTACTATTGGACTTTAAATATTAGAGATGCTTTAACTATGGTAATTACTTGGACTTTCTATGGAGCCCATCAGGTTTCCGTGTGGCTTGTCATTTATTGGGCACATATGAATTATCGTAAAAAGACTCTTGATAGAAAAAAAGTAATTAGATATATTAGCGCAATGAGTATCATTTTGATTAGTTTTACTCTACTTCATTTATTTCAAACTCAACTTTGGTATGATGGATTGGCTCAGGATGTTCCAATATTAACCAGCCAAGGGAGCGTAATTGTTATGCTTTCAATCCTTTTAGTAATGCAAAATCCTAAACGAGGTATATTTTTTGGGAAAAAAGAGAAAAAGTTAATGCGTCCAGAAGTCGCAAAAGTATTTATGACTAATCATCAAATTATTTTTAGTTGGGCTTTGGTATATACATTTTGGTTTCATCCAATGGACTCATCTCCAGCCCTTCTAAGTGGATTCTTTTTTATGGGACTATTATTCATTCAAATGACACTAGCTTATACCCGAATTCATCTAAATAAATGGTGGATATTAATCTGTGAATCCTATGTAGTTATCCATGCAACTATTGTTGCAATTGCCCAATGGTTGGATTTTGGAGCTGATCCGCCTATGTGGCCAATGTTTCTGCTCGGATTTCTTGCAATGCTAGTATTTACATATATTCATGGTTTAGGGCTTCGAAATTGGGTAAGATGGTTGATAGTAATTTCTTATGCTGTATTTTTAGTGATTATGTATCTCCCTTCGCCATTCGGGTTTGGTCGGAGTACTACTTATTTACTTAGACTTGAATTTTTATGGATACCGTTGATCCTTTATCTTATAGCATTTATAGCAGCCTTTTTAGGTCATATATATCTCAACCTAAAGAAAAAAAAAATTAAATCTAAAATATCTTAATTTTAATTATTTTTTTATATTTTGGCATTTTAATCGGAAATTTTGTTATCATTGATTTACCCAATTTTACTTTCCTTTAGGAAGAATATAATTAAAATTATCAGGCTGTTTTTTCATTATAACCTTTAAATTTTCAAATGATACAGGAAAGTAGTGGTTATTATCTATTCCAACATCATATTGTTTCCCGATAGGAGAAAGCCCTGCATGAGAGTGTCCGTATAACTGCCAAGCATTAAAGTGACTTTTATTCCACACTCGCATCGCATAATGACAGAGTGTAATTGGTTGGTCTTCTATAATAATATCCATCAAATTAGATATTGAAATACAATGTTTTTCTACAAGTTTTATTACTTCTTTTGAATCATGATTTCCAATTATAAAATAAATCTTAATTTCATTAAATCTATCAAAGAAATCACGCGCAATTGTTTCCCTAAAGGTTAAATCTCCAAGAAAGTAGAGGATATCACTTGATTTAACACATTCTTCAAGATTCTTGATTATAGTTCTATTCATTTCCTCAATACTATTAAACGGACGGTTACAGTAGTCAATAATATTCTTATGGGAAAGATGAAAATCAGCAGTAAACCAAATCAAAGAATCTCACAATATTCCAATTGATTGTTATTATTATAATATTTTATTATATTAAATGAATTTTAAGATATACTTATCCTTAATTTTTGATTCCATTTTTTGCATATTCTTTAAATATTTATGGTTCTTCTGAAGTTATAAGGCAAAAATGATTAATGTATTTCGATGCTTGAATGTCATCATAAATTAGCATTAAGCACAGATGATTCTAATTTTTTAAAATTAAAAGTGAATGGATTACCATTAATTCATGGTTTAAGAGATTTAGCTCATTTCTTGGAGATTGACGATTCATTATTAAAGGACTATTTCAAATTCAGCTCAGGAATTTTGACTTACCACACATTTTTTATTGCTAAAAAGTCAGGAGGACGCCGAGAGATCATCATTCCTTCACCTAAATTGAAACAGATTCAATCTAAAATTTTCATAGATATCCTGGAAAAGATTAAAGCGAGTAAATTTGCTCATGGTTTTATAAAAGAACGTTCTATTGTCTCGAATGCTAAAGAACATTTAAAATCCCAGATAATGTACCATATTGATTTGGTTGATTTCTTTCCATCAATTAAACTCAATGAAGTTTGTAAGGTTTTCAGAAATATTGGGTATTCAGAATATATTTCGTACTTATTTGGATTATTATGTACATTTATACCAGAATGTAATTTTACCATTCAAGATAAATCAATTTTAAATTTTAACCAGTTGGCGTTTTTGCCTCAAGGAGCCTGTACAAGCCCTATAATTTCTAATCTGGTATGTTGTCAACTTGATAAAGAACTTAATGAATTTGCAAGGGGATATGGATTGAGATATACCAGATACGCTGATGATATAACATTTTCCAGTCAATCTAAGAGATATATAACCACAAATTTAATAAAAAAAATACACTCAGTTATTAAAGCACATGGGTTCTCAATTAATAGAAAAAAAGAACGATTATCATATAATCGTAATTTTCAACGTGTGACAGGTATAAATGTTCAGAATTCTCAACCATCTTTACCAAGAAGATGGATCAAAAATCTACGCTCGGCTCTGTATCATTTAAA
>JBHLLO010000104.1:0-7306 GCA_048885535.1 Candidatus Hermodarchaeota archaeon
GTTGATAAAGAATATTATTTTAGATACTTTTCTTCAAA
The DNA here is from genome assembly GCA_048885535.1 of Candidatus Hermodarchaeota archaeon. Classification (GTDB taxonomy): domain Archaea; phylum Asgardarchaeota; class Lokiarchaeia; order Sigyniarchaeales; family SOKP01; genus SOKP01. The sequence goes on from JBHLLO010000104.1 coordinate 39, forward strand.
TATTTTTCTTAAAACATCAGATTCCCTTAGCATATCTAAAGCTAATTGAGCATGTCCTTCTGTATAACCGTTTCCAATTATCATAGTAACATCTTTTCCGACACCTTCCGAGCCTAATGCTGCTTTTGTAAAACTAGTAGCCATAGAAAAAAAATATACAATACCTCCATTTCGCACTGGTAATATACTTGCCATTTCAGTATTAGGAATACTCAAACAATTTATTGAGATATCGACTTCTTGCTCATTGTTGGCTTTTAATGCTTCTTCTAAAACATTTATAGGGTTTAAAACATCAGCGATGATTACTTCATGACAAAATTCAGTTATTTTAAGGAATTCTGCTCTAGATTTATTCCTCGCTTGACCAATTACTTTTCCTTTTTTTCCTACAATTTTATTAGCCATGTATGAGCATAAAAGACCAGACTTTCCAGTTGCTCCAAGTATTAAAACTGTATCATTTTCTTTTACAATCTTCTTTACTTGAGCAGGAGCACCTGCAACATCAAGTACAGCAAGTGCTAATTTATCTTCCACGTCCTCTGGAAGTTTAGTATAAATTCCACTTTCAAATAATATTGCTTTGCCTTGAATTTCAATACGATCAATTTCGGGATAAACTTTTACGACTTTATCTATTCTAAGAGGTGTAAGAGAAAGAGAAACTAAAGAAGCAATTTTATCCCCAACTCTTAAATCAATTTTATTTTTTAGGGCATCTCCAATTTTTTCAACTTTTCCTATTAACATTCCTCCTGAACCAGTAACAGGATTTTGCATTTTTCCTTTTTCATTTACAATTTCTAATACTATTTCTTCTATAATAGCTACATCTTGATCTGCAACTTTTTGTATTTGTGAAAAACTAGCAGAATCTATATTTAAGTAATCTACATCTATAAGGATCTCATTGTCATAAATTTCCATATCATTAGATATCTTGTCTGCAGCTTGAGGTAATGATCCAATTGGCTCAATCACTCTATGTGAACCATATTTATTTCCTTTTTTCATGATTTGCTCTCCTTTGAATTATTTAATCTATTCATTAAAATTATAATTTTATGCCAATATATAGACCTCTTTTTTTCATGAGTCCATTTTTTAGAAATTCTGCTTTAAATCCAGCTTTACCCATAATATTTAGGAATTCTTCTATTTCAAAGAGGGCAAGTTCATGTCTATCAATAAAATACTTCACATCTTGATTTCTTTCCGCAATCAAGTAATGCATGTCCATTATAGATATATTGTTTTCTATAGTAGTGTTATTTAATCTAGCAATTTTTGTATCCTCTGTTTCATATATAGTCATTCCAGGTCGTCCTACATCATAATTGTCCTTAGTAAGCCAAGGTTCTATTATTGCAACACCTCCTTTCTTTAAATGCTTAACAAAATTCTCTAGAGTCTTTTCTAGATTTGTGTATGTTTTTACATAACCGATTGAACTGAATAGACAAGTTAGAATATCAAATTTTTCATTAAGATCAAAATTTATCATATCTGCTTGTTTGAAAACCACATTACTTACTTTTTCTTTAGCAACATCTAAAATCTCCTGGTTTAAATCAATTCCAGTGCAGGAAAAATTTATCTTTAAGTATTCCAAGTGCCTTCCTGTTCCACATGCTACATCAAGCAATTTATTGCTATCTGAAATTTTATACTTTCTAATTAACTTTGTAATTTTTTTGACTTCTTTTTCATAATCTTTCCAAGAATAAATTAAATCATAATATTTAGCTAATTCTTTATACATAAAAATCATCATTTTAAATGGTTAATTAAATTAAGTTATTCCTAGAATTTTTCTTGTGTCATAAGGTGAAGCTATATCTCTACCAAGCTCATTTGCAATTCTTACTACTTTTTCGACTAATTGGGCATTAGATTCAGCTAATTTGCCTTTAGAAATATATATATTATCTTCAAAGCCTACACGTACATTTCCACCCATTATTAAGCTAAATATAGCCATTGGAAATTCATGTTTACCTATTCCCGTCACAGTATATGTAGAATCTGAAGGCAAACTTTCAACCAGATAAACTAAATCCCTAGCTGATGCTTTAATACCCCCATTCACGCCTAATACTAAATTGAAGTGCATTGGATCCTTGATATACCCTTCATCACGTAGTTTTAAAGCCATATCTATCATTCCTTTATCAAAACATTCTAATTCTGGTTTAATATTACGTTTATTCATTTCATTAGCAAAATATTTTATTGTATTTTCAGTATTTATAAAAACATCATCTCCACCAAAATTCATTGTTCCACAATCTAAACTCGCTATCTCAACATCTTCCAAATAAATTGGCTGAATTCTTTCTTCATTGCTCATACCTAAGGCTCCTCCAGTGGAGGGCATAATAATTACATCAGGACATCTTCTTTTTATTTCATTAATACAAGCTTGAAACCTCTCTTTAGATTGAGTAGGAGTTCCGTCATCTTCTCGTACATGTAGATGAATAATACTGGCTCCGGCTAAAAAGGCTTGTTCGGCTTCTACTCCTATTTCTTTTACTGAATAAGGTATATTTGGATTTTGATCTTTTGTGACCTCTGCACCAACTATGGCTGCGGTAATAATTAATTTATCCATATTAAATATCTAATATTGTCAATTATTTAGAAAAGTTTTTATATATCTTTATCTATATTATTATATGGTAGAGATTAATTGTATATTTTATTCTATATATATATATATATTTTATATAGATAAGGTGGGTCATAATAAGGGCTCAAAACAAAAAGTATAAAGTCTCACTAGTCAAAAATATTGCTTTTTTCACTTTAATTGGAATTCATGTTGTCTTTTTTGTCTTTTTTATAATTATTTCTCATCAGAATTTTCTATTAACAATTATTGAATCCATATCTTTATTTTTTCTTGTTTCTGGAGCATTTTATGCCTTTTTAATTAAGAATCCATACTATTTTTATTTTTATATTGGAATAGTAATTGCTGCTATTATCGTTTCTATCTTACTTCCTATTAGTTTAGTGTTACTTATTCCAGAACTAGTTTTCCTATATCTTTTAACTCTTAGAGGTCCAAGTCCAGGACAGATGTATACTAGAATGAAAGCTTCAAAACAACAACATTTACCTTATTATGATCTAGCTGTCACACGTATGTATGGTATGGCACCGGGATATCCAGGAGTGAAAATGGATGAAGTTTGGAATCCAGATAGTACAAAACCGATTGATGATGAAGAAAAAGTGATATCAATTAAGAAAAAGCAATCCATGTGGAAAGTAACTATGATTAGCCTTATTTGTACCATAAGTTTTTCAATTTGTTCGATAGAATCATTAATAATTTATTTTCAATTAAAATAACTTAGGGTGTAAAAAAAGTCAATAATAATTTAAAAAAAATTTTTGGTTTCTTATTAATATCGATTCATATTATCACTTTTGGGTATTTTTTAGTTATCTCACACCAAAATCTTCTGTTAACTATAATTGAGGCAATTACAGTAAGCTGTCTTGTTTTAGGAACATTTTATGCTATATTATTTAAGATCAATTATTTTTTTTATTTTTATTCTGGAATTGTAATTAGTAGTATTGTTGTTTCACTTGTAGTTGCTTTAACTTTTATAATCCTAATACCAGATATAATTTTTCTGACATCTCTAATCCTTAAAGGTCCTAGTTCTGGTCAGATTTACATTCGGATGAAAGTCTCAAAAGATTCAAGGCTCCCATACTATGATCATTCTACAGTGCGTATGTATAATTTGAGTGTTGGACCTCCAACATCTGGAGCCACAGGCTTTAGGATGGATGAGATCTGGAACCCTGATAGTTCTTTTCCAATTAAAGAAGAAGAAATAGATTCTACCTATAAGAAAAAATATGCCAAATTTAAAATAACATTAATTAGCTTTTTTTCTACTATTGGCTTTCTAACTGCTTCAATTATGTCGTTGATCTTACATTTTCTTTAATTCAGCCATTGATTCAGAGATCATGTCTGCAGCATAATCTAAATCCTCATATGAATGACGATAACAGATATAACCATGGTGAAAAGGTTGTAAGAATACTTTTCGTCTAATTAATTGTCTATAAAATTCTTCTCTTAACTTTCGATATAGAAAATTAGGATCAGATGAGAAAGTGATATATGGCATCCATGGTTCTCCAGTAAAATTGCAAGGAATTTCATATCTTTCAATACTCTCTTTCACCCGCTGAGCAAAATATTTGCCTTTTTCACTTATATCTTTCAAAACATTTTCACGTTGCAAAATTTCTATAGTTTTAAGCGAAGCAATCTGAGAAAGACTATTTGGAAAAAAAGTTGAGCTTAAAAAGACTTTTTCAACTAGTACATCCATAAATTCCATTCTGCCTACGAGGGTGCTAATAGGATATCCGTTTCCCATTGCCTTTCCAAAAGCAGCTAGATCAGGTATTACTCCAAACAGTTTCTGTGCTCCACCCATATCTACTCTGAAACCTGTTCTTATCTCGTCATATATTAAAAGGGTTCCATTTTCAGCAGTTAATTCTCTGATTGCTTCTAGAAATCCTTGTTGGGGCATTTCTACCTCTCTACCCCCCGGTGTGTTTATTGGAGTAAGAATAACTCCTGCTACCTGATTTTTATATAGTTTAAACAATTTTTCCAGTTGAGGAAGATTATTGAATTCAAATTGATGAATATCTTCATATAGTTTTTCAGGAATACCTGCTTCAATCCCATGGACTTCACATGACCAGTCATGCCATCCATGGTACCCACAATGTAATATTTTTAAACGCTTAGTGTAAGCACGTGCTACTCTAATAGCTGCTGTCGTAGCATCAGAACCCATTTTTGTAAATACCATTTTCTCACAGCAAGGTATAAGGTTTCTTAATTTTTTAGCTAGCTGATTTTGGATTGGTTGAGTTAGGGACATACAAAAACCTTTATTTCTTATTTGATTAATTACGGCATCATCAATTTCCTTCTCTTGATGTCCAATAATAATAGGCCCATAAGCACAAAGCATATCAAGGTAGGAATTTCCATCTACATCGAATACTTTTCCCCCAGTTGCTGTTTCAAAAAATATAGGATATTCGCCCTCAACAAAATTATAAGGCCTTCGGATACCTAATATTGCACCTGGTATTAAATTTAAAGCTTCTTCATATAACTCAAAAGTATTTTTTAAATTTAATTTATTCACCATATACTTTCTCCAATTTTTTCTCTTAAAACATCTAAATATGAACAATAATAATTGTAATGTCTTAAATTTTTCATAAATCTAATATATCATAAAAATTCAGATTTTTTCATTTAGAATTCATAAGAGGATTACTATTTTAATTTTATATTGAATAACAAGTGCATTTTATTAGGCTATTTATTTTTAATATTTAAAAGGATAAATCTCAGGTGACATAAAAATACCAAAATTAATTTGTAGAGTTTGTGGAAGTGAACATGAGGTCCCTAAATGCTGTGAAAAATCGATGATAATGAAAGAGGGATATTTATTATGTTGTTGTAATACAGAGGGTTGTGGCTATCAAGAAATTCCAAAATGTTGTGATATAACTATGGAATATTTAGGGGAATGAATGTTTTTGATAAAAAAAAGGTGAGATTTTAGAAATTTTCCCTACCAAACAAGGTTGTTAATAATTTCTTTAGCCCTATCTGCTTCTTTTTTACCTAGAATCTTTCTTATACGCAGATCATTAATAGCATCTTCAAGTTGGGTGTCAAGATTTTTAATATCCATAAGGTTACCTTTTTCGCCACCTTTTTCCACAAGGTTAATCATTGAATTATCTTTATTCATTAAATCTCTTAATTTATTTCTAAATGCATCTGTAGCCTTTGTTCTCTGCATCTTACCTTTTTCAATGAGAATTGGAAATATTGGGGCTCTTTCAGTTGTTCGTCTCGTATTTGGATCAATAAAGTAAAAAATAAACATTGGAACTCCAACAACCACGTTTTGGGTTTTAATTTCTATTGTATAGGTTCTGAAAAAGTTTTGAACTTGTGTCATTTCACTGTCTTTTACACTTTCGATATTATCTAAACAAGATTGTTTTTCTAACTTAATTTTAGCTACAGTATCTTCAGTACTAGTTAAGTCACTACTTAACTCACTGTGCTTTGCATCAATTTTACTTTTTACTTCTGATATCTTCTTTTCTAATTCTCTTATCTTTTGCTGTTTCGTTTTCTCTAAATCAGTTATTTCTCTTTGAATATTTTTCCTCAATTGAGCGAGTTCACTGGTATATCTATTAATTGAATTACCTAAATCTTGATACCTCAGTTCTAAGTCTTTTACAGATTCTTCAACTTCAAAAAGATCATTCTTATTTACAGCATTTCTAAGGCGATCAATGCTATTTTTTATTGCGTTATTATTATTATAAAAGTCGCTAGACTTATCATTTATTTTGTATTTACCTGATTTTACTAATTCTTCTGGAGAAGTTTCAATCTTTCGAGCTTTCTCAGCTTCTAATTCTTTATTTAATAGTGCTAATTGCTTTTCTTCTTCACTTGTATCCACTTTTTTTACTCTTATCTTATCTGCTTCTTGTGCACCTCGTTGAATCCACACATCACATAACTTAGTAATTTCAGTACCATAATCATCAAGCATTCTAATATCTTTTTGTGAGACGTATTCAAGAATATCAGGCACTATTTTGGTTTGATTGATACTTTTAGGAATTGGTCCACCCTCTAAAGTAAAATATGGTTCTCCAAAGCCGCCTATTCCATATTGATTCAAGAAAAAATTCTTAAAATATTCGACTTCACTAGAATTAAATAAAGCCTCTTGGATTACTGTACCTCTCTTGAAATACTTACTCTTTTTAAGATAATTACTATTATATGATTGTAAAGAATTTAAGAATGTATCTGGGTCTGCGCCCTTTATTATATTGCTAGGAGGAGGAGGCATTTGAGAAAATTTTCCAACATTTAACTTTTCTTGTTTGTTTAATAAATAACTACATACACAAGCCCTCGTTTCATTTAATGGAATTAATCTTACTGGCCAAAAGCATAAAGAAATCCTATTAATTTTCCCTAATTTCTTGAGTACCTTTCCATAGATATTAATACACTCAATGAGAGCCATTGCCATTTCATCTAATAAAGTAGCTTTACTTCGCGCTGGAAGGACTTCGCCAACATTTATTAAAAAAGGAATGATTTTATCAACCATTTTTGAATCACATGCCGTTTCTATATTAAATCTTAAAAA
>JBHLLO010000105.1:0-7184 GCA_048885535.1 Candidatus Hermodarchaeota archaeon
ATTTTCCTAAGCCCATTTATGAAATGTTCACCATTTTGTTTAGCTCTTTCTGGTAAATGTTCTTCAATGTGAATATCTAAGGATTTCATTGCCACAGCACTAGCCAACGGGTTTCCTCCAAACGTGCTCCCATGGACTCCAGGCTTTATTATCTCAGGTCCCACGATTTCTTTTGTGGTGACGATCGCAGATACAGGATATATCCCCCCACCTAAGGCTTTACCTAAAAGATGCATGTCAGGTTTTACATTTTCGTGATCACAGGCAAATAATTCTCCTGTTCTTCCAAAACCAGTTTGAATTTCGTCGGCAATCATTAAAACATTATATTTGGTACAAATTTCTCTGATCTTTTTTATATATCCCTCTGGAGGAACCTTAACTCCCGCTTCTCCTTGTATAGGCTCAAAAAGAAAACCAGCTACTTTTTCTGGACCAATTTCTAAGATTTTGTTCTCCAATTCTTCAGCATCTCCATAAGGAATTATGGAGAATCCTGGAGTATGTGGTCCAAAATTTCCGTAATACTTTACAGCAGAAATATCAGTACTAACTCCAACAATCGTAATAGTTCTTCCATGAAAGTTGTCTCTACAAACTATAATGTGAGCTTTATCCTTCGGAATTCTCTTTTTTATATAACCCCACGCTCTACAGACCTTTAGCCCTGTTTCCACAGCTTCAGTGCCTGTATTCATCGGAAGAGCCATGATTCCAGTCTTTTTTGGGTCATTAATATGAGGACCTACGATTTCGCACAGCTTTTTTAAAAAAGGTCCCATCATATCATTATGAAATGCACGAGATGTAAGGGTTACCTTATCTGCTTGTTCTTTTAATGCTTTAATTATTTCTGGATGACAATGTCCAGTATTTTGGCTAGAATATGCAGAAAGACAATCCAAATATTTATTTCCTTCGGGATCATATACCCATACTCCTTCTGCTTTAGAAATTACAACAGGAATGGGATGGTAATTGTGAGCGCAATAGATATTATCCATTTCAATATAATCTTTTGAACTTGGCATGAAATTTCATAATTCTCTTTTTCTAAAAAATTCATTAAATTATAAATATTATTTAAGAATAAAGTTTTCGATTTTTTATTCTAAGGGGACTTGGGAACTTAATGGGATTCTTATAATTGTTTTAACAACAAGATTCATATTTTAAGAAATTCTTTGATCTTTATTTATTAAAGAAAAACAGTGATATTAAAAAGCTTTTTAGAGTTATGAAAAACAAGCTTATTATCAACATAATTTTAGCAAATCTATTATGGAGTTTTATCCCAATTGTAGTTTCTGGGTTATTTTTAGAAGTTTCAATAATAATGGTAATCTTTTTAAGATTTTTAGTTTCAGGATTTACCTTATTAGTTCTGGCTGTACTTTTAATACTTATTAACAATAAATTAACTCAGAATAAATCTATCTCACTTAAGTTTTTGTTTAGTAACTTATTCCATAAGAATAGAAGATTCTTTGACAGGAGGAATATCTCATATTATACATATCTAGGTTTTTTTGGGATAATCCTTCATATTATATTCTTCTTTTTGACTCTAAAAAAAACTTCAATTACGTTTACAATGGTTGGCTTTCTATTAAGTATAATTTTTATCGCTTTTTATGAGAAAGGAGTTAATTTTGAGAAATTTGATATATTTAAAACATTGTATATTGTAATTCTATTTTTCTCTATCGTACTTCTCATATATGTAGGAAGTGTTGGTGCTAGCCTAAATGGAACGCCGATTATGTTGAATGGAATAATATATCTGTTAATTTTTAGCATAACCATCTCATTTCTTTACATAAGTATAAATAGAGATGCATACTCAAAAGAAGAGGTAAACCAAATCAATATGAATAAGTATTATAAAGTTCCTAGATTTCTTATTAAGATGGCTTTTTCCTTTTTAATTGGAATAATCTGCATGATTCCATTCGCTTTAATTATTTATATAATACCAATAGAAACTGATTTAACTTATGAAGTATCAAGATTTTTTGAACAATTTTCTAACCTATTTGTAATTTTGGGTAGATGGGAAATTATTTTTTTAATAATTTTTTCAACAATAACTCCTTATTTATTAGTTTTTATTGCGAATGTTAATTGGAAACCTGAAAGTCTAACCTACAGTCAGTGGAGCAGTATTTTAAATTTGATTGATCCTTTGGGTTCAATCATTTTTTCTGTTATTTTTGTTAATGAGTATTTTCCTTTGGTATTATTGATAATTGTGATTTTTTTAATAATTACTACTGTAATTCTAAGATACTCCCATGAAGTCAAGAATTTAGTTCAGGCTGTCTTACTTTTAAAAATTAAAAAGGGTTCGATGAATAAAATCGCCTTACGAGTCTTTAAATATTATGGAGTAACCTCAACATATGCTTTAATTGGAACTAATGATTTACTTTTAAATGTGAAAATAAGTTCAATTAAAGATTTTTATGATCTTGTAAATTTAAGATTAAAGCCTTTAACTGATATTCAAGATATCAAAATTTTATTTACAAATCAAATTGAAAAAATATCAACTTAAAAAAGGAGAAATAAAAATTGACCATCAAAGCAATAATATTGTTTAAATTAGGAACAAGTGTAATAAAACCAGTAATTGAAGAATTAAAAAAAGTTTCCCAAATTACCAAAATCATGTCATTGACAGGTGATTATGACGTATTAGCTGAAATAATCGTAGAGACTCCCGAAGAATTATATGAAATTTTTGCAAATAAAATTGATATGATCAATGGAATTACAATATCAAATACTCATATGGTTATGAAGGAATTTATAAAATAAAACATAATCAATCATTTTTTCCTTTCTAATATTGCTAAGACTAGTTTCTCAAAAGCTTCTTCTACGTTTTCCCCTGATTTTGCACTGGTTTCAATAAAATGACTGGCTTTTAACTTTTCAGCTAACTTATACCCTTGTTCATTAGAAATCTTTTTTAAGTCTTGTAAATCATTTTTATTTCCAATTAAATAAAAAACAACATCTCTTCCCCCGAATTTCTGGAGATCATTTAACCATTTTTCTTTAATATTTTCAAATGTTTTTGGTCTCGTCATATCATACACTAAAAAAGCTCCTTGAGAGCCTTGGAAAAACAAACTGCGCGAAAGATCATATTTAGATTGTCCAGCGATATCCCAAAGTATAAGACGTATTTTAGCATTAATATTATCTAAATCTAGTTCCTTAATAACTATATTAACGCCCAAGGAAGGTTTATAATCAATTTCAAAGATATGCTGCACATATTGGTTTATCAAGGAAGTTTTCCCTACAGCGCTGTCTCCTAATATAACGATTTTGAATACAAATTGACGTTTTTCATCATCTGACATGGTTTAAATATAAATCATTAAGTTTTAATCACATAAAATCTTCTTATTATTAAATTTTTAGGGAAATGAAATCTAAAAAATTCAAAAGATTAAATATCTTGAAGTCTAAGATCAATTAAAGATGGAAAAGAAAGATATTAAATTTTATAAACGCGTTGTAATTCTGGTTGGATTGCTTATATTATCTTTAATTTATTTAAATGTTAATAGAAATATAAGCTACTATAAGTACGATAGAGTCGAATTTCAATCGAGTGGTGCAACTTTATATGCTAACCTATTTTATCCCTCAAGAAATTTAGGATTTCAAGACAATAAACCATTAATTATTTATTGTCATGGAATTGGAAGTCAGAGAGATTTTGATTTAAGAGTTCCTATTGAATTAACTAAACGTGGTTTTTATGTTGCAGCGTTAGATTATCATGGACATGGAGAAAGTGGGGGAAGCATCTCAGATATAGATCCGAGTGGAATTCCTGCGTTAGCACTAGATTGCTCAAGACTTCTAGATAAATTAGAAACGTTACCATTTTATTCAGATGTAAATACTTCCCAGATTGGATTAATTGGGCATTCTCTAGGAGGATTAGTTGTACTTATGAATCAGGCATTAGACTCTAGATTTAATGTGACTGTAGCGTGGGCCCCACTAGTAAATTTTGATCCACAACAACTTGGTCTGTCTCAACTGGCTAGTGTTGAAGATTACATCCCGGTAAATCTCTTAAACACTACTAATACTCACAATCTGCTCATAATCATGCATTTATACGATGAAATGTTGAATTTCGAGAATCAGGCATTAGTAGCTAAAAATTTAACTGGGTGTACGGTAATAAATATTTCAAGACCCTTAATTGGTGGAGGTCATCAACTAATTGATGATACTGTAATTATTGAATCAATTCAATGGTTTGAAACAAATTTCTTTGGTTCTGAGATTATTAATGGACCGATTTTTATTACTTATTATATTAATTATATTGTAATTTTTATTACTTTAGCTCTTTTATTTTTACTAATCTTATTAATAATTTCTAATTCTTCAAGATTTTTCTCTGAAAAACAAAAGATCGAGTCTAACAATGAAATTGATAGCTTAATTGAACCTGAGAAAGAAGAGAAATATCCAAAGAAAAAAAAAATCATTATAATAATCAAAATCATTTTCTTTGTAGCGATGTTTATTTTAAATTGGCAGATATTTGAAAGAATTTTTGGTTTGCCAGGGATTTTTCTTGCATCTTTAAATATACTTTTGATCTATGGAATCGCTGAATCTATTATATATTTAAGAAAATATAAATCAGACATAGGAAAAATTAACTTTCGCGATATCTTTAGAACTCAAGTAAGTCTAAGGATTCTAATCTTTTTGTTGATATATTCCATCTATTTTGTCTCAGTTTACTTTATCTTCTTATTTTCGCCAAGCAATCCATTATACAGTTATATAATTCCGGTAAGTGTAATTCTTATATCTTTATCTGCGATCACAATAACATTTACTTTACTAGGATGGAGGATTTATTTAAAAAAAAGGGAGAAGTCTGAGAGAAAATCCGATTTGAAGAAAATTTTCAAGTTTAGAATTCACTACAAGTATTTAATATATTCTATGGTTTGTTCATTGTATTTCATCGCTGTATGGCTCATTTTTTCTTTCTTTTACCCCTTTGCTTTTATGTGGCCTTCTAATTACCTTAATTTTATAATTGGATCGATTACAATATTTCCTGTCTATTTCTCAATGGAAATATTATACAGAAAAGTAATTTATCCTCTTTTGGGTTTTGTAAAAAATGAAACATCGAAATCTAAGATAATAACAGTGTTAGCAATATATGTGCAATTTAATTTAATGTCTTTAACATGGTCATGGGCGTTCTTTCCTTCTGTAGTGTTTACTTATTTAATCTTATTACTAGTTGTTATTCAAAATACTATTATCTTTCAATACACGAAATCATTTGGTTCAGTGATCTTGAGTTCATTCATAATTATTCAATTATTCTTTTCTGCTGTTGTATCAAATGCTCTGGGAGTTAGTTCGGTTCTTCATTTCTTTGTAGATATCTAACCCCATCTAATTTACTTAAACTTAATAAATTTCCTAACTTTGTTTTACTTTAATAAGAGTACTTTAAGATTTGAGAGAATAGCTTATGAAAGTTTTAATCCTTCATGGGAGTCCAAGAAAAAATAAAAATTCGGATACTTTAGTGAAATATTTTATTAAGGGAATGAATGAAAATAAAAATAATCAAATTTGGGATTTCTTTTTAAATGATCTAAATATCAGTCCCTGTCAAGGCTGTTTAACTTGTGCTACATCTTTGAACCATAGCTGTGCAATAAATGATGATATGCAAGAAATCTATAAATGCTATATTAATGCAGATATGATTGTATTTGCAACTCCTATGTACTGGGGTTATATGACTGCTCAAATGAAAGCAGTAATGGATAGAATGGAGGCACTTGCTTGGGAACACTTTTATCATAAACATTTTGTTATCATTATCACTTATCGCCATCATTATGAATCAACTGTTGCTTTCTTTGAACGAATAGCACCATTTTTTGATATAAAATTGAATTTTATTATATGCCAGACTTATGATCCTAAAAGGCGAATAGATATTCCTATTGAAAATATCAAAGAAAAACTAGAAGAAGCATATGAGTTAGGTAAAAAGTTAGAATGAAGGGAAAGAAAGTTCTCCATCTATTTATAGAAGTATAACTTTGAATTATTTAAATCTTTATTAAGGAAATGAAATTTAAATTTTGGAATTTTTATTCTTTTTTCATCTTACCTTGCACCTTCAGAATTTTCTTATCTGCAAGAGTGATTATTTTTAAGAGTTTTTTTGATGCTTTGTTATGAAAAATTGAACGATATGTGGTATTTGACGTTGGTGTTACTCCAGATGAACTTATATGATCGCTAAATTTTGTCATTCTAGAATGTAATTCTTCTAAATGAAGATGAGCTTCAAGCTCAATATCTGAATTGATATAATATCTAATGTATCCTACATTACCTTCTTTATAGGTAAAAGCTTTGAGTAGTTCATCTAACAAAGAGATATAATTATTTCTAAGAGTATATTTTATTCGGCTTTTCGCTTTCTCTAATAATGCTTGTTCCCAATTTTTTTTTGTATCTTGAATTGTTGTATCATTATTTATAAAATCATTGAGATATAAATCCCGACTATCCATAAGGATAGATTTGTTTACTTTCCATAACGGAGAATAGTCTTTATCTTCTTTATTGAGATTCTGATTGATATACGTTAACATATGTTCTGCTGCATTTTTGATATTCTTTAATAAAATAAGTTTAAACTCATTTAACCGATGCTTAAATTGCTCCTTGGTTTCCATAGAATCTTGAACAAGTGTGAATTTATATGGGTAAGCCCATTGAGCGATTGGATCTACGTGAATTACCATGAATCCATTCTTAGTGATAGATAAAATATTTAGTAATGAATTATATGTGGGTAATGCATCTCCGTATGTTCCATATTTATAGGGTCTACCATAATATAAGAAACCTAATGGTGTTAGTATAAAAGGTGTCAAAGACCAACATTTATATGTTGTAACGCTACGCCCCACAGTGTGAGAAATGGCAATATCAGCATTACATATTGTACTATAAACTATTTCCTCATTAGAAGGCATATACTTAATTATTTCTGAAGGATCAAAAGATTCATCTTCTTTTTTCATTATTCTCGACCTTAAATTTTTAAGATTTTCGATCTTTAATATGGATTAGTCTGAATTATTATT
>JBHLLO010000106.1:0-6949 GCA_048885535.1 Candidatus Hermodarchaeota archaeon
TTCAAGCTTTATTTTTTTATGAAGAAGATAATTATTAAAGTATATGGATTAGTTCAGGGAGTTTTTTTCCGTTATACTACACGAAAATTTGCAAGGAAATTAGGATTAACGGGATATGTTAAAAATATGTCAGATGGAAGTGTTTATATAGAAGCTGAAGGTCCTGAAAACAAATTATATGAATTATTAGAGTATTCAAAAATCGGACCCAAGTATGCAGAAGTAGAAAATGTAGAATTTGAATTTAAAGCCGCTGAAAAAAAATTTAAAGGTTTTGATTATTCCTTTTAATTATTAAAGATTGCAGCTATTATATTTTGCTTTAGGTTACTCTGATATACACCACATAATAATATCATCAGGATTGTTTTCTTCAAACTTATGTTACTCTTGTAATCTTATCTATTCTTCTCTCAATCTTTATTGAGTATTTGCGTCATTTAAATTTTTCATATTTAGAGCCTCCTTGGTTGACAAAATTTAGTTTTTATTTAAGAGGATTTGTTCTAAGCTACTCATATTAGAAAGTATTTTACGTTTTAGATCTTTATTACCTAAGAGAAATGTTAATTTTAAACCTTGTTGGACATTTTCAATCGCTTTATCAAAATTTTTAATTTCAATAAAAATCTCTGCCAAATTATTAAGAATTTTTATCATTTGTACAATATCTGCCAAATCAGTAAATATTTTAAAAGATATCTCAAAATATTTAATACTCTCATGGTCTAATTTCAAAGATTTATAAAGGGCAGCAATTCTCATAAAACTATTAGCCTTAATTCTTAAATTTTCATGTTTTTGGTCGATATCTAATGCCTTTTGATAATAAGATAACGCTACTTCATAATTTCCTGCCTTCTTATAAATTTTCCCGATATTATTATAAATCTGAGAAACTCTTTCATAATTTTTCTGTTTATTGTTAATTTTTAGGGCTTTTTGATAGTACTCTAGAGCTTCATTAAATTTCCTTTGATATGCATTTATTAAACCTAAGTATGAAAAAATATTGCTCAATCTTTCTGGATTTTTCCGGAAATTTGAATCATTTAATTCCATCGTAAAAATGTTTATTGCCTTTTCATAATCTTTCAATTTAATATAAATTAGCCCTATTTGATCCTGAAATATATTTTTCCATCCCTTATTATTCGCCTTCTTTGCTAAGTTATAACCTTCAATGACAACATTTAAAGCATCATTATAATTTCCCATATCATAATATAATCGTGCAACCCAATCATATTTGGATAACTCATCAATACTAGAATATTTAGATGAAAACCATGATTCCAGGTCTAAATGAGCCTCTTTAGAAATGTAAGGAATTTTAGCATGAGGAAAAAAAAGATTCCATAAAATTTCACATAACATTTCTGTATTCATTTCCAGTTTAATAACCTCATACCAGACACTATTTGATATTTCAACTAATAATTTATTCTCACGGTTCCTTATAATTGTAGGATCGGCTAATGGATTAACTTTATACACTATAGATATACTTTCATTTGAATGAGCTACCCATATAAGACTATTCAACTGAGGAAATAATCTTAATAAGGGACTTATATCAAATTCATCTGAACCAGAATAACCCATCACAATAAGAGTGCGATTTGTAATGATTTGCTCTATAATCTCTTTTTTATACGATTCAATTTCAAACAGATTTGAAATATCTTTATTTTTTATTAATGATGATATTGATGTGATAATTGTCTCATCTATAGATTTATCCTCAATAATATTTTTTTTGGAACCATGTATTTTAAATAAAAATCTCAAATTTTGGTTTTTTAATGAATTGCTTTCCTTACATTGGATATAATCCTTCTTTGTAATAATTACTTTAAAATTAAATTTTGGGGGACTAAAATATTTATAAAATGTATCCGGTAATTTATTCTTTTTTTCAATTTTTTTTGGTTTAGAATTTGAAACTATTAGGAGCGCTTTTTCAATTAAATAGTCGAAATTTGTTGTTATAACATCGTGTCCATTGAGAATAGCATTAGCTAAAAAAAAATGGATTAAATTTGGGGGATAGTTTTCTTCAAAAAGATCCATAAAAATTAGATCTTTATCAAGATATTTATGAAGATACTCAATAACAAGTTCATATTGAAGTTTTTTAAGATCTTCGTACTTACCTTTTGGAGAACAATTTTTTAATATCTTTTCTACGATTTCTTGAGCCGGTGGTATATTTGACGGTTTATTTATAGACACACCCGCTCCCACTAAGAAAACATATTTTTGAGTGGCGTTAAATAGTTCAAGTATTTTAAAGTCTTCTTTTTCAATTACAGTAGGTGTATAATCATCCCTTTTAATAGGTTTTTGAGCAATTGATCCATCCTCTTCTTTAATAATCTCAAAAATGCTCTGTAATGCTCTGTTGTTCAGAATTTCAAACATAAATTCAATATTAATCATATAATTCTTTTTAATCTTAATTTTTCTTTTTTGAAAGAAATCTGTAATAGAAGAAGTATAATGTTCTATGATTTCTTCACGATTAACATCAAGTTTTTCGCGTTCTAACAACCAGATATAGATTTCATCAGGAAAAAATCGGACTTCATTAAAAAATGCAAATTGTTCCTTTAAAGGTTTATTTAAAGAAAAATAGGCAATTATAACGGTTGCTATTCGTGAAAATGTAATAACACCCATTTTAACGACTGCACGGGATATATCTCCTCCTGGTGCAAAGATTGTATGTGCTTTACTACCTGACTTTTCTCTGATTACTAATCTAGCTGGATGTATCGTTTTTGTCTCTTTTTCATTTAGCTGGATGTACCGTTCTTGTCTCTTTTTCAATCTCTTATATTCTACATCGTATTTAACAATATTGAACCCTATATCATATTCGCTAATATATCTTGTAAGAAATTTAATAAATGTAATCCCTTCAAATGACGCGCCTATAATTGCAATATTAACCATTTTTAACAACTAAATTTTTTTTACCAATACCACAAAAATGGTGTTTTTAAATCTTGGAGTAATGAATATCTTATTTTAAGATTTGAAAGCTTTAATTTAAATTCGATTTCTCCTAAATAAAATGATCAAAACTTTTTATTTAAGTATTTTTTAAAGATTACATCATGAAAATCCTCATAATCCACGAACATTTACTTTTCCAGATTGTATCCCATCACCATCATTTATAATTTCTCTATATTCTCCTGTGTCAAGTTTTAAATCTTTAAATTACATAATATAATCATTTAAATTTCTCATGAAGGAATATTCTCAAGGATAATATCCAGGTAATACATCTTTTCAATAATAGCGTTTATACTTTAGTATTTATGTCGGCTCATTTAAAGAGAAATGACACCCTCAAAGAATTTCAATCATTACATAAAAGTAAAATCAAATTTCAAGCGCCTCTGATTTTACGGATGTATGACGCATTGAATAAAGTTAATATGAGAAGTACAAATAGATTTATCTTATGTAATTTTCTTGAGCAAAATAGCAAACTTTTAGAAATCGAAGATCTCTGCTATAAAAACGATGAAGTAAGTTTAGATCAACTATTAATCTTCACCCTTAATAAAGCTAAACGGCATAATTTAATAATTGCATTATATGATGAATATCTAAATTCTATTGATGCGATTAATAATAAAAAAGTTATTTAGAATTAAAGAAAAATCGTTTTAGGGCGATATTAAATCCTTTAATACGTTAAACCATCTCTATAATGAAGACTATTAAAATGAGTAAAATGTACTCATTTTATTTCAAATACTAGTATCACGAAAAATGCTTTTTTCATATTGCCGAAAGAATTAGAACAAGAAGAAAATTATTAATAAGGATAAACGTTACTATGAATTTATCTAGAATTATTGTTCGATAATGATTTTTACAAAAATTATCCCAAAATATTCATGAGATAAGTTTAGGAGGTAAATTATAATTGAGTTCGCATGGTCATTATATTATCAAAATAGTATTGCTTGGTGAAGCAAATGTAGGAAAAACCTCTTTAGTATATAGGTTTATAGAAAATAAATTCAGAGAAAACTATAAAAGTACTTTAGGAGTTAACTTATTAAAAAAAGACATGAAACTTGAAGATTTTGGTGAAGTATCCGCTCAAATCTGGGATCTTGGAGGACAAGAAAGTTTTAAAAGCCTGCGAAAACTTTATTTAGAGGGTGCAAATGGAGCCTTAATAGTATATGATTGCACAAAAAAAAAGACATTCGAAAAACTTAGTAGTTGGATGCAAGACTTTAAACAAGCTAGAGGAAATGAACCTATTGTATTAATAGGAAATAAAAGTGACTTAAAAGACAAAATTAAGGTTCCAGATTCAGACGGTATCAAACTTGCTAAAAGTAATAATATGGAATTCATATCCACTTCTGCTAAGACAGGTTCAAATGTAGAAGGGGCATTTATAGAAATCACAAAGAAGATTTTAAACAAAAATATTAGTGGTTAAATATTTAATGGAAAAATTTTCAAATTATTTCTATTTTCTCTATCAAATTTAGTAAATTATTTTAAGCCAAATTGGTCATTTATAAATGCCTTTATAAATGATAATTTATTTAAATACAATTATATAGAAAATACCATTTCTACCTAATTTAGTATATTTATTTTTTTTCAAATCACATTTATCTTTATGATGTATTATGTCAGAAGAAGAAAACGATTATGATGATCTGGAAGATTCTGAAGAAGAGGAGTATGATGAAGAGGAAGAATTTGATTATGAGAGTGATTTAGATTATAAAATCGAAAATGTAGTTGCTACTGTTACAGTAGAGATAACAGAAAAAATAGATCTCAATCAAATTGCTCGTAAACATGCTGAAGTCGAATATAATCCAGAAAGATTTCCAGGTTTAGTAATGAGAATAGAAAAACCCCGAGCTACAATATTAATATTTTCGACGGGAAAAATGGTGGTAACTGGATTACGTAAAGCTTCAGAAGCAGAACGAGTTGTGGATAAAGTGGTAAAAAATATAAGAAAAGCAGGGATTAAATTAGCCAATCCAGAAATTACTATTCAAAATATCGTTGCTAGTGGTGATCTACATACCAATATCGATTTAAATATGGCTGCTATTGTTATGGAATATGCTATGTATGAACCTGAGGTTTTTCCTGGATTAATCTATAGAATGCAAGATCCAAAAACAGTATTTTTGATTTTTTCTACTGGTAGAATTGTCTGCACTGGAGCAAAAAAGAAAGAAATCGTTAGAGATGCTGTCATGAAACTCAACCAACAAGTTCGAGAATTGGGTGTAGCTAAAAAGGAATTAGCTGATACAGATTATCAAGATATAACCTTTATATAATTATTTTATCTTATTATTTTTTCACTATAAAAAGATCTAAATAATTCCAAATCAAATAAAATAAAGAATAAATTAATCTTTTTGGAACACAATCATAAATTCACAATAATCTTTACCTGTCTGCAAGCTACAATTAATTTCTTGAGCAAAACAATGCACATTACTCATTCTTTCGACTATACCTGCTAGCATTCCGGCTTCAAAAGAACAGAAACTTCCCTCAGATTTGATACTTTTACCAATCAAATCCTTGATAGATGAATGACCTTTTAATTTTAATTGTACAATTTCATCTGAACTTTCCGAAATATCTACTTTACCTATATTATAATCTCCTATAATCTCTTTTAATATATCAGGAATTTTAGAAACATCTTCAACTTGCTTTACTTTCAATGTAGTCCCCAATTCATGCCCTAAATAATAAAATATAGCTTCCAATTGGTGACCAAGAGCAAGTAATGCTCCTACTTTCATATCACCAATTTCTTTTCCTTTTTTCAAATGCTCTCTCATTTGGGTTAAGATTTTTGAGAGTAATTGGCGATCCATACTATTCTTTCCTCTTACTTTTTTTGTTTTTTTATTTCTTTTATTATTATATTTTTACTGAAGAGATAAATCCATACAAAATTGCATCAATTATATCTTCTTCTTGAATATTCACTGAAAGTCGGCGATCTGCTATGATGATTGTAGGTAGTGAAGTGATTTTATATTCTTTTGTTAATTTATAGTTTTTTTCTACATCTATTTTATCTATATATAATTTTTTTCCAAACATCGAAATATTAATTCTTTTTAGCATTTCTTCTATTGGTTTACAAGGTGCGCAGTGAGTTGATGAAAACAGCAAGATTCTTGGATAACCCTCTTTAAAAGCATCTACCATAAATAATCAATGTATTAAAATGACTGGAAAACATTATTTATCTTTAAATTTGTTATATAAATTTTTTATTATAGCCTGAAATGCTTCATATACACCCGTTCCCGTTTTTGCACTTGTTCTATAGTATCCTAAAAATTTTCTCTCATCTACTATCTCTTCTGCTTTATTATCATCGATAGTTTCTATATTAACAAGGTCAATTTTATTACCAAATAAAATTATGGGGATATTTCCGCAATATTTTTTAATATCTTCATGCCATTCAATTATATTTTTGAAGCTACCTCCCTCACCCGGACCATGTGAAAACACGATGATCGCTGCTTTACTTCCTTTATAAAACGTAGGTCTCATAAAACTGAACTCTGCTTGACCTGCTATATCCCAAAAGAAGAGCTTTACCATGTTACCTTCTATTTTTTCATCGTATTTCGAAAATTGTGCACCTAATGTCTTAATATACTGCTTTTGAAATGATCCTTGAGTATATTTCTTGATTAAAGATGTCTTACCGACACCTCCATCTCCGATCACAGTAATTTTGAACACAAAATCTTTCTTTTCTTCATTACCGTTCATTTAATCACTCCATAGATTTTCTGCGTAGTCTTTATCTTTTAACTATTCTTCGTTAAAACTTTAATTATTAATATTAATGATTATATTTATATTGAATTTATAATAAGATTAAGTTCTTTTCATCTTAATA
>JBHLLO010000107.1:0-6914 GCA_048885535.1 Candidatus Hermodarchaeota archaeon
GCTAGTGAAGAATCTTTCCATGAAGAGTTTGACAGAGAATATTTCTATAAAGAACTATTCGTAAATGATATGAATAACATAATACATAACCTCCAATCAATATTAGATGATTATATCAAACAAGACAATCAAATTATACCAAAACTTCCAAGAGAGTTGTTAGATAACATAAAAAGTCAATGTATAAACGCACAACTCTTAATCTACATAATAAATAAATTAACAGTACTTAACGAAGCTAAAATTGTAATTGGAAAAATAGATCTATATAGTGTCATTGA
Organism: Candidatus Hermodarchaeota archaeon; assembly: GCA_048885535.1. Lineage (GTDB taxonomy): Archaea > Asgardarchaeota > Lokiarchaeia > Sigyniarchaeales > SOKP01 > SOKP01. The sequence goes on from JBHLLO010000107.1 coordinate 282, forward strand.
TGATGTTATAGATTTTATAACTACTAGTTATACTAACAAAAAAATCAATATAATAGTTGAACATCCTTCTGAGCGCTTATTTGTAAAAGCTGATAAGTTTCTAATAGATATTTTTGTTAATATCCTTATAAGCTCGATTAGATACAGTAAAAAACCCTCAATTGAATTTAAAATTATAATTAATAGAAGTAAAGAAAATAATCTAAATTACGTAAAAATAAAATTTATTGACTATAAAAAAGAGATCTCAAATATAGAGAAACATATGATTTTTCAGAAAGGAATTCAAGATAGCAGAGTTAAAGAAATAATTTTAAGCTTTCTCTTGGTCGAACGCATTTTAAATAATTACAATGGGCGAATATGGGTAGAAGGAGACAATTTTGTCATCTTAATACCTGAAGTATAGATAAAGAAAAATAAAAAAAAAGTTTATATGTTTTTATGACTCTTTTGTAAATACATACAGGTAATCCATTGTAAACGTAAATATTTTAGCGACAAGCTTGGCTATAAGATAAGAATGTATTCCTTCAACTGCAAGTGAAAATTTATTTTCTCAAATAGCAGAGTTTAATATCACCAATTTGTGCATATTGTTCAGTCATAAAATCAATTTAGAGTTTATTTTTAAATAGTTTTATGTTTTAATTAGACATTAATGTATATAATTTCCTAAAAAACAATTTTCAAGTTGAGTACGAAAATTTGGATGAGCAATACCGATTAATTCCTTTGCACGTTGACGTACTGTTTTTCCCCGCAAATTAGCAATTCCATACTCAGTTATAACGTAATGAACATCGTTGCGTGAGGTAGTTACGCATGAACCATCATCCAATTTAAATACTATTCTGCTAATTGTTTCTTTTTTATTGGTTGATGGTAGAGCAATAATGGATTTACCTCCTGGAGAGATTGCTGACGCTCGAACAAAGTCGACTTGACCTCCAACTCCAGAATATTGTTGATAGCCAAGTGTATCGGCACAAACCTGACCAAATAAGTCCACCTGAAGTGCGGAATTAATGGAAATTAAATTTTTAACCTTACCAGCGATCATGATATTATTGGTATAGTCAACAGTATGCATTTCAACGTTCAGATTGTTATCTACAAATTGATAAAGCTTCTTGGTACCCATTAAGAATGTAGCAATAAATTTTCCTGGATGTAAATTATTATATTTATTCGTTATAACTCCTTCTTTATATAGTTCTACTACTCCATCAGAAAACATTTCGGTATGAATTCCTAAATCTTTCTTTTCATGAAGAAATTTTAATGATGCATCTGGAATTCCACCAATACCTAATTGGAGATTTGCTTGGTGCGGGATCAACTTAGCAATATTTTTTCCAATTCTTTCCTCTACTTTCGTTATGTTTGGAGGAGTAATTTCTATTAAGGGTCTGTCAGTCTCCACTATATAATCAATATCTGAAACGTGGATACTCACTCCATTGGTTCTAGGCATTTGTTTATTTACTTCAGCAATTACTATTTTCGAGGATCTTGCAGCTTGTACTGTATAATCCACAGATATACCAAAACTCATGAATCCTTGTTCATCTGGTGGAGAAAGTTGAATAAGAGCAAAATCAACTGGTAGTAGTTCCTCTCTAAAAAGACGTGGAATTTCAGAAAAATATGTTGGAGTATAATCTGCTCTGCCTTCTCTTATTGCTTGTCTCGTTCCTGGTCCTGCAAATAAAGAGTTGTGGTGAAAATGGGATTTCATTTCAGGAAGGCAATATTGGCACTCTCTAAGAGGAACCATATGCACAATCTCAACATTATATAAGCGATCTTTCTGTTTTACAAGTTCATCTACTAAAACGATTGGTTCCCCCGCAGCATGGCCAAAAATCACTCTACTCCCAGACTCTATATTTGAGATCGCTTCCTCTTTTGAGGTGCAATTTTGAGAAAAATTTTTCCAATTGTTCATATGAACCACCATATTGACTTTTTGATATTTAGTTTTTTTTTGCTTTTAAGTTGATAAAGTCGTCATTTTATTATTATTTATTACCTTAGTAAAATAAAAATTATTAAATTAACCAACTAGTCTTTATCCCTTTTATTTGGTTTGTCGTGAACATTGATTCATATAAAGATAAACTACTATACAATCTTGTGATTCAAAATGAATGAATTAAAGTATGAAAATTTAAACGAAACTATAAAACAGCAGAATATAATTCCAAGACCACAAAAAAAAATTAAATATATAGCTGGAATAGTTGCACCTCCGATTCTAATGTTGATTATATACTCTATTTATACTATATTCGGTATAATTTTTGGAGCAGAGCTTGGTTGGTATTTAGGATTATTCATGTATTGGATGCTATGTGGAATAATATTTTCCTTTCGGCTTATTGGATTTGAAAGAATTAAAAAATTAAGTTCTCCTCAAAAATTTAAACCGAAATTAATTCCTGCAATTTTATTTCCAGTGATTATGGCATTAATTTTCAGACTTCTTTCAGGGATCGAATTTGATAAAATAAATATTCTTGGAGTAATATTTTTGGTTATAACTGCTTTCGGAAATGGAACCTTTGAAGAGATTTTATGGCGTGGGGTATATATGGAACTCTATCCTAACAATAATTTCTTAAGAATTATCTATCCCACTATCTGGTATGCCTTATTTCACTTTGCATCAGGTTCTCTGTCCTCAAATTCTAATACTCTGGGCTTAGTTATAGGATCAGCATTTTTTGGGATTTATCTTTCTTTATTAGCCAAGTGGACGGACACAATTTGGTGGAGTATTCTTTCACATATCTTAGGGGCATTTATCATGATAGCATGAATAAAACATCACAAAAATTAATTGCAATTTTTTTTTAAAACTAAAATCTTGATCTAATTTTTGTTGTAAATAGATTTATTAAATACTTTTTTTATTATCTTTTTGGAAATTATGTTTAACCTTTATTTCTTTCGATTTGGAGTTATAAGATTTAAAGGAAAATTTATTTAATAGGGTATTAGGATATGGATCATGGTTGCTAAATGCATTTTAAAGAGGAAAAAATTAATTAGTTTTCTTTTTATAGCATTTATATTTAATTCAATTTTTGTTTACTTGTTTTTTATTAATTCCTCTTCAACTAATATATCTAATCTAACAATTAATCCACCAATTTCATTAATTAAGTCCTCGGGTGTAGCTCCTCCTCAGATAGAGAGTAATACAACTACAAAGAGACAGTTTTTGAGTTATAGTATTAATGTGAATATGCCCTCTTATTCCCCAGATGGAGATTTATATATTGCTCAAATTGTGATGGATGGTGATGAACCATTTAGTTCAACTCCAGGTGGTTGGAAAGTAATTAGAAATGGTGCTTATAATACCCCTTATAGTCCTAATGATGTTCGTTTTGCTACTTATTGGAAGATCGGAAATTCTGAACCTGGATTCTATACATGGAGTTGTTCGGTACAAAGACTTTGGATTGGAACTATTTATCGAATAAGTGGAATAGATCCAAAATATCCAATCAATGCTTCCGCTATACAAACGGCTGGTTCTCCCCCAAATGCATACCCACGCGCCCCAGGAATTACAACTACAGTTGATCAATGTTTAATTCTTCGCATGTTTGGAGCAGATGATAATAATGTGGATCCATCCTATTGGCCATCCGGTACAACCCCAATATTTCAAGATCATTGTGGATATAATTCAATTATGAGTGCTGCTGCATATCATATTAAAAGTACTGCTGGTTATGTTGGATATGCTGATTTTGAAATGTCTTATCAAGCTGGATGGGTTGGTATTTCGATTGCAGTCGCTCCAAACCCCGACAACAAACCTCCTACGTATTCTGATTTGGTTGAAAGTTCAGATCCTTTAGAGCTAGGAGATACAGAAATTATAAGGATTAATGTTACCGATCCCTCAGGTATTAGCCATGTCTTAATTGAATTTGAAGGCTCAAACCACACCATGGCAAATGTTAGCGGAAACACATGGGAATATAATTCATGGACCCCTGATAATATTGGAATTAAATCTTATACTATTTGGATGAATGATACTAGTAATAATTGGAATTCTACAACTGGTTCGATCAATGTTATAGACACCACCGCTCCAACTTACTCGGATCTAATTGAAAGTGCAGATCCTTTACAAGTAGGACAAAATGAAACCATTACTATTAAAGCCTATGATTCACCTGGGACAGGAATCAATCAAGTCCTATTAGAGTATCAAGATGGTTTAGACTTATCAAACCACACAATGAAATCTGTGGGAGGAAACACGTGGAGTTGGAATAACTGGCAACCATCCTTGGGAACACATAATTATAAAATTTATATAGAAGATATGGAGAATAATTGGAATGTAACAGCAGTTTATAATATAACTGTCATCGATACCACTGGACCAATAATTGGAAATTTGTCTAAAACTACAGAATCCTTAGAACTGGGTGATAACATCACTATTTTTATAGATGCTGCCGATCAGCAAGGAGTTTCAACAGTTTTAATCAAATTAGAGAATATAAATTATACTATGGCACATGTTATTAATAACACATATGAAAAAACCTGGACTAGAAATTCAGTCGGAATTGTGATATTTACAATTTACGCAAACGATAGTGAAAATAATTGGAATTCATTAACCAGCAGTTTTGATATTATAGATACTACTAAGCCTACATTATATAACCTTACAGAGAGTCAAGATTTGTTGGAATTAGGAGAAACTGTAACTATTTCTGTTAATACAACTGATCTTGCAGGGATAAAACAAGCCAAAATCGCTTTTTCAGGACATGAATATCCTATGTGGAATATCCCATTCGGGGGAGATACTTGGTTATATGATATCTGGACACCTCAAAAAACTGGTATTCATTTTTATACAATATGGGTTGAAGATAATAATAATAATTGGAATTCCACGATTGGAAACATAACTGTTCAAGATTCTGTATCTCCAGCCTTTTTTAATTTGACAGAAAGTGACGATCCCATTGAATTGGGAGAAGATTTAACAATCACCATCATTGTATCTGATTTATCAGATCTTAAAAGGGTGTTAATAGAATATGAAGATGAAAATCACTCGATGGCAAATATTGGTGGAGATCTTTGGCAATATGATTCATGGAGGCCTGATCTAGCTAAAAATTATTCATATACAATTCATATGATAGATAACAATAATAATTATAACTTTACAACAGGTTCAATCGAATTTCAGGATACAATTTCACCTGTTTATACTCTTTTGTATAAAACTGATCCTTTAGAATTAGGTGATGCTGTAAATATTATGATTGAGGTTGAAGATATTGGTGGAATTAATCGTACTTTAATAGAAATTGAAGGATCGAACTATAATATGACTAATCTTTATGGGAGTGTTTGGCAATACAACTCTTGGATTCCTAACAATTGTATAGTCTATCAATATAAGATTTATATGGAAGATCGAAGTGGTAACTCAATTTTTGTTATAGACAATATTACTGTTCAAGATACTATACCGCCAGCACCTCCAATTATAACTAATGCTCCGAGTGGTGACGTGAGCGGTATTTTAGTATTTGATTGGCTCGATGGCAGCGATCCATCTGGTATAGTCTGTTATATTTTAATTATTGATAATGAAACAGACCCTGATATTACTCCGGGATGCATTTATAATTTTACCATTCCTAACATTGGTACTGAAAGTAGCTTGTTTGAATTAACGAGTCCTCTTCCTCAAGGCAGATATTTTTACTTTTTGTATCAAGTTGATGGACAAGGCCACAAAAGTGATTTTACTATGGGGACTTTCTCGATAGTTCCAATAGGTGATCCTACTTTAATGACTATAATTATTATCGCAGTTATTTTAATAAGTGTAATTGGTGTAAGCTTGACCATTATTATAACAAGGAGAAGAATGAAAAAAGATATATTACCTCCTCGCGAAAAAATTCCTCTTAAACTTATCATTTCACATATAGATAAAATTTTGAGCTCTGATTTAACTTCAGGGAAAAATGAAACCAGAATAAAGAAACCAAAGAAAAATGTCGAAAAATCAATGAATTTCGACGAAGAAGTGCTTAAAAATCGAATAGATCGAATTAGGAAATTTGGTAATGAATTATTTGCAGAAGGAGCTTATTTAGAAGCTCAAAAGCAATTTGAATTTGCAGAAAAGTTACTCCTTAAGATAGGTAGAAAAGAAGAAGCTCTTGAGTTTTCAGATTTAAAAGTTAGTATCAAACAGTTAGCTGAAGAACGTGAAAAGAAATTAGAACTATTAGAAAAAGAGAAATTGGGTGGAAATTCCTTAGAAATTTTCGAATTGTATAACAATTTAATTGAATTATCATTAAAGTTAAAAGATGTCGACTTAGCTGAAATGTATCAAACAGAATTAACACAATTTTTTCAAACAAATGAAATAAAATTGAAAGATTTAGAATATCATAGATTTAAATTGTATAAACAAGCAAACACATTAATGGATGAACAGATATTCGAAAAATCGGCTGAAATTTATGAAATATGTGAAAAGATTTCACTCTTTTTAGTACAGTTAGGACGATTAAATGAAACAATTAATGCTGAAAAATTTAGATATAAAATTAATGA
>JBHLLO010000108.1:0-6897 GCA_048885535.1 Candidatus Hermodarchaeota archaeon
TTATTTATAGCTCTTAAAGAATTCATTTATTAAATTGTTCACTAAATCATTTTTAGCTATGAAAGGAATAGTAATATAGCCATCTTTATGTTCCAAATTCCAAACTTTTGCTGCTTCAAGAGCATTCTCATTTCTCGCCCATGCTCTTCGAGCTACACCACAAGATACATCCCAATCGATAGCAATTTTAATAACGTTACTGACTCTTTCAGAACCATCCAATACTAGTCCAAATCCACCATTTATAGCTTTCCCCGTACCAACTCCTCCTCCGTTAGATAATACACACATTGTCATACCTCTCGCTATATTACCAGCCCAACAGTGATGAGCCATATCAGACATTAAATTACTTCCATCTTGAATATTCGATGTTTCTCTAAATGGCGAATCTGTCCCACCTGTATCATGATGATCTCTTCCTAGCATTATAGGTCCTATTTCTCCATCTCTAACCATTTGATTAAATTTTGAGGCTATTCTAATTCGTGTTTCTCTATCTGCATACAATATACGTGCTTGAGATCCAACAATTAAATTATTTTTTTCAGCATTTTTTATCCAAAACCAGTTATCGCGATCCTGTGCTCTTCTGTTTGGATCTATGCAAGCAACTGCCACTTTATCAGTTTTTATCAGATCTGAATGCTTTAGACTTAAACAAACCCAACGAAATGGTCCATAACCAAAATCAAAACAAAGAGGACCCATGATATCTTGTACATAAGAAGGAAATATAAAGCCATTTTTTGGATCACCATCGATTGCTACATCTGTAGCTCCTGCATCATAAACTGCTTTAAGAAATGAATTTCCATAATCCCAGAACTTTGTCCCTTTCTGAGACATAATTTTAATTAATCTATAATGTTCTTTTAACGATTCATTAACTTGATTAATGAATTTTTCTCTATTAGATTTTAATAACTCTCTACCTTCTTCAAAACTAATTCCCATAGGAGTATAGCCACCATCCCATGCAGCATGACAGGAAGTCTGATCACTTGCTAGCTCAACTTTAATATTATTGTTAACCACGTACTTCCATACATCTATTATATTGCCATGATATGCAATTGAGATGGGTTCACCTTTTTTTCTGTATTCATCAACCCAGGTGAAGAGTTCCTCGAGATTATCTGATATTTTACTAACCCATCCTTGTTCATATCTCGTTTGAATTCGTGAAAAATCTACCTCTGCTATTACACCAATACCTCCAGCTATTTCAACTGCTTTTGCTTGGGCACCACTCATGCCACCTAAACCAGAACTAATATATAAAATCCCATTAAGGCCTTCTTTGGGAGAGATTTTAAGATATAACCTCCCTGCGTTAAGTAGAGTTATGTAGGTGCCATGAACAATCCCCTGGGGTCCAATATACATCCACCCGCCCGCTGTCATTTGTCCATAGTTAGCATTTCCTAAAGCTGCTGATAACTGAAAGTCTTTTGGTGTATCAAACATCCCGATCATTAGGCCATTTGTCAGAATTACTCTCGGTGCTTCTCTCTTACTTGGAAAAAGCCCTAATGGATGACCGGACATTACTACCAAGGTTTGATTTTCATTCATGATTTCGAGATACTTTTTTATTAACTGATATTGCATCCAATTCTGACAGACTTGCCCGCTTTCACCATAGGTAACTAATTCATAAGGATATAAAGCCACATTGGGGTCTAAATTATTATCAATCATTAATTGTATTGCTCGTGCTTCTAAGATTCCCTTATATTCTTCTATAGGTTTAGCTTTTATTTCTCCGGATGGTCGATACCTATATCCATAGATTCTTCCTTTTGTCACTAACTCATTTAGAAATTCCGGAGCTAATATTTTGTGAAGCTTTTCGGGGATATATCTTAATGCATTTTTTAATGCTAATACAGTTTCTTCTTTTGATAGATTATATCCACGATTAGGAGCTCTTCTGATTCCTTCTTCAAAAACAGGATCAGGCGGTAATTCATCAGATAGTTTTACTTCAAAAGCAATTAGGCTAGACATATTGATATCTAACTCCCTCTAATATTTAAATTTTAAAGAAAATAGATTTTTAAATAAGTAAAAGTATGAAATAAAAAATTAGAATAAAAGGCAGAGCGCGAATAATTTACAATTTATCCAAATTTAAACTTTTTAATTTTTCGTCACTCGGATATCCCGTCTCGAGATCATATGTTCGGTATTTATAGTAAGCTGTCTTTAGCTTTTGAAAATCTGGCGCCTTCCCAGCTGAGCCTCCTTCAGTAAGGGGGTTAAGTACAATCTTAGGTAGCTTATCATCCGAGGGAGTTATGCCCATCTTTAAATTAAATAATCTTTTTATCATAAAGATTCTTTCGCCAAGTAGTTTGAAATTTTCAATGTCAAAATCTAAACCGGTGGCATTATTTAACATTTCAATAATTAATGAAGGTAGAGGATTCGCAAAACCACATATTACTAATGAATTATATATTGACCTATAGTCTTGAATTTTAGCACAGTTTATCGCCATATCTTCTCCATCAGAATACCAATCAACATCTAAATTAATACCAAATTCTTGGTATTGACCACCTAGAAACACATAATAGGCATCACAGCCCATATGACAAGGTCCCCTGGTTGGTGAAATCCCATATGCTATTGCCATACCAAAACAACGTCTTAGATCATGATAAGGAATCTCCATACCATAAGAGGTGGCTATTTCATCTGGAGAAATATTAAATTTCTTACCAACTGCATCAGAACCTTCTGCTAAAATATCACCTAATCCTTCCCGATTTCCAATCTTCCTTATCATTACTAGAGCTGGTTTTATATCACCCCATTTTGGTTCTAGGCCATCAATATCAGCAGAATTTATTTTACCATTATTGAATAGATAGTATATAAATGCGATTGTGCTTCCTCCACTTATTGTATCTAATCCAAAATCATTACATAGATAATTAGCTCTTTGGATAGATTCAAGATTATCATTCATAATTAAGGAACCAAAACTTACTACGGTTTCATATTCTGCAGCTTCGATTTCATAATCAGTTTTATATTCACCTTCCTTAATCATAACTTTTTTAGCACACCCAATAGGACATGAAAAACAGGGATAATTTTTTGAAAATATTAGTTCTGATGCGGTCGCGCCTGAAATGTTAAAAGCGCCATCCCATGTACCTAAAGTCCAATATTTTATTGGTAATTCTCCCTCAGAATTGTATTTATCAACTCCTCCAGAAGTGCCCAAAATCCCAAACATTTGAGTTGCAAAAGATGATAATATATCTTCAGTAGTTTTCCTAACAGCTTCCTTAAAATTTTCTGGATTTGCTGATTCATAAGCTCTTTTTGAAGCCCTAATAGTAATCGCTTTTAAGTTTTTAGAGCCCATTATAGCTCCCATACCCGTTCTCCCCGCAGCCTTATCTTCAGATGCTATTGTTGCATACTTTACTAAGTTCTCACCAGCTTGTCCAATACAAGCAACTCTAGTCAATTCTGAACCAGAGTTTTCTTTCAAAATTTGGGTTGTTTCGAAAGTTCCTTTCCCCCATATAAAGGACGCATCTTTAATTTCAGCTTTATTATCAGTGATTTCTAAAAAGACAGGATTTTCTGATGACCCAGTAATTATAATTCCATCATAGCCTGCTTTTCTCAATTCTGGTCCGAAAAAACCACCGCATATTGATTCACCCCAGATTCCAGTGTAAGGTGACTTAGCACATATTGAAAATCTCCCACTTGTGGGAGCATTAGAACCACAAAGGGGACCAGTCATGATCATTAGAATATTTTCAGGAGATAGTGGATCAATACCCTTATCTATCCTATCATACAAATATCTTGCACAATAACCTGATCCTCCTAAAAACTCTTTAGCAATTTCTTCATTGAGTGATTCTTCAGAGATTTTATTATTAGTGAGATCAACTCTTAATAATTTCCCAATAAATCCTTTCACAATTTTTCCCTCTTAATTTCTTAATTATGTACTTATATAAGTCTCTTAAATTTTAAGCTTTTTAGTTTTCAATTTTGAAATTTACTTTACATAAATTAATAGAAATAAAAGAAGGAAAAAATCAATAATTTACTTAATGATTTTTACATGTTGATCTTCTAACCGATCTAGTATGTAAGGAAACTTAGTTATGGTGTTTTTTTCTATATTAAGATATCTAAGTGAAGTCAAGGCTTCAATTGTTCTTGGTAATTCAGTGAGGTTATTCGCCCTTAAGAATAAATATTTTAATGATTTTAATTTACCTATAGAATTAGGTAGCTTGGATAGCTTATTATTTCCTAAGTATAAATATTTTAAGGATTCAAGTTCTCCTATTGATTCAGGGATACTATTTATTTCATTATAATATAAGTATAACCTTTTTAATGCCTTTAAGGAACCTATTGTGTCTGGTACGGTTTTTAGATGATTTTTGCCTAAATCAAGGGTATCCAGATTCTTTAATAGCCCAAAAGACTCTGGAATAGACTTTAACCGATTAAAACCTATTATGAGGTTTTTTAGTAAAGATAAAGACCCAATTGAATCAGGTAAAAATTCTAATCTATTATTAGAGAGGTCCAATTCTGTAAGTGATGAAAGTGAGCCTAAACTCTCTGGTATAGTTTCTAATAGATTTTTACTCAAATCTAAAATTTCTAAAGTTTTTATATCACCAATAACTTCGGGTAAATTTTCTAATTTGTTATCAAATAAATCTAATTCCTTCAATGAGATGAGAGATTTGATACTTGATGGTAAAGATTCAAGTTCATTTCGATCTAATTTAAGAACTTCAAGAGTAGTAAGGTTTCCAATCGAATCTGGTATGACCTTCAAATTATTCCTTTCCAAATTTAAAATTTTAAGAGAGCTCAAGTTGTTTAAATCAGGCAAAGAAGCCAATTTATTATTTGAAAGTTCCAATTTTAATAGAGACTTAAGTGAACCAATCGATTTTGGGATAATAGTTAAATAGTTTGATGCTAAACTTAAACTTTCTAAAGAAGTTAACAAACCTATCGTTTTGGGTAAATTTATTAAATTATTGTTTGATAAACCTAAATATTTAAGATTACATAGCTTATCGATTGAATCTGGGATATTTATTAAATTATTTCCTTTTAAAAATAGAGATTTTAATGATGACAAATCCCCAATAGAATTTGGGAGATTTTCTAATTTATTATTTCTTATATTTAACCTTTTTAAAGATTTTAAAAAACCAATCGATTCTGGGAGTTTTATCAGATTATTATGACCTAAATATAATATCTCAAGAGATTCTAAATTTCCGATAGTTATAGGAAGCTCATGAAGCATATTTCTACTTAAATCCAAAATTTTTAGTTTAGATAGTGTACATAGTGATTCAGGGACACTAGTTATCATATTACCGCTTAAATCTAATACTTCAAGAGAGTCTAAAGATCTAATAGTATCTGGTATGAATGTTAATTTATTCGATTCTAATGATAATTCCGTCAGAGAACTAAGTGAAAAAATTGCTTTTGGGAGTTTAATTAAGTTATTTTCACTTAAATCTAAAGATTTTAATGATAGAATAAAAGATATTTCTTCTGGTATAGCCTTTAACCGATTTCCTCTAAGAAGAAGCTGTTTTAAATGAGAAAGAACATTTATTTTTTCAGGAAGAAATTTTAAATCAGAAGAAAAAAGTCCTAATCCAGAGATATGTCCATCTTGTAAAGTATAACCAGTAGTATAGCTATGTAACTCTGATACTTCAGGGATAGGAAATCCTAAAGATAATTCTAAACTTTTTAAATATTTTTGTTCTATATCCAGAAGAGCCATACAAGGGTTTTGAATAATGATTTTCAAATTTAATTATTTATCTTTCTAAGATACAAAAAAATAATATAAAAAGATTATATTTATGTTTAACATTTTGTAAAATTTTTTTATGAACTAAAAGAAAAAAATGAGAACATAGAAAAATCTATTTAGAAATCAATATCCTCTCCGTTATAGCAATGGATATATAACTTCTTAAATTCATCTGCAGAAGTGGATCTAGGTGTTAAAGTCGAGCTCGCATCTTGATAGCATAAATCTATTAATGTATCAAGATTTTTCTCAAAATCCTCTTTTGAAACACCAGTCTCTTTGAAAGATAATGGAAATCCAACTTCTTTTGCTAATCCTTCTATCTTTTCAATCACTTTTTTTGCTGCTTTTCTATTATCTTCATTCCATGAAACCCACCCTAATTGCTTCGCTAATTTAGCATAAATTTGGACGGCTTCATCTGTATTTGGATCATTAATGATAAATTGGGTTACATATTTAAGCGCTATCCCCACAGAACGACCATGGGGTACATGGAATAGAGACCCAAAGCTATGTCCTAATGTATGACCAATATGGACTTGTGAATTTCCGAATGCTAATCCTGCTATGGTTGCTGCTTGATGTAAATAGTTTCGAGCTTTTTTATTCTTTCCGTCTTTATATGCAATCGGTAGATATTTAAAGATCAATTCGATAGCTTTTAAAGCCAAAGCATTACTAAATTCGTTTTTCCATAGTGAGCCTATACCCTCTATTGAATGTGCTAAAGCATCAAAACCCGTGTCAGCTGTTAATTCAGGTGGCATATCAATTGGGAAAATAGGATCAACAATAGCGTAAGTAGGAATTAACCCTCTATGTATATATAAATACTTTTTCCAAATTTCATCTTCATATCGAGAAATAACGGTGACAAATGTAGTTTCAGCTCCTGTTCCTGAAGTGGTTGGAATTGCTATCAGTTTAGCTTTTTTTCCCATATCATAAAGATCTGATCTAAATACATAGATATCATCAAGTTGAAAATCTGGATTTTCATATAGACACCAAACTGTTTTTGCTGTATCCATAACAGAACCACC
>JBHLLO010000109.1:0-6189 GCA_048885535.1 Candidatus Hermodarchaeota archaeon
TTTTGCATTTAATTAAGTTATTCGAAATCGATACGTCCAATGATCGATCGGTTATCTGCCATGGCTTTTGTTATTGCTTTGTCAAGAAGGTCACTAATAATTTTATTTAGAATTCCACCATCCAAAACATCATCACTGGGCGTGTAACCCTTACTTTCAATGTAATTTCGAACCATACTCTTTACAAACAGAAATTCCTTATATGGAACGAATGGAATTTGAGTAAATATTTTAAAATCTTCAATTTCAACAGTTTTTCGATTTTTAGACTCCGCGTCTTTTATTGCTTTGTCCAAGATATCAGTAATGATTTCATTTAACACCTTTCCATCAATTATTTCGGCGGTTGGACTAAATCCTTTTTGTCTAAAATGACTTCTAACACGACTTCTTACAAAATAAAATTCTCTCGCTTTTTCAAAATCTATGGAGCCTATTCTTTCAAGTAACCGTTCATGTTCAAGCATACTTTTTAATTCGATGTCTACTTGTTCCTTCAGCCTGCTTGGAAGTTCTGATACCACCTCAGAGCGTAAGCCTTGTATGAACAATTTGTTATAGACTTGTTGTCTCAGTTCATTGTCATGTCTCCATATGTTCCATAGTTCATTTATAAGATCTTTTCCTGTCAAGTTATATAATTCATTCAAGATTAAATCAGGGTAAGTATCTCCAAAATTAATTGGATTCTCTTCATATTGAGTATTAAGAAAATTTTTGATACATTCAACTGCTTCGTTATGATCACGCGCTCTTATCACTATTAAACCGGTTTTTATGTGATAAAATAAACTCTGATAGCCATATTTTTGGACTTCTTCTGCTAACAAATATGCTACATATTCGAAATCATCAAAAAAATCTGGTTCAAAAACTTTAGGCATGTTTTTACACCAAATAGATGTAATTTACTTTTTGTCTTTATTAATTGATAATGCCGAAGGCCTTTATTAAATTTTACAGAAACTTGTAATTTGAGATCAAAAGGAAGTGAAAGTAAAAATAGGTAGCAAGCTACAAAGAACGTCTTTCGCCATAAAAGTCCATTTAGCACCAAGTAAGAACAGGGTTTTTCTAGTCTTGGAATGAATATTTACAATCTTCACTTATAAGTTCCCATTTAATTTTGAGAAAATTTAATATATTATATGGATCTGCCTTAGGCATAGCATATGATACAAGCACGCCTCCTTGAAAAAAGACGAGTATTATATGTCCCATCCCTTTATCGCTTGTTCCAATGATCCCTGTAATTAAAAGAAATTTGAAACTTCTAATAAAATAAAGGTAGTATATCTGAATTATAATTCTACCGCATATTTCAGTATTTCAAGGATGAAAGGATTTTTATTCTTTATCATATCCTGAAATTCTCTCTCAGTATAAACAAGTGGTTCAATTGGAAGACTAGTGAGATTTAATATGATTCCAATTCTTTCAATAAATCTTTCTTTAAAATCTCCTATAATTAATAAATCAATATCGCTTCCTTCGTGAATATCTCCTCGAGCAAAAGAACCGTAAAGGTATATTGTTTTAATAGGAAATTTTTCTTTTAAGTCCTTAACAAAAGCCTTTAATTCTAAATCAATTTCCTCACGAGAATCAATATCGATTCTGCATAATTTATACATTTATTAGCATCTTCCTCTTCATAAAATTCAAATGGCGCTAAATTTCCAGCTAAACCATTTGGATAACGTGTTGGAATATAATACATGTCTAAGAACTTGGCTGCTTCTTTTACGTCAGAAAAAATCTTTTCTTTCTTTTCCGCTTCTATGATCAATTCTCTTAATGAATGGGTTATAATTGAAGTATATCCTCTCTTATATAGAAAAGCTTTAATTGCTTTCTCAGCTGCTTGTTGAGATTGGAAGCAACTCCAATCATAATTTTTTGATTTCATACTGTTCTTAGCAGCATTTAAATCTGCTTCTGCTTGTCTGAACCACCGTGAAGCTATTACTGAAAATTTAATCACTTATTCGAATATTATTGGGCATAGAATATAATTAGATTAATTAAC
The DNA here is from genome assembly GCA_048885535.1 of Candidatus Hermodarchaeota archaeon. Classification (GTDB taxonomy): domain Archaea; phylum Asgardarchaeota; class Lokiarchaeia; order Sigyniarchaeales; family SOKP01; genus SOKP01. The sequence goes on from JBHLLO010000109.1 coordinate 2,030, forward strand.
TTTTCACTTAAAATTAATGAATAATTCATAATTTAACTTTATGTCTTTTAAGATAATCTAGAGAAGATTTTAATTATTTGATCATAATTTCCCATTCAACTTCATTGTGTAACTTTTCAGAAAACTCAGTGCTCTGTGTGGATCTGCTTGAGGCATGGCGTATGATACAAGCACACCTCCTTGAAAGAAAGTGAGTAATATATGTCCCATCCTTTTATCGCTTGTTCCAATGATTCCCTCGGAGTTCGCATCGACAACCGAATACTCTACTTCACTTAAAACAAACGATCTCTCTCCTTTAATAACACCCAATATAACACTCGTTTGATTAATTAAATCCCAATTAGATGTTTGATACACTAAATCTCCCGAGTCAGACACAACTGCAATTGCCGCAATTTTGATATCACTCTCAAAAGCGTCAATCCCCATATCATCAATAATGTTCTTTATTTCATCCATATTAAATATTTATACTTGTGAAAGGCTTTAATAGTTTATTTATTACAATCTTTCAAGATTTTCACATGCTATTTTATAGCTTCAAATCGCTAGAAACTATAACTCCCTTTTTTCTTAATTTATCCAACAAATTTTTAGTCTTTGAATCTATAATTAAAGGATTTGACGAGATATATAACCGTTCTAGTGATGGTAAGTAAGCTATTAAATCTGGAATCCTTGTAAATTTATTACTGCTTAGATCAAGAACTTCTAGCTGTTTTAACTTTTCTACTGATTTTGGAAGTTTTGTAATTGAATTACCTAGTACGATAAGATGTTTGAGCATCGTTAAATCCCCAATATTATCAGGAAGGGAACTTATTCTATCTTTACCAGATGTTATATAAAGCGTTTGCAATGCTTTGAAATCACATAAGGCTTTTGGTAAAGTGGTTATAGTGGATTTGGAATAATGATAATAATAAAATAAAGGAAAATGTATTTCTATTACTCGGTTTTTATACACACAATAACTCATACCTCGTCCACCACCAAAACCATAAAGACATAGTTCAAATTTCATTGTCTTTATATGCCTTTCTAATTCAAATAGTGCTATAGCCTCCTTTTCGGATATTTTTACTCCTTCTATTTTAACAAGATTTTCAGTTGCTTTTTTAACTTCTTGAAGATAATTAGTCGCTTTTTTGTAAAGGAATTGAAATCTCTGATGTGAGATAAAATTTTTCTCACTTAATTTTATTATCTCAGGATAAAATCTCATAAAATGCTCTTGATCAATATTAGTAAAGATTCTTTCGATAATACCTAGGAATTTAAATTTATACCCAACAGGTCTTATTCTTTTTATTATAGAATAAATGTGTTCAGAGTTTTTTTCATATATGAAATCTTCTAATTCTTTATAATTCAGGCATTTCAATAGCTTTTCATATAAATCAATCAAAGATTTTAGGGAATCATTTTTAAAATCAAATGATAGAATAGAATCTTTTAATGATTTCTTTAGGTCTTTATTATTAACTTGAGGGGATAATCTATTTTTAGTCTGCAACCATTCCAAAAACTCTTTTCTTCTTCTGTCTTGAGGTTCCATAGCTATTCTTTGCTGGCAGTAGGCAACGTACTTTTGACCTGCAACCATCCCATCTTTATAACCTACTTTTCTTTTAAGCCTGCTTGGTATGTTATTACCATATATAATGGAAATATCTTTTAAGTTTCTGAGATTTTCTAAGCCTTCTATTTCTGAAATATTGTTTTCTGTTAAATTCAATCTATCTAGTTCTATAAGTGAATCAAGTCCAGTTATTTCAGGAATTTTATTCTCAGCCAGATTTAATTTTTTTAAATGTAAGAGATTATCTAATCCTTGAATTTGTGTAATTTTATTTCTCATGAGATTTAATGAGGTTAAATCTGTTAAAGTGTCCAACCCTTTAATTTCAGTAATGTAATTGCATGAAAGATCGAGCTCTTTTAGATTTTTCAACTTCTGAAGATTTTTGATTTCTTCTAATCTACCATTTAATTTTAAAGTCTCAAGTGAAGCTAGATTTTCTAAAAATTCAGGAATTTCTACAAATGCCCCCCTACATTCTAAATATTTCAAATCTGTGAGTTTACCTATCATATTAGGAAGTTTCTTTTCATCTTTTCGATCCATTCTTATATTCCATCTTAACTTGATATTAAGGGCTATGATTTCATTATTCTCAATCTCATATTCATTTGATTTAGTATCCCCTGGATATTTATAACGCTTATTCATCTCCTTTACTAAGGTTAGTTTTTCATTAATAAGGCTTTCTAATTCGTTTAATACCCTTGCATGCTCCTTATTCAATAAAAGAAATTTGGTATTTTCTTCTGGAATTGCTCCTAAATTCAACAGAAACTTGGTTGTTTCTTCAGATATTTCGGAAATAAAATTACCTTCAATTCTCAAATCAATTAGATCTTTAAGTCGACAGATTGAGTCGGGTAAAGACTCTAGATTACATTTTTTTAAATTTAAAATTTGTAGTTTTTTCAAATTACCAATAGATTTTGGCAATGTTTTAATCTTGGTGTTTTCTAATGACAGAACTTCTAAATTAGTTAGATTTCCTAAAACCTCCGGTAGTTCTGAAAATGAATTATTGTCTAAGTATAGCTCTTTAAGACTTTTTAGCTTACATATTTCCTCTGGAAATAAATTTATCCAATTTCTTTCTAAAGAAAGTACTTCTAATGACTCTAATTCCGAAATTGAAATTGGTAAAATTTCTATTGAATTATTATCTAGGATGAGTTGTCTTAAGTTCTTTAGTTTTCTTATTGTTTCGGGGATTTTATGTAATCGACAATCTGTAAAATTAATAATTTCAAGAGATTTCGAATTTCCCATTGACTCAGGTAATGCTTTAGTATCTATTTTCGTTATCCTAAGATTTTTCAAAGAGCGGAGGGTTTGAAATAGTTGAGATAAATTTACAGAAAAGCAAGCTTCCAAATATAACGTTTCAAGCGAATCAAAATAACCATTTATGATATACTCATTTAAGTCTGGACCTTCACCATAGTAAACATCGTAATCACCTAACGCATCATTCTGTATAGCAAGCTCTTTAATAACATGATTTTCTTGATAAAATAATATGGGATGTTCATAACAAGACCACAAATATGTAAAATCGTACCACTTTTCTCTCAAGTCTTCCTGATATCTCTTAGAATACACTGGAAATTTTTCTGATTGTACAATTTTGTCTGACGAGTAATCCATTTGCTCCATAAGTAACTTTAATACTCTGAAATTCTCAATTTTTACTTTATTCACTATAATCACTATTTTTGCCTTAAACACAAATGTTTATCTTTCAATAAAAAAGTATTGTTAAGATAAAAAAAATTTCTTACCCCATTAAAAAATTCGAAACCTATCCAAAACCTAAAATTAGTACCCTCATTTTAAAAATTAAGAAGTAATAAAATTACACCCCCACCCCCATGTTTATCGAATACTTCTATTACCTAAAGGAACGCCTCCCAGTATCCATTACTGAGTACATGACTCTCATGGAAGCCCTCGACAAAGGTCTCATCCACAACATGGTCCAATTCTATTACGTCTCACGCTCTATTCTATGCAAAAATGAACATCACTTCGATATTTATGATATTGCGTTTGCGAATTTCTTTAAAGATGCCGCTCTGAAGTTTCCTGATGAGATAAAACAACAAATCTGGGACTGGCTGGAAAAAGATCTTAACCCGCCAGAATTACCAGATGGTTTTCAAGAATTTCTCGACCAGCACTTTGACCTAGAAGAACTTCAAAAACATTTTGAAGAATTACTTAAAAAACAAGACGATGAGCATAACTTTGGACATCACTGGATTGGAACGCAAGGCGACTCGCGATTCGGGCATTCAGGACAAAACCCTATGGGCATGAGAGTTGGAGGCGGTTCAGGTCTAAGAATGGCCGTCCAAATCGCTCAAAAAAGAATCTTCCAAGATTACAGAAAAGATATCGTACTTGACACGCGCCAAATCAAAGTTGCTCTCAAACGACTAAGAAAACTAGAAGAAATCGGAAAACAAGACGAACTCAACATCGATAAAACTATAGACCAAACCGCAAAAAACGGCGGCGACATCGAAATCGTGTTCGATAAACGCAGAAAAAATGAAGTGCGACTCATCCTCCT
>JBHLLO010000110.1:0-5054 GCA_048885535.1 Candidatus Hermodarchaeota archaeon
ACAATTGGTTTATTAGTAATTCAAATACTTAAAATTGCTGGAGCAAGTAAAATCTACGCAATAGAACCTGTTGAATCTAAACATTCCTTAGCTTTAGAATTCGGGGCGGATAAAGTTTTTACTCCGGATAAATGGAGTAGGGTTATAAAGCTTACGAATAAAATTGGACCAGATTATATTTTTGATTGCGTAGCAATTCCAGATACAATAATTACTTCACTGCAATTAATTAAGAGGGGTGGTTTAATAATGGTTGTTGGGATACATTCAGAACCCTTTGAAATGAAAGGGATACTCCAATTAATGTCAAAAAATATCACAATAAAAGGAATGTATTTAGTTGATCAAAATTCCTTTAAAACAGCATTAAACTTATTAGAGCAAAAGCAGGTAAACATTAAACCGATTATAACTAAAAAAATAAAGTTGGACCAAGTACCTGAAACTTTTTGTGAGTTATCTAGTGGTTTACATAGTGATATTAAGATTCAAGTAGAAATTGATTAATTATAGACTTTTTTTTTTTTACTTAAATTTGTCTGAAATAGAAAATAAATAACTCTTCCTTGATTAGATTTCGAAAAAATATAGGAAAAAATTTATAAATTCTTCTATCAGTATAAAAGTTATTTACAAAATTTGTAAATTCTAAATAGATTTAAAATAGGTGATTAATATCCAAACTCAAAAAAGTCCTTATGATGAAAAAATATGGCTTAAATCTTACGATAAACATGTCTTAGCTAGTTTAGAATACCCTAAAGAGAGTCTCGGAAAATTATTTGATGAAGCAATGAGTAGATTCCCAGATAGAGTTGCTTGTTATTTTATGAAAAAAAAATTCTCATTTAGAGAGCTTAGAGACTATGTGCATAGATTTACTACGTTTTTACAGAAAAATGGATTACAAAAAGGTGATAAGGTAGCAATTTGTTTACCAAATTGTATTCAATATATGGTTGCTCACTTTGGGACAATCTTAGCTGGTGGGGTAGCTTCTGGATGTTCTCCACTTCTTAGTCCTACTGAATTAACTTACCAAATAAATGATAGTGAATCTAAGTTTTTCGTCACCTTAGATGCTATTTATGAAAAAGTATTATTTAAGGTTTTAGGCAAAGTACCTAACCTACAATGTGTTATCACTACAAATGTTTCTGATTACATGGGACTTAGCAAATTACTAGTGGTAATTGGTAAATTAGCTAAAAGGATACCAAAGGGAAAAGTTATACCTTTCGCAGGGAAAAAAGTTATTGATTTTAAAGAAGTATTGGAAACTTCCGTAGATGTTAAAGACGTAAACATTGATGTTAATAATGATTTAGCATTACTTCAATATACTGGTGGTACTACAGGATTACCCAAAGGAACAGAATTAACTCATGCAAATCTAATAGCTAACATGACCCAGATTACTACTTGGATTGATATAAAAGTAGCAGAAGAGGGAGAGATTAATTTAAGTGCCTTTCCAATGTTTCATTTAGCTGGGTTGCAAATGTGTATGACTACTCTTTATACATCTGGTCCTCAAATTTTAATTGTTAATCCAAGAGATACAAAGCATATAATAGAAGAAGTTATTGATAAAAAACCAAAAATAATGGTCAATGTACCTACGTTATACTTATCAATAAAAAATAATCCAATGATAAATAAAGTACCTAATGAAGCTTTCGACAAACTCGAAATCTACATTTCTGGAGCTGCTCCATTTCCAGCGGAAGCAATTAAAGATTTTGAAGAATCTATGAAAGCCGAGAATAAACTTTTAGAGGTTTATGGAATGACTGAAACTTCTCCAATACTTACAGGTAATCCTCGTTATGGTAAAAAAAAGATTGGTACTGTTGGTATCCCTTTTCCAGATACAGAAATCCGTCTTGTTGATGTTGAAACTGGGGAGCAGGTTGAACTTGGCAAGCCAGGTGAAATAATCTGTAGGGGTCCTCACGTGACCAGAGGATATTATAAAAAACCCGAAGCAAATGCTAAAACAATTATTGATGGGTGGTTACATACTGGAGATGTTGGCGTCATGGATGAGGATGGCTATATAACTATTGTAGATAGAACCAAAGATATGTTAATTGTTTCTGGTTATAAAGTATATAGTGTCCATGTAGAAGATGTTCTTACAAAGCATCCTGATATCGAGATGGTTGCTATAATTGGACTTGATGATCCAGATCGCCCTGGAAGTGAGATAGTTAAAGCTGTAGTCCAGCTTAAAGAAGGAGTTCAACCTTCAGAATCTATAAAAGAAGGTTTAAAAAAATATGCGGCAGATCATCTTTCAAAATATGAAAATCCTAAGATTTGGGAATTTAGGGAGACATTACCACTAACCACAGTTGGAAAGGTTCTAAAACGAGCATTAAGAGAAGAACCTAGTGAAAAATAATAATAAGTTTTCAACATATTTTTTTATAATTCTCTTTTTTTTAATTTAAGTTTTAAAAAACTATATTAAGAATTTCATAGTATACTATAACCATAATAATTTACATTTTAAAAAGAATGGAGTTGAATAAATTGGAAAACAAGAAAGGAGCCGTGCAATGCATAAATGATGAGATCCTTGCAAAGCTTTCTTTAAAAAATAGATATAAATTTCTAAATTATAATTTAATGGCATATTTAAGTAAGGAGCATTTTGAATTCCTTAAACAGACCCAGAAATTCTTTATTAATTTTGAAAAGAAGAATAATATCACCCATAATGAGGATTTCTATCAATGGATTCCTGAAATAGGTAAGGAAGGCTTAATAACTCGCATACATAATTTCGAAAACTTGGGTTTAAATTTTGAACCATATGGATACACAACTGAATTTATGAGAGCTCTTGCTACTGATTTTTTTGATCCTCAACTTACTATGGGTATGGGCGCTAGTATTTTAGCTATTAGTCCCCTAATATTACATCATGAAAATGTTGAAATTCGACTAAAGGCATTAAAAGAATTAGTAATGGGAGAAAAAATCGGATGTATATGCATAACTGAACCAGAAAGAGGTTCAGATGCAGTTCATATGCTAACCATGTGTGAAGAGCAAGAAGATGGAAGTTTTATAGTAAATGGTGAAAAAATATATCAAACTAATGGGTCAAAGGCAGATTGGGCTGTAATGTATGCTGTAACTGAAAAGAATAATGGTAATACGATGGCACAATTCCTTGTTGATACTAAATGGGAAGGTTGGAAAGCAGAAAGAGTAAATATTCCTTGGACTCCTAGAATACATATTGGTAAAGAAACTTTTACTAATTTACGAATTCCAGCTGATTGTGTTCTAGGTAAACCTGGAGATGGAAGATCTCACTTATTTGAAGGATTAAATTTAGAAAGATTAGGCATCGTTTGCCTTAATGCCGCTCAAGCTTGGAATGCTATTACTCACGCTTTTATCTATGCTAATATGAGAAAGCAATTTGATCAGGTAATTTTAAAATATCAAGGAGTGGGGTTTCCATTAGCAGATTTATGGGCTGAAACGATGAATCTAACATTAGCAGCATTAAATATAACTCAGATGATTGATAGCAAAATGAAAGAGAAGGGCACACTACCAAAAGAGTTTAATTTAGCTCTAGGAGCCACAGCTGCTCAATTAAAATCTGTTAGTGCCAAACTATGTCAACGTGTTGCTTATGAGTGTGCAAATCTTATGGGAGGAGCTGGAATGTGTGACAATACAATAATGCAGGATTTATTAGGAATAACTAGAATTCAAGAGATTGGTGGAGGAACACGCCAAATTATGAGTTATGTCATGAGTTATGCCTTAAGAGCGTTATTCAAGGCAATATAACTTAACTTTTTTTTAATTTTCTAATTATTTAAAAGAATATATATTCATAATTCAATTATCTAGTTTATAGCTAAATTCAATTATAAACTGTAGAAAGCTATGGGTTTTAGTAAGCTTTGGGACTTAAATTATAAAAAAGCGCTTCTCTTTTATTTAATATCTTCTTTAATATCATCATTTATAGAAATCATATTAACAAGCAGTTTCCAATGGAGCTTTATAATAACTTATTTAGGGGTATTTTTTATTGGACCCTATTTAAGGAAAGCTATCAATGAATTTTTCAAGCAATTTCATGTAAAGAAAGTTTTGAGGAATTTGTTAACCCCTTGGATATTATTTGGTCTTATATTTATTTATGTACAGATCTACTTTATATCTCATTATTTAAGTTATGGTGAATATATTGGTTATGGACCAATTGCGAGTTTTATATTAATTACACTTATTATCATTTTGACTTTAATATCCATCAATTCCATTATTAGATTCGTTGCTGTCGCCTTTCATAGAAGAAAGTCGGAGTTATTTCCTATAAATAGAATAGAATATGCTGCTATGAAATATTTAAGCCAAGAGAACAATATGAAATTCACTAAACTAAGAAGCCTCACTAAAGGATTATTAAACATTTTTATACCTGAATTTTATTTCAACAATGAAGTAGCGTCTTCTTCAATTTATCATTTATGTGGGATTAGACTAGCCGATATTAACGAAAACCTAATTGTATCAATAAGAGAAGAGGGAGACAAACAGCTTACAGTATGGAAGGAAACTTTAGAGAAACAATTTATGAAATATAATAAGATTCTAAATAGTAATGGAATTCTAATTAGATCCTTTATTGGATTATTAATTCTTAGTTTATTAAAGATTTTGATCGGAACTACTAGTTCAGAATCACTTCGGGCAGATGGCATTGAGAACCTCCTTGACTGTATAGCTGTCTTATTAATAGGTTTAGGAATTAAGTACAAAAAAGAAAAGGTTGTTAATATTACTCTAGTGATTTTAATGGTTTTCGGTTTTGGGACAATTTTATATGAATCAATTCTTTCTTTAATAATTGGTCCAAAATCGATTGAAATTCCACAGATAATAGTGATAATTGCCATACTATCCATTTTTCTAAATACTTATTTACGTGCATTGAAGAATTTTGTTGGAAAAAAAAATAGAAATTCTTCATTAGTCGCAAGTGCAATAGATTCAAAAGTCAACATCTTTATCTC
>JBHLLO010000111.1:0-2644 GCA_048885535.1 Candidatus Hermodarchaeota archaeon
ATTACACCAATATCTTATAATATAAATAAAAAATAGAAATATTTAAATATATAGTTTGATTAGTTAGATTTATCATTTAACTAATTAAAATTCCAATTAAAATATAATAAAAAGTAGGGCTAGAATCTATGAAGATTGAAGAAGTAAATGAATGTGCTTGTGATAAACCAGAAGTTAAAGATAAGTTTCCAGGTGGACATTGCTCTCTGAATCAAATTATAAAATGCCACGGTGATCAGCCAATCAACGAGCTTTTAAAGCATGCTCAAATAGAAGAAGTAGAAAAAGAAGAGAAGTTAAAATTATTAAAATAAGAGGTTTTATGAATGGATTCAAGTGTTATTCATGTTAGTAATCTCTCTAAGCATTTTGGTGAAATTAGAGCTGTTGATGATGTTAGCTTTTCCATAGAAGGAGGAGAGATTTTTGGATTTCTTGGTCCGAATGGAGCGGGAAAAACAACCACAATCCGAATGATGACAGGTGTATTGAAACCTACCCAAGGGAATATAGAGATTTATGGGAAAAATATATGGAAAAACCAGATTCTGATTAAACAGATTCTTGGAAATGTTCCAGAAGAAGCTAATGTCTATATGGACTTAACGGGATTAAGAAACCTTTACTTTATTGGTGAACTGTACAGTATTCCTAAAGAACAACGAAAAGAAAGAGCTTTAAACCTTCTTAAGAAGTTTGAATTATTCGAAAGAAAAGATAGTTTGGCAAAAAAATATTCGAAAGGAATGAAGCAGAGATTGCTGTTATGTATGGCTCTCATGAGTGAGCCGAAGATTCTGTTCTTAGATGAGCCTACTTCTGGCTTAGATGTACAATCCAGTATTATTATAAAAAATTTAATAAAAGAATATAATAAAAATGGTTTGACCATCTTTTTAACAACCCACAATATGGATGTCGCAAATGAATTATGTGATAGGATTGCAATAATTAATAAAGGCAAAATCATAAAATTGGATACACCTCAGAATTTACGAGCTATAGAAAAAGAATATCAGTCAATTGATTTACATCTCTCTAGAGAAATAGATCTTTATAAATTTAAAGACTTAGAGGGGATTAGTCGGATTAATAAAGTTAAAGATTATTATCATATAATTGTCAATGACTTAGATAAAGCTATTACCCAGCTAATCAATCTAACAAGGTCCAATAATATTGAGATTATGAAAATCAATACACCAGAACCATCACTAGAAGAAGTATTTATTAATGCAATTAAAGAAGGTGAGGACAATTAAAGAAGAAATCTTTGAAGAACATTCAAAATTTAAAATACTTATTACTCAATTTAAACGCTCAGTTGCAGTTAGTAAGAAAGATTTACGGATCTATTATAATAAAGGGCCTGTAGTCATCCAAGGAATACTTTTTCCTATCATGTTATTCTTAGCATTCACAGTTGGAAGAGAAATTATGCCCATCTACATAATTTCTGGATTAATGGCTATGGTCTTATTTTTAACATCTACTTCAATTGGACCAGTAGTTTTTCCGTGGGAAACAAGGCAGAAGACTCTTGAACGCCTAATTACTTGTCCAGTTTCTATCAGAACAATACTTCTTGGAAATATTTGGAGTTCATTTACTTTTGGATGTATATTTACCACAGTTCCTTTAATACTGGGCATAACCTTTTTTGAGTTATGGAAAAATATTAATCTATTGATCTTGATACCCGGAATTTTATTAGCATCATTTTCATTTTCTTCTTTTAGTTTAATTCTTTCAGTACCTCCAACAGACACCCCAGCCTCAACAATGATTCTTACTATACTAATTAAATTTCCTTTAGTATTCATTAGTCCATTATTTATGCCTATTATAATTAATCCGGTAGTACTAATTTCTCCTTTAACATATTTTTTGGATACTTTAAATGTAGGGCTTGGAAAACAAAGTGCTTTTGGATCCTTTGGTTTACTTATTGATTTTGGGTACCTCTTAATATTTGGATTTGGCTTTCTTATTTTATCTTTTATATTACACGAAAAAACGCTTCAAAAAAGATTTAGAGGTTAAACGTTAAAAAAAATGTAATTAGGTTAGCTTCCGTTTTCTTCTCATTATTAGTACAATTGAGATGCCAATCACTAATCCTCCTCCGACAACGGAAGATATGATAACAATTAATTCTGGAGATATACCTCCTGGAGATGCAACAGTCAAAGTAACTGTGTGAGTAATTGAATTACCATATTGATCTGTAAAGTTTACAGTATAACTATATTGACCTGCTGCAAGCCCTTCTGGAACAAAATATGTAATGGCGACTCCACTTAACCATGCTGTTGGACCTTCTATTATACCTGATCCTTCTAATTCGATTGTATAAGTGCTCGGATGAGGATCTGTTGCTGTCCAAGAAATATTTACCCCTGTATAACCTTGATTAACGCTGAAGTCGCTAGGTGCATTTGTTACAATAGGATCAATCGTATCTTCAACTGTCATAATAACTGCATCAGTAATGAAGTTGTTATAGTCATCTGTAAAATTAACAGTATAAATATATTGACCTACTGCTGAACCATCTGGAACATTAAACGTAATTGCCGTGTTATTTGACCACACTGTTGGACCTGCTACTATTCCAATCCCCTCAAGCGTAATCGTATATATA
>JBHLLO010000112.1:0-2618 GCA_048885535.1 Candidatus Hermodarchaeota archaeon
TCTTCTTTTTTCATTATTCTCGACCTTAAATTTTTAAGATTTTCGATCTTTAATATGGATTAGTCTGAATTATTATTAAAACTATCACCTCATTTTGTGCTAAAATAAGGATTCTATTTGAGGTAAAAGGGAATTATTTTATGACATTATATGCCAATCAAAATCGTTGCCGATTAACAATCTCTTTTATAAAATAAGATGCAACGGTTTCTGCGAAGGTTCCTGGACCAAACCCTGCATCATATCCAAGTTCTTTCGCTAATTCATTATTTATTCTAGGACCTCCACAGATAAGTATAATTTTGTCTCTTAATCCTTCTGCTTCTAATAATTCTACTAGATTAGTTAAATTCTTTACGTGGATATTTTTTTGTGTAACTGTTTGGGATACAAGGAGTACATCTGCTTTCATCTCAATTGCCTTTTTTATAAATTCTTCATTTGTTATTTGACTTCCCAGATTGTAAGCATCTATCATTTCATAACTCTCAAGCCCCTTATGTCCTGCATAACCCTTCATCGATATAATTGCAGATATTCCAACAGTGTGAGCGTCGGTTCCAGTAGTTGCCCCAAGTACTATAACTTTACGTTTAATGTTGGAACGAATAAATTCATTAATCTCCTTAATCGCCATCTTTTCAACTTCAACTGATTCAGTCTTAATTTTTGTATAATCAATAGTCAAATTTACATACCCATATATAATGAAAAAGGTAAATCCAAAGTCTAGTTTTTTATGATAAACTACATTAGGATCTTCTAAACCTAATCTTTCAGCTATACTTTTAGCAGCAACTACAGCTTTTTCACCATCTTCTACGGGAAGCGTAAAACTAATTTGAATTTTTCCATCATTAAGAGTATCACCATATGGTTTTATTCTAGTAGGATCTATAGCCTTATTTAGTTCCAAATTAAATCTCACCACCTATTAATTCTTTTTTCATGATTTCTAAAAATGGATTAAAATAATCTTTATCTTTCTTAACTACACCTTCTAAACCTTTTCCAGCATCCACTGCTCTCTTAATATTAGCAAAAATACCTTTTTCAATAGTATTAAATAGCCCTTCTTTTTCAATTTCTTGTAGTAATTGGAATGCATCATTTAAGACTTGATTAGCTCTCTTTTCCATTAAACCTCCCTTCTTAAAGGATATTTCCTCACTAATTGATTTCATGTTATTAAATATATAGTGCGCATTTTCAATTGATAATGCTCTATCCGACATAAAAGGAGTATGGATTGCTTCAGTAAGCATACCCAAGAGATGTATTTTTTGGTTAGTCATAATCGTAATAATATTGAATAATGTATCTTGGATATGCCCTTTGAATATATTTCCGGACATAAATTTTGTTGGGGGCATGTATTTCAAACTAGCTTTAGGAAAGATTTCTCGTGTCATTTGTGCCTGAGCTAATTCAAATAAAAACCCATTTTCTAAATCTGGATCCATCTCAAAAGCGTGACCTAATCCCATTTGTTCTTCTTTTAAACCAGCTAGGAAAGCAAACTGCTCATTAATGAATTGAGACGCTAAAACAGTATGAGCTGCTTCGTAGGCATCAGCAGTGGTGAGATAATTGTCTTCACCGGTGTTAATTATTACACCTGCGTATGCATTTATCATTCTGGAAAAGTACTGGTCAATAATTGTTCTTTGCATATTAATATCTCTAAATAAAATTCCATATAAAGCATCATTTAACATAACATCTAATCGCTCAAACGCTCCCATAACAGCTATCTCGGGCATACATAAACCAGAACAATAATTAGTTAATCTAATATATCTACTTAGTTCTTCACTTACTTCGTCTAAAGCCTCTCTCATAAGTCTAAAATTTTCTTGGGTTGCATAAGTTCCTCCATATCCTTCCGTTGTTGGACCGTGTGGCACGTAATCTAGAAGACTTTGTCCAGTAGACCTAATAACTGCTATTATATCTGCTCCTTGTCTTGCAGCAGCTCTCGCCTGGATTATATCTTCATAAATATTTCCAGTTGCTACAATTACATAGATATAGGGTCCTTCTTTATCACCGTATTTTTTAAGCAGATCAATTCTCTTTTGCTTATTTTGTTTTATCTTTTCAAGCGATTCTTTAACTATAGGTTCAATTGTTTTCTTAATGTCACTTAACTCATTGAATTCTAAATTTGAAAAATCCAATGTTTCATTTGCAATTCCTTCAGCAATTTTTTGAGGATTTTGACTAGTATGTATCATAGCGTTTCCAATTAAGAGCGAAGCCCCAATTCCAAGATCATTATTCTTATTGATATGATCAATTAAAATATTTGGATAAGGCACTCCAAATTCATCGACTCCATCTACGCCCATTAATCTACATACGGTTCTCTCTATAGTTGTTGTGGTATGTTGATCGATAAATTTTTGAGTGTCCAATGCTATTTTTTTAGCGATTTCTCTGGCTTTTTCTACAATTTTGAAGTCAATATTTAATTTACTCATAAAATTCTCACTTATTTCCTCTATTTTTTTCAAATCTTTACTTAAATTAAGAATACTCAATTGAGATAATCTTTAAATACTGAAGCTAACTTGGTCCAAGATCATAAACTGGGACCTTAGCTTTTTCTTCTAACA